>NZ_JBEZVN010000001.1:710196-1332058 GCF_040636995.1 Streptomyces sp. NPDC032161 | reverse complement strand
GGGGCGGAGGAAGGAGCGGGGCGAGGGGCAAGCCCGGCAAGGCGGAGGAGGGAGGCGACGCGGAGCGTCGTCGACCGACGACAACGCCGCCAGGCGCCGCCCATCGGCACGCGACGCCGCCCCGCCTATACGCGCGACCTCTAAGGGGGGCTGCATCGATGATGCGGCGGCACATCAGACTCTCCGCGGTACTGCTCGTGGTGGTGCTCGCACTCACCGGCTTCTCCACCGGCCGGGGCCACTCCGGCAAGAGCAAGAGCAGGAGCGGCGGATCGAGCAGCAGCGGTGGCGGCTGCTCCAGCTCCAAGAAGAGCAACGACGACTACGGGCACAGCGGCTACGGCAGCAGCGGCGACAACGACGACTACGGATCGTCGAGCAGCTCCTCCGGCGGCACGGCCCCGTCGCCGTCCGCCTCGGACGCGGCCGACGCGTACGTGTTCCGGTGCGCCCAGCCCCGCAAGGGCAAGCGCAAGGCCGTCACCACCGCCACGGTCAGGCTCACGGCGAACGCCGCCGGTCCGCACACCTACGAGGTCGACGTGACCTTCCTCGACGCGATGGGCAACACCGTCGACACCGGTGAGGCGCGGGTGAAGGCCGAGGGCGGGGACGCCAGGACCGTGTCCGTGCGCATGGACAACCCGCGCAGGGTCTCCAGGGTCAAGAAGTGCCGCGTCGAGGCGGAACTGACCTACTGAGCCGTCCGGACACCGGACCGTCCGGACACCGGACCGGCCGGACACCCGGGATCCCGGACCACGGAGCCACCGGGCCGCCGCCCTCACCGCGGCCGGAATCCGCCGCCCTTCCCGCCCACGCCCCGCCCCCGGAAGAGCTCGGACTGCCGCTCCGGCGGCAGGTTCCCGAGCGCGATCAGGTGCGGGGCGTGGGCCATGGCCTGCGCCCTGGCCGCCTCCTTCGCGGACCACACCGCCCGTACCGTCCCCTGCACCGCCCCCGTCGGGTACGAGGCGATCACCCCCGCGGCGCTCAGCGCCGCCGCCACGGCGTCGCCCGGCGCCGTCACCTCGCTGACCAGCCCGGTCTCGTACGCCCGCCGGGCCGTGACCCGTTCCGCCGTCCCCATCAGGGACATCCGGGCCACCTCCCCGAACGGCATCCGCTGCGCCATGGCGATCGCCTCGTACGCGCTGACCATGCCGTACGTGGTGTGCGGGTCGAAGAACGTCGCCTCCTCCGACGCCACGACGAACTCCGCCTCGCCCAGCAGATAGAACGCCCCGCCGCAGGCCATTCCCTCCACGGCCGCGATCACCGGCTTCCACAGATCGTTCGCCTTCGGCCCGATCGTGAGCAGCGGATCGTCGATCGTGTACGGGGACGAGGGCTGCGGGACGTGCGCCGACCGGTCGATCCCGGTGCAGAACGCCCGGCCGCCCGCGCCGGTGAGGACGACCGCACGCACCCCGTCGTCGTACCGGAACGCCCGCCAGACGGCGGCCAGTTCGGCGGCCGTCCTCAGGTCGATCGCGTTCAGTTTCTCCGGCCGGTCCAGGGTGACGAGCGCGACGCCGGTCTCCTCGTCCTTCTCCGTGCGCACGGTCATCGCCGCCGTCCCCTCACCGCTCCAGCAGCCAGCGCACCAGGGTGGTTCCGGAGGCGTCCGGACAGAACACCGCCCGCACCGGCGCCCCGATGCGCAGTCGCCCCGGATCGACCGAGTCCAGCGGGGCGTCGGGACCGCTCACCACGTTCCCGACCAGCCGGATCGCGGGCGCGTCGGCCAGTTCGACCACGACGGCGTTGTACGGCGCCTGCGCGGCGTACGCGGGCAGCAGCGGCGGGTGCGGCAGCACGTACGACCAGATCCGGCCGCGCCCGCTCATCGCCCGCCACCCGCTCTCGAAGGACCGGCAGTGCGGGCAGCACGGCCGGGGCGGGAAACGGAGCTTCCCGCACTCCGGGGCGGCACACGCCTGGACCCGGAGTTCGCCGCGGGCCGCGTACTCCCAGAAGGGGGCGCCGTCGTCGTCCACGACGGGCGTCAGCAGAGCGTCATCCATGTCGGCTCTCCAATTCTTCGATTCCCCGGCTCCCCGATTTCTCGGTTCCTCGGTCCCTCGGCTCCTCAGTTCCTCAGCAGTACGGCGGACGTGGGCACGCCCTCGCCGGCGGTGACCAGGCACGTCCCGGCGTCCGGGACCTGGGCGGTGGAGGTGCCGCGCAGCTGCTTCACGCCCTCGTTGATCAGGTTGAAGCCGTGCACGTACGCCTCGCTGAGCCCGCCGCCCCCGGTGTTGAGGGGCAGCCGCCCGCCGCTCTCCAGCGCCCCGCCCTCGGTGAACGCGGCGCCCTCGCCGCGCCCGCAGAAGCCGTAGCCCTCCAGCGACAAGGGGATGAGCGGGGTGAAGGCGTCGTAGATCTGCGCGACGTCCACGTCCTGAGGGCCGAGGTCGGCCTGTTTCCACAGCTGGCGGGCGGCCGTCCACGCCGGGCCCGAGAGCGGGTCGTCGTTCCAGTAGTTGACCATCCCGTGGTGCTGCGCGGGCAGGCCCTGCGCGACGGAGTGGATGTAGACGGGCCGGTGTCGGCAGTCCCTGGCCCGCTCCGCGGAGACGATGACGCAGGCCAGTGCCCCGTCCGTCTCCAGGCAGTTGTCGAAGAGGCAGAGCGGCTCACTGATCCAGCGCGAGGTCATATACATGTCGCGGGTCAGCGGGCGCTCGTACATCACCGCGTCCGGGTTCTGGTTGGCGCGGTTGCGGCAGGCGAGGGCCACGTTGAAGAGGTGGTCGCGGGTCGCCCCGTACTCGTGCATGTAGCGCCGGGCCAGCATCCCGATCTCGTCGGCCGGTCGCAACAGCCCGTACGGCCGGGTCCATTGGGCGGGCGTGGGCAGCTGTGCGGTGGTGTTCTTCCACGGGCGGGGGCCCGAGCCCCGCTTCCGCGACCGCCAGGCCACCCCGACGCTCGCCTGCCCGGTCGCCACCGCGGCGGCCAGATGCGCGACCGTGGCGCACGAGCCCCCGCCCCCGTAGCCCACCTTGCTGAAGAAGGTCACGTCGCCCGCGCCGATCGCCTTGGCGATTTCGACCTCGTCGGTCTCCTCCATCGTGTACGAGGCGAAGGCGTCCACCTCCGAGGCGTCGATCCCGGCGTCGTCGAGCGCCGCGACGATGGCCCGGCAGGCCAACGTCTTCTCGGACTCCGGCAGTTGCCTCGCGAACCGTGTCTGACCTATGCCGGCTATCGCCGTCCTGTCCTTGAGTGCCGTCACCGCCACCTCCGAGACCGTCCTGACCGCTGACAGCGGCAGAGGCTACAGCTAATCTGACGGATAGTCAGCTACTGGTGGTCGACTGCCGCTGCGATCGGCTGCCGTGTCGATCGGCCACCGCGTCGATCGACTACTGCGTCAGGAGGGCGGGCGATGCGCGGCGACGAGGAGTGGGGCAGTGTCCCGGGACTGGTGCGCGCGGCGGCGCGGCGGTACGGGGACCGGGAGGCGGTCGTCGAGGGCCGGACCCGGGTCTCGTACGCCGAATTCGGCGAACGCGTCGAGCGGGCCGCCGCCGCATGCATGGCCGCGGGCGTCGAGCCGGGGGACCGGGTCGCGGTGTGGGCTCCGAACACCCTGGACTGGATCGTCTCCGCACTCGGCGCCGTCACCGCCGGAGCGGTCCTCGTCCCCCTCAACACACGTTTCAAGGGCACGGAGGCGGCGTACGTCCTGCGTCGCAGCCGGGCGAGGATCCTCTTCGTCACCGGCACCTTCCTCGGCACCTCGTACGTGGCGTCGCTGCGCCGGGCCGACGTACCGCTCCCGCACCTGGAGCGGGTGGTGGTGCTGGCGGACAGCGCCCCCGACGACTACCTCACCTGGAAGGACTTCCTGGCGGCGGGGGAGGGGGTCGGTGCCGCGGCGGTCCGGGCCCGCGCCGACACGATCGCCCCCACCGACCCCTCCGACATCATCTACACCTCGGGCACCACCGGCCGGCCCAAAGGCGCCGTCATCACCCACGCCCAGACCCTGCGCTGCTACGCGATCTGGAGCGAGCTGGCGGGCCTGCGCGAGGGCGACCGCTACCTGATCGTGAACCCCTTCTTCCACACCTTCGGCTACAAGGCGGGGCTGCTCGCCTGCCTGATGCGCGGGGCGACGATGGTGCCGCATCCGGTGTTCAACGTGGACACGGTCCTGGCCAACGTGGCCGCCGAACGCATCTCGGTGCTGCCCGGCCCGCCCACCCTGCACCAGTCCCTGCTCGACCATCCGGCCCGGGGCAGCCACGACCTCTCCGCCCTCCGCCTGGTGGTGACGGGCGCGGCGGTGGTGCCGCTGCGGCTGGTGGAACGCCTGCGCACCGAGCTGGGCGTGGCGACGGTCCTCACGGCGTACGGCCTCTCCGAGGCGAGCGGCATCGTCACGATGTGCCGCCGGGGCGACCCGCCGGAGACGATCGCCTCGACGTCGGGCCGGGCGATCCCGGGCACGGAGATCCGCGTCCTGGCCGAGCCGGGCGCCCCCGGCGAGGTCCTGGTGCGCGGCTTCAACGTGATGGCGGGCTACTTCGAGGACCCGGAGACCACGGCGGCGGCGATCACCCCGGACGGCTGGCTGCACACCGGCGACGTGGGCGTCCTCGACGAGCACGGCAACCTCCGGATCACCGACCGGATCAAGGACATGTTCATCGTCGGCGGCTTCAACGCGTACCCCGCCGAGATAGAGCAGATCCTCGGCCTGCACCCGGACGTCGCCGACGTGGCCGTCATCGGCGTCCCGGACCCCCGCCTGGGCGAGGTCGGGCGGGCATACGTAGTCCGCAGGCCGGGAGCCACCGCCACGGCCGACGACCTGGTCGCCTGGTCGCGCCGCGAGATGGCGAACTACAAGGTCCCCAGGTCGGTGGAGTTCGTCCCCGCCCTGCCGCGCAACGCGAGCGGCAAGGTCCTGAAGGGGGAGCTGCGGGGGCGGGCGGACGAGCCGCGGGGCTGACGGGCGGACGGGGCGCCAGGCCGGGTGGAGAGCTGACGGTTCACGCCGTCAGCCACTCTCCAAGGAGGGACATGAACGCCGGACTGGCACATGGCATGGGCGATAGCTTGCGTTGTCAGCGAACTTGCAGCTCAACGCCATATCGACCTTCAGACATGTGAGACACGTCGGTCCGCTGCCCGGGTCTCCTCGGTGCGGCCACTAGTTCCGGCAGTGGCAATTGGTCAAGCGAGGGCACCGACGCGGTGCACGAACGCGCGTACGCCGGGGAGGGGGCGGTCGTGCCGCACCAGGTCGGCGGCCATGGTGCGGACCGAGCTGCGACGGACCTCCTGTGGCGCTGCCTGCTCTGCGGCAAGGAGGGCTCGGTAGCAGCGTTCAGGCTTGCCCCATTGGTCGAAGGCTCGGGCGACGTCGATCCAGTATCGGGCTTGGCGTTCGGTGGTGGGCAGGGCAGCGGGATCGATGCGGCGCGCGGACTCGATCGCTTGGCCCGCGTCGCCGAGCAGGTGGCTGATCGAGACCTGGTGGAGGAGAACCTGGCTGGGGCCGAAGACGGCGCCGCGTAGCAGCGCGTCGTGGCCGAGTTGCCCGGCAGTGGCTTCGGCCTCGGCGATGAGGGCGAGTGCGGTGTGCCGGTCGCCTTGTTTTGCCGCGGTGTAAGCGGCGGTGGCGTACAGGTTGCCCTGGACGGAGAGCCGTTCGGTCACGTCGGTGATGTGGCCGGCGGTCAGTTGCTGGGCGGCGGTGACGGCGACGTCGGTGGCGCGGGCGTAGTGTCCCTGCCGGCGCCAGGCGGAGGACACCATGCGGTGGGCTTCGGCCACGGTGAGGGCGTCCGCGCCGCCGACTACGTGATCCACGCCGCCGCCCTTGCCGATGTCGCAGCCTGCACCCGCAAGCCCATGGCGGCGATCCACACCAACATCACCGGCACCCAGGTATTGCTGGACGCGGTGGCCGCCTGCGAGCGGACTCGTCGGCTCGTCTTCGTCTCTTCCGCCAGCGTCTACGGCAACGGCGACCCGGAAGACTGGGCGCGCCCGTGCGAGGAGTACCGGACCGTGCGCCAGCTGCTGGAAGCCGTCCACGGCCGGGTGCCGCCGCAGTTCCACGAGTACACGCAGCTGCGGCCGATGTCCGTCTACGCCAACACCAAGGCATGGGGCGAGACACAGACCGCTCTCACGCTGGGCGCCGTGGGCACCTCGTACACGGTCGTGCGGTACTTCTCCGTCTACGGAGAGCCGCAGGTCGTCAAAGAGAACAGCCATTCGTGGGTGATCGCATGGTTCACCACCCGCGCTGCCCTGGGGCTGCCCTTGCACCTCAACGGCGGCGGCCACCAGATCCGGGATCTGGTCCACGTCGAGGACATCGCCGCTGCCACCGTGCGGGCCCTCATCGCCCCGCGAGCCCACAACGAGACGATCAACATCGGCACCGGCACCCCCACCAGCATCCGCGCCGTGGCCGATCTGGTCGCCGAGCAGTACCCCGGCACCCGGTTCGCGGAGACGCCGATGCCGCCCGGCGACCCACTCGGCGGCTACGCGTCCACCCACCGCTTGGAAGCGGTGCTCGGCTGGCGACCGACCATCACCGTCAAGGACGGGGTGGCCCGCTACGCGGACTGGCTGAGTAGGACGCCCGAAGCGATCCCCGCGTGGTTGCGGGCCCAGGCCGAGGCGGCGGCCGTCTGATCAGATGACCGGTGGCCGGCCCAGGCGAGCCATCCGCCACACCGTGGACCACCGCATCGGCCGACGGGGCGGGCATGGGGTGCGAAGGCCCTCGGCGAATCCGCCGAACCAGGCTCTCAGCCCCGCCGCCGACCGTGTGCGGGCCAGGGTCATCACAGTCCAGATACCCAGATAGATGGGAGCGAGGAGGGCGGGAAGGTGCCGCTTGGCAAGCCAGACCCGATTACGGGCGACCATGCGGTAGAAGACCGCGTGCCGGGTCGGCGACGTCCATGGATGCTGGAGCACCAGCTCCGGCTCGTAGAGCACCTTCCAGCCCGCGTCCAGTGCCCGCCAAGCCAGGTCGGTCTCCTCGTGCGCGTAGAAGAACGGCTCGGGCCAGTCACCGATCTGGTTCAGCATCTGTACGGACAGCCCGTGCCCGCCGCCGAGGAACGTCGTCACCAGCCCGCCGCGCATCGGATCCGCCGCCCGCAGCCGCGGAACGTGACGGCGCTGGGTACGGCCTTGCTCGTCGGCGATGCGGAAACTCACGACGCCGAGCCGCTCGTCCGCCGCGTACAACTGCGCGAGCCGGGTGAAGACGTCCGGGCTGATCAGCAGACCGTCATCGTCCAGGTCCACCACCACATCGACATCCCCGAACTCCCGCAGCCGGGCCAGTGCGGCGTTCCTGCCGCCGGCCACCCCCAGGTTCTCCGGCAGTTCGACACCGGTAACCCCCTCCGGCAGGGGCGGCAGCGGCGAACCGTTGCCGACGACCACCACCCGCGCCGCACGCGTTTCCTGCCTGGCAACCGATGCCAGGAGGTCGGCCAGCTCGGCGGGCCGCGTGCCCATGGTCAAGATGGCGACGCCTACGCGCGGGTGACGCACGAATGAACTCTCCGTTCCTCGGGGCCGGTGCCAGCGATGCTAGCCGCCCAGAGAAACGGCCACCGACCACACCACCGGAAGGCCACCGATGCCCACCATCCGCCTCGGCGACTACCTCACCGTTCCCACCAGCGGAATGCTGAACGGCACCCCGTACCAGCACCTGGTAAAGACCGATCTGTCCGTTTTCCTCTCACTCTGGGAGGACTGGCATCGCCGGGCCCTCGCCCGGCTCCCGCACCGTATTCACCCCACCGCGCAGATCCACCCGACTGCGATCGTCGGCGACGACGTGATCATCGGCCCCCGTGTACGTGTATGGGAGTTCTCCACCGTCCGCGCCGGCTCCGTGTTGTGCGCCGATGTCTCGATCGGCTTCAACTGCGAGGTCACCCGCTCGTTCCTCGGCGAACGGGCCATCCTCGGCCACCGTATCGGGATCAACCGCACCCTCGTAGGCGCCGATGCCCACCTGTCCGCCAATCTGACCGTCGCAGTCATCAGCATGTGGAACTCCCACATGAGCAACCCGGAACGGGAGATCATCCTGCGTACCTCCGACGGCCTCTACCGTTGTGGCACACCGCAATTCGGCGCCCTGATCGGCGACCGGGTCCAGACCGGCAACAACATCAGCCTCGGCCCCGGCCTCGCGCTCGGCCGCGACTGCCGCATCGCCAGCGGTGTCACCCTCGTCGCACGCACCCTCCCGGACCACAGCGTCATCACCGCACCGCACACTTCTGACGCCCAAGTCCGCCAGCGACCCGCACGCCGCGAGAGGACCTTGGCACCCGGCTCGGACGCATGCTGATGTACGCCCGCCGCGAGATGGCGAACTACAAGGTCCCCAGATCGGTGGAGTTCGTCCCCGCCCTGCCGCGCAACGCGAGCGGCAAGGTCCTGAAGGGGGAGCTGCGGGGGCGGGCGGACGAGCCGGGCCGATAGCCGAGGAAGGTCCCCGGAACGGTCGAAGAGAGGGCGGCATACGGCTCTTACATGTGTCAACGCGGGGCCTCGGGGGCCGCTGAACCGGGTGAACGGAGCAGTCGTGCGGCCGGGAGCGGGAGTATGGTGCCTGGTATGGCAACCAAGAAGTACACGGTCACCCTGCCGGAGGAGCTGGCGGAGGAGATCCGCCGCGAGGTCGGCCCCGGTGCTTTCAGCGCGTACGTCACGCGTGCCATAGAGCGGCAGCGCGAGCACGACCGGCTGGGGGAGCTGGTGGGGCGGCTGGAGGGCGAGTACGGGCCGGTCACGGATGCCGATCTCGCGGCGGCCGAGGCCGAGCGGCGCGAGATCGATCAGTGGTTCGATGAGCGCGACGCCGACGCGGAACCACGCCGGAATGCGGCCTGATGCCCGAGACCTCTTACGTGCTGGACTGTGAGGCGCTTTCTCGGGCCGCGCTCGGAAACGCGGAGATGAAGGCGCGTCTCAAGGATGCGCACCGTACAGGTATCCGTGTGGTGACCAGTTCGATGACCTTGATCGAGGCGTATCACAGCAAGATCCGGAGGCCCGTCTGGAACTGGGCGATGTCCGGCATCGTCGTGGAGCCCGTGAGCAGAGACGTCGCCGACGAGGCGATCCGCCTGCTGGGTGCCACCGGACTGCACGGCCACAAGTACGCCATCGACGCGGCGCTTGCGGTGATCGCGGGGCGTCAGGCGGGCCGGGTGGTGGTCTTCACCTCGGACGAGGACGACATGGGCAAGCTGTGCGGGGCGGACGTACTGGTCCGGGGGGTGTAGACACGCGGGACGCGGAGAGGGGCACGAACCGTCGGTCCGTGCCCCTCTTCCGGGCCTCACGCCCGTGGACGCGCCACGGCCGCGACGGCTCCCCCTCCGCGCCGCCGCGGCCGTTCCCCCGTGCCGGTGAGGACTAGTTGGGCTTGGGAGCCGAGGCGTGGCTGTCGAGCGTGGTGATCGTCTCGCCGGAGGCGTGGCTGTCCTGAACGGTGAGCTTCCCGCCGGAGGCGTGGCTGTCCTGAACGGTGAGCTTCCCGCCGGACGCGTGGCTGTCCTGAACGGTGAGCTTCCCCCCGGAGGCGTGGCTGTCCTGCACCGTGAGCTCCTCGCCGGACGCGTGGCTGTCCAGCGGCTTGGTGACAGGCTTCTTGGCGTCGCTCATCGTGGTCAACTCCCGTGATTCGTTCGAGGCAAAAGGTCGGGGACGCCCGTCCGGTGATTCCCCCGTGGATCGCCGGACGGGCATCGCTGGGCCGTTCACCATAGTGGGGCGGCCATTCGTCGATCCGTCTGCCCCCCGACGCGACGGGTCGACGGGTGTAAGAGTGTCGCCAGCCGATAAACGAACGATGAACGCCGGGACGGAAGGGCTCTCACGCAGCCGTGAGGGGTTCCAGGAGGTTGCGGACCTCCTCCGCCTCGTCGGCGCCCAGACGCTCGTAGATGGCCAGGGCCTCGTTCCAGCAGGCTCTGGCCCGGTCCGCCTGGCCCATGTGCTTCAGCGCCTGGCCCAGAACCGTGAGCACGGTGCCCCGTCGCCACTCGCCGCCGATGCCCCGCAGGGCTATCGCCTGTTCGGCATGGGCTGCCGACAGCGCGTAACGCTGGGCGGCGAGATGCAGCTCCGCGAGCCTGAAGTGGGTGACACCTTCCCACAGAGGCTGGCGGTTCTCGTGGAATATGCCGAGTGCCTGTGTCAACTGGTCGAGCGCCTCGGGCAGCCGGCGGGCCTGGGTGAGCGCGAGGCCGAGGGCGTAACGCCCGTTGGCGAGACGCAGCGCGAAACCCAACTGATCGTAGATTTCGATCCCTTGTTCAGCGAGATCCACGGCGCTGACGGTGCGGGACAGGGCCAGGTGAATTCTGGAGAGATTGCACAGCGCACTCGCCTCCCCGGGCCTGTTGCCGTCCGCGCGAAAGGCCGCGATGGCCTCCTGGAGGTATGCCTCTCCATCCGCGTGCTGATTACGGTAAATCGCGAGGATTCCACGCTCGTTGGGGGCGTTTCCACTGGTCCACGGGTCCTGGGCCGCCGCGGCGAGCGCCATGGCGTGGTGCGCTTCGGTATCAGCCTGTTCGAACAGGCCCGCGTTGCTGTAGACCTGCGTGAGCGTGATGCGTGCGCGGCCCTCCGTCCGGGGGTCGCCCGCGGCGATGGCGGCGTCGCGGAGCGCGGTGACCGCGCTTTCGTACCTACGGGCGTTGGCCCCTGATTCCGCGAGGTCCTTGACGGCCATCAACAGGTCGATCGCTCGCCGCCGGGTTCGCTCGCCGAGGGACTGGAGCACGCATGCGAGCAGGCAGTCCGCCTCGGAGTACAGCCAGTCGAGCGCCTGAGGACGCTCGCTGAACGTGAGCCCCGGGTACTGCGTGGGCTCCAGGTGATCCACGGTCCGGTCCCCCGGCCGCTCCAGCGCGTACACCCCCGCCGCCGTCGCCAGGTAGAAGTCCAGCAGTCGCGACAGTGCCGCCTCGCGCTCCTCCGGGGGCTGTTCGTCCCGTTCCGCGCAGGAGCGGGCGTAGAGGCGCACCAGGTCGTGGTAGCGGTAGCGGCCCGGGGCGGCGGACTCCAGGAGACTGGTGTCGACGAGGGACTCCAGCACGTCCTCCGCGACATGCGTGTCCAGGTTGAGCAGCGCGGCGGCGGCGGCCAGGGAGATGTCGGGGCCGTCGGCCAGACCCAGCAGGCGGAAGGCGCGGGCCTGGGCGGGTTCGAGCTGGCCGTAGCCGAGTTCGAAGGTGGCCTTCACCGCGAGGTCCCCGGCCTGGAGTTCGTCCAGGCGGCGGCGCTCGTCGGCGAGCCGCGCGGCCAGGGCGGAGACCGTCCAGGTACGGCGGGCGGCGAGGCGGGAGGCGGCGATGCGGATGGCCAGGGGGAGGAAGCCGCAGGCGGCGACCACGTCGAGGGCGGCCTCGCGTTCCCCCTCGACGCGGTCCGCGCCGACGATGCGGGTGAAGAGCTGGAGCGCCTCCTCCGGGGACATCACGTCCAGGTCGATCAGATGGGCGCCGGCCAGGTCGACGAGCCGGACGCGGCTGGTGACCAGGGCGGCGCAACCGGGCGTGCCGGGGAGCAGGGGGCGGATCTGGGCCGCGTCGTGGGCGTTGTCGAGCAGGACCAGGATGCGGCGCCCGTCGAGCGTCGAGCGGTAGAGGGCGGCGCGTTCGTCGAGCGAGTCGGGGATCGCCGAGTCCGCCGTGCCCAGGGCACGCAGGAACGCGCCGAGGACCGTCTCCGGTTCGGCCGCGCGGGCGCCCGCGCCCTGGAGGTCCACGTACAGCTGGCCGTCCGGGAAGTGCTGGCGCGCCTGGTGGGCGACGTGCACGGCGAGGGTGGTCTTGCCGACGCCGCCGATGCCGGCCAGCGCGGAGACGGCCATGACGGAGCCCTCGGCGGTCGCCAGCCGCTCGCCCAGCTCCCGGACGAAGGCGGCGCGGCCGGTGAAGTCCGGCACGGTGGCCGGGAGCTGCGCGGGGCGCAGCGGCACGTGGACCGGGGCCGGTTCGTCGGCCGGGCGGGCCAGTTCCTCGTCGGCCCGCAGGATGCGCTGCTGGAGCTGGGAGAGTTCGGGCCGCGGGTCGACGCCCAGTTCGTCGGCGAGCAGCCGGCGGGTGTCCGCGTACACCGCGAGCGCCTCCGCCTGACGGCCGCTGCGGTACAGGGCGACCATGAGGAGTTCGCGCAGCCGCTCGCGCAGCGGGTGCGCGGCCGTGAGCGCGGTCAGTTCGGAGACCGCCTCCGCGTGGCAGCCGAGGTCCAGGTCCAGATCCAGCCGGGCCTCGGTGAGCTGGAGCCGCCATTCCTCCAGGCGGGTGCGCTGGTTCTCGGCGTACGGGCCGGGCACGGAGGCCAGCGCCTCGCCGTCCCACAGGCCGAGGGCCTTGTCGAGCAGGGCACGGGCCCGGGCGCGGTCGCCGCCGGCGCGGGCCTTCTCCGCCCCGGCCGCCAGTTCCTGGGCCACGGTCAGGTCGACGGCGTCGTGAGTGGTGCGGATCGCGTATCCGCCGGCGTCGCTGACGAGCGTCTGCTGGTCGAGGACCTTGCGGAGCCGGGAGGCGTACGTGCGTACGGCGGCGAGCGCCTGCGACGGCGGGTCCTCGCCCCAGATGGCGTCGATGAGTTCGGCGGCGGTGGCCGTACGGCCGCCCCGCAGCAGCAGGGCGGTCAGCAGGGCGCGCTGTTGCGGGGAACCGGACGGCAGGGCCTCGCCGCCCCGCCACGCCCGTACCGGACCGAGGACGGAGAAGCGCAGACCGCCGTCGTCGGCGGCGGACCGCTGGTGCGGAGCACGTTGCTCCGGAACCCGCGCTCGCGGTCCGTTGTCACGGTCCATTGCCGCCTCCTTGTCCTGCTCGCCTTGCCGGTCCTGCCGATCGTGCCGGTGTGCCGTCCCGGACCGCCCGCCGTCCCGTGTTCCGGTCCGGGGCGCATCCGGATTGCCGCGTACCGCTGGTATCGCGCTCAACAGTCTGCCTTGTCGCGGGCGGGGACGTCAGCAGTGGGTGACGCTCTGCACAAGCCCTCGACAACGATCGCAGAACGGGGACCGGTCCAGGGAGCTGACGGTTCGTCAGATCGACGCTACCGTGGTGTGCATGGAGACCTTCCCGAAGATCATCTCGGTGGACGACCACACGGTGGAGCCCCCTCATGTCTGGCGGGACCGGCTCCCGTCCAAGTACCTCGACCGTGCTCCCCGGATCGTCCGCGCGCCGCTCAAGGAAATGACCTTCATGGGTGGAAAGTTCGCGCCTGTGATGGGTGCCGAGGGGGACGAAGGCCCGATCGGCGACTGGTGGGTGTACGAGGACCTGCACCGGCCGCTCACCCGGCTGGACACCGCGGTCGGCTACGACCGGGACGAGATCAAGCTGGAGATCATCACGTACGAGCAGATGCGTCCGGGCTCGTTCTCGGTGCCGGACCGGCTCGCCGACATGGACGCCAACCACGTCCAGTCCGCCCTCTGTTTCCCCACATTTCCCCGCTTCTGCGGCCAGACCTTCACCGAAGCGAAGGACCGGGAGCTGGGGCTGCTCGGCGTGCGCGCGTACAACGACTGGATGGTGGAGGAGTGGTGCGGGCCCGAGGCGCGCGGCCGGCTCGTCCCGCTCACGCTGATCCCGCTCTGGGACGCGGAGCTGGCCGCGGACGAGGTCCGGCGCAACGCGGCACGCGGGGTGCGCGCGGTGGCGTTCTCCGAGATCCCCCCGCATCTCGGGCTGCCGTCCATTCACACGGATGAGTGGGACCCGTTCCTGCGCGCCTGTGACGAGACGGGGACGGTGATCGCGATGCACATCGGCTCGTCCTCGCGGATGCCGTCCACCTCGGCCGACGCCCCGCCCGCCGTCGGTTCCACCATCACCTTCGCCAACTGCTGCTTCTCGATGGTCGACTGGCTGATGAGCGGCAAGTTCGAGCGGTTCCCCAACCTCCGGATCATGTACGCGGAGGGGCAGATCGGCTGGATCCCGTACATCCTGGAACGTGCCGACGTGGTCTGGGAGGAGAACCGGGCCTGGGGCGGCGTCGCCGACAAGGTCCGTCGCCCGCCGTCGGAACTGTTCGCGGACCACGTCTACGGCTGCTTCTTCGACGACGCCTTCGGGCTCAGGAACCTGGACTCGATCGGCGTCGGGAACGTGCTGTACGAGACGGACTACCCGCACTCCGACTCCACCTGGCCCAGGTCCCGCGAGGTCGGCGAGGCGCAGATGGGGCATCTGGCCGCCGACGTGGTGGAACGGATCGTCCGCCGCAACGCGATCGAGCTGCTGGGGCTGACGGACGAGGGGCTGTGGGCCGGGCCGGGAGGGCGATAGCGGGCGGGGGAGCGGCAGCGGTGCGAGGAGAAGCGCCGGAGGGGCCCTGAAGGCGGCCGAGGGCGGCCGAGGTGCGGAGAGGGCGTGACATCCGGGCGTGGGCGCCCGGAGCGCGGACGTACGGGGTGCGGGCGCCCTGGACGCGGGTGTCGGGGCCGGAGGCGTCACCTCCGTCACCTCCGTCGCCGCCCCGCCGCCCCGCCGCCCGGCCGCCCCGCCGCCACGGGGCCTGAAGTGGGCCGGCCCCCGGGGCGTACCGGGGCCGACGCGGGGCCGGGCCCGCAGTGCGCGGGGGCCCCGCCGGTACGGCCGGGCCCTGCCGCGCGTCAGGCCCTCGCGATCGGCTCCTGGAGTTCGGTCACCCACGCGTCCCGGTCCTCGGGGCACTCCAGGTTGACCTCGCGGGCGTACCCCGCCGACCGGTAGCCGTTGGCGTCGATCCAGCGCGCCAGGGCCTGTGCCGTGGGCAGCACGTCGTCCATCGGTCCGCGGTGGACCACGGTGGCCGCCTCGACCGGGGGCAGCTCCACCACCGTGATCCCGGTGTCACCGATCGGCCCCGGCGGGGCGGAGACCGTCACCCCCGCGTGCACGACGACCGCGCCGCCACCGTCCGGAGCGGCCTCGTAATGCGCGATCCCGGGGCCGCTCGGGCTGACGCCCGCCGCCGCCAGCAGCGGGAAGAGCCGGTCGTACAGCGGCCCGATCACCGGAGAGATGTCCTCCGGCCCGTAGCCCGCCGCGACACCGGTCAACTCGGCCACCCGCACCGCGGGCACCTTCCGTACCACCACGTCGTCCGCGGACATGCGTCCCTCGCTCTCGATCGACCGGAGCCTCGCCTCGACCCGCGCCAGCCGTGCCGCCGTCGCCGCCATGGCTTCCTCCAGTTCCGCCCGCCGCAGCCGCAGCATTCCGCGCAGCTCCTCCGTGCTCACCCGCTCGTCGAGGACGGCGCGCACCTGCTGGAGCGTGAAGCCGAGCTCCTTCAGGGCGATGACGCGGTTGAGACGGGCGAGCTGGGCGGCGGTGTAGAAGCGGTACCCGGTGATGGGGTCGGTCCGGTCGGGGCGCAGGAGCCCGATGGCGTCGTAGTGGCGCAGCATCCGGGCCGACACCTGCCCGTACCTGGCGAAGTCTCCGATGGTGAACATGACGTCTCCCAGTGCAGGGCTTCACACGGTGTCAAGGTCAAGTGCGGTCCGCCGCCGGGGTGGGACGCCGTCCGGTGGGATTCGCCGCGAGGACGAGTCCGTTCACGAAGGCGGGTCCGTTTCACGGGGCGGGTTTGTCGCGCGGCGGAGGATTCCGGCGCGAAAAGGCAGGAGCCCTGCTCCCCGGCGAGACGGGGAACAGAGCTCCTTGGGTACTGCTAGTCGGCCGCGATCGGCCGACCCGGGCAACTAGGCCGGGGTGACGTTCTCAGCCTGCGGGCCCTTCGGACCCTGGGTGACGTCGAAGTTCACGACCTGGTTCTCCTCAAGGGAGCGGAACCCGGACGCGTTGATCGCGGAGTAGTGGACGAAGACATCCGGGCCGCCGCCGTCCTGGGCGATGAAGCCGAAGCCCTTTTCAGCGTTGAACCACTTGACGGTTCCGGTAGCCATAAGCCCTCCTTGGGCCAAAGGGTTGCCCTGCTCCAGAACCTGCAAAGAAGTCTGAAAACTACAAAAGCCTGCGGGTCACATGCTCCGCAGGCTCTGTACTGCAAGGGAAACCAAACTGCAACTTGCGTCGAGCCTAGCACGCAGCGTGTACGGAAGGGTAGAGGGAAAGATCACTTCACCCGGATGTTTCATTGCTGTGCGGATGAGCTGATGAAGTACGCGTCCGGGAGGGTGACGCGCAGGCGTCCCCGAGGCGTCTCGGGAGCGTCTTCGGAGTCAACTTCGAGGGGCGACTTCCGGGCGCGGCCGAGGCGGCGACTTCAAGAGGGGCGAAGGGGGCTCGGGAGCGCTTCCGGGGTGGTTCCGGCGCGTCGGCGCGGGGGCCGGCCTGTGTCGCGCGCACCCGGTGCCCCTGGGGCGGCGCCCCGGGTCTAGCCTCGCGACGTGGACAATTCAACCGTTTCAACCGCAGTGCGCGACGACCGTCGCAGTCGGCCGCGCGTCGGTCACATCCAGTTCCTGAACTGCCTCCCCCTCTACTGGGGCCTGGCCAGGACCGGGACCCTGCTCGACCTGGAGCTGTCGAAGGACACCCCCGAGAAGCTCAGCGAGCAGCTGGTCCGGGGCGATCTGGACATCGGCCCGGTCACGCTGGTCGAGTTCCTGCGCAACGCCGACGACCTGGTCGCCTTCCCCGACATCGCGGTGGGCTGCGACGGACCCGTCATGTCGTGCGTGATCGTGTCGCAGGTGCCGCTGGAGCAGCTGGACCGGGCCCGGGTGGCGCTCGGTTCGACCTCGCGGACCTCCGTGCGGCTGGCCCGGCTGCTGCTCGCCGAACGGTACGGGGTCAGCCCGGACTACTACACCTGCCCGCCGGACCTCGGCGTGATGATGCAGGAGGCGGACGCCGCCGTGCTGATCGGCGACGCCGCGCTCCGGGCCAACCTGCACGACGCCCCCCGTCTCGGCCTCCAGGTCCACGACCTGGGGCAGATGTGGAAGGACTGGACCGGGCTGCCGTTCGTCTTCGCGGTCTGGGCGGCCCGCAAGGACTTCGTCGCCGCCGAGCCCGACCAGGTGCGCAAGGTGCACGAGGCGTTCCTGGCCTCGCGGGACGTCTCCCTGGAGGAGGTCACCAAGGTCGCGGAGCAGGCGGCGCGCTGGGAGGCGTTCGACGCGCGGACGCTGGAGCGGTACTTCACGACCCTGGACTTCCGCTTCGGCCCCGAGCAGCTCGCGGGTGTGGCGGAGTTCGCGCGCCGGGTCGGCCCCACGACCGGGTTTCCGGCCGACGTGAAGGTCGAGCTGCTCGGCGGCTGACCGGACGGGAAGGGCGGCGCGGGAAGGGGGCCGGGCGGCACCGCGGACGGATGCCGTGCGCGACGGCGCGGAATGGGTTCGAGAAAGTGGATGAACCTCGAACTTTCGGGGCGGAAAAATCCCTCCGCCGTTCTCGTCGGCCTCTCCCGTTCTTCTCCGCGCCTTCTCCTCGCCAGCTATCGGTTCGGGTTAATACGCGGCGAATAGCCGATTCCCGGAAGCTGTCCGGACACAGTCGCGGTTCTACGTCGGAATCGCTCGCGTGAACGACGTATTCACGCCTTTTGTTGTGTCGAAAGCCGTTCTTCGTTCCCTTGGGAGCGAAATCGGCGGATGGTTTCCTCTGGGAACCGATGACCTTCGCCGCCTAGGCTTCGACCGGAGATCCGGCCGTCCACAGGGGGAGTCACGTATATGCAGCCGCTGGAAGCCGGCGAACCGCTGACCATCGGTGCCTACCGATTGCTCGGCAGGCTCGGTGCGGGCGGCATGGGCCGGGTGTATCTGGGGCGCAGCGCGGGGGGCCGCACCGTCGCGGTCAAGGTCGTGCATCCCCACTTCGCCCTCGACGAACAGTTCCGGGCCCGCTTCCGGCGGGAGGTGGACGCGGCCCGGCGCATCGGCGCGCAGTGGACGGCGCCGGTGCTGGACGCCGACCCGGACGCTCCCATTCCGTGGGTCGCCACCGGCTATGTGGCCGGCCCGCCGCTGTCCACCGCGATCGTCGAGCACGGGCCGCTGCCCGAGCACGCGGTGCGGACCCTGGGTGCCGGTCTCGCGGAGGCGCTGGCCGCGGTCCACGGACTGGGGCTCGTCCACCGCGACGTGAAGCCGTCCAACGTGCTGCTCGCCCTCGACGGCCCCCGGCTGATCGACTTCGGGATCGCCCACGCCGTCGGCGCCACCTCCTCCCTCACCTCCACCGGGGTCTCCGTCGGCTCGCCCGGCTACATGGCGCCGGAACAGATCAGGGGCACGGAGGACATCTCGGGGGCGGTCGACGTCTTCTCGCTCGGCGCGGTGCTCGCCTACGCGGCGACCGGCAGCGCCCCCTTCCTGGGCGACTCGTCCGCCGTACTGCTCTACAAGGTCGTGCACGAGGAGCCCGAGCTGGGGGAGCTGGAGGGCGAGCTGAGGGAGGTCGTCGCCGGGTGCCTGGAGAAGTACCCGGAGGACCGGCCGACCCCCATGGAACTGGCCCGTCGGCTGGCGCCGGGCGGGGCCGCGGGGCTGGTGGCGGGGGGCTGGCTGCCCGGTCCGCTGGTGCGCCAGGTGAGCCGGGCGGCGGTGGCGCTGCTGGACCTGGAGCCGCAGGACGCCGCCCCGGCGCAGTCGGGACCGGTGCCGTTCAGCGCGGCGTCCTGGGGCTCGGACGCCGCGAATGCCGCGGACGCCCCGGACGGCGGGCGCGGCGGGTGGGGCGGGACCGGCCCCGAGGGCGTGGGAGGTGCGTACGACGGGCGCGGCTCGAAGGGCGCGGGAGGCGTGTACGGCCCGCCGGGTGAGCCGTCTTCGCCCGCGTCTTCGTCCTCGTTCCCGTCTCCTTCGCCCGCCCCGGACGCGTACGAACCGACCCGGCCGCCCTTCTGGACCCCGACCGCCGCGGACGGCTCCGCGGCGCGCGGCCCCGCGCGGCCGGACACGCCCGGGGCCACCGGGCTGCCGGGGCAGCGGACGCCGGACCCCCGGTTCTCCGTCACCGTCGGCGCGGAATCCGGCCCGTCGCGGTCCGACGGGCACCGCGGCCGACGGCTCAGCTGCACCGTGGCCCTCGCCGTGGCGGGCGCGCTGGCCTCGGTCACCGTCGGCGGCGCGCTCCTCTTCGACCTGATGCCGGGCGGGGGCGGCCGGGACGCCGCCGAGCACGGCGTGGGCACCACCCCCCCGGCGTCCGACACGGACCCGGGCCAGGGCGGTGCCGAGCAGGTCACCGAGGTGCCGAAGGCGTTCGTCGGCACCTGGAGCGGCCCGCTCACCGAGAAGACCACCGGACAGCCGCACGGCACGCTCACCGCCGTGTTCACCGAGGGCCGGAAGGGCACGGACGTGGTCCGCATGACCACCGAGGTCACCGCCCTCGGGCTGACCGTCCGCTGCAACAGCGTCGCCGCCCTCACCTCCGGCACCGACGAGGAACTCGTCCTGCACGAACGCTCCGACCCGGACCGCCCCGGCGACCGCACCTTCTGCACCTCCACCGAGACCGACGTGCACTTCACGCGGAACGCGGACGGCACCCTGCGCTTCCGGTCCGAGGAGAGGGGCGCCGGGCTCCCGTACGGCACGCTCACCCGGTCCGGCGGCTGACGCCGACGGGCGCTGGCGTACGCTGAACCGGTTCGTGGACCCGTTGAAAACCCGCCGAAAGGTGACAGCCCGGTGACCGAGAAGGCCGCTCTCCAGCCCGTCCTCGACCGCGCCGCCGAAGGCGGCCGGATCACTCCGGAGGAGGCCCTCGACCTCTACCGGTCGGCGCCGCTGCACGCGCTGGGGGCCGCCGCCGACGCCGCGCGCCGCCGCCGTTACGCCGGTACGGAGCACATCGCGACGTACATCATCGAGCGCAACATCAACTACACCAACGTGTGCGTCACGGCCTGCCGGTTCTGCGCCTTCTACGCGGCGCCCAAGGACACCGCCAAGGGCTGGACCCGCGACCTCGACGACATCCTGCGCCGCTGCGCGGAGACCGTCGAACTGGGCGGCACGCAGATCATGTTCCAGGGCGGGCACCACCCGGACTACGGCGTCGAGTACTACGAGAAGCACTTCTCCGCGATCAAGGAGGCGTTCCCGCAGCTGGTCATCCACTCGCTGGGCGCCTCCGAAGTCGAGCACATGGCCCGGATCTCCAAGGTGTCCGTCGAGGAGGCCGTCCAGCGGATCCACGCGGCCGGCCTCGACTCCTTCGCGGGCGCGGGCGCCGAACTGCTGCCCGCCCGCCCGCGCAAGGCGATCGCCCCGCTCAAGGAGTCCGGCGAGCGCTGGCTGGAGATCATGGAGATCGCGCACGGCCTCGGTGTCGAGTCCACCTCCACCATGCTGATGGGCACCGGCGAGACCAACGCCGAGCGCATCGAGCACCTGCGGATGATCCGTGACGTGCAGGACCGTACGGGCGGCTTCCGCGCCTTCATCCCGTACACGTACCAGCCGGAGAACAACCACCTGAAGGGCCGGACGCAGGCGACGCTCTTCGAGTACCTGCGGATGATCGCCATCGCCCGCATCTTCCTCGACAACGTCGCGCACATCCAGGGCTCCTGGCTGACCACCGGCAAGGAGGTCGGCCAGCTGTCGCTGCACTACGGCGCCGACGACCTCGGCTCGATCATGCTGGAGGAGAACGTCGTCTCCTCGGCCGGTGCCAAGCACCGCTCCAACCGCCTGGAGATCATCGACCTGATCCGCAAGGCCGACCGGGTGCCCGCGCAGCGCTCCACCACCTACGAGCACCTCGTCGTCCACGACGACCCGGCGAACGACCCGGTCGACGACCGCGTCGTCTCGCACATCTCGTCCATCGCGATCGAGGGGGGCACGGCGCACCCCGAGCTGAAGCTCCTGGACGCCAACTGAGGCCGGGGACCCACGTGTTGACGGTGCATACCGCGGACGCGGTGCACGGCGCCGCGTCCGCCCCGGCCTGGGCGGACTCCGTGGCCGTGGACGGTGCCGTGGTCGTCGCGATCGGCCCGTACGAGGAGCTGGTCGCGGACCGCCCCGAGGCGCGGGTGCGGCGGTGGTCCGGGCTGATCACCCCGGGGCTGCTGAACGCGGGGGCACCGGCCCTGCTGGAGGCCGCCTACCACCCGGACCCGCGCGAGGCGGACGAACTGGGCACCGAACCGCTTACCGGCGCCGCGCTCACCGCGCTGGGCATGGACGAGGTCCGCTGGGGCGCGAGTGCCCGGCGCGGGCTGCAGCGGATGCTGCGGCACGGTACGACGGCCGTCCGGGGGCCGTTCGCCCGTCCCGCCGTGCGCAGCGCCGTCGCCCGTTCGGGGCTGCGCGTCCACGCCCCGGCCCGCCCGGTGGGGCAGCTCGCCGTCGACCCGTTGTCCGCCGTGCCGGAACCGACCGGCCTCGACCCGCTGGCCTCCGTACCGGACCCGGCCGAGGCGTTCGCCGCGCCCCTGACCGTCGGCGGCCCCGCCGACCTGGCGGTGTTCGCCGTACGGGACATGGCACACCTGCGCACGGAGGGTGCCGGGAGCTGCGTGGCGACGGTGCTCGGCGGGCGTCTGGTCTTCCGCCGCGGCTGACACGGACGGGTCCCGTCACGCGAGCCGGTACGGGAGCGGCGCGGTGGGCGCCCTACGCGCTGTGCACGATCTGGATCAGGTTGCCGCAGGTGTCGTCGAAGACCGCGGTGGTGACCTGGCCCATCTCCAGCGGCTCCTGGGTGAAGCGCACCCCGAGCCCGCGCAGCCGGTCGAACTCCGCCCGTACGTCGTCCACGGCGAAGGAGGTGGCCGGGATGCCGTCCTGGACCAGCGCGTCCTTGTACGGCCGCACGGCGGGATGGCCGGAGGGTTCGAGCAGCAGCTCGGTCCCGTCGGGATCCTCCGGCGAGACCACGGTCAGCCACCGGGCCTCGCCCACCGGGACGTCGTGCTTCTTCACGAAGCCCAGCACGTCGGTGTAGAAGTGCAGGGCCTTGACCTGGTCGTCGACGAAGACGCTGGTCAGATGGATCTTCATGGGGTGTTCTCCGGTGCGTCGGGCCTGAGCCATCGGGTCGCGATCCGCTCAAGGGGCTCGGTGTTCAGATCATGGAACTTGTAGCGGCCCCGGCGCCGGGAGAGGACCAGACCCGCCGATTCGAGTACGGCCAGATGCTGGCTGATCGCCTGGCGGGACAGGCCCAGACCGTGCTTGGTCACCAGCCGCGTGCATATCTCGAACAGGGTCTGACCGTCCCGTTCCGCCAACTCGTCGAGGATGCGCCGACGGGTCGGGTCGGCCAGTGCCTTGAAGACGTCGTCCGCCATGACCACCACTATAGGCAAGTCACGACTTGCCTACCAGATGGGGTGCTCCGGGCCGCCGGGCGAGGAGACGCGCCCCGGGCGCGACCGGCGCGAGGCGCCGCGGACCGGGCTGCTTGAATGGACGGGTGATCCGAGCTTCCCTGGACAAGCAGCCGCACGAAGTCGCCACGATGTTCGACGACGTGGCGGCCAACTACGACCTCACCAACGACGTGCTGTCCCTCGGCCAGGCCCGGCTCTGGCGCAAGGAGGTCGCGAAGGCGGTGCACGCCCGGCCCGCGGAGAAGATCCTGGACCTGGCGGCGGGCACGGCGACGTCCTCGCTGCCGTTCGCCGCGACCGGCGCGTACGTGGTGCCCTGCGACTTCTCCCTCGGCATGCTGCGGGAGGGGAAGCGGCGCCACTCGTGGATGCCGTTCACCGCGGGCGACGCCACGAAGCTGCCGTTCCGCGACGAGACCTTCGACGCCGTGACGATCTCCTTCGGGCTGCGCAACGTCCAGGACACGGACGCGGCGCTGCGCGAGCTGTACCGGGTGACGAAGCCGGGCGGCCGGGTGGTCATCTGCGAGTTCTCGAAGCCGACGTGGACGCCGTTCCGCACGGTGTACACCGAGTACCTGATGCGGGCGCTGCCTCCGGTCGCGCGCGCGGTGTCGTCCAACCCGGACGCGTACGTGTACCTCGCCGAGTCCATCCGCGCCTGGCCCGACCAGCCGGGGCTCGCGGCGAAGCTCCAGCGGGCCGGCTGGTCGAAGGTCGCCTGGCGCGACCTCACCGGCGGTGTGGTGGCCCTGCACCGGGGCGTGCGCGCGTAGTCCTCCCGGCCCTTCGGAGCCGGTCCTCCGGAGGGGCGCGTTCCGCTCGGCCCCCTCCGCTCGGCCTCTCCGAACCGGCCCTTCGGAACCGGGCGTTCCGCTCGGCCGCCCGGAACCGGGTCCTCGGGACCGGTCGTTCGGCCCGCCCTTCGGAACCGACCCCGGCCCCGATCGAGGAGCCCTCCGGGAGCCGGGCGAGGGACCCCCATAGACTGCATGGGACAGGTGCCGCGCGGCACGCGCTTTCGAGCCTCCGGGAGATCCGACCGTGACCGAGCCCCTCTCCGAGCACAGCGCGGACGTGATCGTCGTCGGGGCAGGCCCGGCAGGCTCCACCACCGCGTACTACCTCGCCAAGGCCGGGCTGGACGTCCTGCTGCTGGAGAAGACGGCCTTCCCCCGTGAGAAGGTCTGCGGCGACGGCCTCACCCCGCGCGCCACCAAGCAGCTCGCCGCCATGGGAATCGACATCTCCGAAGAGGCCGGCTGGCTGCGCAACAAGGGCCTGCGCATCATCGGCGGCGGCATGCGCCTCCAGCTCGACTGGCCGGAGCTCGCCTCCTACCCGAACTACGGACTGGTCCGCAAGCGCGACGACTTCGACGAGCAGCTGGCCCGGCAGGCGCAGAAGGCGGGCGCGCGGCTGCATGAGCGCTGCAACGTCGGCGCCCCGGTCGTCGACGACCGCACCGGCCGCATCACCGGCGTCCACGCCAAGCTCGGCGAGGAGAAGACCCCGGTCACCTTCCACGCCCCGCTCGTCGTCGCCGCCGACGGCAACTCCTCCCGGCTGTCGCTCGCCATGGGCCTGCACCGCCGCGAGGACCGCCCGATGGGCGTCGCCGTGCGCACGTACTTCACCTCGCCCCGGCACGACGACGACTACCTGGAGTCCTGGCTGGAGCTGTGGGACCGGCGCGGTCCGCAGGACCGGCTGCTGCCCGGCTACGGCTGGATCTTCGGCATGGGCGACGGCACGTCCAACGTCGGTCTCGGCATCCTCAACTCCTCGTCCGCGTTCAAGGAGCTGGACTGGCGCGAGGTCCTCAAGGCCTGGTGCGCCTCGATGCCGGAGGACTGGGGCTTCACCCCGGAGAACATGACGGACCCGATCCGCGGCGCCGCCCTGCCGATGGCGTTCAACCGCCAGCCGCACTACACCCGCGGCCTGCTGCTCGTCGGCGACGCGGGCGGCATGGTCAACCCGTTCAACGGCGAAGGCATCGCGTACGCCATGGAGTCGGGCCAGATCGCCGCCGACGTCATCGTCCAGGCCCATGCCCGCGCCACCCCCGCACAGCGAGAACTGGCCCTCACCAACTACCCGAAGGTGCTCAAGGAGACCTACGGCGGCTACTACACGCTGGGCCGCGCCTTCGTGAAGCTGATCGGCAACCCGAAGGTGATGAAGGTCGCCACCCAGCGCGGTCTGACGCACCCGCTGCTGATGAAGTTCACGCTGAAGATGCTCGCCAACCTGACCGACCCGACGGGCGGCGACGCCATGGACCGGATCATCAACGGCCTCTCCAAGGTGGCCCCGAGGGCCTGATCCGCCGCCCCGGTCCGCCCGGCCTCTCTCCTCCCGCTCCGGTGCTTCCCGCCCGGCCGCCCGTTTCCCGTGGCCGCCGGGCGGGCTCCGGCGCGTGTGAATGTTCTGTGATCCGTCGGCCCGCGCCCCGGGACGTGCCGTAGAACGGTCGCGCAGACGGCACCGAACGAGGTTGCGGCTCCTCGCCGTTCACGTCGGCTCGGGCGATTCGGGGGAGGGCAGCGGTGCGCCGACCACATGACCGGGAAGCCGTGAACAGGCTGGCGCGCGCGGTGCTGGCGGGGCAGGAGCTCAACGAGAAGACGGATTCCGGCGCCCGCGCGGAACTGGAACAGTTCGACATGGTCGCCGCCGCCTTCCACGCCACGCCCCGGCCCGGACGCGGAGCCCGCCGGGACGAAGCGCTCGGCTTCGACTTCGACGGGGCCACCGTGGCCGTCACCACCCTGGTCCTGGCGGTCGCCGCCGACACACTGACCCAGGTCGCCCAGGAGTCCACCCGACGCCTGGGCACCCGCGTCTCCTCCTGGTTCCGGCGGGTGGTGCTGCGACGCCCGGATCACTCGGCGGAGGACTCCGCGGGAGCCGCGGCGCGGCGCGCCCCCGCGCCGTTGACCGCGGAGCAGATGCGACGGATCCATCGGTCGGCGGACCGGCATGCCCGAAGGATGCGGGTGCCCGCCGAGGTCGCGGCGGCGATCGCCGACGGGATCGTCGCGGAACTGGCCATGGGGGCCGACACGCCCCCGGCTTCGGCGGGAGCCCCGGACGGTGGGGAGTCCGAGCCCGACGAGCAGCGGCGGTGACCGGCCCGAGGGCGGCCGCGGACCACTTGCGCGACCCCTTCGCGGTGCCGTCCGGCACGACTCTGCGCTTCGCGCTGCTCGTGCTGACCACGACCGTGACGGTCATGGCGTTCTCGTCCTCGCGGTTCGCCCCCGTGGAGAAGGGCGTCGAACGCCGCTTCGCCGCGTACGAGGCGTGCTGGGAACGGGAGAACGCCACGGCGAGCGGCCTTCCGTCGGGGAAGCAACCGATCGAGGAGGTCTGCGGCGCGGACCCGCGCCTGGTGAGCCTGTGGGTGCCCCTGACGGCGGTCCTCGTCTTCTGGCTGCTGGTCCTCGCCGTCTACTGGGTCCTGCCCCGGTGGCGGATCCGCCGTCGCCGCTACGTGCCGCTGGGCGACGGGTCGGCCGAGGTGATCCGGGCGCTGGAGGCGCTGCGCGCCCGGGGGCGCACCGGGCCGGTCTCCTGGTATGCGCAGCCGCTGGATCCGCGGGTCTCGGCGCTCGCGTTCGGCCGGTGGCGGCACAAGTGCGTCGTGCTCAGCGGCGGGCTCCTCGCGCTGCGGACCAGACAGCCCGAGACCTTCGAATCCGTGGTGCTCCACGAACTGGGCCACATCCGCAACCGCGACGTGGACATCAGCTTCATCACCATCGTCGCCGCCCGCTTCGGCCTGCCGGTGCTCCTCATCACCCTCCCGGCCGGCATCGCCTGGGAACTGCTGTGGGGCCTGGGCGGTGCGGGCGCCATGGCCCAGGGGGTCGCCAACTCGCTCCTCCCCCTCTGCCTGCTCGTCGTGATGCCGCTCTCCCGCCGGGCGGTCCTGCGCAGCCGCGAGTTCTACGCCGACGCGCGCGCCTGGCAGTGGAGCGCCTCGCCGCTCGCCCTGCGCGCGTTGTTCGAGGCGCCGGACGCCCGGCGCCGCCCGGTGCGCGACCTGCTGCGGGTGCACCCCACCGCGCGCCGGCGGCGGGCCATGTTCGACGACACCGCCCCGCTGTTCCGCAGCGGCTTCTGGGAGCTGTTCGCGGTGGGGAGCGTCATCGGCGTGCTCCACAACCACCTCAGCCAGACGTACGTCCTCAACCTGTCGCTCGGCGAGCGGGCGGCCCACCTGGTCGAGCAGGCGCTGGCGCTCGGGACCACCGGCGTGCTCCTGGGCGCGGCCGTGGCGTTCCTGGCCCTGCGCCACGACGAAGGGTTCCCCGGGGAGAGACCGCGCCTCATGTGGGCACCCGTCTGGGGGCTGGGCTGCGGCCTGGCACTGGGCGGCGGGGTGGTGAATCCGGGTACGACGTTCACCCTGGCCAGCACCGGCCAGTCGGGGATCGGCTTCCTCCCGTGGGCGGTGCTGCTCTCCCTGGTCCTGTACCTCTCGGCCCGGTGGATGTCCGTCGCGCTCCGGCCGTGGCGCCAGGCGCTGCGGCGCCGGAGGCGGGCGGCTCCGGCGTGGTGCGTGCTCGTCGCGGTGGTGGGGGCGGTCTTCGGGTGCGTCCTGTGCTGGCTGATGGAGCTCATGACCGCCCAGGCGCTGATGTCGACGATCCTCGGCCCGGGCACCCCCGAACCGATCTCGTTCGTCCTGGGCGCCGGGGCGGACGCGGCGGTCCGTGCCCCCTACCTGCTGTGCGCGTTCGTGCTGGCGGCGCTGGTGCCGCTGGTGGGGCAGGCGCTGGCCCCGCACGCGTACGCCGGAGCCCGCTCCGGGCTGTTCCGCACACTGGGCAGCGGTCTGCGCTGGGGCCTGCTGCTCACGGCGGGACTGGTCCTGCTCGCCTTCGCCGGGGCCGGTCCTCTCGGGATCGTCCCCGTGACCGGCACGCTGATCCTCCTGGCCGTACGGACGGGCCGCAGGCCCCGCGACAGCGGTCTCGCCTACGCCCACGCGGTGTCGGCGTGCGGCCTCGCCGCGGTTCTCGCCTTCGTCACTTCACGGCTGGTGCTCGCGCTGCTCGACTGCGGGACAGGGCGGTGCGCGGCTCCCGATCCGGCCGCCGCGTCCCTGGACATCACCCTGAGCCTGGTCCCGGTGCTGCTGGTCGCGGCCTGTGTGCCCTCGGTCCGGAAGGGGAGGACGGTACGGGACGCCTTCCGTACCGCCGTACCGCCCCTTCCCGGAGACGGTCTCGGCACGATCTCCATGGCCTTCGGGATCGCCGCGATCGTGCTCGTCCTGCTCTGGCCCCTCGCGCTCTTTCTCGGCACTCTCGCCGTGGCGCTCGGGCTGGCCGGCCGCGCGATGGCCGCGCGCGGCGAGGCCCGGAACCCCGGTCAGGCCCTGGCCGGGGTGGTCTGCGGTGCCGCGGGCGCGGTGCTCGCCCTCCTGCTCGCCTTCATCACCTGAGGCCGCCGCCGACGCCGGCCCCCGCCTCCACGCGGTCGTCCTCCACCTGCGGCAGCGGCCGTCCGGCGTCCGTCTCCGTGTGCCGTTCGGCGTCGGATTCCTTGGGGGCCAGGTGCGTCCGGCCCTTCCGGTACCAGCGCGGCGTGAGCGAGCCCAGCCGGCGGGCGAGGGCGGTCTCGTAACGGGGCTGGAGCAGCAGGACGAGCCCCAGCGCGCAGACGCATGTGACGCCGTACAGGATCCACGACTTGGCGCCGCGGGCGGAGAACGCCACGATCCCGAACGAGAACAGCGCCGACCAGAAGTACATCAGCAGCACGGCCCGCCGGTGCGAGTGGCCGAGCTGGAGCAGCCGGTGGTGGAGGTGGCCCTTGTCGGCGGCGAACGGCGACTTCCCGTTCCATGTGCGCCGGACGACCGCGAGCACGAGGTCGGCGATGGGCAGCGCGATCACGGACAGCGGCAGCAGCAGCGGAATGTAGACCGGCACCATCGCGGCCGACCCGGCCGTGCCGTCGACCGACTGGTTGAGGAGGCTCGGGTCGACCTCGCCCGTGACCGAGACCGCGCAGCCCGCGATCAGCAGCCCGAGCAGCATGGAGCCCGAGTCGCCCATGAAGATGCGCGCCGGGTGCGAGTTGTGGACCAGGAACCCGAGGCACATGCCCGCGAGGATCGCGGAGATCAGGGTCGTGGAGGCGGCCGACTCGATGCCGTAGCCGTACCAGAGCCGGTACGCGTACAGGAAGAACGCCGTCGCCGCGATGCCGACCGTGCCGGCGGACAGCCCGTCGAGTCCGTCGACGAAGTTGACCGCGTTGATGGTGACCAGGATCAGCCCCACGGTCAGCAGCGTGCCCTGCCAGTCGGCGAGGTAGAACCCGTCGGTGCCCGGCACCGGGAGCCAGAGGATCGTCAGACCCTGGAACACCATCACCCCGGCGGCGAGCACCTGCCCGCCGAGCTTGACCAGCGAGTCCAGCTCCCACTTGTCGTCCAGGACGCCCAGCAGCCAGATGATCGTGGCACCGGACAGCAGCGCCCGGGGCGTCGAGCTCTGGGTGAAGATCTCCTCCATGTACGGCAGATGGGAGCCCACCAGATAACCGGTCAGCAGCCCGCCGAACATGGCGATCCCGCCGAGGCGCGGAGTGGGCTCGCGGTGGACGTCGCGCGCCCGGATCTCCGGCATCGCGCCGATCGCGATGGCGAACTTCCGCACCGGGCCGGTCAGAAGATGGGTCACCGCCGCCGTGATGAACAGCATGAGCAAGTAGTCCCGCACGGGCGGCCTCACATCCCGGCCCGTCGGGCCGATTCCTGAACAGCTTCTTCCGGTTCCGCTTCTCCGGGGCTGCTGCTCAGGGTTGGGACGGGCCGATCGGCGAGTCCGATGCGCGGCGGCACTGGATCCTGGCTCCGGATCCCGGTCGAGGCCCCTCGCTGCGCCCCGCCGAGCCTAACCCATGCGTATTCCGGAATCGCGGGGTGCCGGGCGGGGATGGCCGGATGCCGAGCCTCCGCAGGTCACCGCCGGACGGCCGGTGCGGGGCGAGCCGATGGGCTCGCCGGGCCCGGTGGGGCGTTCGGCTCCGACGGGTGGCGACGCGCGATGACCGCGGCGTCGTACGTGCGCCGGGCGCAGCCCTGCTCCTGGGCGTAGGCGTCCGTCACGTGCGGGAGCCCCCGCCCGGAGGGAGAAAAGGGGCAGGGGCTCCCGCATGTGACGGCGGGGCGTGCTCAGAGGTCGCGCGCAGAGGTGGGGCGGAGGAAGGAGCGGGGCGAGGGGCAAGCCCGGCAAGGCGGAGGAGGGAGGCGACGCGGAGCGTCGTCGACCGACGACAACGCTGCCAGGCGCCGCCCATCGGCACGCGACGCCGCCCCACCTACGCGCGCGACCTCTAACGGACGAAGTGGTCGAACTCGCCCGCCTTGACACCCTGGACGAGCGCGGCGAACTCGTCGCGGCTCGTCCGGGTGACCACGCGCGGGTCGTCGCTCTCGCGCAACAGGATCTCCCCGGCGTGCCGTGCGACCTCGACGCACTGCTCTCCGCCGCCGCCGGAGAACGACGACTTCTGCCAGCTGATCTGAGTGTCCATGGCGCGGATTATCACAGGTCGCGAGCGAGGTGGTGAATGAAGCTGCGCGACTCCTCGGGGTCGAGACCGGCCTGTTCCGCGAAGTCGAGCTGCACGCGATACCGGTTCAGATCGGCCACGGCGTCCAGCTGGCCCCCGCCGAACGGGGCATCGATATGGACGGTGTCCAGCTGCGGTGTCACGCCGCCCGCGTACAGCACGGTCTGCGTCGCCTCGACGAACTGCTCGCTGGCGAACGGGATCACACGCAGGGTCACCGCCGGCCGGTCCGCCGCCTCCAGGAGGCGTTCCAGCTGGGCGCGCGCCACCTTGCGGCCGCCTATCCGCATGCGCAGTCCGGCCTCGTGGATGACGACGTCGAACTTCGGCGGCACCTCGCGGTCGAGCACGGTCTGTCTGCGCATCCGGTGCTCGACCCGCGCCTCGACCTCGTCCTCGGGCAGCTTGGGAAGGACACCTCCGAAGAGCGCCCGCGCGTACTCCGGGGTCTGGAGCAGCCCGGGTGCCATCACGGGCTGGAGGCAGCGCATGTAACGGGCGTGGTGCTCCAGCTCCGCGATGTTCAGGAAGCCGGGCGCCAGCACACCGCGGTACTCGTCCCACCAGAACTGTCCCCGGTGCTCGCGCGCGATGGCGCACAGCGCGTCGATCAACGCGGAGTCGTCGCACGAGTAGAAGCTCGCCAGGCGGCGGATCCGTTCCTCGCTCACGCCGATGCGGCCCGCCTCGATATGACTGATCTTCGCCTGGTCGGTGGAGATCAGCCCGGCGGCCTCGCGCGCGGTCATGCCGGCCTGCTCGCGCAACTTTCTCAACTCGCAGCCCAGGCGCACCTGTCGTGCGGTGGGGTTGTCCCTCGGTGGCATGTCACCTTCCTCTGATCGCGCACAGTCTCGCGCGGTGCGGACGGTCCGGTCCACCCGGTCGTCGTGAGGCGCTGACGGCAATCCTGCTCCGGGGTACTCATGTGTCTCAGGGGTCCCGCGCCGATGCCGCCCGGCAGCCGTCGTGGTGCGAAGCCCGGCCCTGTTCGGGCGAGTTGGAGGGGCGGGGTGTCAGGACGACCACTGCGGAAGGGTGAGCAGCAGGCCCAGTCCCGCCATCAGGGCGGTCATGGCGAGATTGACGGTCCGGTTCTCCCAGAGCACGGCCACGAACTCGCGGATGGTGGCGCTCGGCCAGAAGTACCGGGCGGTGGGGGAGCCCAGCACCTGTCCGCGCACTCCCTCCCGGCGGGCGGTCATCGCGGCGCGGAACGCGTGAAAGTCGTTGGTGACCACCACACAGGTGTAGTCCGGCTTCTCCGCCTCCATGATCACGCGGCTGAAACGGAGGTTCTCCTCCGTGTCGCGGGAGCGGTCCTCGGTGAGCACGTGGGTCGCGGGCGCGCCGTTCCCGACCAGCCATCCGGCCATGGCCGTGGCCTCCGGCACCTTCTCGTCCGGCCCCTGGCCGCCGGACGTGAGCAGCCGGGGTGCCCGCCCGCCGCGTGCCACCTGCCGGTCGTGGATCCGCAGCCCTTCGCGCAGGCGCGAGGCCAGCAACGGGGAGACCCGCTCACCGCCGAGCAGCCCCGCCCCCAGCATCACCACGAAATCCACGTCCCCGCGCACGACGATCCGGCCGTAGAGGAAGGCGTAGCCGAGAAAGCAGACGAAGAGGAAGGAGACGTAGGCGCACAGCATGAGCAGGATCGCCAGAACGAGTGATGTGAGGGCCGAGGGATTGCGGCCCAGGACGATCAGCACGAAGTACAGGGCGATGATCGCCAGCCCGGTCAGCAGGGAGAGGAGGTTGGCGGGGCTGCGCCCCTCCTTGCGCACCATCGTCAGGCCGTTCGCGATCAGGAACGCCGACAGGACGAGGCTGGCGAACGCGGGAAGGACGAGGTACAGCATCAGCAGCACCCCGGCGTGCTCAGGCCGGCTCAGCAGCAGACCGGCCCCGGCGCTGATGACGGTCAGCCCCAGGAGCACGGCATTGCGGAACATTCTGCGGTCCTGGCGCACGCTGATCGCAAAGGCGGAGAGAAACACCAGAGCCGGGGCGAAGCTGAGCATGTCGCTGATCATAGGCATTTTCGCTCTGCCGGGATCGGGGTCCCGGGCGGGGCCCCGATCCCGGCAGCCCCGGTTTGAAGGCGGCTCGGGCGGACCCGGGCGGCCGGTGGTGCACCGGGCCTCGACCAGTGCTGTGACCGGCAACGTTTGCCCCGTCGCGCCGCCCGGCACTTCCCCGAGCTCTCAGCTTCGTTCGAGCAGGTGAGCCCCCATTGCTCGCAGCGTTGGCCAGAAGCCCACGTAGCCCCTTCCCCGAGCTCTCGACTTCGTTCGAGCAGGGGAGACCCCATTCGAGGGCTTGTGGCCGCCTTGCGATCGCACGCACCGGACGACGCTCCTTCCGGGCAAACCTTGCCGGTCACAGCGCTAGGGAGACGACGGACGGCGGCGGAGCCGGTCGCGCTCAGGGCGCGAGGCCCTCGCCGCCTGCCTTTGCCGTGAGAGCCCGGGCGCCGTCATGGCGGATCCCCGCATGAGCGGGACCCGTGCGGGACCATCGCACGTCGATGGTTGCCGGGATGCTCTTCTCCCGTACGAGGAGCAGCCCTGACAGCACCATCAGCACCCAGAGCACCGGACCCAGCGGGTTTCCGGGGGACATGAACCCCTGAGCCGCGAGCCCGAGGAGGCCGCAGGAGGAGAGCACGGCCGAAAGAACGACCCTGTGGAGACTCGTACGCGGCGTCCTGCCGGACCTGCGGCGGATCTCGAACCGGCCGAAGAGTCCGGTGAAGCATCCCAGGAAGATCCCCGCGACGCCGACCCACACCGGAGCCACGGCGAACCACATCGGGCTGCCGGGCGGCGGTGAGGCGAAGCCGAGCCCGACGACCGAGATTCCCGCGGTGACCACGAGCGCCGGCATGTGCCAGAGGTACAGGGTCATGAACCGGGCCCCGCACCACCGCAGGACGGTGACGGCGAACGGCCGTGCAGCGAGTCGCGTCATCACGGGCTTGAGCGTCAGCCACAGTCCGAGCTGGCCGATCGTCAGCGACAGCATCACCGCGGTCGGAGGGCTCATGTTGGAGACGGGGGCGCCGGGCATTCCGATCATGGACGCCGGGTAGGGCCCGAGGAGAACAGCGGTCGCGGTGAGTCCGAAGCCGACGACGGCCAGACCCGAAGATTTCCAGCCGGCCCACTTGCGCAGGCCGCCGTCGGCATAGTGGAAGCCGAATTGATGGGCCGCCAGCCAAACGAACAAGGCATTCAGATAACCGATCGCAGGGCTGACCTCGAAGCGCAATACGTCGACGGTCAGGGAACAGGCGGCGAGAATTCCGATCACGCGCCATCCGTGCCGGTGATACAGCTTGAACATGACCGGAGTGGCTGCGATGACAAGCAGGTAGACGGCGAGGAACCAGAGCAGCTGACCGGCGATCTTGCCGGCTATCAGCACCGGTTGAGCAGGCACGCCTTCACTCACCAGCACATGGGGCAACAGCAGCCATACGGCGGCCAACGGGACGACCGGCGCCAGGAGGCGGGCGATCCTGCTCCGGAGCCAGTCGCGCACCGAGTCCACGGTTCGGAACGAGAAGAAATTGGCGGCCCCGCCGGCGAAGAACACCATGGGCATGACCTGTGTCAGCCAGGTGAGAATCCACCATCCAGGACTGGCGAGGGCATTCCCGGTGCTCAAATTCCCATTCTCATAGGAAAGGACCGGCATCAGCCAGTGCTGGGAAATGACAGCAAGCACGCACAGCGCTCGGATGATGTCTATGAACGAGTCGCGACCGTGACTTGATGAATGAGCTCGCGTCGGCTGCATTCAATTATTGTGTGATCAGCGGCGGATACACACAGTAAAGAGGGCACCCGAATCCTTCCGGGGGTCAGCACCGGGTGCCGTGGTGGGGTCTTCCCCACCGGGGCCCGCCCATCGTGGTGCCCAGGGCGGTAACAGCCGGGCCGGAGGCGGGGGAGGGGCCGACCGCTCATGGCGAAGGGCCGTCGCCCCCGGGCAAGGATGGGGAGCGACGGCCCTTCGCGCGTATCGCGCTTGTGAATCAGAGAACGCGGACCGCGCCGGACGGCGGGTCGTACGAAAGGGAGCGCTGCACCACGCCGGTGCTGGAGTTCTGCGCGCCGACGAACTCGCCGCCGCCCACGTACACCGCGACGTGGTACGCGCTGCCCGCGCCGCCCCAGTACAGGATGTCGCCCGGCTGAAGGTTGCTCAGCGAGACCTGGGTGCCGGCGGTGGACTGGGCCTGCGAGACGCGCGGCAGGTCGACGCTCACCGTGCGGAACGCGGCCTGGACGAGGCCGGAGCAGTCCCACGAGTTGGGGCCGGTGCCACCGGACACGTACGCGTCGCCGACCTGGGCCTTCACGAAGGAGACGACGGACGCGGCGGAACCGGTCGCGCTCGACGAGGAGGAAGAGGAAGAGGAGGACGAGGAGGCGACGGCCGTGCTCGCGGGGGAACCGCCGGTGGGCGCGCTGAGCGTCGTACGGGCCTGGGTGCGCGAGGCGCGCAGCGCGGCCTCGGCCTTCGCCTTGGCGGCGGCCTCCGCCTTCTTCTTGGCCTCGGCCTTGCGGACCGCCTCGGCCTTGGCCTTCTTGGCGGCCTTCGCGGCGGAGGCCGCGGCCTCGTCTTGCTGGGCCTGCGTCCGAAGGTCCTGAGCGACCTGCTCGGTCGCCTGGGCGGAGGCGGCGACGGCGGTGGAGAGGCCGTCGGTGATGGTGGGCATCTCGATCGTCCGGGTCACCGGCTCGGCCTGGGCCGGACCGGCCGCGCCCGCGACCGCGATGGTGCTGAGGACGCCACCGGCAACTCCGGCGCGCAGCGCCGTCTTCGGCGCGCTGCGGCGGGGCTTCCGGTGGCTGGGTATGTGAGCGGTGTGGGACATGAGTACTAGCGCTATCAGGGCCTCGGGGCTCCCATCAAGAAACGTGTGTTGCGACACAGTTACGTTCGGAATCCCTGAATCCGCTTTCCGATGAGCCTTATTGACGCCGTAACGGGCAAATCGGGCACGCCCGATCACCGCTGTGATCACGGACTTTCGCCAATTCGTCCGAAATGCCCGCCACTTACCATCCACTCGCACTGATGGCCAAGCCCGCTTTTCTCGGGGTGGTGGGTGAGTGGCGCAGGTCACATCCTGACCGCCGCGTGCGGGGTGCGCGCGATCCATGCGGGCGATCCGTGCGGGTGGTCGTGCGAACCGCTCGCGCGACGGGGTGGTGCGGAGGGGTGCGCGGAGGCTTCGGGGCGCCGTCGGCCGGGAGGTGCGCGGGCGGTCCGGGGGTGCGGTCGCACGGGATCTTCCGCGAGCGACGCCCCGTCGGCTCACGGGCGCCATGTGTCCCGCGTCCGGAAGATCGTGAATGCGTGCACACGTCCACTTCGCTCCGCACGGACCCCCCTCGCGCGGGTGAGTCCGGAGTGGGATGGATGCCCATATCATGCATCGCTGTCCATTGCCAATTTGCGTGCAGAGGCGTTCCATTGTTAAAGGAACAAGGCTTTGACCAGCAACGACAGCACCAGATGTCACATCTCGTAACGGCACTGCCGCTTTGAGTGAAAAGATCGGCCCTCATCCGGCTTCATGATCGTTCGCCGGGTGGTGGAGATCACAAACTCCGTCTCCTACCCCGTGTCGCAGATCACAGGACGGCGGGCATAGGATGCGGGGCAGTCGGGCTTGTGAACTGCCTCACATGTGCACGATCTTGGTGGGGTGGCGAGCCGGAAACGCCCGATGCGGTCCAACGGTCAAGGACGACTGGAAGGAGCGAGGAGCGTGAATGCCTACGCGCCCATCCTCGTGCTCGGCGCCCTCGGGGCAGGGTTTGCGATCTTCTCCGTGGTCATGGCCACGCTTATCGGCCCCAGGCGATACAACCGGGCGAAGCTCGAAGCGTACGAGTGCGGGATCGAACCCACCCCCACTCCGGCCGGCGGCGGCCGCTTCCCCATCAAGTACTACCTGACGGCGATGCTCTTCATCGTCTTCGACATCGAGATCGTCTTCCTCTATCCCTGGGCGGTCACCTTCGACGCGCTGGGGATCTTCGGGCTCGTGGAGATGCTGCTCTTCGTGCTCACCGTCTTCGTCGCCTACGCGTACGTATGGCGTCGCGGCGGCCTGGAATGGGACTGAGGGGCTGAGGGGCACACCATGGGACTCGAAGAGAAGCTGCCCAGCGGCTTCATGCTGACCACCGTCGAACACGCCGCGGGATGGGTGCGGAAGTCCTCCGTCTTCCCCGCCACGTTCGGTCTCGCCTGCTGCGCCATCGAGATGATGACGACCGGCGCGGGGCGCTACGACCTGGCCCGTTTCGGGATGGAGGTCTTCCGTGGATCTCCGCGCCAGGCGGATCTGATGATCGTGGCGGGACGGGTCAGTCAGAAGATGGCGCCTGTCCTGCGTCAGGTCTACGACCAGATGCCCAACCCCAAGTGGGTGATCTCCATGGGGGTTTGCGCCTCATCGGGCGGCATGTTCAATAACTACGCCATTGTTCAGGGTGTTGATCATATTGTGCCGGTTGACATCTATTTGCCCGGTTGCCCGCCGCGGCCCGAGATGCTGATGGACGCGATCCTCAAGCTCCACCAGAAGATCCAGAACACCAAGCTCGGGGTCAACGCGGAGGAGGCCGCCCGCGAGGCGGAGGACGCGGCGCTCAAGGCCCTTCCCCTGATCGAGATGAAGGGGCTGCTGCGATGAGCGAGAACCACGGCCACGAGCGCGACGGCGCGGACGGCCTGCCCGCACCGCGCGACGAGAGCGGCGAGGTCATCGGCGTACGCAGGGGCATGTTCGGCGCGAACAACGGCGGCGACACCTCCGGCTACGGCGGCCTCGTCCGCACCGTGGCGCTGCCCGGCGCCTCGTCACGCCCCTACGGCGGCTGGTTCGACGAGGTGGCCGACGAACTCGAAGGGGCCCTGGAGGAGCAGGACCTGCTGCCCGCCAACGCCATCGAGAAGACCGTCGTCGACCGCGGCGAACTCACCTTCCACATCGCCCGCGAACACCTCGTCCGGGTGGCCCGCACGCTGCGCGACGACCCGGCGCTCCGCTTCGAGCTGTGCACCGGCGTGAGCGGCGTCCACTTCCTCGGCGACAAGGGCCGCGAGCTGCACGCCGTCTACCACCTGCGCTCGATCACCCACGGCCGGCTGATCCGCCTGGAGGTGTCGGCCCCGGACAGCGACCCGCACATCCCGTCGCTCGTCGCGGTCTACCCGACCAACGACTGGCACGAGCGCGAGGCGTACGACTTCTTCGGGCTCGTCTTCGACGGGCACCCCGCCCTCACCCGGATCATGATGCCGGACGACTGGCAGGGCTTCCCGCAGCGCAAGGACTACCCGCTCGGCGGCATCGCCGTCGAGTACAAGGGCGCCCAGATCCCGGCTCCGGACCAGCGGAGGTCGTACTCCTGATGTCTACTTCCCACGCAACGCCTCCCGGGACGCCCCTGTCGGACTCCCGCGCCACGACCGAGGGGACCGTGTACACGGTCACCGGCGGCGACTGGGACGAGATCGCCGAGTCCGCGGTCAAGTCCGACGACGAACGCATCATCGTCAACATGGGCCCCCAGCACCCGTCCACGCACGGGGTGCTGCGGCTGATCCTGGAGATCGACGGCGAGACCGTCACCGAGGCCCGCTGCGGCATCGGCTACCTCCACACCGGCATCGAGAAGAACCTCGAATTCCGGAGCTGGACCCAGGGCACCACGTTCGTGACGCGCATGGACTACCTGACGCCGTTCTTCAACGAGGCGGCGTACTGCCTCGGCGTCGAGAAGCTCCTCGGCATCGAGGACCAGATCCCCGACCGGGCCACCGTCCTGCGCGTGCTGCTGATGGAGCTCAACCGGATCTCCTCGCACCTGGTGTGCATCGCCACCGGCGGCATGGAGCTCGGCGCCACCACGATCATGATCTACGGGTTCCGCGACCGCGAGCTCGTCCTCGACCTCTTCGAGCTGATCACCGGCCTGCGCATGAACCACGCGTTCATCCGGCCCGGCGGACTCGCCCAGGACCTGCCGCCCGGCGCGATCGACCAGCTCCGCGAGTTCGTGAAGACCATGAAGAGGAACCTGCCGGAGTACGACAAGCTCGCCACCGGCAACCCCATCTTCAAGGCCCGCATGCAGGACGTCGGCTACCTCGACCTGACCGGCTGCATGGCGCTGGGCGCCACCGGCCCGATCCTGCGCTCCGCCGGACTCCCGCACGACCTGCGCAGGACGGACCCGTACTGCGGATACGAGACGTACGAGTTCGACGTGCCCACCGCCGACAGCTGCGACGCCTACGGCCGCTTCCTCATCCGCCTGGAGGAGATGCGCCAGTCGCTGCGGATCGTCGAGCAGTGCATCGACCGGCTCGAACCCGGACCGGTCATGGTCGCCGACAAGAAGATCGCCTGGCCGGCACAGCTCGCGCTCGGCCCCGACGGGCTCGGCAACTCGCTCGACCACATCAAGAAGATCATGGGCACCTCCATGGAGGCCCTGATCCACCACTTCAAGCTGGTCACCGAGGGCTTCCGCGTCCCCGCCGGGCAGGCGTACACCGCCGTCGAATCACCCAAGGGCGAACTCGGCGTGCACGTCGCGTCCGACGGCGGCACCCGCCCCTACCGGGTCCACTTCCGCGACCCGTCCTTCACCAACCTCCAGGCCATGGCGGCGATGTGCGAGGGCGGCCAGGTCGCCGACGTCATCGTCGCCGTCGCGTCCATCGACCCCGTGATGGGAGGCGTCGACCGGTGACCGAAGCACGCCAGGAAGTCAGTCTGGGGATGCCGCAGCTCCCCGCACCCGCCTACCCGGACGAGGTGCGCGCCAGGCTCGAGGCGGACGCGAAGGAGGTGATCGCCCGCTACCCCGGCAGCCGGTCCGCACTGCTGCCGCTGCTGCACCTCGTGCAGTCGGAGGAGGGCTACGTCTCCCGCACCGGCATGGCGTTCTGCGCCGAGATGCTCGGCCTGACCACCGCCGAGGTCACCGCCGTCGCCACCTTCTACACCATGTACCGGCGCGGGCCGAGCGGCGACTACCAGGTCGGCGTCTGCACCAACACCCTGTGCGCGGTGATGGGCGGCGACGCGATCTTCGACCGGCTCAAGGAGCACCTCGGCGTCGGCAACGGCGAGACCACCGACGACGGCAAGGTCACCCTCGAACACATCGAGTGCAACGCCGCCTGCGACTTCGCCCCCGTGGTGATGGTCAACTGGGAGTTCTTCGACAACCAGACGCCCGAGAGCGCGACCCGCCTGGTCGACGACCTCATCGCCGGGCGCGGTGCCGAACCCACCCGGGGCGCGCCCCTGTGCACGTACAAGGAGACCGCCCGCATCCTGGCCGGCTTCCCCGACGAGCGCCCCGGCGCCGTCGAGGCCTCCGGCGGCGCCGGGCCCGCCTCGCTCGCCGGGCTCCGGCTGGCCCGGGGCGAGGAACCGCACCCGCGCGTCGTCGCCCCCCGCGGCGAGAGCCCGCGCGGTGACCAGCCGCACGACCCGTCGCCGTCCGAGCACCTCGGCTCCCACGACGCACCGCAGCCGACCTCGGCCTCCGACCCGGACCACCCGGCAGGCCCCACGGCAGAGGAGGGAGCGTGATGACGTTGGCCACCCAGCTCAGCGACAACGGCAGCGGCGGCGGGGGAGACCCCGAGAAGCTGCTCGCCCCCGTCCTCTCCGCCTTCTGGGACGAACCGCGCTCCTGGACCCTGGAGACCTACCGGCGCCACGGCGGCTACGAAGGGCTGCACAAGGCCCTCGCCATGCCCCCGGACGACCTCATCGCGTACGTGAAGGAATCCGGGCTGCGCGGGCGCGGCGGGGCCGGCTTCCCCACCGGCATGAAGTGGCAGTTCATCCCGCAGGGCGACGGCAAACCGCACTACCTCGTCGTCAACGCCGACGAGTCGGAACCCGGCACCTGCAAGGACATCCCGCTCCTCTTCGCCAACCCGCACGCCCTCATCGAGGGCATCGTGATCGCCTGCTACGCGATCCGTTCCGCGCACGCCTTCATCTACCTGCGCGGCGAGGTCGTCCCCGTACTGCGGCGGTTGCACGAGGCCGTGCGCGAGGCGTACGCGGCGGGATACCTGGGCAAGGACGCCCTCGGCCCCGGGCTCGACCTGGAACTCACCGTCCACGCGGGCGCGGGCGCGTACATCTGCGGCGAGGAGACCGCCCTGCTCGACTCGCTCGAAGGACGGCGCGGCCAGCCCCGGCTGCGACCCCCCTTCCCCGCGGTCGCCGGTCTGTACGCCTGCCCCACCGTGGTGAACAACGTCGAGTCCATCGCCTCGGTTCCCGCGATCCTGAACAACGGCAAGGACTGGTTCACGGCCATGGGGACCGAGAAGTCCCCGGGCTTCACGCTGTACTCGCTCAGCGGACACGTCGCGAGCCCCGGCCAGTACGAGGCTCCGCTCGGCATCACACTGCGCCAGCTGCTCGACATGAGCGGCGGCATGCGTCCCGGGCACCGGCTGAAGTTCTGGACCCCCGGCGGCTCCTCCACCCCGATGTTCACCGACGAACACCTCGACGTGCCGCTCGACTACGAGGGCGTCGGCGCCGCCGGTTCCATGCTCGGCACCAAGGCGCTCCAGTGCTTCGACGAGACGACCTGCGTGGTGCGGGCCGTCACCCGCTGGACCGAGTTCTACGCCCACGAGTCCTGCGGCAAGTGCACGCCCTGCCGCGAAGGGACGTACTGGCTCGTCCAGTTGCTCCGCGACATCGAAGCGGGCAAGGGCCGGGCGGACGACCTCGACAAGCTGAACGACATCGCCGACAACATCAACGGCAAGTCCTTCTGCGCCCTCGGCGACGGTGCCGCCTCGCCGATCTTCTCCTCGCTGAAGTACTTCCGCGAGGAGTACGAGCAGCACATCACGGGCAGCGGCTGCCCCTTCGATCCCGCCAGGTCGACCGCCTGGGCCGACGACAAGACCGCTCACCAGGGGGTGAACGCATGACCGTCACCACGAGCGCGCCCACCGGGGGCGGCGAGGCGGCCGTCCCGCCCGAGGACCTCGTCACACTGACGATCGACGGCATCGAGATCAGCGTGCCCAAGGGCACCCTGGTCATCCGCGCCGCCGAACTCCTCGGCATCGAGATCCCGCGCTTCTGCGACCACCCGCTCCTCGACCCGGCCGGCGCCTGCCGGCAGTGCATCGTCGAGGTCGAGGGCCAGCGCAAGCCGATGGCGTCCTGCACCATCACCTGCACCGACGGCATGGTGGTGCGCACCCAGCTCACCTCGCCCGTCGCGGAGAAGGCGCAGAAGGGTGTGATGGAGCTGCTGCTCATCAACCACCCGCTGGACTGCCCGGTCTGTGACAAGGGCGGCGAGTGCCCGCTGCAGAACCAGGCGATGTCGCACGGCGACGCCGAATCCCGCTTCGACGGGAAGAAGCGGACGTACGAGAAGCCCGTCCCGATCTCCACCCAGGTGCTGCTGGACCGCGAGCGGTGCGTGCTCTGCGCCCGCTGCACCCGGTTCTCCAACCAGGTGGCGGGCGACCCCATGATCGAGCTGATCGAACGCGGCGCGCTCCAGCAGGTCGGCACGGGGGAGGGCGACCCGTTCGAGTCGTACTTCTCCGGGAACACCATCCAGATCTGCCCGGTCGGGGCGCTGACCTCGGCCGCGTACCGGTTCCGCTCCCGCCCCTTCGACCTGGTGTCGTCGCCGTCGGTGTGCGAGCACTGCGCGGGCGGCTGCGCCACCCGCACCGACCACCGGCGCGGCAAGGTCATGCGGCGGCTCGCCGCCGACGACCCCGAGGTCAACGAGGAGTGGATCTGCGACAAGGGCCGCTTCGCCTTCCGCTACGCGCAGCAGCGCGACCGGCTCACCACCCCGCTGGTGCGCGGCGCCGACGGGGTGCTGGAACCGGCGAGCTGGCCCGAGGCCCTGGCCGCCGCGGCCACCGGGCTCGCCGCCGCGCGTGGCCGGGCGGGCGTCCTGGCCGGCGGCCGGCTGACCGTCGAGGACGCGTACGCGTACGGCAAGTTCGCCCGGGTCGTCCTCGACACCAATGACGTCGACTTCCGGGCCCGCGCGCACAGCGGCGAGGAGGCCGACTTCCTGGCCGCCCGCGTCGCCGGACGCGGCCGGGACCTGGAACCGGGAAGCACGGGCGTCACCTACGCCTCGCTGGAGAAGGCCCCGGCGGTGCTGCTCGTCGGCTTCGAGGCGGAGGAGGAGTCGCCCGGCGTCTTCCTGCGGCTGCGCAAGGCGATGCGCAAGCACGGCCAGCGCACCTTCGCCATCGCCTCGCACGCCACCCGCGGCCTCACGAGGGCGGGCGGCACGCTGCTGCCCGCCGCCCCCGGCACCGAGCCCCAGTGGCTGGACGCCCTCGCGGGCGGCTCCGGACTCGACGGCGAAGGGGCCGCGGCGGCCGAGGCGCTGCGCGGCGACGGCGCCGTGATCGTGGTCGGCGAACGGCTGGCCGCCGTGCCGGGCGGGCTGACCGCCGCGGTGCGGGCCGCGACGGCGACCGGGGCGAAGCTGGTGTGGATCCCGCGTCGGGCCGGTGAGCGCGGCGCGATCGAGGCGGGCCTGCTGCCGTCGCTGCTGCCCGGCGGGCGCCCCGCGACCGACCCGCGGGCCCGGGACGAGGTGGCGGCCGTCTGGGGCGTCGCCGAACTGCCCTCCGGCTTCGGCCGCGACACCGGCCAGATCCTTCAGGCCGCGGCCACCGGCGAGCTGGGCGCGCTGCTCGTCGCCGGGGTCGAGCCGGCCGATCTGCCGGACCCGGCGCGGGCCCTGGAGGCCCTGGACGGGGTCGGCTTCCTGGTCTCGCTGGAACTGCGGCCGAGCGAGGTCACCGAGCGGGCCGACGTGGTCCTGCCGGTCGCCGCGGTCGCGGAGAAGGCCGGGACCTTCCTCGACTGGGAGGGCAGGGCCCGGCCGTTCGCGGCGGCGCTGAAGCCCGAGCAGATGACGCGGACGCTCCCGCCGACCGACGCCCGGGTGCTGCACATGCTGGCCGACGCGATGGGCACCCCGCTCGCGCTGCCGGACCTGAGGTCCGTACGCCGCGAGCTGGACCGGCTCGGCGGCTGGAGCGGCGCGCACGCCGAGGACCCGGACGAGCCGACCCGGCCGCTGCCCCGGCCCGGCGACGGCGAGGCGGTCCTGGCGGGCCACCGGATGCTGCTCGACCTGGGCCGGCTCCAGGAGGGCGACGACGCGCTGGCCGGCACCCGGCACGCCTCGGTCGCCCGGCTCTCCGCCGCCACCGCGGCCGAGACGGGTGTCAAGGACGGCGACCTGCTGGCCGTGAGCGGCCCGACGGGCCGCGTCGAACTCCCGTTGAAGATCACCGACATGCCGGACCGGGTGGTCTGGGTGCCGCTGAACTCCGTCGGGCGGGGCGTCCCGGCCGACACCGGCGCCCGGCCCGGCGGCCTGGTCCGGATCGGCCCCGCCGCACCGGGCACCGACGACACCACACCGGAGGTGGGGGCGTGACTGCCTTCGCTCAACTGGCCGCGGCACCGCACGGACCCGTGCTCGCCGCCGAGAACCTGTCGATGTTCGGCACCGACCCGTGGTGGCTGGTCGTCGTCAAGGCGGTGTTCTGCTTCGCGTTCCTGATGGTGACCGTGCTGTTCTCCATCGTGTGGGAGCGCAAGGTCGTCGCCTGGATGCAGCTGCGCATCGGCCCCAACCGGAACGGGCCCTGGGGCATGCTCCAGTCGCTCGCCGACGGCGTGAAGCTGATGCTGAAGGAAGACGTCGTCGTCAAGCGCGCCGACAAGATCGTGTACGTGCTCGCGCCGATCGTCGCCGCCATCCCGGCGTTCATGGCGATCGCCGTGATCCCCTTCGGCCCGCCCGGCAACGAGGTCTCGATCTTCGGGCAGCGCACGGCGATGCAGCTCACCGACCTGCCGATCGCGATGCTCTACATCCTCGCGGTCGCCTCGGTCGGGATCTACGGCATCGTGCTGGCGGGCTGGTCCTCCGGTTCGACGTACCCGCTGCTCGGCGGGCTGCGTTCCTGCGCCCAGATGATCAGTTACGAGATCGCGATGGGCGCCGCGTTCGCCTCGGTCTTCCTCTACTCCGGGTCGATGTCGACCTCGAAGATCGTGGAGGCGCAGCAGGAGCGCTGGTTCGTCCTGCTGCTGCCGGTGTCGTTCCTCATCTACATCGTCACGATGGTCGGCGAGACCAACCGGGCCCCGTTCGACATGCCGGAGTCCGAGGGCGACCTGGTCGGCGGTTTCAACACCGAGTACTCGTCGATCAAGTTCGCGATGTTCATGCTCGCCGAGTACGTGAACATGGTGACCGTCTCCGCGGTCTCCACCACCCTGTTCCTCGGCGGCTGGCGGGCCCCGTGGCCCATCAGCACCTTCTGGGAGGGCGCGAACCACGGCTGGTGGCCGATGCTCTGGTTCGTCCTCAAGGTCCAGCTGCTGCTGTTCTTCTTCATCTGGCTGCGCGGCACGCTGCCCCGGGTCCGCTACGACCAGCTGATGAAGCTCGGCTGGAAGGTCCTGATCCCGGTGTCCGTGGTCTGGCTGATGCTGGTCGCCACGGTACGGGCGCTGCGCAACGACGGCTACGACTTCACGCGGATCGTGCTGTACGTGGCCGGGGCCGTGATCGCGGTCCTGCTGCTCTCCTTCGTCGCGGACGTCTTCCGCGACAAGAAGGGCCGGGCCGAGGCGGCGAAGGCCGGGCCGGAGCCCGAGTTCGACCCGATGGCGGGCGGATTCCCGGTGCCGCCGCTGCCCGGACAGACCCTGCCGCCGGTGCCGCGCCGCAGGCCGCGGGGCGAACGGCAGCTCGTTGTCAGTGGCGGATCGGATACTGAGAGTGACGGAGATTCGAGTGACGGAAAGGAGGCTGACGGTGTCTGAGTCGAAGGAGCCCTCGGGGGAGAAGTTCCAGAACCCCGTCGCCGGCTTCGGCGTGACCTTCAAGGCCATGTTCAAGAAGCGGCTGACGGAGCAGTATCCGGAGACGCCGAAGGTGACGGCGCCGCGCTTCCACGGCCGGCATCAGCTCAACCGTCACCCGGACGGCCTGGAGAAGTGCATCGGCTGCGAGCTGTGCGCCTGGGCCTGCCCGGCGGACGCCATCTACGTGGAGGGCGCGGACAACACGGACGAGGAGCGCTACTCCCCGGGCGAGCGCTACGGCCGCGTCTACCAGATCAACTACGCGCGCTGCATCCTGTGCGGGCTGTGCATCGAGGCGTGCCCGACCCGGGCGCTCACGATGACCAACGAGTTCGAGCTCGCCAACACCTCCCGCGCGAGCCTCATCTACACCAAGGACGAGCTGCTCGCGGGCCTGGAGGAGGGCATGGTCGACACCCCGCACGCGATCTACCCGGGGATGGACGAGCAGGACTACTACCGGGGCCTGGTCACCGAGGCCGCGCCGGGCACGGTGCGTCAGACCGCCGTCTCCAAGGGCGAGAAGCCCCTCGACGAGGCGTCCGGGACGAGCGGCGACCGTGAGAACGACGGCTCGGCGCGGGAGGTGGACGCATGATGCTCCTGGCCGCGGCGGCCTCGCAGACCTCGACCGGTGAGGCCGTCCAGTTCTGGCTGCTGGGCATCGTCGCCGTGATCGGCGCGCTGTCCACCGTACTGATGAAAAAAGCCGTGCACAGCGCGCTGAGCCTCGCCGGGACCATGATCGTCCTGGCGGTGTTCTATCTCGCCAACGGCGCCTACTTCCTCGGCATCGTCCAGATCGTCGTCTACACCGGCGCGATCATGATGCTGTTCCTCTTCGTCGTCATGCTCGTCGGCGTCACGGCCGCCGACTCGCTGAAGGAGACCATCAAGGGGCAGCGCTGGCTGGCCGCGGCCTGCGGGATCGGCTTCGGCGTCCTGCTGATCGCGGGCATCGGCAACGCCTCGCTGAACAGTTTCAACGGGCTCGGCGCGGCCAACTCCGCGCACGGCGGGAACGTCGAGGGGCTGGCCGCCCTCATCTTCACCAAGTACGTCTTCGCCTTCGAGATCACCGGCGCCCTGCTGATCACGGCGACGGTCGGCGCGATGGTGCTCACGCATCGGGAGCGCACCGAACGCGCCCGCACCCAGCGGGAGTTGTCCGAGGCCCGGGTGCGCGGGGCGCAGCTGCCGCCGCTGCCCGCCCCCGGCGTCTACGCCCGGCACAACGCCGTGGACATCCCGGGTCTGCTCCCGGACGGCACCCCGGCCGAGCTCACCGTCATGCGGACCCTGCGCGAACGCGGCCAGATCCGCGACGTGTCGGGCGAGTCCCTGGAACAGCTCAGGGCGTTGGAACAGCGCTCCGAGGAGCGGCTCGGCCGTGACGGCGAGGGCCGCGAGGGCGAGGGCCGCGGCGGGTCGCGCGGCCGGAACAACGATGGCAGCGACAACGAAACAGAGGAGGTCGCCAAGTGAATCCGGTCAACTACCTCTACCTCGCCGCCCTGCTGTTCACCATCGGCGCGTCCGGGGTGCTGATCCGGCGGAACGCGATCGTGCTGTTCATGTGCGTGGAGCTGATGCTCAACGCCTGCAACCTCGCGCTGGTGACCTTCTCCCGGATGCACGGCAACCTCGACGGCCAGATCATCGCGTTCTTCACGATGGTCGTCGCCGCCGCCGAGGTCGTGGTGGGGCTCGCGATCATCGTGTCGGTGTTCCGTTCCCGCCACTCGGCCTCGGTCGACGACGCCGGCCTGATGAAGCTGTAAGGGGACGTTGAATCGTGGAGAACCTGATTGCGCTGCTCGTCGCGGCGCCTCTGCTCGGAGCGGCGGTCCTGCTCTGCGGCGGCCGACGACTCGACCGCTCCGGACACTGGATCGGCACCCTGCTCGCCGCCGTTTCCTTCGTCATCGGCGCGGTGCTCTTCACCGACATGCTGGGGCGGGCCGCCGACGAACGGGCCCTGCACCAGAAGCTGTTCAGCTGGATCCCGGTCGAGGGCTTCCGGGCCGACGTGGCCTTCCAGCTCGACCAGCTGTCGATGACCTTCGTGCTGCTGATCACCGGCGTCGGCACCCTGATCCACCTCTACTCGATCGGCTACATGGCGCACGACGAGCGCCGGCGCCGCTTCTTCGCCTATCTGAACCTGTTCCTCGCGGCGATGCTGCTGCTGGTCCTCGCCGACAACTATCTGCTGCTGTACGCCGGCTGGGAGGGCGTCGGCCTGGCGTCGTACCTGCTGATCGGCTTCTGGCAGCACAAGCCCAGCGCGGCCACCGCCGCCAAGAAGGCGTTCCTGGTCAACCGGGTCGGCGACATGGGCCTGTCGATCGCGATCATGCTGATGTTCACCACCTTCGGCACGTTCGCGTTCGGCCCCGTCCTGGCGGCGACGGGGGAGACGGGTGAGGGCAAGCTGACGGCGATCGGCCTGCTGCTGCTGCTCGCCGCCTGCGGCAAGTCGGCCCAGGTGCCGCTCCAGTCCTGGCTCGGCGACGCGATGGAGGGCCCGACCCCGGTCTCCGCGCTCATCCACGCCGCGACCATGGTGACCGCGGGCGTCTACCTCATCGTCCGCTCGGCCGCGATCTTCGACGCCGCGCCCGCCGCGCAACTGGTCGTGGTGATCGTCGGCGCGGTCACGCTCCTGTTCGGTGCGATCGTCGGTTGCGCCAAGGACGACATCAAGAAGGCCCTCGCCGGTTCGACGATGTCGCAGATCGGCTACATGGTGCTCGCCGCGGGCCTCGGCCCGATCGGCTACGTCTTCGCGATCATGCACCTGGTGACGCACGGCTTCTTCAAGGCCGGGCTCTTCCTCGGCGCCGGTTCCGTCATGCACGGCATGAACGACGAGGTCGACATGCGCAAGTACGGCGGCCTGCGCAAGCACATGCCGGTCACCTTCGTCACCTTCGGCCTCGGCTATCTGGCGATCATCGGCTTCCCCGGACTGTCCGGCTTCTTCTCCAAGGACAAGATCATCGAGGCGGCCTTCGCGAAGGGCGGCGCCGAGGGCTGGATCCTCGGCTCGGTCGCCCTGCTGGGCGCCGCGATCACCGCGTTCTACATGACGCGCGTGATGCTGCTGACCTTCTTCGGCGAGAAGCGCTGGCAGCCGGACGCGGACGGAAACGAGCCGCACCCGCACGAGTCCCCGAGGTCGATGACCATCCCCATGATCGTCCTGGCCTTCGGGTCGGTCTTCGCGGGCGGCCTGTTCTCCGTCGGCGACCGCTTCCTGAAGTGGCTGGAGCCGGTCACCGGCCACAGCCACGGACACGCTCCGGTCGGTGCCACGACCGTCACGGCGGCCACCATGGTGGTGCTCGCCGTCGGCGTCGCCATCGCCTGGGCGATGTACGGGCGCAGGCCGGTCCCGGTCACCGCCCCGCGCGGCTCGCTGCTGACCCGGGCGGCCCGCCGCGACCTGCTCCAGGACGACTTCAACCACGTGGTCCTGGTCCGCGGCGGCGAGCACCTCACCCGCTCCCTGGTGTACGTCGACCACACCCTGGTCGACGGCGTCGTCAACGGCACGGCCGCCACGATGGGCGGGCTCTCCGGCCGGCTGCGCAAGCTGCAGAACGGCTACGCCCGCTCCTACGCGGTCTCGATGTTCGGCGGTACGGCGATCCTCATCGCCGCGACCCTGCTGATGAGGGCGGTCTGATCACCATGTCCTTTCCCCTCCTGACAGCGACGGCGGCGCTCCCGGCGATCGGCGCGATCGCCACCGCCGCCGTCCCGGCCGCCCGGCGCACCGCCGCCAAATGGACGGCGCTGGTGTTCTCGCTGGCCACGCTCGTCCTGGCGGGCGTCGCGCTCGCCAGGTTCGAGCCCGGCGGCGACCGCTACCAGCTCATCGAATCGCACGCCTGGATCAAGGACTTCGGCGTCCGGTACGAGCTGGGCGTGGACGGCATCGGGGTGGCGCTCATCGCGCTCACCGCCCTGCTCATCCCCTTCATCGTCCTGGCGGGCTGGCACGACGCCGACCCCCTGGTGACGAAGTCCTCGCGCTGGCGCCCCACCCAGGGCTTCTTCGCCCTGATCCTGATGGTCGAGGCGATGGTGATCCTCTCCTTCGAGGCCACCGACGTCTTCCTCTTCTACGTCCTCTTCGAGGCCATGCTCATCCCGATGTACTTCCTCATCGGCGGCTTCGGGGACCGGGCGCACACGGGCAGCGACGAGAACGCGGCGGCGCAGCGCTCGTACGCGGCGGTGAAGTTCCTCCTCTACAACCTGGTCGGCGGGCTGATCATGCTGGCCGCCGTGATCGGGCTGTACGTGGTCGCGGGGACGTTCTCGCTCTCCGAGATCGCCGAGGCCCGAGCGGGCGGCTCGTTCTCCATGGCGACGAGCACGGAGCGCTGGCTGTTCCTCGGGTTCTTCTTCGCCTTCGCGGTGAAGGCACCGCTGTGGCCGCTGCACACCTGGCTGCCCAACGCGATGGGCGAGGCGACCGCCCCGGTCGCCGTCCTGATCACCGCGGTCGTCGACAAGGTCGGCACGTTCGCGATGCTCCGCTTCTGCCTCCAGCTCTTCCCGGAGGCCAGCAAGTGGGCGACGCCGGTGATCGTCGTCCTGGCCCTGGTCAGCATCGTGTACGGGGCGCTGCTCGCCGTCGGCCAGCGCGACATCAAGCGGCTGATCGCCTACGCGTCGATCTCGCACTTCGGCTTCATCGTCCTGGGCATCTTCGCGATGACCAGCCAGGGCCAGTCGGGTGCCACGCTCTACATGGTCAACCACGGGATCTCGACCGCCGCGCTGATGCTGGTGGCGGGCTTCCTGATCACCCGGCGCGGTTCGCGGCTCATCGCCGACTACGGCGGGGTGCAGAAGGTGGCGCCCGTCCTGGCCGGCACGTTCCTGATCGGCGGTCTGGCCACCCTGTCGCTGCCCGGGCTCGCCCCGTTCGTCAGCGAGTTCCTGGTCCTGGTCGGCGCGTTCAGCGCGTACCCGGCGGCTGGCATCATCGCCACGACCGGCATCGTGCTCGCCGCGCTCTACGTCCTCGTCCTCTACCAGCGGACGATGACCGGCCCGGTGAAGGCTGAGGTCAAGGGCATGGCGGACCTCAAGGTCCGGGAGATGGCGGTGGTCCTGCCGCTGATCGCGCTGCTGCTGTTCCTGGGGGTCTACCCGAAGCCGCTGACCGAGATCGTCAACCCGGCGGTGCAGCACACCATGTCGGACGTCCAGAAGAAGGACCCCCAGCCTGAGGTGGAGGCCGCCAAGTGAGCGCAACAGCTGTCCACAACCTGTGGGCGACGGCGGGCGGGGTGACGTCGGCCGCCCCGGGCGAGAAGTTCCAGGCACCCGTCATCGAGTACACCCAGCTCATGCCGGTCCTGATCGTGATCGGCGCGGCCGTCGTCGGAGTGCTCGTCGAGGCGTTCGTGCCGCGCCGGTTCCGCTACTACACACAGGTCTTCCTGACGGTCGTCGCCCTCGCCGCCTCCTTCGCCGCGATCATCGGCCTCGCGGCCGGGGGACACGCCGCGACGAAGGCGGGCATCGTGGCGATGGGCGCCATCGCGATCGACGGCCCGACGCTGTTCCTGCAGGGCACCATCCTGCTGACCGCGCTGGTCGCCGTCTTCACCTTCGCCGAGCGCCGGCTCGACCCCGCCTCGCACGGCAACAAGGTCGACTCCTTCGCCGCGCAGGCCGCGTCGGTCCCCGGCAGCGACGGCGAGAAGGCCGCGGTCCGGGCCGGGTTCACCACCACCGAGGTCTTCCCGCTGGTCCTCTTCTCGGTGGCGGGGATGCTGGTCTTCCCGGCGGCCAACGACCTGCTGACGCTGTTCGTGGCCCTGGAGGTCTTCTCCCTCCCGCTCTACCTGCTGTGCGCCGTCGCCCGCCGCAAGCGGCTGATGTCGCAGGAGGCGGCGGTGAAGTACTTCCTGCTCGGTGCCTTCTCGTCGGCGTTCCTGCTGTTCGGGATCGCCCTGCTCTACGGGTACGCGGGCTCCGTCTCGTACGCCGAGATCGCGCACGTGGTCGACGGCTCCGTCACGAAGGTCGACCCGGCGCTCGCCGCCACCATGGGCAACGACGCGCTGCTGCTGATCGGCGGGGCGATGATCCTGACCGGTCTGCTCTTCAAGGTCGGCGCCGTCCCGTTCCACATGTGGACCCCGGACGTCTACCAGGGCGCACCGACACCGGTCACCGGGTTCATGGCCGCGGCCACGAAGGTCGCCGCGTTCGGCGCGCTGCTGCGTCTGCTGTACGTGGTGCTGCCGGGCCTCACCTGGGACTGGCGGCCGGTCATGTGGGCCGTCGCGATCGTCACGATGCTGGGCGGTGCGATCGTCGCCATCACCCAGACCGACATCAAGCGGCTGCTCGCCTACTCGTCGATCGCGCACGCCGGGTTCATCCTCGCCGGTGTCATCGCGGCCACCCCGGACGGCGTCTCGTCGGTCCTCTTCTACCTGGGCGCGTACTCCTTCGTGACGGTCGGCGCGTTCGCCGTCGTCACCCTGGTGCGCGACGCGGGCGGCGAGGCGACGCACCTGTCGAAGTGGGCGGGGCTCGGACGCCGTTCGCCGCTGGTCGCGGCGGTCTTCGCGGTGTTCCTGCTGGCCTTCGCCGGTATCCCGCTCACCTCCGGGTTCTCCGGGAAGTTCGCCGTCTTCAAGGCGGCGGCGGACGGAGGCGCGGGCGGGCTGGTCGTGGTCGGTGTGATCTCGTCGGCGATCGCCGCGTTCTTCTACATCCGGGTCATCGTGCTGATGTTCTTCAGCGAGCCGAAGGCGGACGGCCCGACGGTCGCCGTCCCGTCCCCGCTGACGATGACGACGATCGCGGTCGGCGTCGCGGTCACGCTGGTGCTGGGCCTGGCCCCGCAGTACTTCCTGGACCTGGCGAGCCAGGCGGGGGTCTTCGTGAGGTAGCGCACACGCGCACGGCCGGCACCCCCGGCCGGAACGGCGCCGGACGGGCTCGAGAAGTCAAGCCCGTCCGGCGTTGTCGTACGCGGCGCCTATCGTGGCAGGGAGCGGTGGAGGCACGGCACGTGCGGCACCGGGGCCAGGCGGATGAGCACGACGGGCGGGACCATGGATGTGACCGAGAGCGAAGCACGGCGGACCCTGCACCGCGTGTTCGGGTACGAGGCGTTCCGCGGGGAGCAGGAATCCGTCGTCGACCACGTGGTGGCGGGCGGCGACGCCGTCGTGCTCATGCCGACCGGTGGCGGGAAGTCCCTGTGCTACCAGATCCCGGCCCTGGTCAGGTCGGGTACGGGCGTGGTCGTCTCCCCGCTGATCGCCCTGATGCAGGACCAGGTCGACGCCTTGCGGGCGCTGGGCGTGCGGGCCGGTTTCATCAACTCCACGCAGGACTTCGACGAGCGCCGCTCGATGGAGGCGCAGTTCCTCGCGGGCGAGCTGGACGTGCTCTACCTGGCCCCGGAGCGCCTCCGGCTGGACTCCACGCTGGGCCTGCTCGCGCGGGGCGAGATCTCCGTCTTCGCGATCGACGAGGCGCACTGCGTCGCCCAGTGGGGCCACGACTTCCGCCCCGACTACCTGGCCCTCTCGGTCCTCGGGGAGCGCTGGCCCGACGTCCCGCGGATCGCCCTGACGGCCACCGCGACGAACGCCACGCACGAGGAGATCACCCGGCGCCTGGGCATGCCCGACGCCAAGCACTTCGTCGCCAGTTTCGACCGGCCCAACATCCAGTACCGGATCGTGTCCAAGGCCGATCCGAAGAAGCAGCTGCTCTCCTTCCTCAAGGAGGAGCACGCCGGGGACGCGGGCATCGTCTACTGCCTGTCGCGCAACGCGACCGAGAAGACCGCCGAGTACCTGTGCCGCAACGGCATCGAGGCCGTTCCGTACCACGCGGGTCTGGACGCGGGCACGCGCGCCGCGCACCAGTCCCGGTTCCTGCGCGAGGAGGGCCTGGTCGTCGTCGCGACCATCGCCTTCGGCATGGGCATCGACAAACCGGACGTCCGTTTCGTCGCCCACCTCGACCTGCCGAAGTCGGTCGAGGGCTACTACCAGGAGACCGGCCGCGCGGGCCGTGACGGGCTGCCGTCCACGGCGTGGATGGCCTACGGACTCCAGGACGTCGTCCAGCAGCGCAAGCTCATCCAGGGCGGCGAGGGCGACGAGGCGTTCCGCCGCCGCGCCGCCTCCCACCTCGACGCGATGCTGGCCCTGTGCGAGACGGCACAGTGCCGCCGCGGCCAGCTGCTGCGGTACTTCGGCCAGGAGCCCGGCGCCGCGGCCTGCGGCAACTGCGACACCTGCCTCGCCCCGCCCGAGACCTGGGACGGCACGGTGGCCGCGCAGAAGCTGCTGTCGACGGTGGTACGGCTGAAGCGGGAGCGCGGGCAGAAGTTCGGCGCGGGCCAGATCACCGACATCCTGCTCGGCCGCAAGACCGCGAAGATCATCCAGTTCGACCACGACCAGCTCTCGGTCTTCGGCATCGGCGGCGAGCTGTCCGAGGCCGAATGGCGGGGCGTCGTACGGCAGTTGCTCGCCCAGGGCCTGATCGCGGTCGAGGGCGAGTACGGCACGCTGGTGCTGACGGAGGAGAGCGGCGCGGTCCTCGGAGGGCAGCGCCAGGTGCCGCTGCGCAAGGAGGCCGCGAAGCCCGCCTCGCGTTCCGGCTCCGCGAAGGGCGAACGCAAGGCCAAGTCCTCGCAGGCCGCCGCCGAGCTGGCGCCGGAGGCCGTCCCCGTCTTCGAGGCGCTGCGGGCCTGGCGCGGGGGCCGGGCGAAGGAGCAGGGCGTCCCGGCGTACGTCATCTTCCACGACGCGACGCTGCGCGAGATCGCGACGGTGCGGCCGGACTCGGTGGCCGCGCTCGGCGGCATCAGCGGCCTGGGCGAGAAGAAGCTGGCCACGTACGGGGAGGGGGTGCTGGAGGTGCTGGCGGAGTTCACGGACGTGCCGGACGCGGAGGGTGAGCCGGATGTGGCGGGCGCGCCGGGGGAGCCGGATGTGGCAGCAGGGCCGCGGCAGGACGTGTTCCCGCAGGCCGGTCCGGCGGCGGAGCCGGGACCCGCTGCGGGGTCCGCCCTGGTGGCGTCCGTCTCGGACCCGCCCGCCCCGGCTCCGGCCGCCCCGGCCCCGGTCGCTCCCGTGCGGGCCGCTTCGACCTCGGCCGCCTCGGCCGCGCCCGACGACGATCCGGGGTTCGACTGGGACGAGGAGCCGCCGCCGGAGTACGAGTGAGCGGGGCGGGGCGGTGGCGCCGGGGCTACTCCGGGGCCGCCGCCCGGCGGCGCGCGGTGATCGCGGTGAGGTCGAGATCGACCGGGAAGGGGACGGAGACCTTCATCCGGTCGTGGAAGATGCCGGTGGATGTGTAGGTCCCGGTCGACGGCTCCAACTCGAAGACGTAGACCACCACCCTGCCGTCGTGGTTTTCCACTCGCCAGTAGTGAGGGATCCTCGCCCGCGAGTACTTCACAGGCTTGGTCTCCCGGTCCCGGGTCAGGGACTCGTCGGACACGACCTCGACCGCCAGCACCACCGCCTCTGCAGGGAACCGTGTCTGCCGCAGACTCTCGACCGCGTCCGCCCGCACGACGACCACATCGGGTTCGGGCCGGTTCTGCCAGTCGACGTCGATGGTGAATTCGCGAAAGACTTCCAGGTCGAGCGGCGCAAGCGATTGCAGCTGCCACTTGAGGTAGTCGATCGCGCGCTCGTGGAATACGGTCTGCGGACTCACGAAAACAAGGCTCCCGTCGATCAGCTCCGTGTGGGGAGGCAGATTCGGGAGTGTGTCCAGGTCATCGGCGGTCCAGCCGCCCACGGGCGGAACCGCCCACCTCGGCTCGTTGGCCTCGGGTTCGACGCTCATCAGTGCTCCCATGCACGGAGTCTCGCGGGTCTGTCCAGCGTATCGATCAGAAACCCATTCGGGACCGCGCGAACGAATGAACCCATCAGGAGACGTTGACGGCCGGGACCCTCGCGAGGATCCCGGCCGTCAACGTGTACGTCACGCGGACGGAACGATCCGCCCCGTCACCTCGCCGAGGCCCACCCGGGTGCCGTCCGGTCCCGGGGCCCAGGCCGTCATCGTGACCGTGTCGCCGTCCTCCAGGAACGTCCGCTTGCCGTCGGGGAGGTCCAGCGGGTCGCGGCCGTTCCAGGTCAGCTCCAGGAGCGAGCCGCGCAGGCCGGGCTCGGCGCCGCTGACCGTGCCCGAGCCGTACAGGTCGCCGGTGCGCAGCGACGCGCCGTTCACCGTCATCTGGGCCAGCATCTGGGCCGGGGTCCAGTACATGGTGGCGAACGGGGGCTCGGAGACGGTCTGCCCGTTGATCGCGACGGAGATCCGCAGGTCCAGCCCGCCGTCCTGCTCCTCGCCGCCGTCCTCCAGATAGGGGAGGAGCGGGAAGTCCCGGGCGGGGGGCGCGGTCCAGGCCGCCTCCAGGGCCTCCAGCGGGGTCACCCACGCCGATACGGACGTGGCGAAGGACTTGCCGAGGAACGGGCCGAGCGGCACGTACTCCCACGCCTGGATGTCCCGCGCCGACCAGTCGTTGAGCAGCGAGAGCCCGAAGACGTGCTCGCGGAAGTCGCCGAGCGGGACCGGGCGGCCCTGCTCGGAGCCGACGCCGACGACGAACCCGACCTCGGCCTCGATGTCCAGCTTGACGGACGGGCCGAAGACCGGGGCCGCGTCGGTGGGTGCCTTGCGCTGGCCGGACGGGCGCACCACGTCCGTTCCGGAGACCACGACGGTGCCGGACCTGCCGTGGTATCCGATGGGGAGGTGCTTCCAGTTGGGCGTCAGCGGGTCGCCGTTCGGCCGGAAGATCTTCCCGACGTTGGTGGCGTGGTGCTCGCTCGCGTAGAAGTCGACGTAGTCCGCGACCCGGTACGGGAGGTGCAGCGTGACGGACTCGACAGGGTGCAGCAGCGGTTCGATGTCCGGGCGGTGCGCCGGGACCGTCACCCACGCGGTCAGGGCCCGCCGGACGTCCCGCCAGGCGGTGCGGCCCGCGGCCAGCAGCGCGGTCAGGTCCGGCTGGGCGAGGAGCCGCGCGTAGGGGGAGCCGAGCGCGTGTGCGGCGGCCCCGGCGTCCAGCACGTGGTCGCCGATGCGGACGCCGACCCGCCGGTCCTCGGGGTGGCCGGGGGTGGAGAACACACCGTACGGAAGGTTGTGCGGGCCGAAGGGGTCGCCCTCGGCCAGATCGAGCGGGCTGCTCTGCTCGGGCATGTGTTGCCGCCTCGCTTTCCAGGTCGCTTGGGGGACACGTTACGTCGGCGCCGCCGCCCGTGGGAGTGTCCCGAGCGTGTCCCAACTGTCCGCGAGGACCGGAAAGTTCCGCCGTGCCCCGGGGCGTACGGGGCACGGCGGAAGCTCTCGCCGACGGCGCCGGGCCCGTGCGCTCAGCCTGCCGTGCGCGGGATCCGCTTCTCCCAGGTGCGGTGGAAGACGACCTCGCCGCCGTCCCGGCACACCACCTCGTCGGACGTGATGAAGTCGGTGGCGTCCGCGCTGATCTCGGAACGGGTCTCGATCCGCACGTCCCAGGCCAACTCGGGCCGGTGCAGCCGGATCGACCAGTCGGAACGGGTGCGCGCCGAGAGCGGGTCGTCCTCCTGGATCGTGTACGTCTCCAGGGCGTCCTCGGTGAACTCCAGGCCGTCCGGGTAGACGCGGGTGCCGCCGTAGCGCGGGTCGACCTCCAGCCGCCACTCGCCCGTGGCGACGTCGCGCACCACCAGGCGCTCGGGGCGCTGCTGCCCGTCCAGCTGCACCGGCTGGACGACGCCCAGCGGCGGGGACTGTTCCGGTTCCTCGAACCGGATCTCCGGGTCCTCGGTGTGCCGGCGCACCGGCAGTTCGAGGAAGCTGCCGTCGGCGTCGAGGGTGAAGCCCACCGACCCCGGCTGCGGCCAGATCCACGGCCAGTACGCGGAGGAGACCGCGAGCCTGATCCGGTGGCCGGGCGGGAAGGTGTGCCCGATGCCGTTCAGCTCGAAGCCCACGTCCTCGGTCGACCCGGCCGGCCACTCCACCGCGCGGTCGCGGCCCTGCCGGGCGGAGAGGTTGAGCGCGCCGCGGGTGACCAGCGTGGACGAGCCGTCCGGCGCCACGTCGCAGAGCCGGGCGATCGCCTGCCCGCGCGGCGCGTCCATGCGCAGGCGCAGTCTCACCCGCGGCCGGCCCAGGATCTCGATCGGGGCGTCCTCGACCGGGAACTCGAAGCACACCGACGCGGCGTCCTCGTCGCGCTGGTCCGGCGGCAGGTCGGCGTCGTTGCCGAACGGGAAGAACCGTCCCGCGTCCAGCCCGGTGCGCTGCGGCGAGTCGACGATCTGCGGGCCGCCCCGGAGGGCGTAGGCGACGGTCGACACGTTCGGGGACGGCCAGACGCCGTCCCCGACCCAGCGGCCGGGCAGCGTCTCGTAGGTGGTGGCGGGCCGGTGCGACTCGCTGATCCAGGACCGCAGCAGCGGCTCGGCCATGACACCGGTGTCCTCGCCCTTGAGGTGCTGGTCCCACCAGCGCAGCGTCTCCTGGAGGAAGCCGATCGCCGGTCCGGGCGGCAGCCCCCGGTCCGGGTACTGGTGCGACCACGGGCCGATCAGCCCGCGCACCCGGTCCTGCGGCAGGTGCTCGACCAGCCGCAGGACGGTGTCGCGGTACGGGTCGTGCCAGCCGCCCACCGCGAGGACGGGGGCCTGGATCGCGGAGTAGTCCTCGCAGACGCTGCCGTGCTTCCAGTACTCGTCGCGGGTCTGGTGCGCCAGCCAGGTGTGGATGAACGGCTCGACACCCTCCAGCCGCTTCAGCCACATGTCCTTCCAGCCCTCGCCGACCTGCGCCGGGTCCGGGGGCCGGCAGACGAAGGCCAGCATGGTCGCCGCCCAGGCGTGCATGTCGACGCCGAGGACCGAGCCGCCCATGTAGTGCACGTCGTTGTCGTAGCGGTCGTCGGTCGAGCAGACGGTGACGACCGCCTTCAGCGGTTCGGGGGCCAGGGCGGCGATCTGGAGCGAGTTGAACCCGCCCCAGGAGATGCCGAACATGCCGACCCGGCCGGAGCACCACTCCTGCTGGGCCAGCCAGTGGACGACGGCGACGCCGTCGGCCAGCTCCGTCGCGTCGTACTCGTCGCCCGGCATCCCCTCGCTGTTGCCGTGGCCGCGCACGTCCACCCGGACGGAGGCGTAGCCGTGGCCCGCGTACCAGGGGTGGCGCTGCCAGTCGCGCGGGGCCGTCCAGTCGCTCAGCCGGTACGGCAGGTATTCGAGGAGCGCGGGGACCGGCTCGTCGGTGACCGGCCGCCAGATCCGGGCGTAGAGCCGGGTGCCGTCCGGCAGCGGGATATGGACGTCCTCATGGGTGGTGTCGTACGGGAACGTGGTGCGGATGTGCATGGCGGTACCTCGGTCGACGGGGCGCGTGGCGCGTCGGTGGACGGGGGTGCGCGTGGTCTGTGCGTACGGCGCACGGGGCGCGTGTGGTGGTCAGCGGACGGGGTGCATGGTGCGCCTGAGCCAGGGGGCGGCGGCGATGACGGCCACCCCGGCCACCACCGCGATCGCGCCGTTGACACCGAAGTAGGCGGGGGTGGAGACCTCGCCGTACAACTTCACGACCTGGGCCTGGATGCCGTTGGCGAGGGCCAGCGAGAGGAACCAGAGCGCCATCGTCTGACCGGAGAACGCCTTCGGCGCGAGTTTCGTGGTCGCCGACATGCCGGAGGTCTCCAGCAGGATGTCGCCGAGCCCGAGCAGCAGGTACGAGCCGACGATCCACCAGGCGGCCATCCGGTAGGTGTCGCCGGAGTGGCCGGACGTCGGCAGCACCATCACCAGGAACGACAGCCCGCCGAGGATCACGCCTATCGCGATCTTGTTGGAGGCGTGCGGCTGGCGCGGCCCCATCCGGGCCCAGACGGTGGCGACCACCGGGGCGAGCGCGACCTCGAACGCGCCGAGCGCGGAGGCGTACCAGCCGGCCGGGAAGTGGAAGCCCAGGATCTCGGTACGCGCGTTGGTCGACGCGAGCAGCATCATCGTCGAGTACGCCTGGAAGAGGATGAAGTTGAAGACGACGGAGGCCAGGAACAGCACCACGTACGGGCGCAGCCTGCCGCGTTCCTCGGCGGTGACCCGCGGGCTGCGGAACATCACCACGAAGTACACGACCGGGGCGATCACCGAGACGAGGGTGAGCACGTCGACGAACCGGCCCATGGTGAGCCATCCCGCCAGGGACAGCGCGGTGGCGAGGACGGCGACGACGACCGCGCCGGCCGCGATCAGCCGTACGGCGCGCCGCATGGCCTGCGGGGCCAGCGCGAATTCGGCGCTGTGCTTTCGGCCGATCAGGTGACGCCGGCCCAGTACGTACTGGATCAGGCCGAGCGTCATGCCGACGGCGGCGGCGGAGAAACCCCAGTGCCAGCTCGCGTGGTCGCCGAGCCAGCCGGTGACCAGCGGGCCCAGGAACGCGCCGATGTTGATGCCCATGTAGTACAGGGCGAACCCGGCGTCGCGGCGCTCGTCGTCGGTGCGATACAGCTTGCCGACCATGGACGCCACATTGGGCTTGAGCAGACCCGTCCCGGCGCTGATCAGACCGAGGCCGGTCCAGGTCATGGCGTCGGAGGGCACCGCCATGGCGTAATGCCCGCAGGCGATGAGGATCCCGCCGTACAGCACGGCCCGGTACGAGCCGAGGATCCGGTCGGCCAGCCAGCCGCCGGCCACGGAGACCAGGTAGACCAGGGTGCCGTAGGCGGCCGAGACGGACGCCGCCGTGCCCGCCTCCATGCCCATGCCGCCCCGGGCGACGGTGTCCGCGAAGTACAGGACCAGAATCGCCTGCATGCCCAGGAACGAGAATCGCTCCCAGACCTCCAGGCCGGAGAGCGTCATCAGCCCCCGTGGCTGGCCGAAAAAGGCATGGTCGCCGCTGGGCGCGGACTGAGTCGGTTCGGTATCGGTTGTCGTGCGAGACAAAGGGAGTACTCCTGATCGTATGAGCTGATCCCGAACATACCGGCGGTGGCGGGAAGCCGCCCACGTTGATCCAAAGGGGACCGGATACGCTGAGTTGAGTGATGGCAGCGACACATCGACATTCCGTGTGATCGTCAGCAGACAGGAGATCCCCTCGTGACCGTCGTCGGGCCGTTCGGACTGAGCGTGCGGGACCACGCTCTTGAGGCCGATGTCCAGGCCGGTTTGGCTGCTGTCGAGTCCGGTCTGCTCGATGCCACCAAGAGCGGCGTGCCCTTCATCACGGAGGCCGCGCAGCATCTCGTACGCGCCGGGGGCAAGCGTTTCCGGCCACTGCTGGCGATGCTCGCCGCCCGGTTCGGAGACCCGGACGCGCCGGGCGTGGTGCCCGCCGCCGTCGTCGTGGAGCTGACCCATCTCGCGACGCTCTACCACGACGACGTGATGGACGAGGCGGACGTGCGGCGCGGCGTCGACAGCGCCAACAGCCGCTGGGGCAATTCGGTGGCCGTGCTGACCGGCGACTTCCTCTTCGCCCGTGCCTCGCACATACTGGCCGACCTCGGACCGGAGGCCGTGCGCATCCAGGCGGAGGCGTTCGAGCGGCTGGTCACCGGCCAGATCCTGGAGACCGCGGGCCCGGACGGCCGCGACCCGGTGGAGCACTACCTGGACGTGATGCGCGGCAAGACCGGCTCGCTGATCGCCGTGGCCTGCCGGTTCGGCGCGCTGATGGCCGGTGCGGACGATTCGGCCGTCGACATCCTCACCCAGTACGGGGAGCGGCTCGGCGTGGCCTTCCAGCTCGCCGACGACGTGCTCGACATCGCCTCCGACTCCCACGAGTCCGGCAAGACCCCCGGAACCGACCTGCGCGAGGGCATCCCCACCCTGCCGGTGCTCCATCTGCGGGCCCGGGCGGAGGCCGAGGGCAGGCCGGAGGACCTGGAGCTGGTCGAACTCCTCGACGGCGACCTGGGTGACGACGCCCGACACGCCGAGGTGCTGCGCAGGCTGCGCGCCCACCCGGCGCTGGAGCAGGCCCGGCGGGACACCGTCCGGTACGCGGAGGAGGCACGCCGGACGCTGTCCCCGCTGCCCGACTGCTACGCGAAGGCCGCGCTGGCGGAGATGTGCGACGCGGTGGTGCACCGCGCCGGCTGAAAGCCCGGACGTGACAGGGCGCGCGACGGGGTGATGCACCGAGCGCCGGGGCACGGCCCGTACCGGGGCGTGGACCGAGCGCCGGGGCACGGCCTTCCCCGTGCCGAGCGCCGTGGCGCACCGCGCGCCCGCGGGCGCGTATGTCTCGGTCATATGCCTGCCCCTACGGGTCGGGTGAGGCCGGTGCGAGCCCTGTCATACCGAAGGGGTAGGCGGAGTTGCTCCCCCGGGCTGACGCCTTCGCGCCGTCGATTTGGTCGGATGGAGTACATCCACTCCTGAACGAATCGGGTGAGAATGGCGGCGCGGAGTGGACGCGTGCATCCGGACGGAAGCCGCCGACCACGGAGGTAGGGCATACATGGCACCGAACGACAACGCGGCGACCGAGGGCGGGGCGGCGGACACCGCGGTCCGCCGCAAGGCGGCACGCTACATCGTCCCGGTCGCGGTGGCGGGGGTGGCGGCCGCGACGATCGGGCTGGTCCCGGCACTCGCGAGCACGGGTGACCCCGATCTGCCGGAGATCACCGCACAGCAGCTCATCGAGAAGATCGCCGCTTCGGACACCCAGCAGCTCTCCGGCACGGTCCGGATCAGCACGGACCTCGGCCTTCCCTCGCTCGGCGGACTGGCCGGCTCCTTCGCCCAGGGCGGCGCGCCCGGCGGCAAGGGCGGTTCGAGTGCCGATCCGCAGGAGAAGCTGACGGAGCTGGCATCCGGCACGCACACCCTGCGGATCGCCGCCGACGGCCCCGACCGGCAGCGGGTCTCCATCCTGGAGAACGCGGCGGAGTACAGCCTGATCCGCAACGGCGACGAGGTCTGGGCGTACGACAGCGGCAGCAACCAGGCGTACCACGCCGAGGAGAAGCGCGGCGCTGCGGGCGAGCACGGGCGTCGGGCCCCGGCTCCCGGTTCCACCGTGCCGACCACGCCGAAGGCGCTCGCCGAGGAGGTCCTGAAGGCGGCCGGCCCCACCACATCGGTGACGGTCGACGGCACGGCACGGGTCGCCGGGCGGGACGCGTACAAGCTGGTCGTCAAGCCGAAGCAGAGCGGTTCCACGGTCGGCTCGGTCACGGTCGCGGTCGACGCGAAGAACGGCGTGCCGCTCAAGTTCACCCTGCTGCCGAGCGGCGGTGGCAAGGCCGTCGTAGACGCCGGGTTCACCCAGGTGGACTTCGCGAAGCCGGCCGCCTCCTCGTTCACGTTCACCCCGCCCAAGGGCACCGAGGTGACCGAGGCGGACGACGCGAAGACGCGGCGGAAGGCCGACGGGCCCCAGGGCCTCGGTCTCCTCCCGGGCGTCGGCGTATCCGGTGCCGGTGCCGAGGGCACCGACGGGATCGAGGGCGCCGAGGGGTTCAAGGAGCCGAAGGTCATCGGTGAGGGCTGGAACGCGATCGCCGAGATCACCGTTCCCGGCGGCACCGGACTTCCCTCGAAGGCGTCGGGCGACGACATGCCGCCCGAGGCGCAGCAGTTCCTGGACGCGCTGGGCGACAAGGTCTCCGGCAAGTTCGGCTCGGGCACGGTCTTCAAGACCCGCCTGGTCAACGCGCTGATGACCGAGAACGGCAAGGTGTACGTCGGCGCGGTCACGCCGGCCGCCCTGGTCGAGGCGGCCAACGGCGCCTCCTGACGCCACGGGGCGCGGCACGCCGCCCCCGTCGTCGTTCACCCGCCCCGTCGTACGCTCCGTACGGCGGGGCGGTTCGTCCGCGCGGGCCCGCGCGCACAGCCGGACCCGGACGCCCGGGGCCGTCCGGGCCCGTTCGCACATCCGGGGCCGTCCGGTTCCGGTCCGCCGGTCCCGGCCGGCCCGACCGAGGGGAGCACGCATGACACGGCCCGGAAACACGCCCGAGCCGGGCCCGGTCATCGAGACACGGGGCCTCACCAAGCGCTACGGCGGCGGCAGGCCCGCCGTCGACGGCCTCGACCTCGCCGTCCCCGAGGGCAGCGTCTTCGGCTTCCTCGGTCCGAACGGCTCCGGCAAGACCACGACGATCCGGATGCTGATGGGCCTGATCGAGCCGACGTCCGGCACGGCCCAGGTGCTCGGCCGGGCCATGCCGGGCGCGGCCCGCACGGTGCTTCCGCAGGTCGGGGCGCTGATCGAGGGGCCCGCGCTGTACGGCTTCCTGAGCGGCCGGGACAATCTGCTGCGTTACGACTCCGCCGACCCGACCGCCGATCCGCGCACCCGCGGGGCCCGGGTCGGACAGGCCCTGGACCGGGTCGGGCTGGCCCCGGCGGCGGGGAAGAAGGCCAGGGCGTACTCGCTCGGCATGAAACAGCGCCTCGGTCTCGCGGCCGCCCTGCTCCGGCCGCGCCGTCTGCTCGTCCTCGACGAGCCGACCAACGGCCTCGACCCGCAGGGCATGCGCGAGATCCGCACCCTGGTCAGGGAACTGGCGGCGGACGGCACCACGGTCTTCCTCTCCTCCCACCTCCTCGACGAGATCGAGCAGGTCTGCACGCACGCCGCGGTGATGGCCGGCGGGCGGCTGGTCACGCAGGGCCCGGTCGCGGACCTGGCGGCGGGTGCCCGGGGCCGACTGGCCCTCACGACCCCCGACCCGGACGAGGCCGCCCGTGTCCTGGAGGAACGGGCCCTCGCCGGCATCACCGTCGACGGCGAGCGGGTGAGCGCCGACGCGCCACCGGGGGACGTCGAACTCGCGGACCTCAACGCGGCGCTGGTGCGTGCCGGCGTGCGCGTGCGGTCGTTCGGCGTCGAACGGGCGTCGCTGGAGGACGCCTTCGTCGCACTCACCGGAGAGGGATTCGATGTCGCGGGCTGAAACAGAAGGCGTACGCGCCGGAGCGGGAGAGGCCGCCGGAGCGGGTGAAGCCGCCCGGGTCGGGAAGACCACCGGAGCCGGCCGGACCACCGGGGCGGCGAACGGGGCGGGCGGGACCACCGGGGCGGGCGGGACCACCGGGGCGGGCGGGACCACCGGGGCGGGCGGGGCGCGCGGGCGGCTGTGGACGCTCGGACTCCTCCGTTCCGAACTGGCCATCACCTTCCGCCGATGGCGCACCCTGGCCCTGCTCGGAGTGCTGGCCGCCGTTCCCGTCCTGATCGGGATCGCGGTGCGGATCGAGACCGGCCACGGTTCCTCACCCGGGCCGGGCGACGGCGCGGGAGGGCCCGCGTTCCTCTCCCAGGTCACCAACAACGGCCTCTTCCTGGTCTTCGCCGCCCTCGCCGTGACGCTCCCGGTCTTCCTGCCGATGGCCGTCGGGGTCGTCGCGGGCGACTCGGTCGCCGGGGAGGCGGGCGCGGGCACGCTGCGCTATCTGCTGGTCGCCCCGGCGGGCCGGAGCCGCCTGCTGCTGACGAAATACGCCTCCGTCCTCGCGTTCTGCCTGGTCGCGACCCTGGTCGTGGCGCTCTCGGCACTCGCCACGGGTGCCCTGCTCTTCCCCGTCGGCGATGTCACCACCATCTCGGGGACCCGGATCGGCTTCGGTGAGGGGCTGCTGAGGGCGGGTCTGATCGCGTTGGCGGTCGCGGCCTCGCTGATCGGTTTCGCGGCGCTCGGGGTGTTCGTGTCGACCCTCACGGGAAGCGGGATCGCGGCCATGGCCGCGACCGTGGGCCTGCTGATCACCGTGCAGATCGTCGACACGATCCCGCAGTTGAGCGGCGTCCACCCGTATCTCTTCCCGCACTACTGGATGTCGTACGCCGACCTGCTGCGCGTACCCGTCTACTGGGACGAGTTGGTCAAGAACCTGGGCCTTCAGGGCTTGTACGCGGTGGTGTTCGGCTCGGCGGCCTGGGCCCGCTTCACGGCGAAGGACATCACGTCCTGACGCATGGTGCGTCGGGTGCGGGTCATGGGTCACGGAACACCGCCCCGCACCGTCGGCCGGGCGAGCCGTCCCCCGATCGGCTCGTCGCGGCGCGAACGGTGCGAACGGTGCGAACAGCGGGAACGATGCGACACGGCACGTTCCGTTTCCGCCTCAGCATTGTTCGACTTGTGGCGACGGGCTGTCAACAAGGGCGGGTACGAACGCACCTATGCTCACCGAATGATCACATCGCCGAGTTCACTGCGCCGCAGCGAGAGATCACGACGGGCGATCCTGGAAGCCGCGCTCGAACTGTGCACGGAGAAGGGGTACGGCCGTGTCACCATCGAGGCGATCGCGGCGAGAGCGGGTGTCAGCAAGAAGACGATCTACCGCTGGTGGCCCGCGAAGAGCGCGGTGATCCTGGAGGCGTTCACCGACGCCCTGGTCGGCACCACGCCGTTCGTCGACACCGGGGACATCGCCGCCGACCTGCGGGAGAACGTGATGGGGGCGGTGCGGCTGCTGTCCACGCCGCCCTTCGGCCCCGCGTACGCCGGGATACTGTCCGAGGTCCATCACGACGACGCCCTGGCGGAGACGGTCAGGGCGAAGCTGGTCGACCCCCGCTTCGAGGAGGCGGTCGCCCGCCTGCGCCGTGCCCAGGCGCAGGGCCAGATCCCGGCCGACGCCGATCTGCCGCTGGCGGTGGAGATGCTGTACGCGCCGGTGTACTACCGCCACGTGCTGCGCAAGCCGGTGCCGGACGAGGAGACGGTCGCGGCCCTGGTCACGCAGGTGCTGCGGGCGTTGGGGGCGCGGGCGCCGGAGGAGGTCGGGGTACCGGAGGGCGTCGGCTGAGGGCCGGGGCGGGAGGCGGCGGGGGACCGTGGGGGCCGGTTCCCGCGGTCGGGCCGCGCGGCCCGTTCAGGCCCGGCCGAACACCCGCTCAAGCACCTCGGCGACCCCGTCGTCCTCGTTCGACGACGTCACCTCGTCCGCCGCTGCCCGCAGGTCCGGGTGGGCGTCGGCCATGGCGACGCCGTGACCGGCCGCGCGGAACATCGGCAGGTCGTTGGGCATGTCCCCGAAGGCGATTGCGCTGCGGGCGTCCACGCCCAGGCACTCCGCGGCGAGCGAGAGGCCGCTCCCCTTGTCGACCCCGTACGGCTGGAGTTCGACCGTGCCGGGCCCGGAGTGGGTGACGGAGGCGAGAGCGCCGACGGCGGAGCGGGCCGCGTCGGCGAGTTCGTCGTCGGTGAGCCGCGGATGCCGGACGAGCACCTTGATGACGGGCGCGGACCACAGCTCGGCGCGTCGGCGGGTGCGTTGGGCGGGCAGGGACGGATGCGGCAGCACGTAGCCCGGTTCGATCAGCGTCCGCCCGTCGGTGCCGGCCTGGTCCACCGCCGCGAACACCGGCCCCACCTGGGCCTCGATCTTTCCCAGCGCGGCGTCGGCGGCCGTTCGGTCCAGTGTGACCGTACGCATCATCCGCCCCGTCCCGGCGTCGTACAGCTGGGTCCCCTGCCCGCAGACCACCGGGCCCCGGTAGTCCAGCCCGGCGAGGAGCCGCCGTACGCCGGGCACCGGCCGTCCGGTGACCACGAGGTGCCGGGCCCCGGCGCGGGCCGCCAGGGCGAGGGCGGCGCGGGTGCGGGGGCTCACGGTGTCGTCGCGGCGCAGCAGGGTGCCGTCCAGGTCCGTGGCGACGAGGGCATGGGCGGGGGGTGGGGTGGACATGGTCCGGGCTCCGTTCTCCGACGCGCCCGCCCGTGGTGCCACATGCCGCGTTGACAGGAGACGGCAGGCTGCGTGTAATGAAACCGGTGTCGCGTGACGTCGGCCAAAGAGCAGTGGGCCGGCCGACGATCGGGCGAACACCCTTCATCCAAGGGTTCCGTCATGAGTAGTTCGTACTCCGTGCCCTCCTTCTGACGCGGCGCGGCCGCCGCGCGGCGTTCTCCGCCCTCCGGGCCCCTCGTGCCCTCCGGGCTCTCCATGCTCCCTGGGCGTTCCCTGCCCTCCGGGGTCTTCCCGCCGCGGTGTGGGCCGCACACGCATCACGTCACGCCCAGCCGTTGCCGCGACCGCCGCGCCGCGGCCTCGTCCCCACTCCGGAGAGACAGAACACGCATGCCCACATCTTTCGACCAGTCCGTCATCGACGAGTTCCGCGCCAACGGGGGAAGGGTCGGTGGCCCCTTCGCGGGCGCCGACCTGCTCCTGCTGACGACCACCGGCGCGAGGTCGGGGAGGGAGACCACGACCCCGCTCGGCTTCGTCCGTCACGGCGACACGCCGTTGGTCGTCGGCTCCGACCAGGGAGCCCCGTCGCACCCTGCCTGGTACCACAACCTGCTCGCACACCCGGTGGTGGGCGTCGAGCTCGGCACGCGTGCGTTCCAGGCCCTCGCGGTCCCCGCCGAGGGGGCGCGGCGCGACGCGTTGTTCGCGCACGTGGCGCGCGCGGCGCCCGGGTACGCCGAATACCAGGCCCGTACCGCCCGGATCCTGCCGGTCGTGGCCCTGGAGCGCGCCGAACCCGAGGGCTGGGAGGCACCCGCGGAGACCGTCAGCCTCGCCGACAAGCTCATGGAGGTGCACACCTGGCTGCGGGGCCAGTTGCACCAGGTCAGGGCGGAGGCCGACGCTCACTTCGCCGCGCGGGCGGCCCACCGGGGCCCCGGCGGACCGCCGTCCCCGGGCCTGGGCCTCCAGATCCGGCAGCGGTGCCTGGCGTTCTGCCAGTCGTTGCGGTTCCACCACACCAGTGAGGACGCGCACCTGTTCCCCGGGATCGCCCGCCACCACCCGCACCTGGCCGACACGTTCGCCCGGCTCGCCGAGGAGCACCGGTCGATCGCGCGTATTCAGGACGAGCTGGTCGCGCTGCTCGCGGGCATCGGCATCGCGGATCCTGCGCGCTTCCGCGCGGAGCTGGAGAGGATGTCCGTGGAGCTGAACGCGCATCTGGACGACGAGGAGGAGCGGCTCCTGCCCCTGCTGGCCGAGGTCCCCTGGCCTCCGCCCGTCCCGGCCCCCGCGGACCCCGAGGTTCCTACGGCCGGACCGGCCCGGACCGGACCCGCCGAACCGTCCGAAGCATCCGAACCCCATGCCAATGGCTGAGTCGAGAGGTTGTGCCGTGCGAGTGAGAGTCAAGGACTTCGATCATCTGGTGCTCAATGTGCGGGACGTCGAGCGGGCGCTGGAGTTCTACTGCGGCCCGCTCGGCCTGGAGCCGATGATGGTGGACGAGTGGAGGGCCGGTGAGTTCCCGTTCCCGTCGGTGCGGGTCAGTCCGACGATGATCATCGATCTGCTGGAGCGGCCGCGTTCCGAGTCGAACGTCGACCACATCTGCCTGGTCGTCGAGCCGCTGGACTGGCAGCAGGTCATCGACTCGGGCACCTTCACCGTGCTGGAGGGCCCGGTCAGCCGCTCCGGCGCCCGGGGCACGGCGCAGTCGGTGTACGTCCGTGATCCGGACGGCAACACGGTCGAGCTGCGCTGGTACCCGCAGGACGTGGCGGCGGACTGAGCCGGGGCCGGGCCGGGAACGGGGTCGGGCCGGGGCCGGGGATGAGGCGGGCGGCGGGGCCCCGGGCTCAGGCCCCGCCGCCCGCCCCCCGGGAGCCGGTACCGGTGAGGCCGTCCGCTCGCGGAAACCGCTTATCCTGGTTACATGACCGTGACCGAGCCCGCGAAGGAGCCCCCGGGACTGGTTCTCCATACGCCGGAGGGCCGTCCCTACCGCTTCGATCCCGGCACCCTGTGCCTGGAGCTGCTGCCCACCGGCGGGTGCGCGCGGTACGCGGCGTACGAGGTGCTGCGCACCCCTGCCGACCTGGTGCGCTGGGCGGGCGAATGCCGGCTGCCGGGCGGGCTGTCGCCGGAGGTGAGCCCGGAGGAACTGCGCCGGGCGCACGCGCTGCGCGCCGCTCTGTGGGAGCTGGCGTCCGCCCGCGCGCACGGCCGTCCGCTCGACCCGGGCGCGCTGCGCACGGTCAACGCGGCGGCGGCCGAACCGCCGCTCGTCCCTCGTGTCGACGCCGCGTCCGGTGCCTTCGGGTGGGCCCCGGGCGCGACCGGAACGGCCCTGCTGTCGACCGTGGCGCGGGACGCCGTGGAACTGTTCACCGGGCCGTACGCCGACCGCGTGCGCGAATGCGGCTCGGACCGTTGCGCGTTGGTCTTCATCGACACCTCGCGCCCGGGCCGACGGCGCTGGTGCGCGATGGAACGCTGCGGCAACCTCCACAAGGTACGCGCCCACCGCGCCCGGCACGCCACCACCGGCTGAGGGGCCGCGCCGGCGCCGTGCCCGGCCGAGCGGCACGGCTCACCGACTGGATCACGCCGGACGAACAGGGCTCACACCGAGCGGCACGGCGCACCGGGCGACCCCCGTACGGCTCACCGGGCGTCGGTCGGGGAGGTCCGGGCCAGCAGGGAGATCTCGGCCGCGACCGCCTCCGGGGCGGCCGCGACGGTGACATGGGCGACACCGTCCAGGCTCGGGTGCGCGCCGACCCGTACCGCTCGCTCCGCGTTCCGCAGCAGATCGAGGTCGTTGATGTCGTTGCCGAACGCCACGTACTCGTCGATCCCGAGCGAGGTCAGGGCTTCCCACTTCGTCGTCGACCCCGGGCCGATGTCGACGATCGCCTCGTCGAGGTGATGATTGACCGTCAGCCCGAGCCCGCGGCCGGCCTCGGCGAGTTCCGCCATGTCCGACGCGCCGACGACAAGGAACTTCACGACCTCGGGAAGCTCCGCGAGGTTCACCCTGCTCGCCAGGTTGCCCTGGTCGACACGGCCGCGGATCGGGTGGTCCGCGGGCCCGGTGTAGGCGTAGTCCCAGGGTCCGTCGGCGAGATAGGTGCCCTTGTACCGCTCGACCGCCTCCAGCAGCGCGCCGAGCCCGGTGGGATCGAACGCGGCCCGGGCCCGCACCCGGCCGTCGACCGAGACGAGGCTTCCGTTCCCGCCGATCAGCGTGGCGGACGGGAACGCTCCGTCGAGTACGGGCAGCAGATCACGAACGGGGCGGGCGGACGCGAAGACCACGTGGTGGCCGGCGCGTTCGCACGCGCCGATCGCCGCGAGTATCCGGCCGTCGATCGTCCGTCCGTCGAAGCAGAGCGTGCCATCGATGTCGAAGACCACGGTGCGGGCGCGAAGATTGAGCATTGTCGGATTGTATTTGGACGGCCGGGGAGCGGCTGTGGTGCGCCCGGTGATCGCGCCCGGACCCCGGACCGACCGGACGGCCGCCGACCGCTTCCACGCCCCCGGCCTCCGTCGGGGCGCCGCTCAGCTCCGGTCGCCGCGCCGCATCGTGCGGAGGCCGCCGCCTCCGACGGCCCAGGCGACGGCCAGGAGACCGGTCGTGGTGAATGCGAGACCCGCGTGGGAGAGCCCGGGGTGACCGGTCCCCGAGGCGCTCGGCACCAGGTGGCCCCCGTCCCCGGCCATGGACGCCGGGATGCTCGGGACCCCGGAGCTTCGCGGGGCCTCCCCGGCGCCCGTCGCGAGCACGCCGGTGCTCATCGGGCCGTCGGCGTACGCGGCGGCGAAGCGGGGGTGCGCGGGGTCGGCGACGAGCGCGGGCACGGGGGCGTGTGCGGGCGCCGGGGAGGCCGTCCGGTTCCCCGGCGCCCGGGTGTGGTGCGAGCGGCCGTCCTGGAGGCGGGGACCAGGGCCGCCCGGCTCGCGGCCGGACGGCCGGGCGCGCTCCGTGCCGTCGGCCGCGTGCGCCGTGGGCGAGGCTTGGCCGACGAGGAACGACAGCGTGGACAGGGTCGCGACGACGGTACGCAGGAGCACGCGGACGGCCCCGGACATGCGCGTGGATCGGCTCATGGCATGTCAGAAGAATATAAACGGCTGGTAGTTCAGCGATGCCTCACCGTGACGCCGTCAAAGCCCGCCTGAATGCCGTACGGAACACTGTGCGGAATGCGGTGGGTCCGCCCCCGGCGGTGTCAGGCGTCCGGTCCGGCGCCGACGACGCGGTCCAGGTAGTCGCCGACGGCGCGGCCGTCCTCCGCGGGCGCGATCAGCCCTATGTGGTTGTCCGGGCGCACCAGGACGAGGGTGTCCCGTTCGACGCCGTACGCCGAACGGGCGTGGCCCGCGACGTCGTTCAGGCCGTGCCGTGCCCCCGCGTCCACTCCGGTCGCCCGCAGCAGGTCGCCGTGGTCCGCCTCCGCCGCGCGCAGCGCCTGTGCCGTACCGGGACCGAAGCCCAGCAGGGTGAAGTGCGGCCCGGCGAACACCTCGAAGAGGCGCGTCGGCGCACCCGTCGCGACGTCGAGGCAGGGGGCGTCCGGGGCCCGGTCGCCCGCCCGTGGGCCGGTGGCCGATTCGGTGGCCGGTCCGGTGACCGGGTCCACGGGGGAGTGCGCGGTGCGGCGGGTGTCGCGGGAGAGCGGACTCCAGGGGTAGCCGCCGTCCGGTCCCAGCCCCATGGTCTTCGCGGTGACCGCCGAGTCCAGTCCGCCGCCCGGCTCCTTGATCGCGTCGAGCGTGGCCCGCAGGCGCTCGGCCGTCAGGCCCAGGGTCCACGCGGCCACCGGCAGCCGCTCCTCCTCGTACGTGTCCAGCAGGCCGGGGGCCGCCCGCCCGGCGACGACCAGGGCGAGCTTCCAGCCCAGGTTGAACGCGTCCTGGATCCCGGTGTTCATGCCCAGCCCGCCCGCGACGGAATGCACGTGCGCGGCGTCCCCGGCCAGCAGCACCCGGCCCACCCGGTAGCGGTCGGCCATGCGCTCGTTGACCCGGTACGTGGACAGCAGCTCGGCCCGCGACATGCGCTCGCCCGGCAGCCCGGTGTGCTGGGTGAGGAGTCGGCGGAAGCTCTCCAGCGAGGGCGGTACGGGGGCGCCCGCCGCGTCGCGCTCCGGACCCGCCTGGAACCACCAGCCCGATCGCGTGCCCGGGATCGGGCACAGCATCACGGCTCCGTCCTCGTCGAACCACTGGTGCCAGACGCCGCGGTCGAGGCCGTCCACCGTGACGTCCCCGCAGACCATCACCTGGTCCTCCGCCGTCCTCCCCTCGAACGTGACGCCCAGCATCTTGCGCACCGGGCTGTGGCCGCCGTCGCAGCCCACCACGTAACGCGCCCCGATGCTCCGGCCGTCGGCGAGGCCGACGGTCACCGAGTCGGCGTGCCGGGTCAGCCCGACCGCCTCCGAACCGAGTTCCACACGGACGCCGTACTCCGCGAGGCGGTCGCGGAGGATCTCCTCCAGCCGCCACTGGGCGATGAGCCGCGGGCGGTCGTACGGGGTATCGGGCGCCGGACGCGACGCCCCGTACGGGTCGGCGTCGGCGACCGGCAGCCCGTTCCGGTACTTGCGCATCGGCAGCGGCGCCGAACCGGCCGCCAGCACCCGGTCCACCACCCCCAGGTCCGCCAGCACCTCCAGGGAGCGGGGGTTGGGGCCCTTCGCCCGTGAGCTGCGCGGGAAGTCCGGCGACTTGTCGATGATCCGTACGTCGACGGAGCGACGGGCCAGATCGCAGGCGAGGGTCAGGCCGGTCGGGCCCGAGCCGACGATCAGTACGTGGGTGACGGGTGCGGCTGGGGACACGCGGGCTCCTCGGTCAGGGGTTTCGTGGATGCCCAGCAAAACGTAACCGAGTTAAAAAAGCAACCGGGTAATCTTTGTGTCATCCGGTCATGATGCCGGGGTCGTGGCGGAGGGCGGGGCGGGGTCCCCGGCCGACGGCGGTACCGAGGGGGAGGGCTGTGCCGCCGTCCGCGCCGCCAGGGTCCGGGCCGCCTCGGCCCTCGTCCGCCGCGCCGTCCGGAGCGCGTCCCATGTCAGCAGGGTGAGGGCCAGCCAGACCAGGGCGAACCCGGCCCATCGCTCCGGCGGCATCTCCTCGTGGAAGTAGAGGATGCCCAGCACGAACTGGAACACCGGTGCCAGGTACTGCAACAGGCCCAGCGTGGACAGCGGTACGCGGATCGCCGCCGCCCCGAACAGGACGAGCGGTGTGGCCGTGACGACACCGGTCGCGGCCAGCAGCGCCGCGTGGCCGGGCCCCTCGGAGCCGAACGTCGACTCGCCGCGCGCGCCCAGCCAGAGCAGATAGCCGAGGGCGGGCAGGAACAGCACGGCGGTCTCGGCGGCGAGCGATTCCAGCCCGCCCATGGCGACCTTCTTCTTCACCAGGCCGTACGTCGCGAAGGAGAACGCCAGCGTCAACGAGATCCACGGCGGCCGCCCGTAGCCGATCGCCAGCACCAGCACCGCCGCGACCCCGGTGCCGACCGCCACCCACTGTGCCGGGCGCAGTCGTTCGCCGAGCAGCAGGACGCCCATGGCGATGGTGACCAGAGGGTTGATGAAGTAGCCCAGCGACGCCTCGACGACATGGCCGTTGTTCACGGCCCAGATGTAGAGGCCCCAGTTGACCGTGATCACGGCCGCCGCGGCCGTGATCAGGCCGAGCTTCCGCGGCCGGCGTACCAGCGCGCCGATCCAGGACCAGCGGCGCAGCACCAGCAGCGCGATGCCGACGACCCCGAGGGACCAGACCATGCGGTGGGCGAGGATCTCGATCGCGCCCGCGGGTTTCAGCAGCGGCCAGAACAGCGGGACGATGCCCCACAGTCCGTAGGCGCCGATGCCGGACAGCAGTCCGGCACGTTGTTCGTTCGTTCCCTTCGTGGACCCCGCGGACCCTATGGACCCCACCGACCTCACGGCTCCTCCCGGCATGTCTGGGTCGGGCGCTGCATCGACCGCACGACGGTATCGCCGCCGGACGCCCTGTGTCATGACCGTATGACGATACGGCCATGACACAGGGGTCTCTGCCCGGTGGGTGGGGTTACGCCCCGGCCCCGGCGTCCGTCCCGGCGACCGCCGCGGCGATCGTCTCGGCGAGCGGCGTCGTCGGGCGGCCGATCAGCCGGGCCAGGTCGCCGCCGACGCCGGCGAGCAGCCCGCGCTCGATCGCGGCGTCGACGTCGACGAGGATCGCCGCGAAGGGCTCGGGGACACCGGCGCCGACCAGGATCTCCTGGTGCGTGGCGGCCGGGACGGGCCGGTACACGATCTCCTTGCCGGTGGCCTTCGCGACCTGCTCCGCGTACTCGGTGAACGACCAGGCGACGTCGCCGCTCAGCTCGTACGCCGCGCCGATGTGGCCCTCGCCGGTGAGGACGGCCGCCGCGGCGGCGGCGTAGTCGGCGCGGGTGGCGGAGGCGACCCGACCGTCGCCCGCGTTGGCCACGACCGCACCGTGCTCCAGGACGGGCCCGAGGTGGGCGGTGTAGTTCTCGGTGTACCAGCCGTTGCGCAGGAAGGTGTACGGCAGCCCGGAGTCGAGGATCAGGCGCTCGGTGACCTTGTGCTCGGCGGCCAGCTCGAAGTCGGCGTCGGGGCCGCCCAGGATGCCGGTGTACGCGAGTTGTGCCACCCCCGCCGCCCTGGCCGCCTCGATCACGGCGGTGTGCTGCGGCACGCGCCTGCCGACCTCGCTGCCGGAGATGAGCAGGACGCGGTCACCGGCCCGGAATACGTCCTTCAGGGTCTCGGGGCGGTCGTAGTCGGCGACCCGGATCCCGACACCGAGGGCGGCGAGCGGGGCCGCCTTCTCCTCGTTCCGGACGACGGCGGCGATCTCGTCGGCGGGGACGGTGGTGAGCAACCGGTCGACGACGAGGCGGCCGAGCTCTCCGGTGGCTCCGGTGACAACGATGCTCATGAGGGTTCTCTGCTTTCTGCTTTCGGTGCTTCCGCGCTTCCGGAGCCTTCGGCGGCATCGGTCCCGGTCCGTGTTCCTCGACGTCCGGGATCTTCTGCGCGTGGGTTCTTCTGCGTACGGGCTCTTTCGGCTCACCCTAAGAGGGGTACTAACTAATGGAAAGTACCCACCTTGAAGTAAGGTACTGGCATGAGTGTGAGCGCCGTGGACTCCAGGCCCGAGGACCGCAGACCCGATGTGAACCGGCCGATGTGCCCCTCCCGGCTGGTGCTCGAACACGTCACCAGCCGCTGGGGGGTGCTGGTGCTCGCCGCCCTGCTGGAGCGTTCGTACCGCTTCAGCGAACTGCGCCGCCAGGTCGGCGGGGTCAGCGAGAAGATGCTGGCCCAGACCCTCCAGACACTGGAGCGCGACGGCTTCGTGCACCGGGACGCGAAGCCGGTGATCCCGCCCCGGGTGGACTACTCGCTCACCCTGCTGGGCCGGGAGGCCGCCGAGCAGGTGTGGGCGCTGGCCCGCTGGACGGAACGGAGCCTGGACGCGGTGCGGTCGGCGCGCGAGACGTACGACCGGCGGAAGGCCCACGAGGGGTAGTGGCCCCGGGAGGCGAACGGGCTCGCCGCCCCCTCCCCGCGCCCCGGCCGCTCCGCACGGCCGTCGTTCGTCAGTCCGGCTGCGGTGCGCGCCCCTCCTCCAACTGCCGCAGCGCCCACGACACGTCGAACGGCAGGATCGTCACCGCCACGTGCGGCAGCCGTGCCAGGGTCTTCGCCATCTGCTCGCCCGTGCCCCGGTGCAGCAGCTTGCCCAGCACATTGCGGTACGTCCGCCGGGGCACCAGCACCGTCAGCCAGGTCTGCCCGTCCTCCGTGGTGCGGGAGGCGAGCTGCAGCATCGCGTGCCGCAGCCGCCGGTCCGGGCACGCCACCAGCTCCAGCGGCACGGAGGTGGCGGACGTCGCTCCCCACCGGGTGGCCAGCCGCCGGCCGTACGCCTCGTCGATCGCGAAATGCACCGCGCGGATCTCGTCCGGGTGCAGCTCACGGGCGTACCGCAGCGCCTTCAGCGTCGCGAGGTCCAGCGACTCGACGAGGACCAGGACCAGATGGCGGTGGTACCGCTCCCGGCCGATGCCCGGGGGCGGGAAGTTCTGCAACGCGGCCGCCTCGCGCCGGTACTCGCGGTTGATCCGCATCAACGCCCACACGCCCAGCGGGAAGACGACCACGACCAGCCAGGCGCCCTCGGTGAACTTGGTGATCGCGAAGATCAGCACCACCGCGGCCGAGACGCCCGCGGCCATGACGTTGACGGCGATCTTCAGCCGCCGGTGCGGCTCGCGGCGGCGCAGGTGGTACGCGGCGAGCCCGGACCCGGCCATGGTGAACGCGGTGAACACGCCGATCGCGTACAGGGCCACCAGCCGGTCCACGCTGGCGCCGGTGACCAGCAGCAGCGCGAGCGAGACCACGGCCAGCGAGATGATGCCGTTGGAGAAGGCCAGCCGGTGCCCGCGCCGGGTCAGCTGCCGCGGCAGGAACCGGTCCTTTGCGACGAAGCTGGCGAGGTACGGGAAGCCGGTGAACGGGGTGTTGGCGCCGGTGTACAGCACCAGCGCGGTCGCCAGCTGCACGAAGACCAGCCCGGCCGTGCCCAGCGGGCCGTCGCCGAACGCCAGATGGGCCTCCTGCGCGATGACGGTCGGCGTGCCGTCCACGTACGGCACGGCATGGGTGAAGTGCGCCATCGTGGACACCCCCAGCACGAGGACGCCCAGGATCAGGCTCATGGCGATCAGGGTGCGACGGGCGTTGCGGCCCTGCGGTTCGCGGAACGTGGAGATGCCGTTGGAGATCGCCTCCAGGCCGGTCAGCGACGAACCCCCGTTGGCGAACGAGCGCAGCACGATGAAGAGCGAGGCCCCGTACAGCCAGCCGTCGCCCGGGGTACCGACCGGCACCACGCCCTCGGCGCGCAGATCGGCGTGCGGCAGTCCGCCCGTGAGCCCGCGCACCGTGCCGACCAGCAGGATCAGACCGACCGCCGCCATGAAGAGGTAGGCGGGCAGCGCGAAGGCCCGGCCCGCCTCCCGGACCCCGCGCAGGTTTCCGTACGCCAGGATCACGATCACGGCGACGGACACCGGCAGTTGGAGGTGGTCCAGGCCGGTGAATTCGTTGCCGACCAGATGGGCGAGCGAGATCAGGGCGTTGGTGCCGGCCGAGACCTGCACGGCGACGGTGACGATGTAGTCGACGAGCAGGGCCACGGCGGCGATCTGCGCCACGTCCGGCCCGAAGTTCTCCCGCGCGACGACGTACGAACCACCCGTGCGGGTGTAGATCATCACGACATCGCTGTAACAGAGCGTCAGCAGCACCAGAACGAACAGGATCGCACCGGTCACCGGCATGAGCAGGGTGAACGCGCCCGCGCCGACGACGGGCACCAGGACCCGCAGCATCTCCTCGGAGCCGTACGCGGACGAACTGATGCAGTCGGAGGCGAGCACCCCGAGCGCCGTCCGGTTGTTCAGCTTCTCCTCGCTGATGCGCTGGGTGGTGAGCGGTCGGCCGAGCAGACGCCGCTTGATGCGGTACGCGGGACGGTCGAACGTGGGACGGTCGTAGGCCGGACGGTCCGAGGTCATGGCCACATGGTGGGGTCCCGGACGGTGGTCCACCGGTACGCAAACGCCGGACGGGCCGGAATTTCAGCCCGTCCGGCGATCGCGGACGCTCGTGACCGGCAGTCAGCCGACGACGGTCCAGGTGTCGTTGCCCGCGAGAAGCGCGGAGAGGTCGCCCTTGCCGTTCCGCTCGACGGCGGCGTCGAGCTGTTCGGCCATCTGCGTGTCGTAGACCGGCCGCTCGACGCTGCGCAGCACCCCGATGGGGGTCTGGTGCAGGGTGTCGGCGTCGGCCAGCCGGGAGAGCGCGAAGGCGGTGGTCGGGGACGCGGCATGCGCGTCATGGACCAGGACGCGGTCCCGGTTGCCGTCCGTCACCTCGACGACCTCCAGATCCCCGGTGGCGGGGTCGCGGACGACGCCCTTGGAGTTGTCGGCGCCGAAGAGGATGGGTTGGCCGTGTTCGAGGCGGATCACGGCGTCCTGGGCGCGGTCCTTGTCCTTGAGGGCTTCGAAGGCGCCGTCGTTGAAGATGTTGCAGTTCTGGTAGATCTCCACCAGCGCGGTGCCGGGGTGGTCGGCCGCGGCGCGCAGCACGCTCGTGAGGTGCTTGCGGTCCGAGTCGATGGTGCGGGCGACGAACGACGCCTCCGCGCCCAGGGCCAGGGACACCGGGTTGAAGGGGGCGTCGAGGGAGCCCATCGGCGTCGACTTGGTGATCTTGCCGGTCTCCGAGGTGGGGGAGTACTGGCCCTTGGTCAGCCCGTAGATCCGGTTGTTGAAGAGGAGGATCTTGAGGTTGACGTTGCGGCGCAGGGCGTGGATGAGGTGGTTGCCGCCGATGGAGAGGGCGTCGCCGTCGCCGGTGACGACCCAGACGGACAGGTCGCGGCGGGAGGTGGCGAGCCCGGTGGCGATGGCGGGGGCGCGGCCGTGGATGGAGTGCATCCCGTAGGTGTTCATGTAGTACGGGAAGCGGGAGGAGCAGCCGATGCCGGAGACGAAGACGATGTTCTCCTTGGCGAGGCCCAGCTCGGGCATGAAGCCCTGGACGGCCGCGAGGACGGCGTAGTCGCCGCAGCCGGGGCACCAGCGCACTTCCTGGTCGGACTTGAAGTCCTTCATGGACTGCTTGGCCTCGGCCTTGGGCACCAGTTGGAGGAGTTGGTTGGTGTCAGGCATCGATGGCCTCCTTGAGGGCCGTCGCGAGCTGTTCGGCCTTGAACGGCATTCCGTTGACCTGGGTGTGGCTGCGGGCGTCGACGAGGTACTTGGCCCGGATGAGGGTGGCGAGCTGGCCGAGGTTCATCTCCGGCACGATCACCTTGTCGTAGCGGGCCAGGACCTCGCCGAGGTTGTGGGGGAAGGGGTTGAGGTGGCGCAGGTGCGCCTGGGCGATGGGGTGGCCCTCGGTGCGCAGACGGCGGACGGCGGCGGTGATGGGGCCGTAGGTGGAGCCCCAGCCCAGGACCAGGGTGCGCGCGCCGTCCGGATCGTCGACCTCGATGTCGGGGACGGCGATGTTGTCGATCTTCGCCTGGCGGGTGCGGACCATGTGCTCGTGGTTGGCGGGGTCGTAGGAGATGTTGCCGGTGCCGTCCTGTTTCTCGATGCCGCCGATGCGGTGTTCGAGACCGGGGGTGCCGGGCACCGCCCAGGGCCGGGCCAGGGTCTGCTCGTCGCGCTTGTAGGGCCAGAAGACCTCGGTGCCGTCGGCCAGGGTGTGGTTGGGGCCGGTGGCGAACTGGACCCGCAGGTCGGGCAGCTCGTCGGGCTCGGGGATCTTCCACGGCTCGGACCCGTTGGCCAGATAGCCGTCGGAGAGGAGGAAGACGGGGGTGCGGTAGGTCAGGGCGATGCGGGCCGCGTCCAGGGCGGCGTCGAAGCAGTCCGCCGGGGTGCGCGGTGCCACGACCGGTACCGGCGCCTCACCGTTGCGCCCGTACATGGCCTGGAGGAGGTCGGCCTGCTCGGTCTTGGTCGGCAGACCGGTCGACGGGCCGCCGCGCTGGATGTCCACGACCACCAGCGGCAGCTCCAGCGAGACCGCGAGGCCGATCGTCTCCGACTTCAGTGCCACACCGGGGCCGGAGGTGGTGGTCACGGCGAGCGACCCGCCGAATGCGGCGCCCAGCGCGGCGCCGATACCGGCGATCTCGTCCTCGGCCTGGAAGGTGCGCACACCGAAGTTCTTGTGCTTGCTCAGCTCGTGCAGGATGTCGGAGGCGGGGGTGATCGGGTAGGAGCCCAGGTAGAGCGGCAGGTCGGCCTGGCGGGAGGCGGCGATCAGCCCGTAGGACAGGGCCAGGTTCCCCGAGATGTTGCGGTACGTACCCGCCGGGAACGCGCGGGTGGCGGGCGCGACCTCGTAGGACACGGCGAAGTCCTCGGTCGTCTCACCGAAGTTCCACCCCGCCCGGAACGCGGCCACGTTCGCCTCCGCGATCTGCGGCTTCTTCGCGAACTTGGCCCGCAGGAACGCTTCGGTGTTCTCGGTGGGCCGGTGGTACATCCAGGAGAGCAGCCCCAGGGCGAACATGTTCTTGGAGCGTTCGGCCTCCTTGCGGGAGAGCCCGAACTCCTTGAGCGCCTCGATGGTGAGCGTGGTCAGCGGCACCGGGTGGACGCTGTAGCCGTCCAGCGAGCCGTCTTCCAGGGGGTTGCTGTCGTAGCCGACCTTCGCCATGGGGCGCTTGGTGAACTCGTCGGTGTTGACGATGATCTCGGCGCCGCGGGGTACGTCGGCGATGTTCGCCTTGAGCGCGGCGGGGTTCATCGCGACGAGGACGTTCGGGGCGTCGCCGGGGGTGAGGATGTCGTGGTCCGCGAAGTGGAGCTGGAACGACGAGACGCCCGGCAGGGTCCCGGCAGGAGCCCGGATCTCGGCGGGGAAGTTCGGCAGCGTCGACAGATCGTTCCCGAACGATGCCGTCTCCGACGTGAAACGGTCACCCGTGAGCTGCATACCGTCACCCGAGTCACCCGCGAACCGGATGATCACACGATCAAGGCGACGGACTTCCTTGTCCCCGGAGCTCGCGTGACCGGCGTCGAGGGCACGCTGCTCCCCGGCAAGTGCCTCGTCGGCCTCGTCGGCCTGTTCGGCTGGGCTACTGACCTGGCTGGTCACTGAACTGGACCTCCCTCGCGGCGGCTCGGGACCGGTCGGCCCGCCGACGGTCCCGGTGCCCACCCTACGACGGTAAGGGTCGCCTTCCCTGGACAGGTCACATGGTGGACATGGTTATGAGACGCGATACTGTACCGTTTTGTCATGTTTCGCGAACCCCCCAAATCGTTCGACGAAGAGCTGTGCGTTCATTCTTTGGTTGTAGGACCCCGCCGGCGGGATTCCTGCCCGGAGGTGGCGAACCCCACCCCGACGCGGCGGATACCTGACAGAGTGTCAGCCCGTCAGGAGTTCAGATAGGTCAGCACGGCCAGCACCCGGCGGTGATCCCCCTCACTGGGGGACAGGCCCAGCTTCAGGAAGATGTTGCTGACGTGTTTCTCCACGGCCCCGTCGCTCACCACCAGCTGCTTGGCCACCGCGGAGTTCGTCCGTCCCTCGGCCATCAGACCGAGCACCTCCCGCTCGCGCGGCGTCAGCCCGGCCAGGACGTCCTGCTTGCGGCTCCGGCCCAGCAGCTGCGCCACCACCTCCGGGTCCAGCGCCGTGCCGCCCCGCGCCACCCGGACCACCGCGTCCACGAACTCGCGGACCTCCGCGACGCGGTCCTTGAGCAGATAACCGACACCTCGGCTGGAACCGGCCAGCAGCTCGGTCGCGTACCGCTCCTCGACGTACTGCGAAAGGACCAGGACCCCGATTCCCGGGTACTCCTTGCGCAGCCGCACGGCCGCCCGGACCCCTTCGTCCGTATGGGTCGGCGGCATCCGTACGTCGGCGACCACCACGTCGGGCAGCGCGTCCTGACCGGCGAGATCGCGCACCGTCTTGATCAACGCCTCGGCGTCGCCCACACCCGCGACGACCTCGTGCCCGAGATCGGTCAGCAGCCGGGTGAGCCCTTCGCGGAGCAGCACCGAATCCTCGGCGATGACCACCCGCACCCTGTCCTCCACCATGACTTCCTGTTCCCCCACTGATCGCCGGTCCCGCACGTCGCCGCCGGTCCGCGCCTTCTTCGCCGGTCCCGCACATCGTCTGCCGGTTCCGTACCGCCTGCCGGTCCCGCGCCGTTCGCGGGCCGGTCCGTACGGCGTTCAGCATCCCAGTATTCGCTTGTATTCGCGGATTCGTGTGCCCGGCCGCCGCACAGGCTTGATTTCGAGCCTGCGCGGCGGCCGGGAGCAGGGGATGCGAAGGCCGTGGTGCGGGAGCACGGGATACGGAGGGGCGTACGACCGGATGACGACGGGATACGGAGGGCGTGCGCGGGGGCACGGCGTGCGGAGGCCCGTGGCGCGGGGGATGGGCGCCACGGGCCTCCGCACGCAGGCCTTCAGGTCAATGGCGCGCGCGGACCGCTACGAACGGATTCAGCCACGCCAGGGCAGCTCGGCCGTGATCCGCGTCGGACCGCCCGTGGGGGAGTCCACGACGAGCACTCCGTCCACCGCGTCCAGCCGTTCGGCCAGACCGGCGAGCCCGCTGCCCGAGGACGGATCGGCGCCGCCGCGGCCGTCGTCGGTGACCTGGAGCATCAGGCGGTTCCCGGCCCGCCATACGTCGACGGAGGCGGAGCGGGCGCCGCTGTGCTTGCTGATGTTCTGCAGCAGCTCCGACACGGTGAAGTAGGCGATGCCCTCGATGGCCTGGGCGGGCCGGGACGCCAGGTCGACGTCCACGGAGACGGGGACGGTGCAGCGGGAGGCGATGGAGGAGAGTGCGGCGTCGAGTCCGCGGTCGGTGAGGACGGCGGGGTGGATGCCTCGGGCGAGGTCGCGGAGTTCCTGGAGGGCGGTTTTCACTTCGCCGTGGGCTTCGTCGACCATGCGGGCGGCGGCCTGGGGGTCGTGGGTGAGTTTTTCCTTGGCGAGGCCGAGGTCCATGGCGAGGGCGACGAGTCGGGCCTGTGCGCCGTCGTGGAGGTCGCGTTCGATGCGGCGCAGGTCGGCGGCGGCGGTGTCCACGACCACCCCCCGGTCCGACTCCAGCTCGCTGACGCGGGTGGCCAGCCGGGACGGACCGAGCAGCCCCGCCACCATCAGCCGGTCCACACTCGCCAGACCGCGGATGAGCCACGGCGTGAACAGGACGAGGACCAGACCGCACACGCTCGTCGCGGCCAGTTCGAAGGGGGAGTCGAGGTAGACCTGGTGGTGGTCGTCGCCGTACAGCTGGATGCCGCCGGTGCCCACGTACTTCGGGAACACCCACTTCCACAGCGGGTAGGCGAAGACGGCCCACCCGGTCACCCAGAACGTCAGCGAGACGGTACCGGCGAATATCGCCCACGGGAGGTGCAGCAGCATGTACAGCAGGTGGCGCCAGGACGTCCCGCTCTTGAGGACCGCGCCCATCCAGGACATCAGGCTGCCGTTCCTGCCGCGCACCGGCTCCGGCTCCGCGACGTCCAGGTGCAGCAGCCCGCGCGCCCGGACCCGCTCGAACGCGCCGAAGCCCCGGCACATGGCCAGCGCGCCGGCGAGGATCGGCACGCCGAGGAAGGTGATCAGCGTCCCGATCCCCGCAGCCGTGAAACCGACCGCGAAGGCGAACAGGACCGGGCTGATCAGCAGGCTCAGCGACAGATGGCCGAGCTCCCGCAGGGTCCTGCCCTCGAAGGGCGCGCGCAGCACTGGGGGCAGGAAGTGCCGCACCGGGGCGTGGTCCCCGAAGCCGGCTCCGGACCGCTGGTGGTCCCGGGAGTCAGGTCCGTATGCCGTGGCCATGGATGGTGTCCGTTTCTTCTCGTGCTGCTCGGCGGTCTGCGGTCTGCGGCCGGGGGCCGGTGGGCCTGGCGCCCGGGGCCTGCTGGTGTGGCGTATTCGACGGTCTGCCGGGGTGGCAGGCCGGCGGCACAGGCGCTCGTGGCCGTGGTTCTTGTGGCTGTGGTCGTTCTCGTGGCCGTAGTCCAAGAGTGCTGGGCCCGAGGGCGCGCCCACCATGAGGGCGGTATCCCTCTTCGGACGGGGGTTTTCCCCACCCCCGAGGGATGCCGACCACGACGGCGCGAGGACCGGCCCGTGGCGACCGGTCCTCCGCACCGCTTCCGACCTGGGCGCGCAGAGAGCGCGCCGTGAACGCGCCGAGGGCGCCCGGCGCATTCACCTGGGTTCAGACCCGGGTTCAGGTGTGTTCAGGCGCGCTCGGCGGACGCTGCCGCGCCGCCCCGGCCGCGACCACCCCGGCCCCGTCCCTCTTCACGGTCCCGCCAGGGCAGCTCCGCGGTGACCGTCGTGGGGCCGCCCACGGGCGAGTCGAGGACGAACAGCCCGTCGACGGCGCCCAGCCGTTCGGCCAGCCCGGCCATGCCCGTACCGCCGTCCAGCCGCGCCCCGCCGCGGCCGTCGTCGGTGACCTGGAGCATGAGCCGCTTCCCGGCCCGCCACACCTCGACCGACGCCGTTCGGGCCCCGCTGTGCTTGCTGATGTTCTGCAGCAGCTCCGAGACCGTGAAGTAGGCGATGCCCTCGATCGCCGCCGCCGGGCGCGCGGGCAGATCCACCGAGACCGTGACGGGGACGGTGCAGCGGGAGGCGATGGAGGAGAGTGCGGCGTCGAGTCCGCGGTCGGTGAGGACGGCGGGGTGGATGCCTCGGGCGAGGTCGCGGAGTTCCTGGAGGGCGGTTTTCACTTCGCCGTGGGCTTCGTCGACCATGCGGGCGGCGGCCTGGGGGTCGTGGGTGAGTTTTTCCTTGGCGAGGCCGAGGTCCATGGCGAGGGCGACGAGTCGGGCCTGTGCGCCGTCGTGGAGGTCGCGTTCGATGCGGCGCAGGTCGGCGGCGGCGGTGTCCACGACCACCCCCCGGTCCGACTCCAGCTCCGCGATCCGCCGCTCCAGCTCGTCCGAGGGCGACAGCAGCCCGCGAGCCATCATCCGGTCCACATTGGTGAGGGACCGCGTGATGAAGGGGAGCACCGGCCACAGCAGGAAGAAGCTCACACACGTCACAACGAAGGTGAGCACTCCCCACGGCAGCCGGATGAAGGAGTACAGCACCGCCCGCCAGCCCACCGGATCCTTGAGGCTCGACCACAGCCACGGGAAGAACCCCTGTTCCGTGCGGGTCAGCACCACCGGGCTGGGCTCGTCGACGTGCACCCCGAGCATCGCCCGCGCCCGGGCCCGCTCGGCCCTGCCGATCAGTCGCGCCCCGTGCAGACCGGCGGCGAGCAGCGGCAGCCCGACCACCGTGACCGAGAACCCCACACCGACCCCGATCATGAACACCGCGTAAACAAAACCGGCCACGGCCATGGGGAGGTTCGCCAGGAGGTGTGCGATCTCCTTCCACGTCCACCGGTCGAGGGCGAAGCGGGCGGGCGGCGGAACGTCGTCGGCGGGCACCAGGGGGCTCATGGTCATGCCCCCAGCCTGCCGGGCGAGGGCCACGCATGCCATGGGGTTCATGGGTGGCGTGAAGTAGGGATAACCCCACCCGTTGTCCGACGCGGCTGCTTACCCTCCCTTTAACAGGGCCTAGACTCCCGTGCGTACAACTGCGCGCGACCGCGTACAGCATCGCCGAACGGATCGATCGAGGGAGCGAGGGACGGACGTGGCGGATCTGCCGGAACCGACCGTTCTCGCGTCGGACTACTTCCACGGCTACGCGGTGGTCGGAATGCTCGCCGTGATCGGCGTGCTGTTCGTCGCCGTCGCGTTCGGTGCCGGGCGCCTGCTGCGCCCCGTCGTGCCCACCCCGGAAAAGCTCCTGACGTACGAGTGCGGCGTGGACCCTGTGGGTGAAGGATGGGCGCATACGCAGGTCCGTTATTACGTGTACGCCTTCCTGTACGTGATCTTCGCCGTCGACTCGATCTTCCTGTTTCCCTGGGCGACCGTGTTCGCCGCTCCCGGATACGGGGCGACGACCCTGGTGGAGATGTTCATCTTCCTCGGCTTCCTGGCCGTAGGACTGCTCTACGCATGGAAGAAGGGCGTCCTCGAATGGACGTGACGAGCCCTCCGCCCCCCGAGCACCGGCACGGAGCGGGTCCGGGAACGGAATCGGCGCCCGGGACGGGTGCCGTACCGGCCGACGGGTCGGGCGTCGTGCCGACCGACGACGGGGTGGGGACCGAACCGCAGCCCGTTCCTGCGTTCCTGCCGGAGCCCAAGCGGCTCGGCGTCCTGTCCCGGCTCGCGCCCGAGCCGATGAAGGTGGTCCTGAACTGGGGCCGCCGCTACAGCCTCTGGGTCTTCAACTTCGGGCTCGCCTGCTGCGCCATCGAGTTCATCGCCGCCTCCATGGCCCGGCACGACTTCATCCGGCTCGGTGTGATCCCGTTCGCCCCGGGCCCCCGCCAGGCCGACCTCATGATCGTCTCCGGCACGGTGACGGACAAGATGGCCCCGGCCGTGAAGCGGCTGTACGAGCAGATGCCCGAGCCGAAGTACGTCATCTCCTTCGGCGCCTGCTCCAACTGCGGCGGCCCGTACTGGGACTCGTACTCCGTGACGAAGGGGGTCGACCAGATCATTCCGGTCGACGTCTACGTCCCCGGCTGTCCGCCCCGGCCCGAGGCACTGCTCCAGGGCATCCTCAAGCTCCAGGAGAAGATCGCCCGCGAGTCGCTGGGCGAGCGGTACGCAACGGGCGGAGGCCGTCCCTCCACCGCAGCGCTGCGCAGCGGCCTGGTCGCCGCCCCGCCGGTACCGGGGGAGGAGCGGAAGTGACCGGAGGAGCGGAGAACCGCGACCACGAGGGCCGCGCCCCCGAGAACCGCGGGGCCGACGAGGAGCGTGTGGCCCCCGGGCGGGACGCGTACGACCCCACCGCCTACGACCGGTTGCCGGACGCCGCCGCCGAACTCTTCGGCGAGGGCGCGACGGCCGAGCTGGCGTACGACCTGCTGACCGTCGACGTGCCCGCCGGCTCCTGGACCACCGCCCTGGAAACGGCCCGCGACCGGCTGGGCTGCAGCTACTTCGACTGGCTGAGCGCGGTCGACGAGCCGGGCACCGGCTTCCGGGTGTGCGCCCATGTCGTGGCCCTGGCACCGGGCGTGGTCCGGCGGCTCCTCGTCCGTACGACCGTTCCGCACGACGCCGCGTCGCTCCCCACGGCCGTCCACGTCTACGCGGGCGCCGCCTGGCACGAGCGCGAGACGCACGAGATGTTCGGCATCGGCTTCGAGGGCCACCCGCATCTGGTGCCGCTGCTGCTGCCCGAGGGGTTCGAGGGCCACCCGCTGCGCAAGGACTTCGTCCTGGCCGCCCGTGTCGCCAAGGCGTGGCCAGGTGCGAAGGAGCCGGGCGAGTCGGAGCACGGCGGTCCGAAGCGGCGCACGATGCTGCCGCCCGGCGTCCCCGACCCGAACGAGTGGGGCCCGCTGAAGGGCCAGCTCCCGCCCGCCCCGTCCCGCCCCGCCCGCACCGCGCGCGCGGCGGGCGAGCGTCCCGTACGGCGTACCCGCAGCGCGAGCGAGGGCTCGGCCAGTCGGCCGACGGCGGAGGCGCCGTCGGCCGGGGCCGCCGAGCCGGGCACGACCGTCCCGCCCGCGGCGCCCGCCCGGGACACGGCACCGAAGCCGACGACCGGCCCGGCGCCGACCGATCCGGCACCGGCTCCCACCGCCCCGGCAGCCCCGACCGGCCCGGCAGCCCCGACCGGCCCGGCAACCCCGAAGCCGAAGGCCGGAGGCGGCGACGCGCCCTGGCACCACGCCCGTCCCGCCTTCGACGAACCCGGAACCACCTCGGAGCCCGCCCCCGGAAGCACCCAGGGACGGGACTCCGCCACGTCGCCGGGCTCCGAAGCGTCGCCCAGCACCGACGCGTCGCCCGACTCCCCCGGCACCGGGCCCGAAAGCCCTGAGAGCCCCGAAACCCCCGACCGTCCCGACGGAGGCGATACCGCGTGAACGACGTACTCGACGTCGCCCTCCGTCTCGTCATCGTCTTCGTCGCGTTCATGGTCCTCCCGCTCGTCGTGGGGCAGACCGAGCACAAGGTGATGGCCCACATGCAGGGCCGGCTCGGACCCATGTACGCGGGCGGCTTCCACGGCTGGGCCCAGCTCGTCGCGGACGGCGTGAAGTTCGCGCAGAAGGAGGACGTCGTACCGGCCGATGCCGACCGCCGCGTCTTCCAGCTCGCACCGGCCGTCGCGCTGCTCCCGTACCTCCTCGTCCTCGTCGCCCTCCCGATCGGCCCGGGCGAGGGCGCGGTCGGGCAGGTCGTCGACGCGGGCATCTTCTTCGTGCTCGCCGTGATGGGCGTCGGCGTGCTCGGCTCGCTGATGGCCGGCTGGGCCTCGGCCAACAAGTACTCCCTCCTCGGCGGACTGCGCACGGCCGCCCAGCTGCTCGCGTACGAACTGCCGATGCTGCTCGCCGCCGCGTCCGTCGCCATGGCCGCCGGGACCGTCTCCCTCCCGGGCATCCTCGACGCCTTCGAGTGGTGGTGGCTGCCCTGGCAGATCACCGGCGCGCTGGTCTTCTTCGTGGCCGGACTCGCCGAGCTCCAGCGCCCGCCCTTCGACATGCCGGTCGCCGACTCGGAGATCATCTTCGGCGCGTACACCGAGTACACCGGGCTGCGCTTCGCGCTGTTCCTGCTTGCCGAATACGCGGGCATCGTCGTGCTGAGCGGGCTGACCACCGTGCTCTTCCTCGGTGGCTGGCACGGCCCGTTCGGCGCCGACGGACTCGGCTGGTTCTGGACGCTCCTCAAGACCGCGGTCCTCGCCTTCGTCGTCATCTGGCTGCGGGTGAGCTACCCCCGGCTCCGCGAGGACCAGCTCCAGAAGCTCGCCTGGACCACGCTCATCCCGCTCGCTCTCGCGCAGATCGCGCTCACCGGCATCGTGAAGGTGGCGATGAACTGATGGCCGTTCCCGGCTCCGGCCTGGCCAAGGGCCTGGCCGTCACCCTGCGGACGATGACGCGGAAGAACGTCACCGCGCAGTACCCGGACGTCCAGCCCGAACTGCCGCCCCGGTCCCGCGGCGTGATCGCGCTGTTCGAGGAGAACTGCACGGTCTGCATGCTCTGTGCCCGCGAGTGCCCGGACTGGTGCATCTACATCGACTCCCACAAGGAGACGGTGCCGGCCGCCGCCCCCGGAGGACGCGAGCGCAGCCGCAACGTCCTCGACCGCTTCGCGATCGACTTCTCGCTCTGCATGTACTGCGGCATCTGCATCGAGGTGTGCCCCTTCGACGCCCTCTTCTGGTCGCCGGAGTTCGAGTACGCCGAGACGGACATCCTCGAACTCACCCACGAGCGCGACAAGCTCCGCGAGTGGATGTGGACGGTGCCCGAACCGCCCGCGCTCGACCCGGCCGCCGAGGAGCCGAAGGAGATCGCCGCCGCCCGCAAGACGGCGGAGAAACTCCAGGCCCAGCGTGCCAAGGAGGCGCAGGCGGCCCAGCAGGCCACCGAGGCCCGGCAGACCGCCGAGACGCGGCAGGCCCACGAGGACCGGACGGACCAGCAGGACCAGCAGGAACAGAAGGAAGAAGAGGGGGAGGCGTGACACTCGCAGCCATCGCGGCCCAGTCCGCAGCCGGGGCCGCCCAGTCCCTCCCTTCCGTCCCCTCCGCACCCTCCGGCTTCCTCTCCCCGACCGGCGTCGAGATCGCCTTCGTGCTCGTCGGCATCGCCACCCTCGGCGCCGCCCTCGTCACCGTCACGACCAGACAGCTGGTGCACGCCGCCCTCTGGCTCGTCGTGGCCCTCGGCGGACTCGCCGTCGAGTACCTCCTGCTCACCGCCGAGTTCATCGCCTGGGTGCAGGTACTGATCTACGTCGGTTCCGTGGTCGTCCTCCTCCTCTTCGGGCTGATGCTCACCAAGGCGCCCATCGGCCGCTCCCCGGACGCCGACTCCGGCAACCGCCGGGTGGCCCTCGGCGTCGCGGCGGCCGCCGCGGGCACGCTCGTCTGGATCGTCGTCGACGCCTTCCGCACCACCTGGATCGACCTCGAAGGACCCGTCGGCGGCTCAACGGAAGTGACCGGTGTGTCCCTCTTCCGGCACTGGGTGCTGCCGTTCGAGGCGCTCTCCGTCCTGCTGCTCGCCGCCCTCGTCGGCGCCGTCGTCCTGTCCCGCAAGCACGGCAGGGAGCAGAGCTGATGCACCTCGCCTACCCCGCCGTGCTCGCCGTCCTCCTCTTCTGCACCGGGCTGTACGGGGTGCTCGCCCGCCGCAACGCGATCCTGGTCCTGATGTCCGTCGAGCTGATGCTCAACGCCGTCAACCTCAACCTGGTCGCCTTCGACGTCTGGCTCCGCGACACCCTCCACGCCGGACAGGCCCTCACCCTCTTCACCATCGCCGTAGCGGCGGCGGAGATCGGCATCGGCCTGGCCGTCGTCCTCGCCGTGTACCGCAACCGGGGCACCTCGGACATCGACCGTCTCCGCGACACCGCCGAGACCGACGCCGCCGAGACGCTCCCCGACGAGCCGCCCCCCGGCACCGACGGGAACCACGACACCGCAGACCAGGCCACTGCTCCGGCAGGGAAGGCACAGAAGGCAGAGGCCACTCCGTGACCACCACGACCCTCGCCGTCCTCGTCCCCCTCCTTCCGTTCCTGGGCGCTGCGGGCGGTCTGCTCACCGGACGCGTCGCGCCCGGCTTCGTACGCCCCCTCGCCGTACTGCCCACCCTCACCGCCTTCCTGCTCGCCGTCGTCGTCGCCTCGCGTCAGGGCGGCGGGCCGGCCGTCGACGCGGCGACCCGGCTCACCCCCACCGGGTCCGTGCCGATCGACCTCGCCCTGCACCTCGACGGCTTCGCGGTCCTCGTCGCCGTCCTGGTCGGGCTCGTCGCGACCTGCGTGCAGATCTACTCGACCGCCTACCTGCGCGACGACCCCCGTTACCCCTCGTACACCGCCCTCGTCTCCCTCTTCACCTCCGCGATGCTCCTCGTCGTCTACTCCGGCGACCTGATGGTGCTCCTGGTCGGCTGGGAGATCATGGGCATCTGCTCGTACTTCCTCGTCGGCCACTACTGGGAGACACCCGAGGCCCGCGCCGCCTCCCTCAAGGCGTTCCTGGTCACCAAGCTCGGCGACGTCCCCTTCCTGATCGGGCTGTTCGCGCTCGCCGCCGACACCGGCTCGTTCCGCATCACCCGCATCCTGGGCGCCGTCGCGAACGGCGGCCTCGACCACCCCACCCTCATCGCCCTGCTGCTCCTCGCGGGTGTCGCCGGGAAGTCCGCGCAGTTCCCCCTCCACACCTGGCTGCCCGACGCGATGGCCGGCCCCACCCCCGTCTCCGCGCTGATCCACGCCGCGACGATGGTCGCGGCCGGCATCTACTTCGTGGCCCGGCTCCTTCCCGTCTTCGCCCAGTCCGGCGCGGCCCTCGTCGTCCTCGCCGTGATGGCCGCAGTCACGATGACCGGCTCCGCCCTCGCCGCCCTCGCCCAGGACGACATCAAACGCGTCCTCGCCTACTCGACGATCGGACAGCTCGGCTACATGGCCGGGGCCCTGGCCGTCGGCGACCGCGGCGCCGCCGTCTTTCACCTCCTCTCGCACGGCGCGTTCAAGGCCGTCCTCTTCCTCGCGGCGGGTGTCGTCATCCACGCCGCCGGGACCAACTCACTGGCCGCCATGTCCCGCATGGGCGGCCTGGCGAAGCGCATCCCGGACGCCTACTGGACGATGACCGTCGCCCTGCTCGCGCTCGCCGCCATCCCGCCGTTCTCCGGCTTCTTCTCCAAGGAAGCCGTCCTCGTCGCCGCCGAGCACACCGCGTTCGGGGACCGGCACGTCGCCCCGTCCGCCACGGGCTGGACCGTCCTCGTCGCCGGACTGCTCACCGCGGCCCTCACCGCCGCGTACGCCACCCGCCTCTGGCTCCTCGCCTTCCGTGGCCGCGGTGCCGAGGCCCCCGACCATGGCCGCCAGCCCGTCGCGATGACCACCGTCCTGTGGGTCCTCGCCGTTCCCACCATCGCCTTCGGGCTGACCGTCGGCGCGATCGGCGACTGGTTCGACGACCACGGCCTCGCCCCCTCCCTCACCACCGCCGTCCTCTCCACGGGCATCGGACTCGTCGGCGGCCTCGTCACCTACGGCGCCTGGCGCCACACCTCGGCACTCGCCGCCCGTACCGCCGTCGGCACCGTCGCCCCCCACCCCGACGCCGAACCCGCCCTCGTCGAGGCCGAGGCGCTGACCGCGCACACCGCCGCCTACGGCACCGCCGGGGACGCCCCCGACCCGGCCGACCCGGGCCGCCTCCTGCTCGGCCCGCTCCATCGCCACGCCGCCACCGGCTTCCACCTCGACGCCCTCTACACGGCCCTGTTCGTCCGCCCCGTGCGGGCCGCCGCGGGCCTGGTCCGGTTCCTGGACCGCGAGGTCGTCGACACCTACGTACGCGGCTCCGGCACCGGAGCGCGCTGGCTCGGCGCCGCCGTACGCCGCGCCCAGACCGGCAACGTGCAGACCTACCTCAGCGCTCTGCTCGCCGGTTCCCTGGTCCTGGCGATCGCCGCCGTCGTCTTCGCCAACGTCAACGCCGGGTCGTGAACCGTGATCGATATCAGTGAATCCGTGATGCAGTTCCTTCTCGCGTTCGTCGTCCTCGCCCCGCTCGTCGGCGCCGTGGCCGCTCTGCTGCCCGCCCCGCCCGGACTGAAGGGCACCGGCCCCGACCAGGCCGTGCTCCGCCACGGCGTGACCGTCACCGGGGCGGTCCTCGCCGCCACGCTCCTCCTCGCCGCGGGCTTCGACCACGACCATCCGTCGAAGATGCAGGCTACGACCGACATCAGCTGGATCCCGGCGCTCCACGTCCGCATCCACCTGGGCATCGACGGCATCTCGCTCCCCCTCCTCGTACTGACCGCGCTGCTGACCTTCCTCTGTGCGCTGTACAGCTACTTCAAGAAGCCGGAGGGCCCCTCCCCGAAGGCGTTCGTCGCTCTCGTCCTCGCCCTGGAATCCGGCACCCTCGCGGCCTTCGCCGTCCTCGACCTGGTGCTGTTCTTCCTGGCGTTCGAGATGGTGCTCATCCCCATGTACTTCCTGATCGCCCGCTGGGGCGGTGCGGGCAGGCAGGCCGCCGCCTGGAAGTTCATCCTCTACACCCTCCTCGGCTCGGTGATCATGCTGCTGGGCCTGCTCCTCATCGGGCTGAAGAGCGGCACCTTCGACATGGTGGCACTCGCCACTGACAACGGCCGTGGGCTCACCACGTCCGTGCAGGTCATCGCCGTTCTGGCGATCGGGATCGGGCTCGCAGTGAAGACCCCGATGTGGCCGCTGCACAGCTGGCTCCCCGACGCCCACACCGCCGCCCCGACCGTCGGCTCGGTGCTGCTCGCGGGTGTCCTGCTGAAGATGGGCACGTACGGATTCGTCCGCATCCTGCTCCCCGCCGCCCCCGACGGCATGCACACCTTCGCGCCCTACCTCGCCGCCTTCGCGGTGGTCGGCATCGTCTACGGATCGCTCGCCTGCCTGGCGCTGGCCCGCCCCGGATCCAAGGGCGACCTCAAACGGCTGATCGCGTACTCCTCCGTCGGACACATGGGCTTCGTCCTCCTCGGCATCGCGAGCATGACCCCCACCGGCGTCAACGGCGCGCTCTTCGCCAACATCGCCCACGGCCTCATCACCGGCCTGCTGTTCTTCCTCGTCGGTGCCGTCAAGGACCGCTACGGCACCGCCGACCTCGACACCCTCTCCGGCGCGACCGGGGCCGCGCTCTACGGCCGGGCGCCGCGCCTCGGCGGTCTCCTCGCCTTCGCCGCGATCGCCTCCCTCGGCCTGCCCGGCCTCGCCGGGTTCTGGGGCGAGATGCTCGCCCTGTTCGGCTCCTTCGACCCCGCCGACGGACTCAGCCGCCCCGCCTTTCTCACCTTCATGGCGATCGCCGCGTTCGGCACCCTGCTCACCGCCGCGTACATGCTGATCGTCGTACGCCGCGTCTGCATGGGCGACACCGGCGCGAAGCGGGAGGAACCGCGACTCGCCGACGTCCAGGCGTACGAGTTCGCCACCTGGACCCCGCTCGTCGCCCTCACCGTCCTCGCCGGCCTGTGGCCCGCCGTCCTCCTCGGCCTCACCGATCCGGCCGTGCAGAAGCTCCTCGCAGGAGGCAAGTCGTGACCACAGCCGCCGCCCTGAGCGCCGTCACCACCGCGCCCGGCCTCGCCGCCACCGCGACCCACGGCGGCACCGGTCTCGTCACCACGGCCGCCGACAGCACCACCAGCCTCGTCCAGTCCGTCGACTGGCTCGCGATCGCGCCCCCCGTCGTCGTCGCGGCCGCCGCCCTGGTGGTCCTGGTCGCCGACCTCTTCCTGCCCAGGGAACGCAAGCAGATCCTCGGCCTGATCACCCTCGCCGGACTCGTCGCAGCCCTCGCCCTCCTCGTCCCGCTGCGGGACGGCGACCGCTCCACCTTCTGCCTCACCCCGGCCGCCACCGGCACCGGCGCCACCGGGGCCTGCAGCTACACCGCCGACCACTTCGCCCTCGTCATCCAGGCCCTCGTCCTCGTCGGAGCCCTGCTCACCGCCCTGCTCTCGCTCGACGACACCCGCAGGCTCCCGGCCGGCGAGTTCTGGTTCCTGCTGCTGTCCTCCGCGGCCGGCGCCGTGCTGCTGCCCGCCGCCCGCGACCTCGCCACCCTCGTCATCGCCCTCGAAGTCGCCTCGCTGCCCGCCTTCGCCCTCGTCGGCCTCAAGCGCGGCGACCGCCGGTCCTCCGAGGCCGCGCTGAAGTTCTTCCTGTCCTCCGTCGTCGCCACCGCCGTCATGCTCCTCGGCGTCAGCTTCGTGTACGCGGCCACCGGCACCCTCCACCTCACGGAACTCGCCGCCCGGCTCGACGACGTACCCGGACAGCTCGGCACCCTCGCCGAGACGGGCGTCGTCCTCACCCTCGTCGGCTTCGCCTTCAAGACGGCCGCCGCGCCCTTCCACTTCTGGGTCCCCGACACCTACGTAGGCGCCCCCCTGCCGGTCGCCGCCTATCTCTCGGTCGTCGGCAAGGCGGCCGGCTTCTCCGGCCTCATCCTCGTCACAGTGATCGGCTTCCCGGCGTACGCGGACGTCTGGGGACCGGCCCTCGCCGTCCTCGCCGCCCTCACCATGACCGTCGGCAATGTCGCAGCCCTGCGCCAGAACGCCGGCCGCGCCCGCAGCGCCGTACGCCTGCTCGCCTGGTCGTCCGTCGGCCAGGCCGGCTACCTCCTGGTGCCGATCGCCGCCGCCGCGTACGCCAGCGACCGGCACGTCGGTTCCACCGTCGCGTACGCCCTCATGTACGCCGTCGTGAACCTCGGCGCGTTCGCGGTCGCCGCGCTCGTCGCCCGTACCCGCCCCGGGAACCGGCTCTCCGACTACCGCGGCCTCTACGCCCACCGCCCCCTCGCCGCCCTCGCGCTGGCCTTCTTCCTGCTCTGCCTGGCCGGTCTGCCGCCCGGCATCATCGGCCTCTTCGCCAAGGTCACGGTCTTCTCCGCCGCCGTCGACGCGGGACTCGGCTGGCTCGCGGTCGTCATGGCCGTCAACGTAGTGATCGCGTTGTACTACTACCTGCGGTGGACGGCGGTGCTCTTCCGCGCCCCGGAGCGGGCGGCGGACGAGGTCCCGGACCGGCCCGCCGGAGCGACACCGGCCGCACCCGCCCCCGCCAGGCACCATGTCCCGGTCCCCGTCACTCTCGCGATCGCCCTCACCGCCGTCGCGGGCATCGTGCTCTCCGGAGTCCCGCAGACCATCCTGGAATTCGCCGCCGTCGGCCTCTTCTGACATACCCAAGATCGGTTTGCCCGGGACGGTCCGCACAGGGCAAGGTCTAGGGCCGCACATCGCGACAACACACCCAGGTCCCAGAGGGAGCAAAAGCAGTGCTGAACGGGTTCAAGGACTTCATCCTGCGCGGAAACATCATCTCGATGGCCATCGGTCTGGCCGTCGGATCCGCGTTCACCGCCGTCGTCACCGGATTCAGCACCGCGTTCATCACCCCGCTGATCGGCCTCGCCACCGGTTCGGTCGGCGACTTCAGCTCCGCGGAGTTCGCGATCGAGGGCACGGTCTTCCCGTACGGGAAGTTCCTGGCCGCCGCCATCGCCTTCCTGATCACCGCCGCGGTGCTCTACTTCGGCGTCGTCGTGCCCATGGCGAAGGTCCAGAACCGTTTCTCCAAGGCCGACGAGAAGGTCGACATCAAGGCCGCCGTTCGCGACTGCCCGCGCTGCTACACCGAGATCCCGGCCATCGCCTCCCGCTGCGCCCACTGCACCAGCGAGATCGAGCCGGACCCCGAGGCCCTCGCGGTCGCCGGGTTCCCCGCCCAGCGCTGACCCGCCCGGACACGACTCCCGGACGCGGCACGGACCCCGCCCGGGAGCGCGGATCGGCACGGTACGGACACGGGTGACAAGGTGCGCACGGGCCCGCCACCCGTACGGCGCAGCGCCCGCCCGGACCGCGTGTCCCGTCCCGGCCCCGCCCCGCGGCGGCACGCACAAGGGAACTAGCTCACCTCGCCTGGCGTTGACCCGTACGGGAGGCTCCACTGGGGGAGTGGAGACCACCGAGCAAAGGGTTCCCCTGCCGCACCACTTGGAGGGCGTACCGTGCACCGCCGGCACAACGGGCTGAAGACCGCCGTACTTCTCGGCGGTCTCTCCGCGCTCATCATCGTCATCGGAAGCTTCTTCGGACGTACGGGCCTGATCGTCGCGCTCCTCGTGGCCGTCGGCACCAACGCCTACGCGTACTGGAACAGCGACAAGCTGGCGCTGAAGGCCATGCGCGCCCGCCCCGTGAGCGAGTTCGAGGCGCCGGGGCTGTACCGCATGGTCCGCGAGCTCTCGACGGCCGCCCGGCAGCCCATGCCCCGGCTCTACATCTCCCCGACCCAGGCCCCCAACGCCTTCGCCACCGGCCGAAACCCGCGCAACGCGGCGGTCTGCTGCACCGAGGGCATCCTTCAGATCCTCGACGAGAGAGAGCTGCGCGGCGTCCTCGGGCACGAGCTGAGCCATGTCTACAACCGCGACATCCTGATCTCGTCCGTCGCCGGGGCACTCGCCTCCGTCGTCATGTTCCTGGTCAACTTCGCCTGGCTGGTCCCGGTGGGCCGGTCCGACGACGACGAGGGCCCCGGCATTCTGGGCATGCTGCTGATCATGATCCTCGGCCCGCTCGCCGCCTCCGTCATCCAGCTGGCCGTGAGCCGCTCCCGCGAGTACGAGGCGGACGCCTCGGGTGCCCAGCTCACCGGCGACCCGCTGGCCCTCGCCGGTGCCCTGCGGAAGCTCGAAGCGGGGACGCAGCAGCTCCCGCTGCCTCCCGAGCCGAGGATCGAGACCGCGAGCCACATGATGATCGCGAACCCCTTCCGCCCCGGTCAGGGCATGTCCAAGCTGTTCTCGACGCACCCGCCGATGGCGGAGCGCATCGCCCGCCTGGAACAGATGGCGGGCCGCCGCCCGTGAGGCCGTCGGCCCCGCGCACCGGCCCCGGGACGCACGAGGCGCTCCGCGCGAACCGCCTCCGTTCCATCCCGGCTTCTGCCCCCGTCCGGACCGCTAGCGCGCCCCGAACCTCTCGTCGGTCGGGACCACCTCGCGCCCCAGCGGCATGAGGGAGATCGGGATCAGCTTCAGGTTCGCCCAGCCGAACGGGATGCCGATGATCGACACGAACAGCGGGATGCTGGTCAGCAGGTGCCCCAGCGCCAGCCACCACCCGGCGAAGACCAGCCAGATGACGTTGCCGACGAACGAGGGCGCCCCCGCGTCGGGCCGTTCCACGGTGGTCCGCCCGAACGGCCACAGGACGTAGCCCGCGATCCTCAGGGACGCGATGCCGAACGGGATCGTCACGATCAGCACGAAGCAGATGATCGCGGCCACCAGATATCCGAGGGCCATCCAGAACCCGCAGAACACCACCCACAGGACGTTCAGGATCAGTTGCAGCAGCTTCATGATTCCCAGCCTTCCACGTGTTTCGCCCGGCAGCGCCCTTCGCCGCCGGTCCCGGCCGACGGCCCGGACCACCGCTCCGGCCGATTGTCAGTGCCGTCACTCACCATGAACGCATGATGGACATCGAGCAGTTGCTGGCAGCCGTGGAGAAGACCGCGCGCACCGGGCCGCGCTGGGCGGCGCACCCCCTTCCGGCGCCCCTGTCCGCCGAGGGCGTCGAGCGGGCCGAGGCCGCCCTGGGCTTCCCTCTGCCGCCGCTGCTGACCGCGCTGTACACCCGGACGGCCAACGGCGGCTTCGGGCCCGCGTACGGCTTCCTGCCGCTGATCGGCGACCGGACGCCCGACGGGGAGGAGTCCGCCGTCGCGCAGTACCTCGCGCTGCGCCGGGACGACGCGGAGGAGGGGGCGTGGCCGTGGCCGGAGGGCGTGCTGCCGATATGCAGCCTGGGCTGTGGGATGTACTCCTGCGTGGACTGCCGCAGCGAGCGCACCACGGTCCTGCTCTTCGAGCCGAACGTCGGCGAGCCCGAGCTCGCCTGGTACGTGGACAAGCCCGATCTCGCCCAGTGGCTGCACGCCTGGCTGGACGGCACCGCGTGGCACTGCGAGGAGGCGGAGGACGAGGAAGCCGACATGGAGCCCTGGCCCGACTTCGGCGCGCGCATACGACCCGTGACCGCCGGCGCGGTGTCTGTCGGCGCCGGGAGAGCCGCTCGCCCCTGACGCTCCTCGGGCCGTCCGATTCTCGGGCCCTGCGGAACGCCCGGACTATCCGGAAGGGCCGAGGCCCGTCTCGCGCAGGGTCAGGTTGAGCCGGCCATGGCCCAGCCCCGACGCGGGATCGGCCGTCCCGGCGACGATCCTCGGTACGCCGTGGAAGGCGAAGCGCGACGGCCCGCCGAAGACGAACAGGTCGCCGGAGGCCAACTCCACGTCCGTGTAGGGCTTTCCCCGGTTCTCCGTGTTCCCGAAGCGGAAGACGCAGGTGGCGCCGATGCTGAGCGACACAACCGGGGCACCGGACCGTTCCTCCTTGTCCTGGTGCATGCCCATCCGCGCCGCTCCGTCGTAGAAGTTGACGAGGGCCGCGTCCGGCGCGTACGCCCGCGCGCGGCTCTCGTCCCCGTACGCCGCCACCAGTGCCTCCCGGCCCAGCTCCGCGAGCCGGTCGGGGAACGCGGCGACCCGCGCGCCGTTCACGTCGTCGGCCGTGCGCGAGTAGTGGTACGGCTGCCAGTGCCAGCCCAGGCAGACCGTCCGTACCGACATCACACCGCCGCCCGGCAGCACCGTGTGCCGCAGCGGCACCGGCCCTCGCGCCCACTCCCGGCAGGCGGCCACCAGCTCCCGCCGACGCGCGGGCGACAGCCACTCCGGCACGTGCACGGCCCCCGGCGCCACGACGGCCCGCGGTCTGGGAAAGAGCCCGGACATGTCAGCGCACCACCAGGGCGCCTTCCAGCCTCAGCAGCCGTTCCTTGCGTTCCACGCCGCCCGCGTAGCCGCGCAGGGCCCCGTCCGCGCCGATCACCCGATGGCACGGCCGCACGACCAGCAGCGGGTTGCGGCCGATCGCCGTGCCCACGGCCCGCACACCCGCCCCGGACGCCCCGACGCGCTCGGCGACCTGCCCGTACGACACGGTCTCCCCGTACGGGAGGGTGTCGAGCGCGGCCCACACCCGGCGCTGGAAGTCCGTGCCCGCGCCGTCGGCGTACACGATGTCGAAACGGGTCAGCCGCCCCGCGAAGTACTCCCGCAGCTGTGCGGCGATCCCCTCGAAGGCGTCCGGCGCGCGGACCCAGTCGGCCCGGACGACCGCGGCGCCCTTCTGTCCGGGCAGGGAGAGCGAGGCGAGCGCGACCCCTCCGGCCGCGTCGGCGGTCTCCTCGCCGACCAGCAGCAGTTCACCCAGCGGGCTGTCGACCGTCGCGTACATGGTCATGGCTCGTCCTCTCCGCGCCTGTCGTGCCGGGGGCGACAGGATCATCGTCCGGCACTCACCAGTCTGCGTCCGCGGCCGCACCGCGACCGGCGGTATTCGGACATCGCGCCGGAACGATGTCGTCGCTTGTCACCCGTCACCCGCCGTCTGTCACGCATCCGCAGGGGCGGCTTCGACGGCTTCGACGGCGTCGGTGGTGGCACCGGGGAACGGGAGCGGCCGAAGGGCACAGGCCCTGATCCGCTCCGCGAGCTCCCCGTAGCCGACGGGCTCGCCGCAGAGCCTCCGTACGGAGGCCAGGCCCAGACTGGCCTGCCCCGTGGCCTCCACGCGAGCCCGGGAGGCGACGTGGAAGCACCACTGGCCGACGTCGAGCGGGTCGTACGCGGCGTGGGTGCGCGCGGTGTGGAGTGCGAAGACGTAGACGTCCGCGTTGTAGGACTGCTCCGCGGCATCGCCGTCCTCGGGCGTCCGGATCCGCCCGCGCAGCCGGGAGAAACGGATCTCCGACAGTCGGCGCTGCCCCCACGCCTGGAGGTAGGCACTGGTCTTGACCTCGATCTTCAGCCCGTCCGGTGCCAGGACGTCGAAGCTCTCCCACTCCGCGTTGCGCTGCTCGGCGCCGACCGCGCGGTGGACCAGGAACTCCGCGAGCAGGCCCCGGGTCGTGTTGGTCCGCAGATCGGGCATCGCGTAGCGCCAGAAGTCCAGCACCGTCCCGGCATCCGCGCTCCGGAAAACCTCACCGCCCGCGAGCGGCGTCGGTTCGGCCGGGGTGTGCCGGCCGTCGGGGGTGGTGGACTCGGAGAACATCCCCCCAGCGTGGCATGCGGCCGGGGCGCGACGCGGCCGAACGGCCGGACAGCGACGGTCGGGGAGGGCGTGCCGGGGGCGGCGTCCGGAGTTCTCCGTGCCGCCCCGACGCGCCCTCCCCGACCGGGAAACAGACGCCCCGCCCTTCGGGCGGACGACGCTACTTTCGGAACACGCCCTAGCTAGCGGTAGTTCGCGAACTGGATCGCGAAGTCGAGGTCCTTGCCCTTCAGCAGGGCCTGGACGGCCTGGAGGTCGTCCCGGCTCTTCGAGCTGACCCGCAGCTCGTCGCCCTGGACCTGAGCCTTGACGCCCTTCGGGCCCTCGTCGCGGATGATCTTCGCCACCTTCTTCGCGTTCTCCTGGGAGATGCCCTCCTGGATCGAGGCGGTGATCTTGTACTCCTTGCCGGACAACTGCGGCTCGCCCGCGTCCAGCGCCTTGAGTGAGATCCCGCGCTTGATCAGCTTGGACTGGAAGATGTCGAGGATCGCCTTGACCCGCTCCTCGCCGTTCGCCGACATCAGGATCTTCTCGCCGGACCAGGCGATCGAGGCGTCGGTGCCCTTGAAGTCGTAACGCTGCGAGATTTCCTTGGCGGCCTGGTTGAGGGCGTTGTCGACCTCCTGCCGCTCGACCTTCGAGACGATGTCGAAACTGGAGTCGGCCATGACGTGTGGCTCCTTGGATCGGGGGTGCTGGGAAACGGGGTACGTACGGGGGCGGTCGCGGGCCTCCCGGCCCCGCCCCGCCGGTCAAAGCCTAGCCATCCGGACCCGATCGAGCCGCTGGTCAATCCGGTGGCGGAGCACCCCCGGGCATCGGGTATCGTTTACGTCGTTGCCAGGGAGCACCGCCGAAAAGCGGTTCTCGACGGTGACGATCCCAGGCGGTGTGCCCGAGCGGCCAAAGGGAGCAGACTGTAAATCTGCCGGCTCAGCCTTCCCAGGTTCGAATCCTGGCGCCGCCACAGGAAAGGGCCCCTGTTCACAAGACAGGGGCCTTCTTCGTTTCCTTGGCCCGTCGGCCTGTGCGGCGGGCCCGCTGCCGAGGTCGTGAGCATGGAACCCGTATCCGCACCCGCACCCGCACCCGTACTGGTCAGCGCCTGTCTGCGCGGTGTGCCGTGCCGCTTCGACGGCCGGGGCAAGGCGTCCGACGCGGTGACCGAGGCCATCGGGGACCGTCGGGCGGTGTCCTTCTGCCCGGAGGTGGCAGCCGGACTGTCCACCCCGCGCCGCCCCGCGGAGATCGTCGGCGGCGACGGGCACGACGTGCTGGAGGGCCGCGCCCGCGTCGTCGACGACACCGGGCACGACGTGACACGGGAGTTCGTGGACGGCGCGGAACGCGCGCTGGAGGTCGCGCGCGGGGCCGGGTGCGCCGAGGCGCTGCTGATGAGCCGCAGCCCCTCCTGCGGGCGCGGCACGGTCTACGACGGCACGTTCACGGGCCGGCTCCGCGAGGGCGACGGCGTCACCGCCGCGCTGCTGGAGCGCCACGGCATCACGGTCCGCCCGGCCCCGCGCGACTGAGGGCGCCCGCCGGTCCGCGTGGCCCGGAGCGCTGTACGCGGGCGCCGCCGGCCCGCGTGCCCCCGGGCGCCGCACGCGGTTCTCGTCGATGCCACGGACGGCGGCGGGGTCGGCCGGGGCAGCCGGGGGTCAGTTGCCCGCCACGTCCTTGACCGCGACCGCCACCGGCACGTTCCCCGAGACGAGCTCCAGCGTCAGCCCCGCCGTCGCTGGGGTCTCCAGCAGCTCCAGCAGCGCCGCCGCCACGTCGTCGCGCGGCACCGGTCCGCGGCCGGTCGAGACGGCCAGACGGACCAGCCCCGTGCCCGCGTCGTTCGTCAGCATGCCGGGGCGCAGGATCGTCCAGTCCAGCGCGGTCCTGGAGTGCACGTACGCGTCCGCGGCTCCCTTCGCCCGCAGGTACGCGTCGAAGACCTCGTCGCCCGGGTGATCGGGATCGGCACCCATCGACGAGACCACGACCAGGCGCCGTACGCCCGCCCGTTCGGCCGCGTCCGCGAGCAGCACCGCCGCGCCGCGGTCCACCGTCTCCTTGCGCGGCGCGCCGCTGTCCGGGCCCGCGCCGGCCGCGAAGACCGCCGCGTCGGCGCCGCGCAGTACCGCCGCCACGTCGTCCACGGAGGCCGACTCCAGGTCCAGGACGACCGGTTCGGCGCCCGCCGCCCGGAGGTCCGCGCTCTGTTCCGGATCACGGATGACGCCGACCGCCTCGTACCCGCGCGCGGCGAGCAGCCGCTCCAGCCGCAGCGCGATCTGACCATGTCCACCTGCGATGACAATGCGCATGTTCCCGACCGTACGCCGCTGCGGGCCGCCGTGCTCAGGGCCCGCCGAACGGATCCGGCCGACCCTGGCGCGGCAGGCCGAGGGCGACGACGGTCTCCGAGTCGCAGTACTCGCGCACGGCGCTCGTCCGCGCCACCACCCGGCCGCGGTGCACCACGATCCGGCTGTACGCGAGCGACAGCACGCCCGAGAGCTGTTCCCCGCGCACGGCGAGCAGTTCGGCCGGGAACCCCGCCTCGATCCGGACCTCGGGCAGGCCCATCGCCTTCCGGGCGGCCGAGGAGACCGCCCGGTACGCCTCGTCGGGCCGCAGTCCGCTCTGCGAGGACAGCAGATAGGCGGCCTCCAGCGGGTCCCCGCGGCCCACCGGGTTCGTGACGTCCCGCAGCGCGCCGCTGCCCGCCGCGATCCGTACCCCGGCCGCGCGCAACAGCCCCACGGGCGCGGTGCCCCGGCCCTCCACCCCGCAGCAGCCGCCCTGGGGGAGGCAGATCACCGTCACCCCGGCCGCGGCGAGCTGGTCTGCGGCCCGGGTCGCGGACTGCGAGGGGAGCCGGGCCAGACCGGCGCACGGGCCGACGGAGACACCGGACCGCACCCCGCCCGCCACGGCGGCCAGCCGTCCGAGCCGGGCCGGGTCGTCACCGTCCGTGTGCAGGTCGACGGGGCAGCCGTGCTCGGCGGCGATCTCCAGCACGGCCTCCGCGTAGCCCGCCGGGTCGGGGTCGAGGTCGGGACAGCCGCCGACCGCGCACGCCCCCATCTTCACCGCGTCGCGCAGCATGGCCAGGTTGTCGGAGCCCGCGACGCCGGTGAGCAGCCGGGGCACGGCGACCGGCGCGAGTTCGACGAGGCCGCGCAGCGAGTCCCGGGCGCGCAGGACGGCGTCGAGCGAGGCGAGGCCCTGGACCGAGCCGATCCGTACGTGCGCGCGCAGCGCGGTGGCGCCGTGGCCGAGCTGCAGCAGCGCGGCCTCGGTTGCCCGGCGCTGGATGTCCTGGGGCCGGTGCGAGACGGGGCCCGGGATGCCGGGGCCCGTGCCGTCGGCGGTGAGTGCGGTGTCGCTGTGGGCGTGGGGTTCGACGGGGGCCGGGAGCAGCAGATGGCCGCGCAGGTCCACCCGGGCGCCGGGGACGGCCAGGCTGCCCGCGGTGCCGACGGCCTCGATACGGCCGCCGCCGAGCCGTACGTCCACGACGCGGCCGTCGGTGAGGCGGGCGCCGCAGAGCACCAGGGGGTTCGTCTCGGCGGTCGTGGCGGTGTCGGGGCCGTCGGTCGTGTCGGCCGGGTCGTCGGCGTGGTCGTCGGCGTGGTCGTCGGACGGCCGCGGATGGCTCTCGGGCATCGCGCTCCTGGAACGGGAAGTCCCTGGCAGGGGGTGCGAGGGGTGCAAGGGCTGGGAGGGGGGAGAAGAGGCGACTGGAAAGCGCGGAAGATCACGCAGAGTGAGTCGAGCCTAGGGGCGTGTTCGGTCCGGTTCGAGGAGGAGCGAAATAGTCGTACCGGTGTGGCTCCGGGGACGTACGGGCCGAGGAGGGTGTCCGGGGCAGCGTCGGCTTACCGGGGCGAGCCCGAGGGAACGCCGTGGCCCACGGGGCGGGTGACGACCCTGTCGGGGCCGCGGAAGAACCGGTCGGCGCCGCCGGGAACGGGGTGGTGGTGGCCGCGGGTGCGTGCGCGCCGGGGCGGAACGGCCGTGGCCCGTGTGGCGGCCGAGGCGCTGTTCAGGCGGCCGGGAAGCGGGGGCGGGGCGGATGACGGGCGGGCGGACCGGGCGCTCGGAGCGGGGCGCTCAAACCGATTTGGGCAACCGGCGACCGAGCGTGTAATGTCTTCCTCGCTCGCCCCAATAGCTCAGTCGGTAGAGCGTCTCCATGGTAAGGAGAAGGTCTGCGGTTCGATTCCGCATTGGGGCTCTGGTGATCGGGAATCCCCGCTTCGGCGGGGGGACCTGTCATCAAAGCGGTGTAGCTCAGTCGGTAGAGCAAGCGGCTCATAATCGCTGTGTCACCGGTTCAAGTCCGGTCACCGCTACTCACGGTAGCCGATTGCGGGGTCGGTCCTTCGATCGGCTACTCTTTTTTGCGTTCATCCGTCCATCCGTCCGTCAAGGAGCACTCACGTGGCTGCCACCGACGTCCGCCCGAAGATCACGCTGGCCTGCGTGGAGTGCAAGGAGCGGAACTACATCACCAAGAAGAACCGGCGTAACAACCCGGACCGTCTTGAGATGAAGAAGCACTGCCCGCGCTGCAACTCCCACACCGCGCACCGCGAAACGCGCTGAATCAGGCTCGTACACGAGGCCGTCCCCGATGGGGGCGGCCTCGTGTCGTTGTATGGGGCTGTTGTTTCGGCCTTTTTCATCTTTCATCAGGAGGTAGCGAGCTCATGGCGCTCGACCAGTCCTTCGTGGGGCGGACCTATCCGCCCACCCCGCCGTACGAGGTCGGCCGCGAGAAGATCCGCGAGTTCGCCGAGGCGGTGGGCGATGCCAATCCGGTGTACGTCGACCCCGAGGCCGCCAAGGCGCTCGGCCACAGCGACGTGATCGCGCCGCCGACGTTCGTCTTCTCGATCACCTTCAAGGCCGCCGGGCAGGTGGTGCAGGATCCGCAGCTGGGCCTGGACTACAGCCGTGTGGTGCACGGCGACCAGAAGTTCGCCTACATGCGTCCCGTGCGGGCGGGGGACCGGCTGACGGTCACCTCGACGATCGAGGGCATCAAGTCCCTGGCGGGCAACGACGTCCTGGACATCCGCGGCGAGGTCCACGACGCGTCCGGTGAACGCGTGGTGACCGCGTGGACGAAGCTGGTGGCGCGCGCCGCCGAGGAGGCGTGATGACGGCGAGGATCGGATACGGGTCGGTCGAGGTCGGTACGGAACTGCCCGCGCAGTCCTTCCCGGTGACCCGGGCGACGCTGGTCCAGTACGCGGGCGCCTCCGGGGACTTCAACCCGATCCACTGGAACGAGAAGTTCGCCCGCGAGGTCGGACTGCCGGACGTGATCGCGCACGGCATGTTCACCATGGCCGAGGCGATCCGCGTGGTCACGGACTGGGTGGGCGACCCGGGCGCGGTCGTCGAGTACGGGGTCCGGTTCACCAAGCCGGTCGTCGTGCCGAACGACGACGAGGGCGCCCTGATCGAGGTCGGCGCCAAGGTGGCCGCCCTGCTCGACGACAAGCGGGTGCGGGTGGACCTGACGGCCATGAGCGAGGGCAAGAAGGTGCTGGGCATGGCCCGGGCCGTGGTGCAGCTCGCCTGAGACGGCGAGCGGGCCCGCGAACGCGGGTATCCGCGGGCGCGGGCGGGCGAGCGCGCGAGGGGCACCGTCCTGGGGCGGTGCCCCTCGCCGCGTCCGCTCCCGCCGCGTCCCGCCCCTCCCGCCGCGTTCAGGCCGACCCGGGCCGAGGCAGACCCCGGCAGAGGTCGGCCCGGGCAGAGGTCGGCCCGCGCGAGGTCCCGGGGCGTGGCGCCCCGGCTTCCCCACGAGGGGGCCGGGGGTGATCCGCTTGACCAAGTTAGTGATTGCATACTAACTTCATGGCATGGCAAGGATGAGTGCGGAAGAACGGCGCGAGAGCGTCATCCGCGCGGCGATCACCGAATTCGCCCGCGGCGGCTACGACGCCACCTCCACGGAGGCGATCGCCAGGCGTGTCGGCGTCTCGCAGCCGTATCTCTTCCGCCTCTTCCCCAACAAGCAGGCCATGTTCCTCGCCGCCGCCGAGCGCTGCATCTCGGACACGAGGAAGGTGTTCACCGACGCGGCCGAGGGGCTGGAGGGCGACGCGGCGGTCACGGCGATGGCCGGCGCGTATCAGCGCCTCATCGTCGACGATCCCGAGAAGCTCCGGATGCAGATGCAGATGTACGCCGCCATGGTGAGCGCGGGGGACCGGGAGTTCGGCGAGGTCCTGCGCGCCGCGTGGCTGCGGATGTGGGACGACGTCCATCTCGCCCTCGGTGCCGACATCGAGGAGACGACCGTCTTCTTCGCGTACGGAATGCTCATCAACACCCTGACCTCGCTCGGCTTCCCGCCCGAGCACCGGGTATGGGCCGGGTTCTACGACCCGGCCAAGCCGGGATGCGTGCCCGGGCCCTCGAACTGAAACCATCCGCCGATCCGTTCCGCTGGTCCGTGCCGGCCCTTGGGGCGGTACGACACCGGTCTTCCGGACAGTCCGCCCCGGGCCACGCCTGATCCCGTCGGCGACCGGCGACCGTCCGGCCCGACCCGGTTCCATCCGGTCCGACCTGGCTCCGTCCGGTCTTCCGTCCGGCTTTCTGTCCAAGCAAGTTAGTAATTGATAACTAATCCTTAGGGGGAGCAGAGCAGTGAACCAGCCAGTGTCGGGCCGCTCGGGAGCGGTCTGGACCCTCGTCATCACCAGCGTCGCCGCCTTCATGGCGGCCCTCGACAACCTCGTCGTCACCACCGCCCTGCCCTCCATCCGGAAGAGCCTCGGCGGCGAACTCGCCGAGCTCGAATGGACGGTCAACGCCTACACCCTCACCTTCGCGGTCCTGCTCATGCTCGGAGCGGCCCTGGGCGACAGGTTCGGACGCCGTCGGCTCTTCCTCGTCGGGCTCGCCGTCTTCACCGGCGCCTCCGCCGCGGCCGCCCTCTCGTCGGGGATCGGCGAGCTGATCGCCTTCCGGGCCGTGCAGGGCCTCGGTGCGGCGATCATGATGCCGCTGACGCTCACCCTCCTCACGGCCGCCGTGCCGCCCGCCCGCCGGGGTGCCGCGCTCGGCATCTTCGGCGCCGTCTCCGGACTGGCCGTGGCCGGCGGTCCGCTGATCGGCGGCAGCCTCACCGAGCACCTGTCCTGGCAGTGGATCTTCTGGCTGAACGTTCCGGTCGGCCTGCTCCTGATGCCGCTCGCCCGGCTGCGGCTGACGGAGTCGTACGCGCCCGGCGCACGGCTCGACGTTCCCGGAACGCTCCTGGTCAGCGGCGGCCTCTTCGGTCTCGTCCATGGCCTGGTCAACGCCAACGAGGACGGCTGGACCAGCCCCACCGTCCTCGGCTCGCTGCTCGCCGGTGCCGTGCTCGTCGGCGCGTTCGTCGTTCACGGCTTCCGCGCGAAGCACCCGATGCTGCCCATGCGGCTGTTCCGCAGCCGCGCGTTCTTCGGGATCAACGCGGCCGGTCTGCTGATGTTCCTCGGCATGTTCGGGGCGATCTTCCTGCTCAGCCAGTACCTCCAGGCCGTGCTGGGTTACTCGCCCACCGAGGCGGGCCTGCGGATGCTGCCCTGGACCGGGATGCCGATGCTGGTCGCGCCGATCGCGGGGATGCTCTCCGACCGGTTCGGCGGGCGTCCGGTGGTCGTCACCGGGCTCGCCCTCCAGGCGGCCGGCCTGGCCCTCTTCGCCCTGGTCCTCGAACCCGACGCCTCGTACGCCGCGCAGTTGCCCGGCCTGATCGTCAGTGGCGTCGGCATGGCCCTGTACTTCGCGCCCGCCGCCGGGCTCGTGATGTCCAGCGTCCGTCCCGCCGAGCAGGGCATCGCCTCCGGCACCAACAACGCGCTGCGCGAGGTCGGCGGGGCCCTCGGCGTCGCCGTGCTCGCCACGGTCTTCTCCTCGCGCGGCGGTTACGAGTCGGCGCGCGCCTTCACGGACGGCACCGTCCCGGCGGTGTGGATCGGCGCCGGCGCGGTGGCGCTGGCCGCCCTCGTCGCGCTGCTGATCCCGGGGCGCGGCGAGGCCCCGGCCCCTGAGACCGCGGCGGCCGACGACGCGGCGGGGGAGCGCGTCCCCGCCGCCGTCTGAGCGCGGCCCTCGCGTCCCTCCGGGCCCCCGGCCCCGACCGCCCCGGTCCGCGGCCCCGCCCGAGCGGTGGGGCCGCGGACCGGGCGCGCCCGGAGACGCGCGCCCGGGCCGTCCACGGGCGGACCGTACTCTTGTCCCCGTGCAGGAACTCCACGACGCCTCCCTCGCCCCGCTGACCACCTTCCGTCTCGGTGGTCCCGCCTCCCGCCTCCTCACGGCGACGACCGACGCCGAGGTGATCGAGGCCGTGCGCGAGGCCGACGACACCGGCACTCCGCTCCTCGTCATCGGCGGCGGCAGCAACCTGGTCATCGGCGACAAGGGCTTCGACGGCACCGCCCTGCGCATCGCGACCCAGGGCTTCGCCCTGGACGGCACGGCGCTGGAGCTGGCTGCCGGGGAGATCTGGACGGACGCGGTCGCCCGCACCGTCGAAGCCGGTCTCGCGGGCATCGAGTGCCTGGCCGGCATCCCGGGCTCCGCCGGGGCGACGCCGATCCAGAACGTCGGCGCCTACGGCCAGGAGGTGGCCTCCACGATCACGGAGGTCGTGGCCTACGACCGGCAGGCCCGTGAAACGGTCATCCTCTCCAACGCCGAATGCGCGTTCTCGTACCGGCACAGCCGCTTCAAGGCCCAACCCGACCGCTTCGTGGTGCTCCGTGTCCGTTTCGAGCTGGAGGACGCGGGCGGCCTGTCCGCGCCCCTGAAGTACGCCGAGACGGCCCGCGCCATGGGTGTCGAACAGGGCGAGCGCGTACCCGCCTCCGCCGCCCGCGACACCGTGCTCAAGCTCCGCGCGGGCAAGGGCATGGTGCTGGACCCCGAGGACCACGACTCCTGGTCGGCCGGTTCCTTCTTCACCAACCCGATCCTGGAGGCGGCCCAGTACGAGGCGTTCCTCGTCCGCGTCCGGGACCGGCTCGGCCCCGACGTGACGCCCCCCGCCTTCCCCGCGGGCGAGGGACGCGTCAAGACCTCCGCGGCCTGGCTCATCGACAGGGCCGGTTTCACCAAGGGCTACGGCACCGGACCGGCCCGCATCTCCACCAAGCACACCCTCGCGCTCACCAACCGGGGCGGCGCCACCACCGAGGACCTCCTCGCGCTCGCCCGCGAGGTCGTCGCCGGGGTCCACGAGGCGTTCGGCGTCACGCTCGTCAACGAACCCGTCACGGTCGGCGTGAGCCTGTAGGACGCGTACGGCGGACGTGCGGGGCGCCGGACGGTACGCCGGGCCCGGGCACAGTCCCCGGCGCGCCGGGGACTCAGTACGCCACGCCCACGCCCCGCCGCACCGCGGCCGGGTCGTCGACCAGCGCCAGCATCGCGTGGGCCACATCGGCCCGTGAGATGGTCCGGCCGCCGCGCGGACCGCCGCCGACGACCGTCCGGTACGTGCCCGTCAGCGGGCCGTCGGTGAGCTTCGGCGGCCGTACCGACGTCCAGTCCGTGTCGCTCTCGGCCAGCGCGGCCTCCATGCGCGTCAGGTCCGCGTAGACCTCCCTGAGGACCGCTCCCACCACCTTGCGGATCAGCCGGTCCACCAGCGGGTCGTCGGACGGGCGCGGGCCGACCGGGGCCGCGCTGACCACGACCAGCCGCCGCGTCCCCTCGGCCTCCATCGCCCGCAGCACGGACCGGGTCAGCCGTTCCGCCACGCCGTCGGCCCTCCGCCCGCGCGAGCCGAGTCCGGAGAGCACCGCGTCCCGGTCCGCCACCACCTCGCGCAGCGCCTCCGGATCCTCCAGCCGCGCCACCGTGCGGACGCTCACCCCGGGAGGCGGTACGGGCAGCCGCGCCGGATCGCGCACCACCGCCGTCACCTCGTGGCCCGCCGCCACCGCCTGGCGGACGATCTCCCGGCCGACACCGCCCGTCGCACCGAACACCGTGATCCTCATGACGCACCTCCCCGGGGAGTGAACACTCGCTCGCGCGCATCCGCGAGCCGGGCGCGCGGCCGGACGGATCCGCGCGGCGCCCGCGGTTCAGCCGACGGGCTCCGCCAGCCAGTCGTCGATGCCCGTCAGCAGCTCCGTGCGCACCGGGGCCGGCGCGGCGGAGCCGCGTACCGACTGCCGGGCCAGCTCCGCCAGTTCCTCGTCGGTGAACGCGTGATGGTGCCGTACGAGGTCGTACTGGGCGGCCAGCCGGGAGCCGAAGAGCAGCGGGTCGTCCGCGCCCAGCGCCATCGGCACCCCGGCGTCGAACAAAGTGCGCAGGGGGACATCGGCGGGCTTCTCGTAGACGCCCAGCGCCACGTTCGACGCCGGGCACACCTCGCAGGTCACCCCGCTCTCCGCCAGCCGGCGCAGCAGCCGGGGGTCCTCGGCGGCCCGGACACCGTGCCCGATCCGGGAGGCGTCCAGGTCGTCCAGGCAGTCCCGCACGCTGGCGGGGCCCGACAGCTCGCCGCCGTGCGGGGCGGCCAGCAGACCGCCGTCCCGGGCGATGGCGAAGGCCCGGTCGAAGTCCCGGGCCATGCCCCGGCGCTCGTCGTTGGAGAGCCCGAAGCCGACCACGCCCCGGTCCGCGTACCGCACCGCGAGCCTGGCCAGCGTCCGGGCGTCCAACGGGTGCTTCATCCGGTTCGCCGCGATCACCACCCGGATCGGCAGACCGGTCTCGCGCGAGGCGGCGTCCACCGCGTCCAGGATGATCTCGATCGCCGGGATCAGTCCGCCCAGCAGCGGGGCGTACGAGGTGGGGTCGACCTGTATCTCCAGCCAGCCGGAACCGTCGACGACGTCCTCCTGGGCCGTCTCGCGCACCAGCCGCTGGATGTCCTCGGGGGCCCTCAGGCAGGAGCGGGCGATGTCGTAGAGCCGCTGGAAGCGGAACCAGCCCCGTTCGTCCGTGGCCCGCAGCCGGGGCGGTTCTCCACCGGTCAGGGCCTCGGGCAGGCGCACGCCGTACTTGTCGGCGAGTTCGAGCAGGGTCGTGGGCCGCATCGACCCGGTGAAATGCAGGTGCAGGTGGGCCTTGGGCAACAGCCGTACATCACGCTCCATCCCAGGATCTTGCCGCACGCGCGGGGTCCGGCGGTAGCCGCTTTGCCAATCAGGGGTTGCGTACGAACAAACAAGCGACCCCCGGCCGGGGCCGAGGGTCGGTGACGGAATTCCGGCGCCGCTACGCCTTGGCCTCCGCCAGGAGCTTCTGGAGCCGCGAGACGCCCTCGACGAGGTCGTCGTCGCCCAGGGCGTACGAGAGGCGCAGGTAACCCGGCGTGCCGAACGCCTCGCCGGGTACGACCGCGACCTCGGCCTCGTCCAGGATGAGCGCCGCCAGCTCGACCGAGGTGGCCGGGCGCCTGCCGCGGATCTCCTTGCCGAGCAGCCCCTTCACCGAGGGGTACGCGTAGAACGCGCCCTCGGGCTCCGGGCACAGCACGCCGTCGATCTCGTCGAGCATCCGGACGATGGTCCGGCGGCGCCGGTCGAAGGCGGTGCGCATCTCGGCGACCGCGTCCAGGTCCCCGGAGACGGCGGCCAGCGCGGCCACCTGGGCGACGTTGGAGACGTTGGACGTGGCGTGCGACTGGAGGTTGGTCGCGGCCTTGACGACGTCCTTCGGGCCGATGAGCCAGCCCACCCGCCAGCCGGTCATCGCGTACGTCTTGGCGACGCCGTTGACCACGACGCACTTGTCGCGCAGCTCGGGCACGATCGCCGGCAGCGAGGTGAACTTCGCGTCGCCGTAGACCAGGTGCTCGTAGATCTCGTCGGTCAGCACCCACAGGCCGTGCTCGACGGCCCAGCGGCCGATCGCCTCGGCCTCGGCCTCGGCGTACACGGCGCCGGTCGGGTTGGAGGGCGAGACGAAGAGGACCACCTTGGTCTTCTCCGTGCGGGCCGCCTCCAGCTGCTCCACGGAGACCCGGTAGCCGGTGGTCTCGTCGGCCACGACCTCCACCGGGACGCCGCCGGCCAGCCGGATCGACTCGGGGTAGGTGGTCCAGTACGGGGCCGGGACGATGACCTCGTCGCCCGGGTCGAGGATCGCGGCGAACGCCTCGTAGATGGCCTGCTTGCCGCCGTTGGTCACGAGGATCTGGGAGGCGTCGACCTCGTAGCCGGAGTCGCGCAGCGTCTTCTCCGCGATCGCGGCCTTGAGCTCGGGGAGCCCGCCCGCCGGGGTGTAGCGGTGGTACTTCGGGTTGCGGCAGGCCTCGACGGCCGCCTCGACGATGTAGCCGGGGGTCGGGAAGTCGGGCTCGCCGGCGCCGAAGCCGATCACCGGGCGGCCGGCGGCCTTGAGGGCCTTGGCCTTGGCGTCGACGGCGAGGGTGGCGGACTCGGAGATCGCGCCGACGCGCGCGGAGACCCGGCGCTCGGACGGAGAGGTTGCAGCGCTCATGGCCTCCATGGTCCCAGACCGCCGGGCCCGGCGGCGCGAGGGTTTCGGGGAGCGGACAGGATCCCGAGGGCATCCGCACGGCCCGCGCACGACATGCGGCGGGGGAGGCCGCGAGCTATCTGTTCGACGCCGGGCCGCCGAACACGTACACTCACCTGTCGTTGGCCTTCACCGGCCGAATCGCTTCCCCTCCCGGAGCACCCGGGAAGATGCGGTAGGTTGGTGGAAACCACAAAGGGTCGTAGCTCAATTGGTAGAGCACTGGTCTCCAAAACCAGCGGTTGGGGGTTCAAGTCCCTCCGGCCCTGCTACACACTCCTTCGCCAGGAAGTGTGCGCATGTACGTACTTCAATGCACCGCCGTGCGGCTCCACCGGGCGCGGCACGGCCACGACCCGGAATCAGGTGAGAAGCGTGACGGACGCCGTGGGCTCCATCGACATGCCTGATGCCGAGGATGAAGTACCCGAGTCGAAGAAGAAGACCCGGAAGGGCGGCAAGCGCGGAAAGAAGGGCCCCCTGGGGCGCCTCGCGCTGTTCTACCGCCAGATCATCGCCGAGTTGCGCAAGGTCGTCTGGCCGACTCGTTCCCAGTTGACGACGTACACCACTGTGGTGATCGCTTTCGTCGTCGTCATGATCGGCCTCGTGACCGTGATTGACTTCGGATTCCAGCGGGTCATCAAGTACGTCTTCGGCTGATCCCGCGGAGGGCGCCTCATGGGCGCCCCTTTCGCATGTTCCACCCATATGTAGCCAGGAAGAAGCAGCCACCGTGTCTGACCCGAACCTGAACGACGCCGTCGAGCCGACGGCGGGCGCCTTCGAGTCCGCCGAGGACGAGCTCGACATCGTCGAGGCGGCGGACGCCGAGGAGCCGGACCAGGCCGAAGCTGCCGACGCCGCCGCAGGGGAGCCTGCCGAGCAGGCCGCCCTGCACATCGAGGACGACGCCGCAGCCGACGCGGATTCCGACGACGACGAGAGCGATGCCGAGGAGGCCGCTCCGGTCGACCCCGTCGCAGCCCTGCGCGAGGAACTCCGCGGCCTGCCCGGCGAGTGGTACGTCATCCACACGTACGCCGGTTACGAGAAGCGCGTGAAGGCCAACCTGGAGCAGCGCGCCGTCTCGCTGAACGTCGAGGACTTCATCTACCAGGCCGAGGTGCCCGAGGAAGAGATCGTCCAGATCAAGAACGGCGAGCGCAAGAACGTCCGCCAGAACAAGCTCCCGGGCTACGTCCTGGTCCGCATGGACCTGACGAACGAGTCCTGGGGCGTCGTACGCAACACCCCCGGTGTCACCGGCTTCGTGGGCAACGCCTACGACCCGTACCCGCTGACCCTGGACGAGATCGTCAAGATGCTCGCCCCGGAGGCGGAGGAGAAGGCCGCCCGCGAGGCAGCGGAGGCCGAGGGCAAGCCGGCGCCGGCCCGCAAGGTCGAGGTGCAGGTGCTCGACTTCGAGGTGGGCGACTCGGTCACCGTCACCGACGGCCCGTTCGCCACGCTCCAGGCGACGATCAACGAGATCAACGCCGACTCGAAGAAGGTCAAGGGTCTCGTCGAGATCTTCGGTCGCGAGACCCCGGTCGAGCTCAGCTTCGACCAGATCCAGAAGAACTGACGGTCTTCCGCGGATTTCTGGACGCACGCCTACCGAGCAGGTCGGGCCGGTTTCGTCGCCGGTCTGACCTGCTCGGTTTTTGGTCGCGCAGCCATACCCGTTATCGTTGCGCGGTATGCCTCCATCCGGATGACCGGATGGTGGCGGAACACTCTCACTAGGACCCGGAGAGAGCAATGCCTCCCAAGAAGAAGAAGGTCACGGGGCTTATCAAGCTCCAGATCAACGCCGGTGCGGCCAACCCGGCCCCGCCGGTCGGCCCCGCGCTCGGCCAGCACGGCGTCAACATCATGGAGTTCTGCAAGGCCTACAACGCCGCGACCGAGTCGCAGCGTGGCATGGTCGTGCCGGTGGAGATCACGGTCTACGAGGACCGTTCCTTCACCTTCGTCACCAAGACTCCGCCGGCCGCGAAGCTGATCCTCAAGGCCGCGGGTGTGGAGAAGGGCTCCGGCGAGCCGCACAAGACCAAGGTCGCCAAGCTGACGGCCGCCCAGGTCCGCGAGATCGCCACGACGAAGCTCCCCGACCTGAACGCCAACGACCTCGACGCCGCGTCGAAGATCATCGAAGGCACCGCCCGTTCCATGGGCATCACGGTCGAAGGCTGACCCAGCCCCTTTCGTACGCAGTGGTAGGGCCGAGCGCTGGCCCGCACCACGACTCCACACCCTGAGAACACAGGAGCAGAAGTGAAGCGCAGCAAGAACCTCCGCGCTGCGGACGCCAAGGTCGACCGGTCGCGCAACTACGCGCCGCTCGAGGCCGTCCGTCTCGCCAAGGAGACCGCCTCCACCAAGTTCGACGGCACCGTCGAGGTCGCCCTTCGCCTGGGCGTCGACCCGCGCAAGGCCGATCAGATGGTCCGCGGCACCGTGAACCTCCCGCACGGCACCGGCAAGACCGCCCGGGTCCTGGTCTTCGCGACCGGTGACCGTGCTGCGGCCGCGGAAGCCGCGGGCGCCGACATCGTCGGCGCCGACGAGCTCATCGACGAGGTGTCGAAGGGCCGTCTGGACTTCGACGCCGTCGTCGCCACCCCGGACCTCATGGGCAAGGTCGGCCGCCTCGGCCGCGTGCTCGGTCCGCGTGGTCTGATGCCGAACCCGAAGACCGGCACCGTCACCCCCGACGTCGCCAAGGCCGTCACCGACATCAAGGGCGGCAAGATCGAGTTCCGTGTCGACAAGCACGCGAACCTCCACTTCATCATCGGCAAGGTCTCCTTCGACGAGACCAAGCTGGTGGAGAACTACGGTGCGGCGCTGGAGGAGGTCCTCCGTCTGAAGCCGTCCGCCGCCAAGGGCCGCTACATCAAGAAGGCCACCCTGGCCACCACGATGGGCCCCGGCATCCCGCTGGACGCCAACCGCACCCGCAACCTCCTCGTCGAGGAGGACCCGGCCGCCGTCTGAGCCCCCGCGCTCGGCCGTACGCCGCGTCACGTGTGACATCGACGGGCCCCGCAACCTTTTCAGGTGCGGGGCCCGTCCCCGTATCCGTACGCACGAGATGTCCGTACGCATGAGCGGGCTGTGTCAGACCTGTGCGTTAGCGTGAGGGTCCGAGAGTCGAACGAGGGGTGGAAACGGTCATGAGGACCAGTACTGCGCGACGGGTGGGCCTGGCGGTGGCGGTGGCGGCGGCGCTGACGTCCGTCACGTCCTGCAGCGGTGCCGAGAAGTTCGACCCGATCGCCGCGCTGCGTCAGGTGCAGAAGAAGACGGGTGGGGTCAACTCGGCGAAGGTCGAGGGAACCACCGAGATGGGCACCCTCATGTCCATGAAGCAGACCGGCGTCGTCGACTGGTCCGACGGTCTGACGGGCACCATGCAGATCACCTACACCGGCGGCAGCATGGCGGACGCCATGAAGCAGAGCGGTGGCAGCGGCGCGATGGAGGCCCGCTACTACAAGGACGGCTACGCCGTGAACATGGGCGACGGCTTCGCCCAGCAGTCCGGCGGCAAGCGCTGGATCAGCTACGACTACGCCGACCTCGCCAAGCTCGCGGGCGCCTCCGGCGAGGCGATGAAGCAGCAGATGCAGAACGCCACGCCCAACCAGGGCGTGCAGTCCCTGCTGGCCTCCGGCGACGTGAAGAAGGTCGGCGAGGAGGACGTGCGCGGGGTCCGCACCACGCACTACGCCGGCACCCTCGACGTCGCCGGGCTGACCGAGAAGAACTCCGCCCTCGACGCCGCCCAGCTCACCGAGCTGAAGAAGCAGCTGGACGAGGTAGGGATAACCACGGAGCAGGTCGACATCTGGGTCGACGAGAACGACCTGCTGGTCAAGAAGACCGAGCGCGCCAAGATGAAGACCGGCGAGATGAACTCGACCGTCTACTACAGCGACTACGGCACGAAGGTCTCCGTGGAGAAGCCGTCGGCCGGCGACACGGTCAAGTTCACCGACCTCATGAAACAGCAGCAGAAGACCGGCGCCCCCACCGGCTGAGGCCGCGTGCCGTCGCGGGAGCGGACGGATTTGCCCGACGCGACACCGGTCGCGTATTCTCACACAGAAGCCAAAGACCGCTGGTCGTCGCCGTGCCCTCGTAGAAGGGAACGGCGACCGAAGGATCCGTCGAGTACGGGCGACCCGCGCAGGTGACTGTGGAGAGCTCCCGGATTCCTTTCGGTCGAGCTACGCCCTGGCGCCTGCGCCGGGGCGTTCGTCTTTCCCGGCCCCTTCTGAGCGGTCCTCATCACCCGGAAGGAGGCCGACGCTCATGGCAAGGCCCGACAAGGCTGCCGCGGTAGCCGAGCTGACGGACCAGTTCCGCAGCTCGAACGCCGCCGTGCTGACCGAGTACCGGGGTCTCACCGTGGCCCAGCTCAAGCAGCTGCGCCGTTCGCTCGGTGAGAACGCCCAGTACGCCGTGGTGAAGAACACGCTGACCAAGATTGCGGCCAACGAGGCCGGGATCGACTCGCTCGACGACCTTTTCGCGGGTCCGACGGCGGTTGCCTTCATCACCGGTGACCCGGTGGAGTCGGCGAAGGGTCTTCGTGACTTCGCCAAGGACAACCCCAACCTCGTCATCAAGGGCGGTGTCCTTGACGGCAAGGCGCTGTCCGCCGATGAGATCAAGAAGCTCGCGGACCTCGAGTCCCGCGAGGTTCTGCTCAGCAAGCTGGCCGGTGCCTTCAAGGGCAAGCAGTCCCAGGCTGCCTCGCTCTTCCAGGCTCTGCCGTCGAAGCTCGTCCGCACCGTGGACGCGCTGCGCGCCAAGCAGGCCGAGCAGGGCGGTGCCGAGTAATTCGGCTCGCGCAGTGATCGCGGCTCCGGTGGAGCGGCGATCGTAGCGGGCCTGTACGCCCGCCTCACATGTACATCCGGCACCAGCCGAATTAGTGGAAGGACGCCATCATGGCGAAGCTCAGCCAGGAAGACCTGCTCGCGCAGTTCGAGGAGATGACCCTCATCGAGCTCTCCGAGTTCGTGAAGGCCTTCGAGGAGAAGTTCGACGTCACCGCCGCTGCCGCCGTGGCCGCCGTCGCCGCCCCGGGCGCCCCGGGTGCCCCGGCCGAGGCCGCCGAGGAGAAGGACGAGTTCGACGTCATCCTCACCGGCGCCGGCGACAAGAAGATCCAGGTCATCAAGGTCGTGCGTGAGCTGACCTCGCTGGGTCTGAAGGAGGCCAAGGACCTCGTCGACGGCACCCCGAAGCCGGTCCTCGAGAAGGTCAACAAGGAGGCCGCCGACAAGGCCGCCGAGGCCCTCAAGGGCGCGGGCGCCGCTGTCGAGGTCAAGTGATCTCAGGAGTCGGCCGACTCCTTCCGCCGCCCGTGCCGTACGGCACGGAGGTCGCGTGACGAAGGGCGATCACCCATCGGGGTGGTCGCCCTTCGGCGTACCCGGGGCCGCTGCCTTGCTCTTCCTGCGGCGACGAGTATGGTGATCATCGCCGTTGCCTCTCGGGGGACGGCCGTCCGGCGTCGGCTGCTGCCGGGGCGCGGCCCCTGGCAGGGGGCCTTGACGAACCGGACGCGGCGCGCGATTCTCAGGACGCGTCAGCACATCGATCCGAATCCGAGGCATGGATCGTGGCCGAAGTGGGCAGTAAAGAAGAGCGCAGCACGCGCAGGACCAATAGGTGTTGAGAACAACTGGTGCGAGCAACGTGGGTCTCTGAGAACCCTCACTGGACATCAGTGTGCCGTTTGGCTACACTGTCCCTTTGCGCTGCCTGTTAGCTGCCCCCTGCCCGTCACCAGGGGCATGCCCACGCTTGAGCACCGACGATCACACGTCTCTGACCTGGCCTTTTCCGGCCGGAGCCAGGAACCGACCGTCGCGGCGTCCAGCTTGGGACCGGTACGCGCGTAGTGAGTCCGAGCCCTCGGAAGGACCCCCTCTTGGCCGCCTCGCGCAACGCCTCGACCGCGAATACGAACAACGGTGCCAGCACCGCCCCGCTGCGCATCTCCTTTGCAAAGATCAAGGAGCCCCTCGAGGTTCCGAACCTCCTCGCGCTGCAGACCGAGAGCTTCGACTGGCTCCTCGGCAATGCCGCCTGGAAGGCTCGCGTCGAGGCTGCTCTGGACAGTGGACAAGACGTCCCCACCAAGTCCGGACTGGAGGAAATCTTCGAGGAGATCTCCCCGATCGAGGACTTCTCCGGGTCGATGTCGCTCACGTTCCGCGACCACCGCTTCGAGCCCCCGAAGAACTCGATCGACGAGTGCAAGGAGCGCGACTTCACGTACGCCGCCCCGCTCTTCGTCACGGCGGAGTTCACCAACAACGAGACCGGTGAGATCAAGTCCCAGACGGTCTTCATGGGCGACTTCCCGCTCATGACGAACAAGGGCACCTTCGTCATCAACGGCACCGAGCGTGTCGTCGTGTCGCAGCTGGTCCGTTCGCCGGGTGTCTACTTCGACTCCTCCATCGACAAGACGTCCGACAAGGACATCTTCTCCGCCAAGATCATCCCGTCCCGGGGTGCCTGGCTGGAGATGGAGATCGACAAGCGCGACATGGTCGGTGTCCGTATCGACCGCAAGCGCAAGCAGTCCGTCACCGTCCTGCTGAAGGCGCTCGGCTGGACCACCGAGCAGATCCTGCAGGAGTTCGGCGAGTACGAGTCCATGCGCGCCACCCTGGAGAAGGACCACACCCAGGGCCAGGACGACGCGCTGCTCGACATCTACCGCAAGCTCCGTCCGGGCGAGCCGCCGACGCGCGAGGCCGCCCAGACGCTGCTGGAGAACCTCTACTTCAACCCGAAGCGCTACGACCTCGCGAAGGTCGGCCGCTACAAGGTCAACAAGAAGCTCGGCGCCGACGAGCCGCTGGACGCCGGCGTGCTCACCACCGACGACGTCATCGCGACCATCAAGTACCTGGTCAAGCTGCACGCCGGTGAGACCGAGACGGTCGGCGAGTCCGGCCGCACGATCGTCGTCGAGACCGACGACATCGACCACTTCGGCAACCGCCGCCTGCGCAACGTCGGCGAGCTCATCCAGAACCAGGTCCGTACGGGTCTCGCCCGTATGGAGCGCGTCGTGCGGGAGCGCATGACGACCCAGGACGTCGAGGCGATCACGCCCCAGACCCTGATCAACATCCGGCCGGTCGTCGCCTCCATCAAGGAGTTCTTCGGCACCAGCCAGCTGTCCCAGTTCATGGACCAGAACAACCCGCTGTCCGGGCTGACGCACAAGCGTCGTCTGTCCGCGCTCGGCCCGGGTGGTCTCTCCCGTGAGCGGGCCGGCTTCGAGGTCCGTGACGTGCACCCGTCCCACTACGGACGCATGTGCCCGATCGAGACCCCCGAAGGCCCGAACATCGGTCTGATCGGTTCGCTCGCCTCGTACGGCCGCGTCAACGCGTTCGGCTTCATCGAGACGCCGTACCGCAAGGTCGTCGACGGCCAGGTCACCGACGAGGTCGACTACATCACCGCCGACGAGGAGGACCGCTTCGTCATCGCCCAGGCGAACGCGCCCCTCTCCGAGGAGCTGCGCTTCGTCGAGCCCCGCGTCCTGGTCCGCCGCCGCGGCGGCGAGGTCGACTACGTGTCCGCCGCGGACGTCGACTACATGGACGTCTCCCCGCGCCAGATGGTGTCCGTCGCCACCGCGATGATCCCCTTCCTGGAGCACGACGACGCCAACCGCGCCCTCATGGGGGCGAACATGATGCGGCAGGCGGTGCCGCTGATCAAGTCCGAGGCGCCGCTCGTCGGCACCGGCATGGAGTACCGCTGCGCCACCGACGCCGGTGACGTGCTGAAGGCCGAGAAGGACGGTGTGGTCCAGGAGGTCTCCGCGGACTACATCACCGTGACGAACGACGACGGCACGTACACCACGTACCGCATCGCCAAGTTCATGCGCTCCAACCAGGGCACCTCGGTCAACCAGAAGGTCATCGTCTCCGAGGGCGACCGGGTCGTCGCCGACCAGGTCCTCGCCGACGGTCCGGCCACCGAGAACGGCGAGATGGCCCTGGGCAAGAACCTGCTCGTGGCGTTCATGCCGTGGGAGGGTCACAACTACGAGGACGCGATCATCCTGTCGCAGCGCCTCGTGCAGGACGACGTCCTCTCCTCGATCCACATCGAGGAGCACGAGGTCGACGCCCGTGACACCAAGCTCGGCCCCGAGGAGATCACCCGGGACATCCCGAACGTCTCCGAGGAGGTCCTCGCCGACCTCGACGAGCGCGGCATCATCCGCATCGGTGCCGAGGTCGTCGCCGGTGACATCCTCGTCGGCAAGGTCACGCCCAAGGGCGAGACCGAGCTGACCCCCGAGGAGCGCCTGCTCCGCGCGATCTTCGGTGAGAAGGCGCGCGAGGTCCGCGACACCTCGCTGAAGGTCCCGCACGGCGAGATCGGCAAGGTCATCGGCGTCCGCGTCTTCGACCGCGAGGAGGGCGACGAGCTGCCGCCCGGCGTGAACCAGCTGGTCCGCGTCTACGTCGCGCAGAAGCGCAAGATCACCGACGGTGACAAGCTCGCCGGCCGTCACGGCAACAAGGGCGTCATCTCGAAGATCCTGCCGATCGAGGACATGCCGTTCCTGGAGGACGGCACCCCCGTCGACATCATCCTCAACCCGCTGGGTGTCCCGTCCCGAATGAACCCGGGACAGGTCCTGGAGATCCACCTCGGCTGGCTCGCCAGCCGCGGCTGGGACGTCTCCGGCCTCGCCGACGACTGGGCCAAGCGCCTCCAGACGATCGGCGCCGACCAGGTCGCCCCCGGCACCAATGTCGCCACCCCCGTCTTCGACGGTGCGCGCGAGGACGAGATCTCCGGTCTCTTCGAGGCCACGATCCCGAACCGCGACGGCGACCGCCTGGTGCAGCCCTCCGGCAAGGCCAAGCTGTTCGACGGCCGCTCCGGCGAGCCGTTCCCGGACCCGGTCTCGGTCGGCTACATGTACATCCTCAAGCTGCACCACCTCGTCGACGACAAGCTGCACGCGCGTTCGACGGGTCCGTACTCGATGATCACGCAGCAGCCGCTGGGTGGTAAGGCGCAGTTCGGTGGTCAGCGCTTCGGTGAGATGGAGGTGTGGGCCCTTGAGGCATACGGCGCCGCATACGCCCTCCAGGAGCTCCTGACGATCAAGTCCGACGACGTGACCGGTCGCGTGAAGGTCTACGAGGCCATCGTCAAGGGCGAGAACATCCCCGAGCCCGGCATCCCCGAGTCCTTCAAGGTGCTCATCAAGGAAATGCAGTCGCTCTGCCTCAACGTGGAGGTGCTGTCCTCGGACGGCATGTCCATCGAGATGCGCGACACGGACGAGGACGTCTTCCGCGCGGCGGAGGAGCTCGGTATCGACCTGTCCCGGCGCGAGCCGAGCAGCGTCGAAGAGGTCTGACGGGTTGGCCGGCCGGATCCTCGTGATCCGGCCGGCTCTCCCCGGACCCGTTCAGACCATTGCTGAAGTGCCCCATATTTCTCGCCTGACGCGAGGGGGCTCGAACCCCCGAAAGAGGGATTGACGACAAGTGCTCGACGTCAACTTCTTCGACGAGCTGCGGATCGGCCTCGCCACCGCGGACGACATCCGGACCTGGTCGCACGGCGAAGTGAAGAAGCCGGAGACCATCAACTACCGCACGCTCAAGCCCGAAAAGGACGGACTCTTCTGCGAGAAGATCTTCGGTCCGACCCGGGACTGGGAGTGCTACTGCGGCAAGTACAAGCGTGTCCGCTTCAAGGGCATCATCTGTGAGCGCTGTGGCGTCGAGGTCACGCGCGCCAAGGTGCGCCGTGAGCGCATGGGCCACATCGAGCTCGCCGCTCCCGTCACCCACATCTGGTACTTCAAGGGCGTCCCGTCGCGCCTGGGCTACCTGCTCGACCTGGCGCCGAAGGACCTGGAGAAGGTCATCTACTTCGCCGCGTACATGATCACGTACGTGGACGAGGAGCGGCGTACCCGCGACCTGCCCTCGCTGGAGGCGCACGTCTCCGTCGAGCGCCAGCAGATCGAGAACCGCCGCGACGCCGACCTGGAGGCCCGCGCCAAGAAGCTCGAGACCGACCTGGCCGAGCTGGAGGCCGAGGGCGCCAAGGCCGATGTGCGCCGCAAGGTGCGCGAGGGCGCCGAGCGCGAGATGAAGCAGCTGCGCGACCGCGCGCAGCGCGAGATCGACCGCCTCGACGAGGTGTGGAATCGCTTCAAGAACCTCAAGGTCCAGGACCTGGAGGGCGACGAGCTGCTCTACCGCGAGCTGCGTGACCGCTTCGGCACGTACTTCGACGGCTGCATGGGCGCCGCCGCCCTGCAGAAGCGGCTGGAGTCCTTCGACCTGGAGGAGGAGGCCGAGAAGCTCCGCGAGATCATCCGCACCGGCAAGGGCCAGAAGAAGACCCGCGCGCTCAAGCGCCTCAAGGTCGTCTCCGCGTTCCTGCAGACCAGCAACAAGCCCAAGGGCATGGTGCTCGACTGCGTGCCGGTCATCCCGCCGGACCTGCGTCCGATGGTGCAGCTGGACGGTGGCCGCTTCGCGACCTCCGACCTGAACGACCTGTACCGCCGTGTGATCAACCGCAACAACCGTCTGAAGCGGCTCCTGGACCTCGGTGCCCCGGAGATCATCGTCAACAACGAGAAGCGCATGCTTCAGGAGGCCGTTGACGCCCTCTTCGACAACGGTCGTCGCGGCCGCCCGGTGACGGGTCCCGGCAACCGCCCGCTGAAGTCCCTCAGCGACATGCTGAAGGGCAAGCAGGGTCGTTTCCGTCAGAACCTGCTCGGCAAGCGTGTCGACTACTCGGCGCGTTCCGTGATCGTCGTCGGCCCGCAGCTGAAGCTGCACCAGTGCGGTCTGCCGAAGGCCATGGCGCTGGAGCTGTTCAAGCCGTTCGTGATGAAGCGCCTGGTCGACCTGAACCACGCGCAGAACATCAAGTCGGCCAAGCGCATGGTCGAGCGCGGTCGCACCGTGGTGTACGACGTCCTCGAAGAGGTCATCGCCGAGCACCCGGTGCTGCTGAACCGTGCGCCCACGCTGCACCGCCTCGGCATCCAGGCCTTCGAGCCGCAGCTGGTCGAGGGCAAGGCCATCCAGATCCACCCGCTCGTCTGCACCGCGTTCAACGCGGACTTCGACGGTGACCAGATGGCCGTCCACCTGCCGCTCTCCGCGGAGGCGCAGGCCGAGGCCCGCATCCTGATGCTGTCCTCGAACAACATCCTGAAGCCGGCCGACGGCCGTCCCGTCACCATGCCGACCCAGGACATGGTGCTGGGCCTGTTCTTCCTCACCACGGACGAGGAGGAGCGCAACGTCGTCGGACAGGGCCGTTCCTTCGGCTCCACGGCCGAGGCGATCATGGCCTTCGACGCCCGCGAGCTGTCGCTCCAGGCGAAGGTCGACATCCGCTTCCCGGTGGGCACCATCCCGCCGCGCGGCTGGGTGCCGCCGGTCGCCGAGGCAGGGGACGACGGCGTCGGGGAGCGTGAGTACCAGCAGGGCGACTCGTTCCGGCTGCGTACGTCCCTGGGCCGCGCGCTCTTCAACGAGCTGCTGCCCGAGGACTACCCGTTCGTCGACTACTCGGTCGGCAAGAAGCAGCTCTCCGAGATCGTCAACGACCTCGCCGAGCGCTACCCCAAGGTCATCGTGGCGGCGACGCTCGACAACCTGAAGGCGGCGGGCTTCTACTGGGCGACCCGTTCCGGTGTCACCGTGGCCATCTCCGACGTCGTGGTCCCCGAGGCCAAGAAGGCGATCGTCGCGGGCTACGAGGCGCAGGACGAGAAGGTCCAGAAGCAGTACGAGCGCGGTCTGATCACCAAGGACGAGCGCACTCAGGAGCTCATCGCGATCTGGACCAAGGCGACCAACGAGGTTGCCGAGGCCATGAACGAGAACTTCCCCAAGACCAACCCCATCTTCATGATGGTCGACTCGGGTGCCCGAGGAAACATGATGCAGATGAGGCAGATCGCCGGTATGCGTGGTCTGGTGTCGAACGCGAAGAACGAGACGATCCCGCGTCCCATCAAGGCGTCCTTCCGCGAGGGCCTGTCCGTGCTGGAGTACTTCATCTCCACGCACGGTGCCCGTAAGGGTCTGGCGGACACCGCCCTGCGTACCGCCGACTCGGGTTACCTGACCCGTCGTCTGGTGGACGTCTCGCAGGACGTGATCATCCGCGAGGAGGACTGCGGCACCGACCGCGGCCTGAAGCTGCGGATCGCCGAGAAGGGCGCCGACGGCGTGCTCCGCAAGGCGGAGGACGTCGAGACCTCGGTCTACGCCCGCATGCTCGCCGAGGACGTCGTCGTCGACGGCAAGGTCATCGCACCGGCCAACGTCGACCTCGGTGACGTCCTGATCGACGCGCTGGTCGCCGCCGGCGTCGAGACGGTCAAGACCCGCTCGGTCCTGACCTGCGAGTCCGCGGTCGGCACCTGTGCCTTCTGCTACGGACGCTCGCTCGCCACCGGCAAGCTGGTCGACATCGGTGAGGCGGTCGGCATCATCGCCGCCCAGTCCATCGGTGAGCCCGGTACCCAGCTGACGATGCGTACCTTCCACACCGGTGGTGTGGCCGGTGACGACATCACCCAGGGTCTGCCCCGTGTCGTCGAGCTCTTCGAGGCCCGTACGCCCAAGGGCGTCGCCCCGATCTCGGAGGCGGCCGGCCGCGTCCGCATCGAGGAGACCGAGAAGACCAAGAAGATCGTCGTCACCCCGGACGACGGCAGCGACGAGACGGCCTACCCGATCTCGAAGCGCGCCCGTCTGCTGGTGGGCGAGGGCGACCACGTCGAGGTGGGCCAGAAGCTCACCGTGGGTGCCACCAACCCGCACGACGTGCTGCGCATCCTCGGCCAGCGCGCGGTCCAGGTCCACCTGGTCGGCGAGGTCCAGAAGGTCTACAACTCGCAGGGTGTGTCGATCCACGACAAGCACATCGAGATCATCATCCGGCAGATGCTGCGCCGCGTGACGATCATCGAGTCCGGCGACGCGGAGCTGCTGCCGGGCGAGCTCGTCGAGCGCTCGAAGTTCGAGACCGAGAACCGTCGTGTGGTCACCGAGGGCGGTCACCCCGCCTCCGGCCGTCCGCAGCTGATGGGTATCACCAAGGCCTCGCTGGCGACGGAGTCCTGGCTGTCGGCCGCCTCCTTCCAGGAGACGACCCGAGTCCTGACGGACGCGGCGATCAACGCCAAGTCCGACAGCCTCATCGGCCTCAAGGAGAACGTCATCATCGGTAAGCTCATCCCGGCCGGTACGGGCCTGTCCCGCTACCGCAACATCCGGGTCGAGCCGACCGAGGAGGCCAAGGCCGCGATGTACTCGGCCGTCGGCTACGACGACATCGACTACTCGCCGTTCGGCACGGGCTCCGGCCAGGCCGTTCCGCTGGAGGACTACGACTACGGTCCGTACAACCAGTAAGGCGTACGTCTGATCCGATGCCTGATCCGGAGGGCGGTCACCCCGTGGGGGTGGCCGCCCTCCGGCGTGTCGTGGGGGTTCGGTGAAACGGTGATCGGGGCGCGGGCATCGCGATAAAGTCCGGGATTCTCTCGACGAGATCCTGTGGGCAGACCTTGGGGGCGGGCGTGGAAACGACACGGGTGTTCTTCGGATTGTCGGCGGCCTTATCGATGCCGTGGGGGACGGGCTGGCAACGCACCCGGCCGTGGCTGGCCGTCTCCTTCGTGACGTTGTACGGCGTGTACGTCATCGCTCCGTACATGGACGAGGCGAAGGCGTGGTGGGCCTTCGCGATCGCCGTACTGCTCGCGGGCGGATCGGCCCTCATGCACCACTCGGCCGGGGCGTGGTCGCCGGGCTTCTCACTGACCCTGCCCCTGAGCAGTGGCGCCTCGATGGCGGCGAGGCGGGCCGGCGTGGTCCTCATGGCCCTCGCGGCGGTTCTGGCGCTGTGGACGGCCGGGAGAAAGACGGCCACGTTGAGCGGGGAGTTCCTGCTCAGCGACCGAGCGGCGATCTTTCTGTCCGCACTTCTCCTGGCGGTGTTCGGCGGTGGGGCTCTGAGCAAGGCGGCCACGGCACCGGTGTGCGCGGAGGTCGAGTCGATGCCGGACGGCCCGGAGAAGACCAAGGCACTGGATTTCATGAGCGGAAGCAAGAACATCGGCTTGCTGGAGCGCGGGCTTCTCTTCGTCTTCATCGCCGCCGGTCAGCCCGAAGCCGCAGCTCTTGTGCTGGCCGCCAAGTCGCTGGCCAGGGTCCCTACGAACGACCACGGCAAACACGCCTCCGAGTATTTCCTCATCGGTACACTGGCGAGTGTCATCGCGTCCTTGGTGATGGGAATGGCCGCTCGTTCAGCAGTGGGACTGTCCGTCCTCTAGAAGGAGAGGCACTTGGACCTCACCAAGCACCCACTCGTCCGGAGACTGCTGTCCCTCGGCCTGGCCCACAAGGATTACGTGGTAGCGGGGAGCGGACCGCTCCTGGCCCATGGGATCAGGGAGAACGTGGGCGACCTGGACATCGTGGCAAGAGGGGCGGCCTGGAAGGCCGTCGCCGATCTGGCCGAACCGGTTCCGGCGCCCTCCGGGCACGGACGTATGGTGCGGCTCTTCGACGGATCCCTGGAATTCTTCGACTCCTGGCTGCCCGGATCATCGAGTCCGGACTCCCTCATCGAGAGAGCGGAATTCATCTGCGGGATACCGTTCTGCCCCCTTCTGGAGGTACTCGCATGGAAGGGAAGATCCACTCGGCAGAAGGATCGGGACGATCTTCTGCTGATTCGGAACCACCTCGAGCGGAATGGGCTGAACCAGACGCAAGGCGGTCGGGCCGGCTGATCGGCGCCTTTCGAGGAATGCGTGGCCCCGGTTCGGTCGGCTGAAGAACCCCGGCGTGTCGGTGTGAGACGCATTTGTTTTGACCGGAGTCGACGAGGTAGGTACGCTCAGACCTTGTGCCTGGGGTGTGCCTGGGCTCGTGTGCGTGTCTTCAGCCGCATGGCGAGTTCCTCTACGGCCGCCGCAATCTGCGCCAGTCCTGCCTTGCGGCAGTGGCCTGCAGGATTCGACACACCCGACCGCGTGGGTCGGTGACGTTCCAGGTTAGTTTGACGAACGGCACACAGAAACCGGAGAAGTAGTGCCTACGATCCAGCAGCTGGTCCGCAAGGGCCGGCAGGACAAGGTCGAAAAGAACAAGACGCCCGCACTCGAGGGTTCGCCCCAGCGCCGCGGCGTCTGCACGCGTGTGTTCACGACCACCCCGAAGAAGCCGAACTCGGCGCTCCGTAAGGTCGCGCGTGTGCGTCTGACCTCCGGTATCGAGGTCACGGCCTACATCCCGGGTGAGGGACACAACCTGCAGGAGCACTCCATCGTGCTCGTGCGTGGTGGCCGTGTGAAGGACCTGCCGGGTGTTCGCTACAAGATCATCCGCGGCTCGCTCGACACCCAGGGTGTCAAGAACCGCAAGCAGGCCCGCAGCCGCTACGGCGCCAAGAAGGAGAAGTAAGAATGCCTCGTAAGGGCCCCGCCCCGAAGCGCCCGGTCATCATCGACCCGGTCTACAACTCTCCTCTTGTCACCTCGCTGATCAACAAGATCCTGCTCGACGGCAAGCGTTCCACCGCTGAGCGGATCGTGTACGGCGCCATGGAGGGCCTCCGCGAGAAGACCGGCAACGACCCGGTCATCACGCTGAAGCGCGCGCTCGAGAACGTCAAGCCGTCGCTGGAGGTCAAGTCCCGCCGCGTCGGTGGTGCCACCTACCAGGTGCCGATCGAGGTCAAGCCCGGCCGTGCGTCCACGCTCGCGCTGCGCTGGCTCGTGGGTTACTCCCGCGCCCGCCGCGAGAAGACCATGACCGAGCGCCTCATGAACGAGCTGCTCGACGCGTCCAACGGTCTTGGCGCTGCCGTCAAGAAGCGTGAGGACACCCACAAGATGGCCGAGTCCAACAAGGCCTTCGCGCACTACCGCTGGTAGTCGCTACCCACATCGAGACCGAGAGAAGACTGAGCCTTATGGCCACCACTTCGCTTGACCTGGCCAAGGTCCGCAACATCGGGATCATGGCCCACATCGACGCGGGCAAGACGACCACCACCGAGCGGATCCTGTTCTACACCGGCGTTTCGTACAAGATCGGCGAGACCCACGAGGGTTCCGCCACGATGGACTGGATGGAGCAGGAGCAGGAGCGCGGCATCACCATCACGTCCGCCGCGACGACCTGCCACTGGCCGCTCGATGATGTTGACCACACGATCAACATCATCGACACCCCGGGCCACGTCGACTTCACCGTCGAGGTGGAGCGTTCGCTCCGCGTCCTCGACGGCGCCGTCACCGTGTTCGACGGTGTCGCGGGCGTCGAGCCGCAGTCCGAGACCGTATGGCGTCAGGCGGACCGCTACGGCGTTCCGCGCATCTGCTTCGTCAACAAGCTCGACCGCACCGGCGCCGACTTCCTGCGCTGCGTCGGCATGATCACGGACCGCCTCGGCGCGACCCCGATCGTGATGCAGCTGCCGATCGGTGCCGAGGCCGACTTCACGGGTGTCGTCGACCTCGTGACCATGAAGGCGTTCGTCTACCCCGTGGAAGCGACCAAGGGCGAGGCGTACAACATCGTCGACATCCCGGCCGAGCTGGCCGAGGCCGCCGACGAGTGGCGCGGCAAGCTGCTCGAGTCGGTCGCGGAGAACGACGAAGAGATCATGGAGCTGTACCTGGAGGGCCAGGAGCCCACCGCGGAGCAGCTCTACGCCGCGATCCGTCGCATCACGATCAACTCCGGCAAGGGCGGCGAGACGACCGTCACCCCGGTGTTCTGCGGCACCGCGTTCAAGAACAAGGGCGTCCAGCCCCTGCTCGACGCCGTCGTGCGCTTCCTGCCCTCCCCCCTGGACGTCGAGGCCATCGAGGGCCACGACGTCAAGGACCCCGAGGTCGTCGTCAAGCGCAAGCCGTCCGACGACGAGCCGCTCGCGGCGCTGGCGTTCAAGATCATGAGCGACCCGCACCTCGGCAAGCTCACCTTCGTCCGGGTCTACTCGGGCCGCCTGGATTCCGGCACCTCGGTGCTGAACTCCGTCAAGGGCAAGAAGGAGCGCATCGGGAAGATCTACCGCATGCACGCGAACAAGCGTGAGGAGATCGACTCGGTGGGCGCCGGCGACATCATCGCCGTCATGGGCCTGAAGCAGACCACCACCGGTGAGACGCTCTGCGACGACAAGGCGCCGGTGATCCTGGAGTCCATGGACTTCCCGGCACCGGTCATCCAGGTCGCCATCGAGCCCAAGTCCAAGGGTGACCAGGAGAAGCTGGGTGTCGCCATCCAGCGCCTCTCCGAGGAGGACCCGTCCTTCCAGGTGCACTCCGACGAGGAGACCGGCCAGACCATCATCGGTGGTATGGGCGAGCTGCACCTCGAAGTGCTCGTCGACCGCATGAAGCGCGAGTTCCGCGTCGAGGCGAACGTCGGCAAGCCGCAGGTCGCGTACCGTGAGACGATCCGCAAGGCCGTCGAGCGCGTCGACTACACCCACAAGAAGCAGACCGGTGGCACCGGTCAGTTCGCCAAGGTGCAGATCGCGATCGAGCCCATCGAGGGCGGCGAGGCCTCGTACGAGTTCGTCAACAAGGTCACCGGTGGCCGCATCCCCAAGGAATACATCCCCTCGGTGGACGCGGGTGCGCAGGAGGCCATGCAGTTCGGCATCCTGGCCGGCTACGAGATGACGGGCGTCCGCGTCATTCTTCTCGACGGTGGCTACCACGAGGTCGACTCCTCCGAGCTGGCCTTCAAGATCGCCGGTTCGCAGGCCTTCAAGGAGGCCGCGCGCAAGGCGTCCCCCGTGCTCCTCGAGCCGATGATGGCCGTCGAGGTCACCACGCCCGAGGACTACATGGGCGATGTCATCGGTGACATCAACTCCCGCCGTGGCCAGATCCAGGCCATGGAGGAGCGCAGCGGCGCTCGCGTCGTGAAGGGCCTCGTGCCCCTTTCGGAGATGTTCGGCTACGTCGGAGACCTCCGCAGCAAGACCTCGGGTCGCGCAAGCTACTCGATGCAGTTCGACTCCTACGCCGAGGTTCCGCGGAACGTCGCCGAGGAGATCATCGCGAAGGCCAAGGGCGAGTAACTCTCCCGAGCTCACGCTTTAGGCTTGTCACCGGAGCCTGGTGGGGCGTCCGACGCGGAGCACCAGCGACGCGTCGGACGCCCCCGGCCCCGGCATCCCAGCAAAGATCACCCTGGCGCCGATGAAGCAAGGCGTACAGAACCACTCCACAGGAGGACCCAGTGGCGAAGGCGAAGTTCGAGCGGACTAAGCCGCACGTCAACATCGGCACCATCGGTCACATCGACCACGGTAAGACGACCCTCACGGCCGCCATTACCAAGGTGCTGCACGACGCGTACCCGGACCTGAACGAGGCCTCGGCCTTCGACCAGATCGACAAGGCTCCTGAGGAGCGCCAGCGCGGTATCACCATCTCCATCGCGCACGTCGAGTACCAGACGGAGCAGCGTCACTACGCGCACGTCGACTGCCCGGGTCACGCCGACTACATCAAGAACATGATCACCGGTGCCGCGCAGATGGACGGCGCCATCCTCGTGGTCGCCGCCACCGACGGCCCGATGCCGCAGACCAAGGAGCACGTGCTCCTGGCCCGCCAGGTCGGCGTTCCGTACATCGTCGTCGCCCTGAACAAGGCCGACATGGTGGACGACGAGGAGATCCTGGAGCTCGTCGAGCTCGAGGTTCGTGAGCTCCTCTCCGAGTACGAGTTCCCGGGCGACGACGTTCCGGTCGTCAAGGTCTCCGCTCTGAAGGCCCTTGAGGGCGACAAGGAGTGGGGCCAGTCCGTCCTCGAGCTGATGAAGGCCGTCGACGAGGCCATCCCGCAGCCCGAGCGTGACGTCGACAAGCCGTTCCTGATGCCGATCGAGGACGTGTTCACGATCACCGGTCGTGGCACCGTCGTCACCGGTCGTATCGAGCGCGGTGTCCTCAAGGTCAACGAGACCGTCGACATCGTCGGTATCCGTCCGGAGAAGACCACCACCACGGTCACCGGCATCGAGATGTTCCGCAAGCTGCTCGACGAGGGCCAGGCCGGTGAGAACGTCGGTCTGCTCCTCCGTGGCATCAAGCGCGAGGACGTCGAGCGCGGCCAGGTCATCATCAAGCCCGGTTCGGTCACGCCGCACACCGAGTTCGAGGCCCAGGCCTACATCCTGTCGAAGGACGAGGGTGGCCGCCACACCCCGTTCTTCAACAACTACCGCCCGCAGTTCTACTTCCGTACCACGGACGTGACCGGCGTCGTGACCCTTCCCGAGGGCACCGAGATGGTCATGCCGGGCGACAACACCGTCATGTCGGTCCAGCTGATCCAGCCGGTCGCCATGGAGGAGGGCCTGAAGTTCGCCATCCGTGAGGGTGGCCGGACCGTGGGCGCCGGCCAGGTCACCAAGATCGTCAAGTAAGTACCTGTGTACTTGACCGTCTGACCTGGTTGCTCCGCACAGAGCACCAAGAAGGGCCCCGGCCCGCCGCGTTCGCGGTGGACCGGGGCCCTTCGATGTGTGCGGGGGCGCCTCGCAGGGGGCCGACGGTGCCGCTCAGGACCGGAGCGGCACCTGCGGGCCGGTGTCATGGAGCGGCGTCTCGTCCGGAGACGGGGTCAGTGGTGTGCGCGGTGCGCGGCTGCCGGGCCCGGCGACCGGGGCGGACAGCCGCCGCTCGGCAGGGGCAGCCGCGCCCGCAGGACGAAATGCCCTGGTGACGGCCGTTCGGTGGTGACGGTTCCGCCGAGTGCCGCGGCACGCGCGGTGAGGCCGGTGAGACCGGTGCCCGGCGTGTTCGTGCCGGGCGGGGCGGCGTGGTCGTTGCCCACCGAGAGTTCGACGAACCGGTCGTCGGACGTCGGCCGGTCGATGCTCAGGGAAAGCGCGCAATGGTCCGCGGAGGAATGGCGCAGGACATTGGCGACGGCCTCCCGTGCGACGACGGCGAGACAGTGGTCGACGGCCCGCGGCAGCTCTTCGGCACTGATCGGTGCGGTGTCGCTGTGCACGGTGATGCCGGCGGTGCCGAGCACATGGGCCACCTGGGTCAGTTCCGTGGACAGCGAGAGTGTGACGCCGTCGCGGGAGACGGCTCGGACTTCGGCGAGGGTGTGCCGGGCGATACCGGCGATCTCGTCGAGGGCGGCGGCGGGTTCGTCGCCGCCCGCGCCCGCGGCGGCGCGGACGGCGATCAGAGCGAGTGCCGAACCGAGGACGTCGTGCAGGTCGCGGGCGACCCGGTCACGTTCGGTCTGCACGGCCACCCGGGCGGCATGGTTCTGGGCGGCGTGCAGCCGAGCGACGAACAGGGAGAGCTGGGCGATGCCGTAGACGCTGCCCGCGGTGATCAGGGTGGCGAGCAGGACGCCGAGGCCGCTGCGGTTGTCGAACTCGGGCAGAAGAAGACGGGCCCTGCCCCGGATCGCGCTGGTGTTGGCCGGTCTGATGGTCGCGGAGGGGGCTGTCACCGTGGCGACGACCGGCGAGGCCATCGCCCTGCAGGCCGACCGGGCGGCCCCGGCCCGTACCGCGCCCGCGCCCGCGAAGAAGGTCACCGAGGCCGCGGACGTGAACGCGGCGCGGGTCGCGGCCCGGCTCTCGGGCTATCGCGTGGAGGCCCTTTCCGAACGGACGGAGACCTCGACCACGTACGCGGAGCCGGACGGGAGTCTGTCGGCCGAGGTGTTCGCGGCGCCGGTGCGCATGCGTGAGGACAACGGCGCGTGGGCCGACATCGACACCGAACTGGAACGGGTCGACGGGGACTACGAACCGCGTACGGCACTCGCCGACATCACGGTGTCCGGCGGAGGAACCACCGGGCCGGGCCCGCTGGCATCCGTCGAGCGTGGGGCGAAGTCGTTCGGCATGGGCTGGCAGGACGCGCTTCCCAAGGCAGAGATCGACGGAGACCTCGCCTCCTACGACCTGGGCGGCGACCAGACGCTGACGGTACGGGCGCTGGCCGACGGGTTCGAGCAGAACGTCGTCCTGGACAAGGCACCGGACCGGCCGCTCGTCTACCGCGTCCCGATGCGGCTGAAGGGCCTCACGCTGTCCCGGGACGACGAGACCGGACGGCTGTTGCTGAAGGACGCGGCGGGAAAGCTGACCGCCGAGGCGCCGGCGCCGGTGATGTGGGACTCCTCGGTCGATCCCGCGTCCGGTGAGTCCCGGCATCTCGCTCAGGTGGACACCAGCGTCGAGACGGCGAAGGACGGCTCGACGCTGGTGCTCAGGCCCGCCCCGGAGTACTTCCGGACGTCCGGGCTCACCTACCCCGTGACCGTCGACCCCACCTCGACCCTGGCGGCGTCCACCGACACCTGGGTGGCGACCAACTATCCGGACTCGCAGTCCTCGTCCAAGGAACTGAAGTCCGGGACGTACGACGGTGGTACGACGAAGGCACGGTCGTACCTGAAGTTCGACGTCGCCAAGTTCGGCGGACAGAAGATTCTCTCGGCGAACCTGTCGCGGCCAAGCGCAACCACTACGACGGCGACGGGGACAGCCCCCGCTGGATAGAGGAGGACACGGCTGCGGGAACGAGTGGCGCGGTGAGCCGTAATGTCGAGTCCGCGTCGGGTGACCTGGCCGCGACGACGGGGGCGGCGGGTGACGCCGTTCTGCAACTCGCCAATGTCCACGGCGATGTGATGCTCGCTCTCCCGCTCACGGCAGGGGGCGACATCGTCGCCCTCGACAGCGACGAGTACGGCAATCCGCGCGCCGGCCAGTCACCGGTCCGCTACGGCTGGCTCGGCGGCAAGCAGCGCTCGGCCGAGACGCCGACCGGGCTGACGCTGATGGGAGTGCGTCTCTACAACCCGGTCACCGGACGGTTCCTCTCGGTGGACCCGGTGTACGGGGGAGGCGACAACCGGTACGGCTACCCGGCAGATCCGGTCAATCAGTTCGATCTCGATGGAAAGTGGTGGAAGCCGCGGATCAGCCCAGCCGTACGACTCGGCTGGTACTACCTGAAGCGCGGTCATAGTCGGGTCAGGGGCCAGTGGAACCGTCAGCAAGCAAGCATGCTCGGTGTTACCACGGCGTATGTGGGGACCCGGTATCTCGGCTACAGATGTCGGTACAGCTACGGCATGAGAGTCTGCTCGGGCTCTCGTGGCCTGCACAGCCGCGGAGGAACGACGCTCGGTACGACATTCTTTACGAGCAGCAGGGTCACGCCTCGGCTCATGAAGCATGAACGCCGCCACAAGAAGCAATGGCAGCGCTATGGCCTTCGCTTCGGCTATATGTACTTCAGGGCGGGGGTCAATCCGTGCCGCAACAAGTGGGAGCGGCGTGCTGGATGGGCCGATGGGGGGTACTCGTGCTGAAGCAGCCCTCAAGGCGGTCTTGGTGGCCGTTCGTGCTGTTCGGTGTGGTCGCTGTGGCGTGCTTGGCGGCCGCCGGGGTGTGGGTCGCCGGTGTCTTCATGATGTCTGACCCGGGACCTCGGCCTGTGGGCGTCAGGATCGACGGCGCGCTTATCACGGTGAAAGCTCCGGTCTGTCCGGACGAGAGTGTGGAGAAGGTCGAAGTCTTCGACAACGAAGCCGAGCGACTGCTGTGGCAGGCGTCCGCGCCTAGGGCCGAGGCAGGCCGACGTGGCGAAGTGAGGCTCTGGGAAGCCGCGGCGTTTCTGAAACCGGGGCTTGGGGCACAGCCGCGGAACCTGCCGGAGGAACTGGCGGTTTCCTTCACACTGGCCGGAGCTTCCGGTGGACCGGAAGTCGCTTTCTCTCTCTCCGAAGTCACCATGGCCCGGCTTTCCGAGGGACATTTCTGGACGGCTGACGGTCCGATGTCCCCCGAGGAGATCGACAGCCGGTCGTGTGTCGAGTGAACGGCGCTCCCTCCGTCTGATTTGCCGGTACGCGGAACTGGCGCTGGGGGCAGTTCGCCTTGGCGGGCGGGGGAGGAGCAGTCGGCGGCGGTCTTGCCGCGAGGATCAGCCGGGGTACGTCGTTCGGCACCAAGACGGCCATGTGGCGGCTGAACGCGAAGGTGCGGGTCGCGAAATGGCGCATGAACTGGAAGTGGCGAAAGCTCCGTTGAGCCGAAACCCCTTGAGGAACGCTGCACCGGAAGAACTCTGCGAGCGGACGAGGAAAGGATGGGAAGAGCGTGGGAAAACCACGTCGTAGCTGGACGCTGGTCTGCGGAGGCGTCGTCTGCGGACTGGTCGCGACGGCTGTTGTCGTCGGCCTGGGCAGCGGATGGGCCACGGCCTTGGTCGCGGTTCTCTCCGTCGTGGCCGGGATCTTCTGCCGGAGGCTCGTAGGAGGCCAGCACGGGAAGACGGACATGGACGAGAGGGCTGAACGGGCCGGTGAACTCTATGAGATCGCCCCGGAAAATGCCTCGGACATCGCTCACGTCCTCCCTGCCCATCTCGCTCCCCCGGGCATCCGGTATGTGCTCGCGACCAAGAAACCGCGTGGCGGGTTCGTGAAGTCGATCGTGATGATCGAATCGCAGGACGACGACCCGGCCGTGAAGCAGATGTCGATACCTGTCGAAAAGATCGCCGTACTTCGGCGAGTGACGGACGAGGAGACGAGGGACCGGGTTCTCGCGCACTTCCTCGACACGCCTGCGTACTTCGTCGACCGCCCCCGGGATTCCAGCGGGGCGGACGGAAGTGCGGACGACGGGGCATCGCGGATGTGACAGGTGCTTGAGTGGGTGTGTCGGCTACGTGCTCGTCATGCCGGCACACCCCCTCATCAGCTCCAGGAAGTGCCGTGAAGCGGATTCCCTCGCGCGGGCATCGCGCCGGATCTGTTCCCGGGCCGCACTGGAAGCCCTGGTGGAGTCGCTCTCCGAGACCAGAGGTCGAGTCGCGGTCCGGGACACGTATGTCATATCCATCCGTGCCGTTCCGCGATGCGTACCGCGTCCACGAGGGTGCGTGCGTGCAGTTTGCCCGTGGCGAGGGAGAGGTGGTTGCGGACGGTGCGCACGGAGAGGTCGGCCGCCGTCTCCGCGGCGCTCATGCCCTGGGCCGCCAGCCGCAGGATCTCGGATTCGCATGGGGTCAGGGGAGACGCCGTTTCCGTGCCTGGACCGTCGAGACGGACGTCGACGGCACCTGGACCCGGTCGGTATCCAAGCTCAACCACTATGACGGCGATGGGGACAGTCCCCGCTGGACGGAGGAGGACACGGCTGCGGGAACGAGTGGCGCGGTGAGCCGTAATGTCGAGTCCGCGTCGGGTGACCTGGCCGCGACGACGGGGGCGGCGGGTGACGCCGTTCTGCAACTCGCCAATGTCCACGGCGATGTGATGCTCGCTCTCCCGCTCACGGCAGGGGGCGACATCGTCGCCCTCGACAGCGACGAGTACGGCAATCCGCGCGCCGGCCAGTCACCGGTCCGCTACGGCTGGCTCGGCGGCAAGCAGCGCTCGGCCGAGACGCCGACCGGGCTGACGCTGATGGGAGTGCGTCTCTACATCCCGGTCACCGGGCGGTTCCTCTCGGTGGACCCGGTGTACGGGGGCAATGCGAACGCCTACGAGTACACACATGGCGACCCGGTGAACCGGTTCGACCTCGACGGCAGGTGGAGTTGGGCGAAAAAGCAGTGGAAGCGATTCACCAACAAGATGCACCGAATCGGTCGCAACCCGAATTGGCGGTCGGTTTACCACTCCGGAAAGTTCGCGATCGGCGTGGCGGGTCTCGTCTCTCCGTTCGGTCGGGTGAAGACGGTCCGTAATATGTGGCGCGCCGCGAAGAGTCCTCGCTCAACGGTTCGGAGATGCTTTAAGTCCGGCAGTAACTTCATCCACTGTGCCGGGGCAGGCTGGGGTGCGCAGACTGTGGTGGGCGATTTCCGGAACTGGAAAACAAATCGGCGATTCAAGGATGACTGGAACGATGCGTTGACCAACGACGGTCGCCGCGCGGTCTGCAGAAAATACACGGGAAAGTCCAGTTGCCGGTGACATCAGTTCGGCCTGTGAGGGAGAAGGATCGATGCATCGATACAAGTTGACTTTTCTTCTGGTCTTCGTTCCCTTCATGCTGGGAAGCGGGATCAGTAGGTTCGGTGACTCCGGATGGTCCCTGATATGGGGGGTGCTGGAGATATCCCTCGGCGTCGCGATTTCGGTGGGCGCGGCCGGTGAGATCCGGCAGGGGCTGAAGAGGAGGCGGGAGGAGACGGACAGCAGGGACGGAACCTGATCCGGCCTCTGTCAGCGCCCTTGACAGGAGCGCGCGTTCGTAGTTGAAGGGGCACTGGATGGTCCCGACAGCCAGGGGCCGTCGGGACCATCCAGTGCCTTTCTCAGTTCGTTCTCCGTCGACGAGGTGCGGGGCCGAATTACCGCGAAGGGGCATCCGGGTGCCGTCGTCAGGGCGACAGCAGGGTACGGACGTCATATCCATCCGTGCCGTTTCGCGATGCGTACCGCGTCCACGAGGGTGCGTGCGTGGAGTTTGCCTGTGGCGAGGGACAGGTGGTTGCGGACGGTGCGTACGGAGAGGAACAGTTCGGCCGCTGTCTCCGCAGCGCCCATGCCCTGGGCGGCCAGCCGCAGGATCTCGGTTTCGCGCGGGGTGAGCGGGGAGACCCCGGCATCGTGTTCCTCGGCGAGCAGATCCGGGTCGTACGCCCGGCCGCCCGCCGCCACGGTGCGGATCGCGGTCAGGACCTGCCTGGCCGAGGCCGACTTCAACAGATAGCCGGCCGCACCCGCCTCCCGGGCCGCGCGCAGGTGGCCCGGGAGGTCGAGCACGGTCAGGACGAGGGTGCGGCACGACGGCAGCCGTTCGGTGAGCTGACGGGCCGTGGCGATGCCGTCCTGACCGGGCATGGCCACATCCAGCACCGCCACGTCGGGCCGAGTTGCCAGGGCGGCTGGGAGCACCTCGTCGCCGCGGGCGGTGTGGGCCACGACCTCGATGCCCGGCTCCCGGCCCAGCACGGAGACCAGCCCTTCTCGTACCACCGTGAGATCTTCGGCTATCAGCACCTTGATCATGATGAGAGGATGCCACCTGCGGTTTTTCGGCGTCGGCCCGCCTGTGTCGTAGTTCCGACGGGTCAGGGGCGCCAGAGCCAGGGGTGGGCGTCGACGCCCAGGGCCGCGACCGCCGGGCGGCCGTCCTGGGCCAGGTGCAGGGCCGGGGAGTCGAGGGGCACCGGGCCCTGCCGCCGTACGGAGAGGCCGCGGGGCGTGCGCACCTGGACCAGGCCCTTCTCGGTGCGGCCGAGCAGCACGGGGGAGTGTGCCGGGCCGGCCGCGGCGACGGGGCCGTAGCCGGTGAGGCCGGGGCGGTCGCCGAGGATCCGGCCGCGGCCTTCGAGGCCGGTGTAGTCGCCGGTGGCCGGGCCCCGGCCGTCGAGTACGTTCCCGTCCGGCGTCTCGCCGGTCCGCACGGTGGTCAGCGCGGCCTTCGCCGCCGCGTGGTAGAAGAGGTCGATGGTCCCGTCCGGGGACGGCAGGGCGGCCGGGCCGTTGCCCGGGACCGGCACCCCGCCGATCTGGGTGCGCGCGGTGACCGGGTCCTCGGGGGTGTCCTGCGTCCAGTGGTGCACCGCGAACCGGCCCGCCGCGAAGACGTGGACCCGTCCGGCGGCGTCCACCATGGTGTTCAGCCCGTCCTGGACCTCGCCGCCGCCCATGTCCCGCCAGTCGTTCCAGCGGCCGTCCGTGCCCCGTACCCGGGTGCTGAGCCCTTTCTCCGCGTTCCGTACGAAGAGATGGACCCGCCCGTCGGGGGCGGTGACCGCGACCGGGACGCCGATCCGGCGGCCCGCGTCCTGGCCGTGCTCCGGATTGCCCAGCCCCTCCCAGGCGCGGAAGGCGCCGCCGGGGGAGCGCTGTTCGAGTACGGCGATCTCGCGCGCGTTGTCCGTCCCGTGCCCGCCGAGCGCGGCGAACCGCAGGCCGAACAAGAGCTGCCGCCCGTCGGAGAGGGCCGCGCCGCCGAGCACCGGGGCGAGCGGGCCGCCGCCGAGGTCGTCCGGCGCGCCCCACGTCCCGCCGCCCGGCGCGGTCTCGCGCCAGCGGACCGCGCGCAGCGCCAGTACCCCGTACGCGACGAGTCGGCCGTCCGGTTCGGCGCCGAGGACGGGTTGGGGGCCCGGGTAGCGGTGGTGGGTGGACCGTACCCAGCCCTTCCGGTTGGTGAGCGGCCGGTCGCCGCCCACGTTGTAGTCGCCGCAGCCGGCCGGGTTGCCGCAGTCCCAGTCGGGCGAACCCCCGTACGGCACCAGGAGCGCGGCCTTCTCCGCGAGGACGGCGGCCGGCAGGTTCTTGGGCCAGTGCCGGTTGTAGTAGGCGCGGTACGCGGTGGTGACGAAGCCCGGCACCTCGCCGCCGCCCCGGGTGGTCCGCGCCACCCAGCGGATCAGCGCCGTCCAGGTGAACAGCGCGGCCGCGGTGTGGTCGGGGTGGTCGGAGTAGCCCTGCTGCTCGCTGTCCCGGCGCCGCTCGGCCTCGCTGCTGTGCTGGATGTCGGGGTCCGGGTCCAGGGTGTGCACGACGGTCGGCCGGTACCGGTCGAACAGCCCCGCCAGGACGTCGACCAGACCGTCGTACGTGTACGAACCGGCCTGCCGCAGCGGTGAGCCGTCGGCGACGACGGTGGGCAGCACGAGCCGCCGGTCCTGCCAGAGGCTGGGCAGCCCGAGCCGTCCGTAGGTGGTGTGCATGGCCGTGTTGAGGTGGATCAGCTCGATCCTGCGGCCGTCGTGCGCGAGCCGGTTGATCTCGGCGCGGTGGCCGCCGGGCAGGTCGATGACGGACTCCTGCCAGTGCGTGAACCGGTCGACGCCGAGCAGGGTCGCGTACGCCTGGCGCAGTCCCTGGTGCCGGGCGGAGGAGTACGCGGCCTTGTCGGGTGCGGACGCCGGGCGGCCGGGCACCCGGTTGACACCATTGGCCTCGCCACCGGTCAGGTACACGCACACCAGGGGCGTTCCGCCGCGGAACGCCTGCTGGGTGTCGGGGTTCATGAAGTACAGGTCGTCGTCGGGATGGGCGAGGACCTGCATCATCAGCGCCGGTCGCGAGGCGCTGATCGGCAGTCCGGGCAGTGGGTTCGCGGCGGGGTCGCGGCGGCGGGGCGGTGCGGGGGCGGTACACGCGCCGAGCGCCGCCGTGCTTGTGGCGACGGTCGCGACCGTCAGGAGGGCGCGGCGTGGGAGCGCGGGGGAGGCGCTGGGCCGGGACCGGTCCGGGGGAGAGGTGGCGCCCACAGGCACCGCGCGTGCCGCGGGCCGGTCCGCCGCACGTCGATCCGGTACGAGTCGATCCGCCACGCCGTGCTCCGTCCGCCTCACGCGCAGCGGCCGACCGGTCCACGGGCCGGTGCTGCGTACTGGTACGCGCAGGTCGCGGCGGGTGCCACCGCTGCTGCGGAGGGATAGACGGAGATCGACGGGGGAGGGTTGCCTGGTCCGCGCCATCGAATGGGTACAGGTGGGGGCCTGGGGCATCCGGACGGGTGGGAGCGGAATGTTCGGTTCGGGTGACTTCTTGGGACACGTCTCTCGGCGGGGCCGGGCGTGCGTACCGTGAAGTGGCCCAATGAGCCTCATGCGTACGGGTGTTGTCCGGGGCTCATCCAGTGTTGTCCCGGCCGTCCGGGGTGACGTGTCGGGGGCGTCAGGGGTTGGGTCGAGAACGGTAAGCGCGTCGGAAGTGGGGCACGGATGAGCGTGGATGAGGCCGGTACGGAACGCGGGGACACCGGGGCGGACGAGCCGGGCTGGGACGTCGATGCCGACGACGATTCGGGGGCGGTCGTGGTCGCGGCGGTGGGCCGCCAGATCAAGGCGTGGCGGGAGGCGGCGGGGCTGCGGGCCGGCGAGTTCGGGACAGCCATCGGGTACGGGGAGGACCTCGTCTACAAGGTGGAGGGCGGCCGTCGCATCCCCCGGCCGGAGTTCCTGGACAAGTCTGACGAGGTGCTGGGGGCGGGCGGGAAGATCGCCGCGATGAAGGCGGATGTGGCGGAGGTCCGGTACCCGAAGAAGATCCGGGATCTGACGAAGATGGAGAAGCGAGCGGTTGAGATGGGGTTGTACAGCAACCACAACATCCACGGCCTGTTGCAGACATCGGAGTATGCGCGGGCGTTGTTCGAAATGAGGCGGCCCGCATACTCACAGGACGAAGTGGAGCGGGTGCTGGCCGCGCGCATGGCCAGGCAAGCGGTCTTCGAGAGGTCACCCGCCCCTGCGCTCAGTTTTGTGCAGGAAGAGGTGACGCTGCTCCGCCCCATCGGGGGCACAATGGTGCTGCATCGACAGCTCGAACGGCTTCTGGAGATCGGGCAGTTGAGGAACGTCGAGATTCAGGTGATGCCGACCGATCGTGAGGATCACGCAGGAATGGGCGGCGGAGTCGAAGTATTGAAGTTCGAGGACGGCACCGCGGTGGGGCGGTCGGACGGCGCCTTTGCCGGGCGGCCGGTCTCCGATCCCAAGCAGCTCAGGATCCTTGAGCTGCGTTATGGGATGATCCGGGCCCAGGCTCTCACGCCACGGGAGTCGTTGGCCTTCATCGAAAAACTGCTGGGAGAGACATGATCCGCAAGACCTCTGCCGGGGACACTTCCGAGCTGGAGTGGTTCAAGAGCAGTTACAGCAGCGGCAGCGAAGGAGACTCTTGCGTCGAGGTGGCGACTGAGTCCTGTGCGGTGCACGTCCGCGACTCGAAGAACCTGCCGGGGCCGCGGCTTGCCTTCGGCGAGGATGCGTGGGCGGGCTTCGTGTCGTACGCCGCCGGGTGCTGATCCCACACGTACCCGTGCCCCCGCCCTGGGCTGATGCCTGAAGCCGCGGTCGGCCCGGGCGTTGCGGATCTCGCCGGTGCCTGCCCCCGGCTGCGCGGCCACCGTTCGTATGCTTGTCCACGAACGGTGGCGGCGCCCCCGGACCTCGGACGACGCCGCGCGCTGCGGAACGGGGGGCAGACATGCGGAAGAGGCGCAGTCTCTGGTCGCTCGTGTACTTCCTGATGGGCTGTGTGTGCCTGCCACTCGCCGTCGTGATGGCGATGGGCGTGATGACGATGGGAGTGAGGGGGGTAGTCGGTCTGCTCCCGGTCGTTGTCCTGGGTGTGCCGGGTGTGGTGCTGACGTGCCGTGCGCCGGTGTTCGGTGTCCATTACGGGCCGGACGGGCTGCGGTACTCCGGGCTGCTCAATGCGCGCTCCTACGCGTGGGCAGATATCCGGGAAGTGCGGGTGGCCGTCCTGCCGAGCACGGTCTACTCGTCCGACGTCCCGGAGCTGGTGCTGGCGTCCGGTGGGACGGACCAGCTGCACATGCTGTCGGGCCACAGCTTTGGCCGGGCCCGGAACAGGCGGGTCGTGCGGCTGGTGGCCGAGTTGGAGGCGGCGCGCTCTGCCGCGTCCACGTCTTCGAGGCGGAGCTGATCGACTATACCGCCCAGCCGGTCATCTCCCCATCCACCCCGACCTCACCGAGGATCCGGGGCTGCCGGACACCTGGTGGGCGACGCTGCGGAGGAGTCTGGACGCCCTCAGTACCGCCGAACCGCCCCGCGAGACGATCCGGCAGTCGTGGGCGGACCGGGTCTTCCCCGAGTTCCTGGGCATCCCCGCGCCGACGATCACCGAGCGTGTCACCGGGCACGCTGATCTCTCCAGTGGGCCAACCTCACCCACGATCCCCTCGTGATCCTGGACCGGGAGCGCTGGGGAGCTGTGCCCGTGGGGTACGACCCGGCCATGCTCTACGTCAACAGCCTCCGCGTCCCCGCCGTCGCCGCCCGCATCCGTGCCGAGTTCGCCCACGTCCTCGACACCCCCGCCGGCCGGATCGGCGAGCGGATCGCGCTCGCGGAGATGCTCCAGGCCGTCGGCAGAGGCTGGTACGTCGAACCGGCTCCGCTCCTGCGGCAGCGCGCGGAGGAACTGACCGGGGTGCGCCCTCCGGCCTCGGGCCCCGCCGTTCCGGCCACCTGACCCATGTCCCTCCTCCGGACCCGGTACGCGCTCGTTCGGAGTGGGGGCGCGGGTCAGGTACGGGTGACCGTGCCGCAGCCCTTCGCCCCGCCGGACAGCGGCGCGCTGCGGTCGTACGGGTCCGACGCCGGGCCCGTGGCCTCCGGGACGGGGTCGACGTCGGGGAACTCCGGGTGCACGTAACCGTCGTACACGTCACAGGCGGAGTTGTAGAGCTGGTGGCCGAGCTCCGTCAGGACCGGCTTGCCCGCGGTCACCCGGTACTTCGCGGGGTCGTACAGCACCAGCGTCAGCTCCCGGCGCACCAGCGAGCGTTCGAGCCGCGGCGGGCCGGAGACCGCCTTCCGCACCGGGTACACGAAGGTGTAGTCGGCGTGCACCTCGACCGATCCGGGCTTCCCCGCCTTGAAGGTCATCCGGCCCCGGGTCTTGACCACGTCGCCCACCAGCCGGACCTCCCGGGGATCGAAGCGGGTGAACAGGTTCAGCGGGTCGTGTTTCTCGGAGGGGTGGGCCAGAGCCTGCCTGAACTCGTCCTGGATGTCCTTCTGATCGGGGTCGAGCAGGCCCAGCGCCGCCTCGGGCCGTTCGCCGCGCAGGGCGGCCGGGTCCAGGTTCGCCGCCACCAACAGCTTCTTCATCGTCGCCAGGGCGTGTGCCACCTGCTGCTCGCTCATCCCGCCGACCGCCTTCGCCGGGGGCGTCCCGATGCCGTCCGCGCCGTCGGCCCAGCGGAGCGCGGGCGAGCCCCGGAACGGTTCGTCGAGCGTGGGACGGTCGGGCGCGGGGTCGTCGGCGGGCCCCGACGTGGGACGGGCGGTCTCCGGGGGCAGCGGGGGCAGAGGCGCGGCGCTGCCGGAGTCCCGCCATGGCAGATGGTCCGTCAGCAGGCTCGGTCGTATCGCCACCAAGGCCAGGGCCGCCACGAGAGCGATGACCAGGAACGATACGAAGCCGCTGCGCTTCCGCCCGCCGCCCCGCTTCTGCCACTCGGGCCCGGTCCGCCAGCCCTCCGGCTGCCAGGCGCCTGCCACCGGGGGCTTCTTCCTCCGCCACGGCAGCCTCCTGCCGCGAGACCGGGAGACGGCCTCCTCGTCCAGGTCCCGCAGGCGGGCGGTGACCATGCGGGCCCGCGCGGAGGGCTCCTTGGGCGCCTTGTCCCGCCCCGCCCCGCTCTCCGCCTGCCGCAGGAACTCCGCCCACTCCTCGTCGGAGGGCGAAGCGCCGTCCTCGGGAGGCGGTGCCGCTGTGCTGCTCATGAAGTCCCGTTCCCTGGTGGTGGTGACAGCTCCGGCGGGCTACGGCCCTCGGCGTCGCTCGGCCGACGGGCTGGTGGGGGAGCGGTGGGGCGGGTGAGGCGAGGGTTGGTGGGGGTGGTGCCGTGACCACTGCTGTGCCCGGGATGACGAACAGGAGTTCTACCTTTTGGGCGGCGGTGGTGTCCAGCGCGCCCGGGCCCGGACGGGGAGGCGGGGGCTACCGCGGCTCCGGACGGGCCCGGGCTTACCGCGGCTCCGGCGCGTCGGCGCCGTCCGCGTACGTGAGCCGGGCCCCCGACAGGCCGCGCAGCAGTTCGCCGCCGATCTCCGCCAGCCGTGCCGCGTCGGGCGGGGTGCGGCCGAGGCCGATCGCGTACCGGACATGGGACGCGTCGGCGGCGTACGGGCGGGGCCAGGCGTGGGCGTCCGGCGCGCCGGCCTCCGCGAGGGCGGCGAGCAGGGCCAGGATCCGGCCCCGGAAGCGGCCCTCGTCCTCGCCCTGCCGCACGGAGACGAGCGCCCAGGCGGCGTGCCGTCGGCGCAGGGGCGGCCGGGCGCGGAGCAGGGCGCGGGGCACGGGGGCGGTGTCGGGGACGGACTCCAGGATCTCCCAGGCGCGGAACAGCTCCTCGACGACCAGGTCGCGGGCCGCCGCCGAGACCTGCGTGGTGCAGGAACGCACGGGGGCGGTCGGCGTCAGCACGGTCAGCGGCTGCTGAACAGGGCCTGGGCGCTCCTCGATCTCCCCGACGCAGACCGGTACGTCCCAGTCCCACATCGCCCAGGTGGCGAAGAAGTGCCGGAGCAGGGGGAGTGGCGGCAGGTCGCCCGACCCGTGCGCGGTACGGGCCGCGAGGACCGACCAGGCCAGGCCCGGCAGCCCGCCGCACGGGGCGGAGTCCAGGCCGCGGGCCCGTGCCCACGCCTTGACCTCGCGGGCCAGCCCGGCGAACGCGGTCCGGTGCGGGTCCGCCGCCGCGAGCACCGCGTCCGCGTCGCTCACCGCGCTGAGCGCCCTGGCCGCCGCCTCGCCCAGTTCGGTGCGGCGGCCCACCGCCTCGGCCGGGGGCAGGGCCCCGGCCGGGACGGTCACCAGGTCCACCCGCAGACCGCCGACGCCGAAGCGCAGACCGGGCACCCGGGCGCCGGTCACCTCGCGTACGTCGACGGCGTCCGGCAGCGCGGCTGCCAGCCGTTCCCGTACGGCGACACCCGGCAGGCCGCCGTCCCCCGCCGTGTTCCCGTCGCGCGCCGCCTCCCCGCCACCCGGCAGGGATGCCACCAGGTCCACGTCCGCGCCGGGGAGCGCGCAGCCCATCCGTCGCGAGCCCACCAGGTGGACCCGGGCCTCCGGCAGGGCGGCCGTCACCCGGCGGACCAACTCGGCCGCCCGCGCTTCGTCGGCCGCCGACGCCTCGTCGGTCGGCCGTTCCTCGTCGGCCGGCTCGTCGGCCTCGTCAGCCGGTGAACGCGCGTCGTCCCGCACGGTCCGGGGCGTCAGCTCCACCCGCACCCCGAAGTGGTCCGAGACGTACGGTCCGTCCGGCGCCGGTACGTCGCCCAGCAGCACCGCCGACACCGGCCGCCACCGCTCCGAGCGGACCAGCACCCGGTCCAGCCGGGACGCCCGACCCGACAGGGAGGAGACGGCGGCCAGCGGGTTGACCGACGGGTCGAAGGTCGGCGTGCGGTCCGCCGCGCCGTGCACCCGGCTCCAGGCGTCCGCCATCCCCAGCCGCTGCTGCGGGGTGTCCCCGCCGTCGTTGAAGTCGCCGAGCAGCAGCACCTCGCCCTCGACGGCCGCCAACCCCGTTGCCAGGTCGGTCAGTTCGGCGTCCCGCCGGTCCGCGCCGTTCGGCGAGTGGTCGCTGCTGAGATGGGTGACCGCGACCGTGACCGGCCCCGCCCCGCTCTCCACCACGACGGCGGCGACCGCCTTGTGCGGACCCAGCTCGTGCAGCCCCGCCTCCCGCACGGGGAGCCTGCTGAGCAGCAGCAGACCGCAGTCGGCGACGTCCCGGCCGCCCGGATCGGTCCCGAGCGTGCAGTGCTCGCGGACCCAGGGCGCCTCCAACAGCAGGGCGAGCAGGGCGGGTTCGGCCTCCTGGAGCGCGATGACGTCCGCGTCCGCCGCGCGCAGGGCCTCCAGCAGCAATGGCCTGCGCCGGGCGGTGTCGATGCGGTCGCTGTCGTAACGGTCCCAGAGGGTGTTCCAGGTCAGCACCGTCAGGGGGCCGGCGGACGCGGGGAGCGGCGTCCCGTCGCCCTCCGGCGGCGTCCAGCCGCCCCGGGGCTGCACGCCTTCCTCGCCAGCCGCCCGGGTACCCCGGGGCTGCACGCCTTCCTCCACCGGCGCCCAGGTGCCCCGGGACGCGCAGAACGCGTGCGGGGTCCGCGAGGTGAAGTACGGGGACGGCAGTCGCCGCGGGGCGCGTACCCGCCCGGCCTCCGTCGCGTCCAGCCGGTCCACCCCCGTCGCCCGGTCCCACACCACCTCGCCGTCCGCCTCGATGAACAGCACCCGGTGCCAGGGGATCTCGCCGCCCGGCGTGAACCGGGGGAGCGGCACCCGCTTCGGCGCCCTCCCGCGCTGTGCCACGCCCATCACGAAGCGCGCCGGATCGAACCGGGCGTCCCAGCGGACCCGGTGGTAGATCTCCTCGCTGGTACGCATCCGTGCTCCGTCCCCTTCCTTTTCCCCGCCGTCCGCGCGTCCGCCGCTACGCCGCTACGCCCGGTCCTCCACCGTCCCGCTCGCGCCGACGTACCAGGTGCGGTGCGCCTGACCCGGGTACGGGGGCGCGTACCGGCGCAGCTGCGAGGTCAGCACCTCCGGCGGCACCGGGTGGGCGCGCCGCCCGTTTCGGCGGACCAGCTCCGCCTCCTCGACCACCGTCACGGCGTGGGTGACCAGCGCGTCCCGCCGCCGGGCCACCGCGTGCACCAGGGAACGCTGGTGCGCGTTGAGCGAGGTGGCGTCCCAGACGACCGTGCCGCCCGCCGCGAGCGCGGCGTCCAGCCGGTCCAGGCCCTCGCGCAGCACCTCCCCGTTGGCCCGCTGGTCGGCGCGCGAGCCCCGGGCCCCGCGCAGGTCGTCGAGGGACACGTACGCGTCCACGTCCGGCAGGCCCCGGGCGAAGGTGCTCTTGCCGCCGCCCGACGGGCCGACCAGCTGGATCAGGCACGGGAAGTCCCCGCCGCGCCACCGCCAGGTCGCGGCGACCGCCTCGCCGACGGTGCTGATCCGGCCCAGCGCGTACGCCTCGCGGGCCTGCGCGCGGCAGCGGTCCGCGGCCGTCGGCTCCAGGTCGGCGAACGCCTCGTCCAGCCCGGCCGGCTCCCGTACGTCCTGCGCGTGCAGTGCCGACCACTCCACCTGCTCGCGCTCCTCGTCGCTCCCCGCGACGGCCGCGGCCAGCGCGTGCAGCACCTCCAGGTCGGCGGCGAGCGACATCCGGGCCAGGCCGGTGCGCCGTTCCTCGTCCGGGTACGGGCGGTGTAGCGACGGGTGCAGTCCGACGAGGTCGGCGACGCGGCGGGCCACCGGCATGCCGACGGTCCCTGCCAGCGCGGGCGCCAGCTCCGTGCGCCGCCCCCGGTGCAGCAGCGCGGCCAGGACGCCGGTCAGCCGGTCGTCGCCGGTACGGCCCAGCGCGTCGAGCCCGTCGGACATCGCGACGGCGGCCCCGGCGTCCCACACGGACGCCCCCGACGCCTCGGCCAGCGCCGCCCCGTCCACGGGCGCGCCGGACCGTACGGCCCAGAGCGCCGCCGCAGGACCGAGGCCGTTCTCCACCACGGCGGCGTGCATCCAGTGCGTGTCCGTCCGTACGTGGCCGGGCCGCACCCACTTCGCCACCAGGCGCCCGAAGTCCGCCGCGCCGAAGCCGTCGGCGGGGCGGACGACGTACCCCTCCTGCCGGCCGGTGTCCGGCCGCAGCGCCCGCAGGGCCTTCTCGGCGCGGGCGTCGAGCACTCCGCGCCACAGCACCGGCGGCACCGGTATCCCCAGACCGCGCAGGAAGGCCACCGTCCGGTCCCAGTCCAGGCAGCGCTCCCCGTCCCAGACGGAGAAACCGTAGAACCAGCTCTCCAGGCCGTCGTACGGGATGGAGTGGCGGGCGAACACGTTCTCGCCGCACACCCGCCGTCCCGGGGCGATCCGGGAGCCGATCCGGCCCTGGAGCGCCTTCACCCAGCCCCGCGAGGGGTGGTGGGCGGAGTCGAGGGAGCGGGCGTGCAGACCGTCGGCGTAGAGCGTGGTGTTCTCGCCGTCCAGCTTCTCGGTCACGACCACCTCGCGGCCCGCCAGCCCGGACAGGTCCGCGATCCGCACGTCGTCCGAGGTGGCCCCGGGGGACCAGGGCAGGTGCGGGGTGCGCGGATAGTGCGTACGCATGACAAGGGCCCCTGGTGGTGGAGAAACGGTACGGCGCTGGTGGGAACAGACGTCCGGCCGGTCACTGTAGGGGTGGGGAGAGGTCGGGTTCGACCGGTTTACGGGGCGACGGCCCGGTGCGGCGCGCCCGCCGCGCACGCGTGGTCGGCGCGTCGTGCGGGCCCCGACGTGCCCCGTACAGCCTCCCGGAACCACTCCGACGCCCGCCCGCGTTTGACCGGTCGGGTGCGGGGGGTACTATCTCCGGCCCGATTGGCCAGGCCCGTGGCCCGTATGGCACACTGCTCAGGTTGCTCGGTTGAGTGTCAATGCTGCGCGCCTCCCGCCGGGAGGACCGGAAGCGAGTCCCACAGTACTCGTCGACCCCCTGCGGGTCGGACGTACGGGAATCTTCCGGGAAGCGTCAGCGGGGCCCCGGCCAGGCACCCGGCGGGTATTCACCCCCGACGCTCCTCGCGGAGCACGACGCGGTCCTCGGGTCCGCACCCCCTCGGTACGGGAGATTCCTCAGGGAATTCCACGTGGAGGGGTTGCGACACGCCCGACCGCGTGGGTCGGAGGCGGAGGCAGAACCGCCGGGTTCCAGAGCGTTAGCGAGAGACAGGACTACTAGTAGCCATGGCGGGACAGAAGATCCGCATCCGGCTCAAGGCCTACGACCACGAGGTCATCGACTCCTCGGCGAAGAAGATCGTCGAGACGGTGACCCGCACGGGTGCGTCGGTCGCGGGCCCGGTGCCGCTGCCCACTGAGAAGAACGTGTACTGCGTCATCAAGTCGCCGCACAAGTACAAGGACTCGCGCGAGCACTTCGAGATGCGCACGCACAAGCGCCTCATCGACATCCTCGACCCCACGCCGAAGACGGTTGACTCGCTGATGCGTCTCGACCTGCCGGCGGGCGTCGACATCGAGATCAAGCTCTGAGGTGACGCGCGAGATGGCTAAGAACATTAAGGGCGTCCTGGGCGAGAAGCTCGGCATGACCCAGGTCTGGGACGAGAACAACCGGGTCGTCCCGGTGACCGTCGTCAAGGCCGGGCCCTGCGTCGTCACCCAGGTCCGCACCAACGACACCGACGGCTACGAGGCAGTCCAGATCGCCTTCGGCGAGATCGACCCCCGCAAGGTGAACAAGCCCCTCAAGGGCCACTTCGCCAAGGCCGACGTGACCCCGCGCCGCCACCTGGTGGAGCTCCGCACCGCCGACGCCGCCGAGTACACGCTCGGACAGGAGATCACCGCCGAGGTGTTCGAGTCCGGCGTCAAGGTCGACGTCACGGGCAAGAGCAAGGGCAAGGGCTTCGCCGGTGTCATGAAGCGCCACAACTTCGGTGGCCTCGGCGCCGGTCACGGCACCCAGCGCAAGCACCGCTCGCCCGGCTCCATCGGTGGCTGCGCCACCCCGGGCCGTGTGTTCAAGGGCCTCCGCATGGCGGGCCGCATGGGCAACGAGCGGGTCACCACCCAGAACCTGACCGTTCACGCCGTTGACGCGGAGAAGGGTCTGCTCCTCATCAAGGGAGCCGTCCCGGGTCCGAACGGCGGCCTCGTCCTGGTCCGTACCGCGGCCAAGGGGGCTTGAGGAACCGATGAGCACCATTGACATCCTTTCGCCGGCAGGCGACAAGGCCGGGACCGTCGAGCTCCCCGCGGAGATCTTCGACGCGAAGACCAGCGTTCCGCTGATCCACCAGGTCGTCGTCGCACAGCTGGCAGCTGCCCGTCAGGGCACGCACAAGACCAAGACTCGCGGCGAGGTCCGCGGCGGTGGCAAGAAGCCGTACCGCCAGAAGGGCACCGGCCGCGCCCGCCAGGGTTCGACCCGCGCGCCGCAGTTCGCCGGCGGTGGCGTCGTCCACGGCCCGCAGCCGCGTGACTACTCGCAGCGGACCCCGAAGAAGATGAAGGCCGCCGCCCTGCGCGGTGCCCTCTCGGACCGGGCCCGTCACTCCCGCATCCACGTCGTCACCGGCGTGGTCGAGGGTGCCGTCTCCACCAAGGCCGCCAAGACGCTGTTCGGCAAGATCACGGAGCGCAAGAACCTGCTCCTGGTCGTCGACCGCGCCGACGAGGCCGCGTGGCTGTCCGCCCGCAACCTGCCCCAGGTGCACATCCTGGAGCCGGGCCAGCTGAACACGTACGACGTGATCGTCTCCGACGACGTGGTCTTCACCCAGGCCGCTTTCGAGTCCTTCGTGTCTGGCCCCCAGACCGCTGAGACCGAAGGGAGCGCCGCCTGATGAGCGAGGCGACCGTTACCAGCAAGACCTACACGGACCCGCGCGACGTCCTCGTCAAGCCGGTCGTGTCGGAGAAGAGCTACGCGCTGCTCGACGAGAACAAGTACACGTTCATCGTCGCGCCGGGCTCCAACAAGACCCAGATCAAGCAGGCCGTCGAGGCGGTCTTCTCGGTCAAGGTCACCGGGGTCAACACGATCAACCGGCAGGGCAAGCGCAAGCGCACCCGCACCGGTTTCGGCAAGCGCGCCGACACCAAGCGCGCCATCGTGACCCTCGCCGAGGGCGACCGTATCGACATCTTCGGCGGTCCGACCGCCTGAGGGCGGTCCGACCGTCCGGAATCGGACGAGGACTGAGAAATGGGTATCCGCAAGTACAAGCCGACGACCCCGGGCCGTCGTGGCTCCAGCGTCGCCGACTTTGTCGAGATCACGCGGTCCACGCCGGAGAAGTCGCTGGTCCGCCCCCTGCACAGCAAGGGCGGCCGTAACAACGCCGGTCGTGTGACCGTTCGCCACCAGGGTGGTGGCCACAAGCGCGCCTACCGCGTGATCGACTTCCGTCGTCACGACAAGGACGGCGTGCCGGCCAAGGTCGCGCACATCGAGTACGACCCCAACCGCACCGCGCGCATCGCGCTCCTGCACTACGCGGACGGCGAGAAGCGCTACATCATCGCGCCGCGCGGCCTGTCGCAGGGTGACCGCGTCGAGAACGGCCCCACCGCCGACATCAAGCCGGGCAACAACCTGGCGCTGCGCAACATCCCGGTCGGTACGACCATCCACGCCATCGAGCTGCGGCCCGGCGGCGGCGCGAAGTTCGCCCGCTCCGCGGGTGCCTCCGTGCAGCTGCTGGCGAAGGAGGGCTCCATGGCCCACCTGCGCATGCCGTCGGGTGAGATCCGCCTGGTCGACGCCCGCTGCCGCGCCACGATCGGCGAGGTCGGCAACGCCGAGCAGTCGAACATCAACTGGGGCAAGGCCGGCCGCATGCGCTGGAAGGGCGTGCGCCCGACCGTCCGCGGTGTCGCGATGAACCCGGTTGACCACCCGCACGGTGGTGGTGAGGGCAAGACCTCCGGTGGTCGCCACCCGGTCTCGCCGTGGGGTCAGAAGGAGGGTCGTACTCGTTCTCCCAAGAAGGCGAGCAACAAGTACATCGTCCGCCGCCGCAAGACGAACAAGAAGCGCTAGGAGCGGGTTTAGATGCCGCGCAGTCTCAAGAAGGGGCCCTTCGTCGACGGCCACCTCATCAAGAAGGTGGACGCGCAGAACGAGGCAGGCACCAAGAACGTCATCAAGACCTGGTCCCGTCGCTCGATGATCGTCCCGGCGATGCTGGGTCACACCATCGCGGTGCACAACGGCAAGATCCACGTACCGGTGTTCGTCACCGAGTCGATGGTCGGCCACAAGCTCGGCGAGTTCTCGCCGACTCGCACCTTCCGCGGCCACGTCAAGGACGACCGGAAGTCGAAGCGCCGCTAAGCGGGGTGGAACGACTCATGACTTACACCGAAGGGACAACCATGGAAGCCAGGGCCCAGGCGCGGTACATCCGCGTCACGCCCATGAAGGCCCGCCGCGTGGTGGACCTCATCCGTGGCATGGACGCCACGGAGGCTCAGGCGGTCCTGCGTTTCGCCCCGCAGGCCGCGAGCGTGCCGGTTGGCAAGGTGCTGGACAGCGCCATCGCCAACGCCGCACACAACTACGACCACACCGACGCCTCCACGCTGGTCATCAGCGAGGCGTACGTGGACGAGGGCCCGACCCTGAAGCGGTTCCGGCCGCGCGCCCAGGGTCGTGCCTACCGGATCCGTAAGCGGACCAGCCACATCACCGTGGTCGTCAGCAGCAAGGAAGGAACCCGGTAATGGGCCAGAAGGTAAACCCGCACGGGTTCCGACTCGGCATTACCACGGACTTCAAGTCCCGCTGGTACGCCGACAAGCTGTACAAGGACTACGTCAAGGAAGACGTCGCCATTCGTCGCATGATGACGAAGGGCATGGAGCGGGCCGGCATCTCCAAGGTGGAGATCGAGCGCACCCGCGACCGCGTCCGCGTTGACATCCACACCGCTCGCCCGGGCATCGTCATCGGCCGCCGCGGCGCCGAGGCCGACCGCATCCGCGGCGAGCTGGAGAAGCTCACCGGCAAGCAGGTCCAGCTGAACATCCTCGAGGTCAAGAACCCCGAGGTGGACGCTCAGCTGGTGGCCCAGGCCGTCGCCGAGCAGCTGTCCTCCCGCGTCTCCTTCCGTCGTGCCATGCGCAAGAGCATGCAGAGCTCGATGAAGGCCGGCGCCAAGGGCATCAAGATCCAGTGCGGTGGCCGCCTCGGCGGCGCCGAGATGTCCCGCTCGGAGTTCTACCGCGAGGGCCGTGTGCCCCTGCACACGCTCCGCGCGAACGTCGACTACGGCTTCTTCGAGGCCAAGACGACCTTCGGCCGCATCGGTGTGAAGGTCTGGATCTACAAGGGCGACGTCAAGAACATCGCCGAGGTCCGCGCCGAGAACGCCGCCGCCCGTGCCGGCAACCGCCCGGCCCGTGGTGGCGCCGACCGCCCGGCCGGCCGCGGCCGCGGTGGCGAGCGTGGCGGCCGCGGCCGCAAGCCGCAGCAGCAGTCGGCTCCGGCCGAGGCCCCCAAGGCCGAGGCTCCCGCCGCTGCCGCTCCGGCTGCTGAGAGCACCGGAACGGAGGCCTGACCGAAATGCTGATCCCCCGTAGGGTCAAGCACCGCAAGCAGCACCACCCGAAGCGCAGCGGTATGTCCAAGGGTGGCACGCAGGTTGCGTTCGGCGAGTACGGCATCCAGGCGCTGACCCCGGCGTACGTGACGAACCGCCAGATCGAGGCGGCTCGTATCGCGATGACCCGTCACATCAAGCGTGGCGGCAAGGTCTGGATCAACATCTACCCGGACCGTCCCCTGACGAAGAAGCCGGCCGAGACCCGCATGGGTTCCGGTAAGGGTTCTCCCGAGTGGTGGATCGCGAACGTCAAGCCGGGTCGGGTGATGTTCGAGCTGTCCTACCCGAACGAGAAGATTGCTCGTGAGGCGCTCACCCGCGCTGCTCACAAGCTTCCGATGAAGTGCCGCATCGTTCGGCGCGAGGCAGGTGAGGCGTGATGTCGGCCGGAACCAAGGCGTCCGAGCTGCGCGAGCTGGGCAACGAGGAGCTGCTCAACAAGCTCCGCGAGGCCAAGGAAGAGCTGTTCAACCTCCGCTTCCAGGCGGCGACCGGACAGCTCGAGAACCACGGCCGGCTCAAGTCCGTCCGTAAGGACATCGCCCGGATCTACACCCTGATGCGCGAGCGTGAGCTGGGCATCGAGACGGTGGAGAGCGCCTGATGAGCGAGAAGACTGTGACTGAGACGAACACCGACCGCGGTTTCCGCAAGACCCGTGAGGGTCTGGTCGTCAGCGACAAGATGGACAAGACCGTCGTCGTCGCCGTCGAGGACCGTGTGAAGCACGCGCTGTACGGCAAGGTCATCCGCCGTACGAACAAGCTGAAGGCCCACGACGAGCAGAACGCCGCGGGCGTCGGCGACCGCGTCCTCCTCATGGAGACCCGGCCGCTGTCTGCGACGAAGCGCTGGCGCGTCGTCGAGATCCTCGAGAAGGCCAAGTAATTCCTGAGGGGCATCCCCCTCAGGCAAGTTCCGCCAGGCTCGGTGGGGTCCGCTCCGGACACGGGGCGGCCCCCACCGGGAACCGGCAGACGATCAGGAGATAGACGTGATCCAGCAGGAGTCGCGACTTCGCGTCGCCGACAACACGGGTGCGAAGGAAATCCTCACCATCCGTGTTCTCGGTGGTTCGGGTCGCCGCTACGCGGGCATCGGTGACGTCATCGTCGCCACCGTCAAGGACGCGATCCCCGGTGGCAACGTGAAGAAGGGTGACGTCGTCAAGGCCGTCATCGTTCGCACCGTCAAGGAGCGTCGTCGTCAGGATGGCTCGTACATCCGCTTCGACGAGAACGCCGCCGTCATTCTGAAGAACGACGGCGACCCCCGCGGCACCCGCATCTTCGGCCCGGTGGGCCGGGAGCTGCGCGAGAAGAAGTTCATGAAGATCATCTCGCTCGCGCCGGAGGTGCTGTAAGCATGAAGATCAAGAAGGGCGACCTGGTACAGGTCATCACCGGTAAGGACAAGGGCAAGCAGGGCAAGGTCATCGTGGCCTACCCGGCTCAGGACCGTGTCCTCGTCGAGGGTGTCAACCGGGTCAAGAAGCACACCAAGGCCGGTCAGACGGCTCGCGGTTCGCAGACCGGCGGCATCGTCACCACCGAGGCCCCGATTCACGTCAGCAACGTGCAGCTGGTCGTGGAGAAGGACGGCAAGAAGGTCGTCACTCGCGTCGGCTACCGCTTCGACGACGAGGGCAACAAGATCCGCGTTGCCAAGCGGACCGGTGAGGACATCTGATGACTGCCACCACTGCGCCGCGTCTCAAGACGCGCTACCGCGAGGAAATCGCCGGCAAGCTGCGTGAGGAGTTCTCCTACGAGAACGTCATGCAGGTCCCCGGCCTGGTCAAGATCGTGGTCAACATGGGTGTGGGCGACGCCGCCCGCGACTCCAAGCTGATCGACGGCGCCGTGCGCGACCTCACCACGATCACCGGCCAGAAGCCGGCCGTCACCAAGGCCCGCAAGTCCATCGCGCAGTTCAAGCTGCGCGAGGGTCAGCCGATCGGCTGCCACGTCACCCTCCGCGGTGACCGGATGTGGGAGTTCCTGGACCGTACGCTGTCGCTCGCGCTGCCGCGTATCCGTGACTTCCGCGGTCTGTCGCCGAAGCAGTTCGACGGCCGTGGCAACTACACCTTCGGTCTCACGGAGCAGGTCATGTTCCACGAGATCGACCAGGACAAGATCGACCGGGCCCGGGGCATGGACATCACCGTGGTGACCACGGCGACCAACGACGACGAGGGTCGTGCCCTCCTTCGTCACCTCGGCTTCCCGTTCAAGGAGAACTGACCGTGGCGAAGAAGGCTCTGATCGCTAAGGCCGCCCGCAAGCCGAAGTTCGGCGTCCGCGCGTACACGCGGTGCCAGCGCTGCGGCCGGCCCCACTCCGTCTACCGCAAGTTCGGCCTGTGCCGCGTGTGCCTTCGTGAGATGGCTCACCGCGGCGAGCTGCCGGGCGTGACCAAGAGCTCCTGGTAATTCCCCTCCGCCCCCTGGGCGTTGGGAATCACCGGAAGCTCTCGGTAAGCATCTGGTCGGCGGGAGCCCCGCCTCGCATGCCGTAGGCTTGCGGGGTTGGGCGCCCGCCGCCCATGACCGACTTACTACGCCGTAGGTCCCCGCACCGCACCCGTCCCGCCTCTGAGCGGGGAGAGGGATGGCGCATACAGGAAACCCCGGCGAGAGAGGCCGAAGGCCAATTCATGACCATGACTGATCCGATCGCAGACATGCTCACGCGTCTGCGTAACGCGAACTCGGCTTACCACGACTCGGTGTCGATGCCGCACAGCAAGATCAAGTCGCACATCGCGGAGATCCTCCAGCAGGAGGGCTTCATCACCGGCTGGAAGGTCGAGGACGCCGAGGTCGGCAAGAACCTCGTCCTGGAGCTGAAGTTCGGCCCGAACCGCGAGCGTTCGATCGCCGGCATCAAGCGCATCTCCAAGCCGGGTCTGCGTGTCTACGCAAAGTCCACCAACCTGCCGAAGGTCCTCGGCGGCCTGGGCGTGGCGATCATCTCCACGTCCCACGGTCTCCTGACCGGCCAGCAGGCGCAGAAGAAGGGCGTAGGTGGGGAAGTCCTCGCCTACGTCTGGTAGTCGGGAACGGAGGAAAAGCTCATGTCGCGAATCGGCAAGCTCCCCATCCAGGTTCCCGCCGGTGTGGACGTCACCATCGACGGCCGCACGGTCGCCGTGAAGGGCCCCAAGGGCACCCTCACGCACACCGTCGCGTCGCCGATCGAGGTCACCAAGGGTGAGGACGGCGTCCTGAACGTCTCCCGCCCGAACGACGAGCGTCAGAACAAGGCCCTGCACGGCCTGTCCCGCACGCTGGTGGCGAACATGATCACCGGTGTGACCCAGGGTTACAGCAAGGCGCTCGAGATCAGCGGTGTCGGTTACCGCGTCCAGGCGAAGGGCTCCAACCTGGAGTTCGCCCTGGGCTACAGCCACCCGATCGTCGTCGAGGCGCCGGAAGGCATCACCTTCAAGGTCGAGTCCCCGACCAAGCTGTCGGTCGAGGGCATCGACAAGCAGAAGGTCGGCGAGGTGGCGGCCAACATCCGCAAGCTGCGGAAGCCCGACCCGTACAAGGCGAAGGGCGTCAAGTACGCCGGCGAGGTCATCCGCCGCAAGGTCGGAAAGGCTGGTAAGTAGCCATGGCATACGGCGTGAAGATCGCCAAGGGCGACGCCTACAAGCGCGCCGCCCGCAAGCGTCGCCACATCCGTGTCCGCAAGTACGTCTCGGGTACGCCGGAGCGTCCCCGTCTGGTCGTCACGCGGTCCAACCGCCACATGGTGGCCCAGGTCATCGACGACGTCGCGGGTCACACGCTCGCGTCCGCGTCCACCCTGGACGTCTCCATCCGTGGTGGCGAGGGCGACAAGAGCACCCAGGCCAAGCAGGTCGGCGCACTGGTCGCTGAGCGCGCCAAGGCCGCAGGCGTCGAGGCCGTCGTGTTCGACCGCGGCGGCAACCAGTACGCCGGGCGGATTGCCGCTCTGGCTGACGCCGCCCGTGAAGCCGGGCTGAAGTTCTGAGCCCCGGTTCCTACGCACAGCGGACGTAACAGAGAGAGGTAAATCCAATGGCTGGACCCCAGCGCCGCGGCAGCGGTGCCGGTGGCGGCGAGCGGCGGGACCGGAAGGGCCGTGACGGCGGCGCAGCTGCCGCCGAGAAGACCGCGTACGTCGAGCGCGTCGTCGCGATCAACCGTGTCGCCAAGGTTGTGAAGGGTGGTCGTCGCTTCAGCTTCACCGCGCTGGTCGTGGTGGGCGACGGTGACGGCACCGTCGGTGTCGGCTACGGCAAGGCCAAGGAAGTTCCCGCGGCCATCGCCAAGGGCGTCGAGGAGGCCAAGAAGAACTTCTTCAAGGTCCCCCGCATCCAGGGCACCATCCCGCACCCGATCCAGGGCGAGAAGGCCGCGGGCGTCGTCCTGCTCAAGCCGGCTTCCCCCGGTACCGGTGTTATCGCCGGTGGCCCGGTGCGCGCCGTCCTGGAGTGCGCCGGCGTTCACGACATCCTGTCGAAGTCGCTCGGCTCCGACAACGCGATCAACATCGTGCACGCGACCGTGGCGGCCCTCAAGGGCCTGCAGCGTCCCGAGGAGATCGCGGCCCGCCGCGGTCTGCCGCTCGAGGACGTCGCCCCTGCGGCCCTGCTCCGTGCGCGTGCTGGGGCGGGTGTGTGATGGCCCGCCTCAAGATCACGCAGACGAAGTCGTACATCGGCAGCAAGCAGAACCACCGCGACACCCTGCGTTCGCTCGGGCTCAAGCGCCTGAACGACGTGGTCGTCAAGGAGGACCGCCCCGAGTTCCGCGGCATGGTGCACACCGTCCGCCACCTCGTGACGGTCGAGGAGGTCGACTGACATGGCGGAGAACAAGCCGCTGAAGGCCCATGACCTCCGGCCCGCCCCGGGCGCCAAGACCGCCAAGACCCGTGTGGGTCGTGGTGAGGCGTCCAAGGGTAAGACCGCCGGTCGTGGCACCAAGGGCACCAAGGCCCGCTACCAGGTTCCGGAGCGCTTCGAGGGTGGGCAGATGCCCCTCCACATGCGTCTCCCGAAGCTCAAGGGCTTCAAGAACCCGTTCCGCACTGAGTACCAGGTCGTGAACCTGGACCGTCTCGCGGCCCTCTACCCCGAGGGTGGCGAGGTCACCGTGGCCGACCTGGTCGCCAAGGGTGCCGTGCGCAACAACCACCTCGTCAAGGTCCTCGGACAGGGCGAGATCTCCGTGGCGCTGCAGGTGACGGTCGACGCCGTCTCCGGCTCCGCCAAGGAGAAGATCACCGCCGCCGGCGGTACCGTCACCGAGCTCGTCTGAGACGACTCGATGGCCTGAACATCCGACCGGGGATGCCTCTCATTTGGGGCATCCCCGGTTGGTCGTTCCTAGGGGGGCATGGTCGCCGGTAAGGTGGCGTGCGTTGTTGTGTGGTAACCCCTGGCCCCGGCCCGGGGAGCCGCTGATTTGTTTCGTATTTGTCGAACCTCAAGACCGTCACCTCTTCGCATTGCGCGGGGGTCGCAGGAGGCACCGTGCTCACCGCGTTCGCCCGGGCGTTCAAGACGCCCGACCTGCGCAAGAAGCTGCTGTTCACGCTCGGCATCATCGTGATCTATCGGCTCGGGGCGCACATCCCGGTTCCGGGAGTGAGCTACGAGAACGTCCAGATCTGTGTGGATCAGGCCAGTAAGGGCAACAACAGCCTCTTCGGCCTGGTGAACATGTTCAGTGGCGGCGCGCTGCTGCAGATCACGATCTTCGCGCTCGGCATCATGCCGTACATCACGGCCAGCATCATTCTCCAGCTGCTGACCGTGGTGATTCCCCGACTCGAGGCTCTCAAGAAGGAGGGGCAGAGCGGCCAGGCCAAGATCACGCAGTACACGCGTTATCTGACCGTCGCGCTCGCCATCCTCCAGGGCACCGGTCTGGTGGCCACCGCCACCAGCGGCGCGCTGTTCAGCGGCTGCCCGGTCGCCGACCAGATCGTGCCGAACCAGTCGATCTTCACCACCATCGTCATGGTGATCACGATGACCGCGGGCACCGCGACCGTGATGTGGCTCGGTGAGCTCATCACCGACCGCGGCATCGGCAACGGCATGTCGATCCTGATGTTCATCTCGATCGCCGCCAGCTTCCCGGGCGCCCTGTGGGCCATCAAGACCAGCGGCAAGCTGGCCGACGGCTGGATCGAGTTCGGCACCGTCATCCTGATCGGCTTCGTGATGGTCGGGCTCGTCGTCTTCGTCGAGCAGGCCCAGCGCCGCATCCCGGTGCAGTACGCGAAGCGGATGATCGGCCGCAGGTCGTACGGCGGCACCTCGACGTACATCCCGCTGAAGGTGAACCAGGCGGGTGTGATCCCCGTCATCTTCGCTTCTTCGCTGCTCTACATCCCCGCCCTGATCGTGCAGTTCTCCAACTCGAACGCGGGCTGGGCGACCTGGATCCGGGACAACTTCGTCAAGGGCGACCACCCGTACTACATCACCGCGTACTTCCTCCTGATCGTCTTCTTCGCCTTCTTCTACGTGGCGATTTCGTTCAACCCCGAGGAAGTCGCCGACAACATGAAGAAGTATGGTGGGTTCATCCCGGGTATCCGGGCTGGTCGACCTACTGCCGAGTACCTGAGCTATGTGCTCAACAGGATCACTTGGCCGGGCTCGCTGTATCTGGGCCTGATCGCTCTGGTGCCGACAATGGCGTTGGCAGGCTTCGGTGGTGCCAATCAGAACTTCCCGTTCGGCGGGACGAGCATCCTGATCATCGTGGGTGTGGGTCTGGAGACCGTGAAGCAGATCGAGAGTCAGCTCCAGCAGCGCAATTACGAAGGGTTCCTCCGCTGATGCGAATCGTCCTCGTCGGGCCGCCCGGTGCCGGCAAGGGAACGCAGGCTGCGTACCTTGCCAAGAACCTGTCGATTCCGCAGATCTCCACGGGCGATCTCTTCCGCGCCAACATCAGCCAGGGCACGGACCTTGGCAAGCGGGCCCGTGCCTACATGGACGCGGGGCAGTTGGTTCCGGACGAGGTCACCATCGGGATGGCCAAGGACCGCATGTCCCAGCCGGACGCCGAGAACGGGTTCCTGCTGGACGGCTTCCCGCGCAACGTGGGCCAGGCCGAGGCTCTCGACGCCATGCTCAAGGACGAGGGCACGAAGCTGGACGCGGTCCTGGACCTGGAGGTCCCCGAGGACGAGGTGGTCAAGCGCATCGCCGGCCGCCGGATCTGCCGCAACGACGGCTCGCACGTCTTCCACGTCGCGTACAACCCGCCGAAGACCGAGGGCGTTTGCGACGTCTGCGGCGGCGAGCTGTACCAGCGCGACGACGACAGCGAGGAGACGGTGCGCACCCGGCTGGAGGTCTACCACACGCAGACCGAGCCGATCATCGACTACTACCGGGCGCAGAACCTGGTGGTCACCATCTCCGCGCTCGGCAAGGTCACGGACGTGACCGAGCGGGCGATGGAGGCCCTGAAGTCCGACGAGGACTGAGCGGGACCTTCGCAGTACTCGTACAGTCGGCCGCGGCGTCCTCGGGCGCCGCGGCCGACTGCGTGCGCCGTATCGTTGAGTACGCCGCACCCGTCACCCTTCGATGCAGAGAGGCGCCGCACCATGGTGCAGATCAAGACCCCCGAGCAGATCGCCAAGATGCGTGAGGCGGGCCTGGTGGTCGCTGCCATTCACGCGGCCACCCGGGAGGCGGCGGTTCCCGGCGCCACGACGGCGGACCTGGACCGGGTCGCCCGGAAGGTCATCGCCGACCACGGCGCGAAGTCGAACTTCCTGGGGTACGGCGGTTTTCCCGCGACGATCTGCACGTCGGTCAACGAGGTCGTCGTCCACGGCATCCCGGACGACAAGACCGTCCTCAAGGACGGCGACATCATCTCCATCGACGCCGGCGCGATCGTGGACGGCTGGCACGGCGACGCCGCGTACACCGCGTTCGTGGGCACTGGTCACGCGCCGGAGCTGGTCGAGCTCTCCCGGGTGACCGAGGAGTCCATGTGGGCCGGTATCGCCGCGATGAAGGCGAACAACCGCCTCGTCGACATCTCGAAGGCGATCGAGTCCTACATCCGCCGCCAGCCCCGTCCGGCGACCGGCAAGTACGGGATCATCGAGGACTACGGCGGCCACGGCATCGGCACCGAGATGCACATGGACCCGCACCTGCTGAACTACGTCTCGCGGGGGCGCGGCAAGGGCATCCGGCTGGTGCCCGGCGTCTGCCTGGCGATCGAGCCGATGGTCTCGCTCGGTACGGCGAAGACCGAGGTGCTCCAGGACGACTGGACCGTGATCACGACGGACGGCACCTGGTCCTCGCACTGGGAGCACTCGATCGCCCTGACCGAGCAGGGCCCGCTGGTCCTGACCGCCCCCGACTGCGGGCGGGCGAAGCTGGCGCAGTACGGCATCGAGGCGGCGCCGGACCCCCTCGGCTGACCCTTCCCCGAGGTCTTGAGGACCAGAGGAGACCCCCATTGGCCGACCCCGTTCGGCCGATACGGTGCCGTACGGCCGGAGCCGCTTGCGCGGGACCTCCGGGCGGGCGGGGCGATTCGACCCCCTTGTGGAGGTCTAAGGATCTACTCCGCCGGGCAAACTTGACGGATTCGTCTTTTGGAGTCCGCTGACGTAGACTGACGCGTCGGCTCTCGTGCATCCGTGTGTCCACATGTCCACATCCGATGCCGGAAGCCGATCAAGGTAGCCGATTCGAAGGGCGAAGCGTGGCCAAGAAGCAAGGTGCCATCGAAATTGAGGGCACCGTGATCGAGTCCCTCCCGAACGCTATGTTCAAGGTGGAGCTCCAGAACGGTCACAAGGTCCTCGCGCACATCAGCGGCAAGATGCGGATGCACTACATCCGGATCCTCCCGGATGACCGGGTCGTCGTGGAGCTCTCTCCGTACGACCTGACGCGTGGCCGGATCGTCTACCGCTACAAGTAGATCTTGCCCGCACCGCGCTCCGTCGCGGTGGTGGCACTGACCCGGAGAACCTGACATCCCATGAAGGTCAAGCCGAGCGTCAAGAAGATCTGCGACAAGTGCAAGGTGATCCGCCGCCACGGCCGGGTCATGGTCATCTGCGACAACCTGCGCCACAAGCAGCGCCAGGGCTGACGCACGACCACCTGCATCTCGCAGCACTTCGCGCGACGCACGCAACAACGTACATACGCAGAGTCCGTCCAAGCTTCGGCTGACGGCACCTCCGGCGGGGGCCGGGGACCCGGACGTACCACCTCTCGGACGAGGGGTCGGCGGTCGGGAGCGGCTCTGCGGAAGACCCCCGACACGACAACTGGAGCCATTTCATGGCACGCGTTTCAGGTGTTGACATCCCGCGCGAAAAGCGCGTGGAGGTCGCCCTCACCTACGTCTTCGGCATCGGGCGCACCCGGTCCAAGGAGATCCTCGCCGCCACCGACGTGAACCCGAACACCCGCGTTCGCGACCTGGCCGAAGAGGACCTGGTCAAGATCCGCGAGTACGTGGACGCCAACCTCCGCACCGAGGGTGACCTCCGCCGCGAGATCCAGGCCGACATCCGCCGCAAGGTCGAGATCGGCTGCTACCAGGGTCTGCGTCACCGCCGCGGCCTGCCGGTCCACGGCCAGCGCACCAGCACGAACGCTCGTACCCGCAAGGGCCCGCGTCGCGCGATCGCCGGTAAGAAGAAGCCGGGCAAGAAGTAGTCCTCAGCGGACGCACTGCGGCTGTCCGGGCCACCGGAACCCGCAGCAACCAGCGGTCTTCGCTGTAGGACCGATCACCTCCCCTCTCCATCTGGAGTCAAGACATGCCCCCCAAGGGACGTCAGGGCGCAACCAAGAAGGTGCGTCGCAAGGAAAAGAAGAACGTTGCTCACGGCCACGCGCACATCAAGAGCACGTTCAACAACACGATCGTCTCGATCACGGACCCCTCGGGCAACGTGATCTCCTGGGCCTCGGCCGGCCACGTCGGCTTCAAGGGCTCGCGCAAGTCCACCCCCTTCGCCGCGCAGATGGCCGCCGAGTCGGCCGCCCGCCGCGCGCAGGAGCACGGCATGCGCAAGGTCGACGTCTTCGTGAAGGGTCCGGGCTCCGGCCGCGAGACCGCGATCCGTTCGCTCCAGGCCACCGGCCTGGAGGTCGGCTCGATCCAGGACGTCACCCCCACCCCGCACAACGGATGCCGGCCGCCCAAGCGCCGTCGCGTCTGATCTTCGCGCGGTAAAGCACCGCGGGTCCGGGCGGTACGGCCCCTCTTCGGGTCGTGCCGCCCGTACCCTTGTCAGTACCTGGGGGCGTCAAATAGTGGGCGCCCACGACTGAAGGATCTCCACCATGCTTATCGCTCAGCGTCCGTCGCTGACCGAAGAGGTCGTTGACGAGTTCCGCTCCCGGTTCGTGATCGAGCCGCTGGAGCCGGGCTTCGGCTACACCCTCGGCAACTCCCTCCGCCGCACGCTCCTCTCCTCGATCCCCGGTGCCGCCGTCACCAGCATCCGGATCGACGGTGTCCTGCACGAGTTCACCACCGTGCCGGGCGTCAAGGAGGACGTGACCGACCTCATCCTCAACATCAAGCAGCTGGTCGTCTCCTCGGAGCACGACGAGCCGGTCGTGATGTACCTGCGCAAGCAGGGCCCCGGCCTGGTCACCGCCGCGGACATCGCCCCGCCGGCCGGTGTCGAGGTGCACAACCCGGACCTGGTCCTGGCCACGCTGAACGGCAAGGGCAAGCTGGAGATGGAGCTGACCGTCGAGCGCGGTCGCGGCTACGTCTCCGCCGTCCAGAACAAGCAGGTGGGCCAGGAGATCGGCCGTATCCCGGTCGACTCCATCTACTCGCCGGTGCTCAAGGTCACCTACAAGGTCGAGGCGACCCGTGTCGAGCAGCGCACCGACTTCGACAAGCTGATCGTCGACGTCGAGACCAAGCAGGCCATGCGGCCGCGTGACGCCATGGCGTCGGCGGGCAAGACCCTGGTCGAGCTGTTCGGTCTGGCGCGCGAGCTCAACATCGACGCCGAGGGCATCGACATGGGCCCGTCCCCGACGGACGCCGCGCTCGCCGCCGATCTGGCGCTGCCGATCGAGGAGCTGGAGCTCACGGTCCGCTCGTACAACTGCCTCAAGCGCGAGGGCATCCACTCGGTGGGCGAGCTGGTGGCCCGTTCCGAGGCCGACCTGCTCGACATCCGCAACTTCGGTGCGAAGTCGATCGACGAGGTCAAGGCGAAGCTGGCCGGCATGGGCCTGGCGCTCAAGGACAGCCCGCCCGGATTCGACCCGACCGCCGCCGCCGACGCCTTCGGCGCCGACGACGACGCGGACGCCGGTTTCGCGGAGACCGAGCAGTACTGAACCGCCTCCGGCCGGGGCGCCCGGGATTCCCGGGCGCCCCGGACCGGGGTTCGGGCCCTGTCCTCCCCGGGGGACGGGCCCGACCTGGATCTCCCGCGTGGCGTCCGCCGCGCGGGAACTGACACCGGTACCTGACACGGCCGGTGCAGCACACAAGGAGAAGAACCATGCCGAAGCCCGCCAAGGGTGCCCGTCTGGGCGGCAGCGCCGCGCACGAGAAGCTGCTTCTGAACAACCTCGCGAAGTCGCTGTTCGAGCACGGCCGCATCACGACGACCGAGGCCAAGGCCCGCCGCCTGCGTCCGGTCGCCGAGCGCTTCATCACCAAGGCGAAGAAGGGCGACATCCACAACCGTCGCCTGGTGCTGCAGTCGATCACGGACAAGGGCGTCGTCCACACGCTCTTCACCGAGATCGCCCCGCGGTACGAGAACCGCCCCGGTGGTTACACCCGCATCACCAAGATCGGCAACCGTCGTGGCGACAACGCCCCGATGGCCGTGATCGAGCTGGTCGAGGCGCTGACCGTGGCCCAGCAGGCCACCGGTGAGGCCGAGGCCGCCACGAAGCGCGCGGTCAAGGAGGACGCCCTGAAGAAGGACGCCGCCGAGGCCGTCGAGGACGCCAAGCCGGCCGAGGCCGAGGCGGAGTCCAAGGACGCCTGAGTCCTGGGACTACCTGAGTCCGAGGACGCCTGAGAGCCTGTCGGGTGACCTTCGGCCGGAAAGCGGACGCGGTACGGTGCGTGCGATTCCAAGGCGCCGGGATGTCCTGGTAGCGCCGCTACCAGGACATCCCGGCAACGCCGGAAGCGTGCGTACCAGGGCGTGGCCGCCCGGCCAGAGATCAACCCGACAGGCTCTGAGCGTTCCGAGACCGCTGGACGGGCCCGCATCACCCTTCGGGGCGGTGCGGGCCCGTTCCGTAGGCACGGGCAGAAAGAGATCTGTGGGTGAGTGACGGTGGCTGACGAGGTGGAGCCCGGGTCCGTACGGCTGCGGCTGGACCTGGCGTACGACGGCAAGGACTTCTCCGGCTGGGCGAAACAGACCGGGCGGCGGACCGTGCAGGGCGAGATCGAGGACGCGCTGCGGACCGTGACCCGTTCGGCGCGGACGTACGACCTGACCGTGGCCGGACGCACGGACGCGGGGGTGCACGCGCGGGGGCAGGTCGCCCATGTGGACCTGCCGGCCGAGGTGTGGGCCGAGCACGGCGACAAGCTGCTGCGGCGGATGGCCGGACGGATGGCGCCCGATGTGCGGATCTGGCGGATCGCCGAGGCCCCGACCGGGTTCAACGCCCGCTTCTCGGCGCTGTGGCGTCGTTACGCGTACCGGGTCTGCGACCGTCCCGGCGGCGTGGATCCGCTGTTGCGCGGTCATGTCCTGTGGCACGACCGGCCGCTGGACGTCGACGCCATGAACGAGGCGGCGGCGCGGATGACCGGCGAGCACGACTTCGCGGCGTACTGCAAGAAGCGCGACGGCGCCACGACCATCCGCACGCTCCAGAAGCTGAGTTGGGTGCGGGACGAGACGTCGGGCATCCTGACGGCGACCGTGCAGGCCGACGCGTTCTGCCACAACATGGTGCGGGCGCTGATCGGCGCGGCGCTGTTCGTCGGGGACGGGCGACGTGAGCCCGAGTGGCCCGCCCGGGTGCTGGCGGCGCGGGTACGGAACCCGGGGGTGCACGTGGTGCGCCCGCACGGCCTGACGCTGGAGGAAGTCGCCTACCCGGCCGACGGGTTGCTGGCCGCCCGCGCCGAGCAGGCGCGCAATGTACGCACGCTGCCCGGGGCGGGCGGCATCGCTGCCGGTGGCGACCGGGACGACGAGAACTGCTGCTGAGCGTCCGCCGGGCGCGGGGCCCTGGGCTCGGGACGGCAGGACGACGGGGGAGCGGGATCGGGGCCGCGGATCGGTCCGCGGCCCCGGACGGCCCGTCAGCCGGTCTGGGCGGTGGCGGCGGCGGACGCCTGGAGCTCCCCGCGGTGGTGGATCTGACGGAAGGTGAAGTTCGTCAGGTCGTTGCCGGTGGCGTAGACGTTCTTGTCGTCCGTGGTGACGTTCTTGCCTTCGGTGAAGCCGCTGATGGAGAAGTAGGCGTAGCGGCCGTAGGAGTTGGCGGTGCGGCGGCAGACCGTTCCGGCGGGGCAGAAGGCCGGTACGCCGGCGCCGCCGAGCGCGGCGATGCCGCCGGTGGACTGCTGGGCCGCCCGCCGGGCACGGGCCTCGGTGGGGAAGACGGCGATGCCGACGGTGACGGCGACGCCGTCCTTGGCGTAGGTGGCCCGGACGACCTGCTCGCAGCCGTTGGCGGTGAGGACCTGGCCCAGTCCGCTCTTGGTGGGGGCGGCGCAGTTCTCCGTGCGATGGGTCGCGCCCTTGACGTAGACACGGTCGCCCATCGTGAGCTTCTTGCCGGGGAAGAACGCGTCGACCGTGATCGGCGCCTTGTCCTTCCTGGCGTCGGATATGTAGTCCTTCGGGTCCGGCGGGGGCGGTGGGGCCACCGAGGAGAAGGACGGCTCGGGGCCGGCGGTCTCGTCGGGCAGGTCGGCCGGTTCGGGGAGATGACCGGCGTTCTTGCCGGCGCTGGTGCCGTTGTCGCCCTTGCCCGTCGTGACGACCGCCGTGGCCACGATGGCGCCCACCGCGGCGGTGGCGAGCACCCCGCCGCCGATCAGCAGCCACTTCTTGCGGCGCCCCCGCGCCGCGGACGCGTCGGCGAGCGCCGCCCAGTCCGGAGTCGGCGCGCCTCCCGGCCCCCAGGAGGGCCCCCCTTGCCCAAAGCTCATGCGGCGCATCCTAATGCCGTGCGCCCTGGTCGGCGGGGCGGAAGTTAATCCGTTTGGGCCGGTATCGCGCGACCGTGACAATGCTGCGTATGGGACATCTCGAAGCGGGCCACCTGGAGTACTACCTACCGGACGGACGGGTGCTGCTCGGTGATGCCTCGTTCCGGGTGGCGGACGGTGCCGTGGTCGCCCTGGTCGGGGCCAACGGCGCCGGGAAGACCACGCTGCTGAAGCTGCTCTCCGGGGAGCTCCAGCCGCACGGCGGCTCGGTCTCGGTGAGCGGCGGCCTCGGCGTGATGCCGCAGTTCGTGGGGTCGGTCCGGGACGAGCGCACGGTCCGGGACCTGCTGGTCTCCGTGGCCCAGCCCCGTATCCGGGAGGCCGCGCTGGCCGTGGACCGGGCCGAGGAGCTGATCCTCACGGTCGACGACGAGGCCGCGCAGATGGCGTACGCGCAGGCCCTCAGCGACTGGGCGGAGGCGCGCGGCTACGAGGCCGAGACGGTCTGGGACATGTGCACCACGGCCGCGCTCGGCATCCCGTACGAGAAGGCGCAGTGGCGCGAGGTGCGCACGCTGTCCGGCGGGGAGCAGAAGCGGCTGGTGCTGGAGGCGCTGCTGCGCGGGCCGGACGAGGTGCTGCTGCTCGACGAGCCGGACAACTACCTCGACGTCCCCGGCAAGCGCTGGCTGGAGGAGAAGCTGAAGGAGACCCGCAAGACGGTTCTCTTCGTCTCCCACGACCGCGAACTGCTCGCCCGCGCCGCCGAGAAGATCGTCAGCGTGGAGCCGAGCCCGGCGGGCAGCGACGTGTGGGTGCACGGCGGCGGCTTCGACACGTACCACCAGGCCCGCAGGGACCGGTTCGCCCGGTTCGAGGAGCTGATGCGGCGCTGGGAGGAGGAGCACGCCCGACTGAAGGCGCTGGTCCTGCGGCTGCGGCAGCAGGCGGCGAACAGCCCGGACATGGCGTCCCGCTACCGGGCCATGCAGACCCGGTTCAAGAAGTTCGAGGAGGCGGGTCCGCCGCCGGAGCCGCCGCGCGAGCAGGACATCAGGATGCGGCTGCGCGGCGGGCGGACCGGCGTGCGGGCGGTGACCTGCGAGGGGCTGGAGCTCACCGGGCTGATGAAGCCGTTCGACCTGGAGGTCTTCTACGGGGAACGGGTCGCCGTCCTCGGTTCGAACGGTTCCGGGAAGTCGCACTTCCTGCGGCTGCTCGCGGGCGAGCCGGTGGCGCACACGGGGACGTGGAAGCTGGGGGCCCGGGTCGTGCCGGGGCACTTCGCGCAGACGCACGCCCACCCGGAGCTGCTGGGGCACACGCTCGTCGAGATCCTGTGGAAGGAGTACGCCAAGGACCGGGGCGGGGCGATGTCGGTGCTGCGCCGCTACGAGCTGGAGCGGCAGGGCGACCAGCCGTTCGAGAAGCTGTCCGGCGGGCAGCAGGCCCGGTTCCAGATCCTGTTGCTGGAGCTGGCCGGGACGACCGCGCTGCTGCTGGACGAGCCGACGGACAACCTGGACCTGGAGTCGGCCGAGGCCCTGCAGGACGGTCTGGAGGTGTATGAGGGGACGGTGCTGGCCGTCACGCACGACCGGTGGTTCGCGAAGTCCTTCGACCGGTACCTGGTGTTCGGCTCGGACGGTGTCGTACGGGAGTCGAAGGAGCCGGTCTGGGACGAGCGGAGGGTCGAGCGGGCGCGGTGAGCCGGGGCCGCTCGTGCGACGGCGGCACGGGGGCTGCCGCGCGGGCGGGCGGTCCGGTTCCGCCCGCGCGTCCGCGCGGTGAGCGGTGTGTGGCAGGGGTGTCGCCGCCTCCTGTACGGGGGCCGGGAGGCGGCGACGGTGTGGGGGAGCGGCCTCAGCCCGCCCAGACGTCCTCCACGTAGCGGTTCTCGTCCATGAGCGCGGCCAGCCAGTCCTCGGCGCTCCGTGCGTCGTCCTTCGCGTGGTCGCGATGGATCCGCTGGAACGCCTCGCGCACCGCGGGGGCCATCGCGCGGCCGTCGCCGCAGACGCGGACGTGGGCACCGGCCTCCAGCAGTTCCCAGATCCGGTCCGCCTCGCGGGCGATGCGGTGCTGGACGAAGCGGTCGCCGTTCTCTGGGGCCCGGGAGAACACCGGGCGCAGGTCGGCCGCCCCGGCCTCCTCGGCCTTCTCCAGCTCGGCGCGGTGCAGGTAGTCCACGTCCGGGTGGTCGCAGCCGAAGTAGCAGACGAGGGTGGCCCGGTCGGGCCGCGGATCGGCGGCCCGCTCGATGACCGCGGCGCGGAACGGGGCGAGCCCGGTGCCCGCGCTCACGGTGATGACGGGCACGGACGGGTCCTCGGGGAGCCGGAACACGTCCCGGCAGGGGGCGCTCCGGGCGTACACGGTGTCGCCGGGCCCGACCGTGCTCAGGTACGCCGGGCCCGCGCCCAGGAAGGTGCCCTTGCCGCTGCGGTGGGGCGCCGGTGCCGCCGCGACCATCAGGTCGACGGTGTCGGGCGAGGTCGCGGGCGACGAGGAGATCGAGTAGTAGCGCGGCCGCATCGGGGGCAGGGCCTCCAGCAGGAGCGCCAGCGACGGCCGCAGGGACGGGTAGCGCTCCAGCAGGAGCGGCACGGTGGGCAGGGCCTCGTCGGTCGCGGATCGCGGGGCGGTGGCCAGTTCCTCCAGCGCGATCCGGTCCGGCGGGCAGGGGGCGACGGACGCGAGGAGTTCGGCGCCCCGCGCGGTGACGGGCTGGGCCAGTTCCACGAAGTGCGTCAGCAGCGCGCGCACGCTCAGCGGCCGGTCCACCGGCAGCGGGTCGCGGCCCGCCGTCGTCGTCCGCAGCCGGACCACCCGGTCGAGGTCGAGGCCGAGGAGCGCGGCGGTGCTCTCCACCAGCGCGGCCGGGTTGGCCGGCCGGACGAGCAGGTGGTCGCCGGTGCGGTAGTCGGCGCCGGCCGGGAGCCGCAGCCGGATGTGGCGCTTGGAGCGGGCCAGCGGGCTGGTGGTGTCGCACAGGTCCTCGTTGGACAGCACCTCCAGGGGGAGCAGCTCGTCGCCCTCCGGCGACATGCCGAGCCCGTCGGCGTCCGGGGCGTCGTCGGTGTCCTCCACCGTGTAGCGGGGGGCGGTCTCCTCGGGCTCCGTGCCGTCGGTGGGCTCTCCGTAGCGGTCGAGCAGGGCCGACCACAGGCCGGTGCCCCAGCGTGCGGTCTCGTCGATGCCGTCGGCGCCCATGTCGATCGCCGCACGCTCCACCACGGGCTCGGCCCCGGCGGCGGACAGTCGCTCGTCGATCAGGGTGGGGATCCTCTGGTAGGTGGCGGCCCAGTTGCGGTCGCCGAGGCCGAGGACGGCGTACGGGACCCCGGCGAGGCGCGTGTCCTCGATGTCGTCCGAGAGCCAGGACACGAAGCGGGCGGCGTCGTCGGTCGGGCGTCCGTTGTAGGAGGCGGTGACGATCACCACGGGGCGGCCGGGGGCCAGGGTGTCCACGGCGTCGTCGAGCCGGCCGACCTCGGGGGTGAAGCCGTGCCGGGTCGCCCGGTCGGCGAGGTCGTGGGCGAGCGACCGGCAGGCGCCGAGGTTGGAGCCGTAGAGCACGGTGAGCGCGGTGCCGGGGGCGCGCAGTGCGGGGGCGGTCTCCTCGGGCGGGGCGGCGACGGCGACGGCGGGCGGGCGGACGCGGGCGCGGTCGGCGTCCGTCCTGCGTATCGGGGTGAGGGTGAAGCCGTCCGGCTTGAGCGTCAGGGTCTCCTTGATCCGCAGCCGGTAGTGGGAGTGGTCCACCAGCCGGTAGCGGTGGATGAGCAGGCCGAGCAGCAGCGTGGCCTCGTGCAGGGCGAACTGCCGCCCGATGCAGGAGCGTTCACCGTTGCCGAACGGCTTGAACAGGTGCGGGTCGCGCTCGGCCACCCGCTCCGGGTCGAAGCGCGACGGGTCGAACAGTTCGGGGTTGTCGCCCCAGCCGGGGTCGCGGTGGAGCATCGGCGTGAGGACGACGGCGCTCTGGCCCCGGCGCAGCGGGTAGCGCCCGCCGAGCACGGTGTCCTCCAGGGGTTCCAGGGAGAAGGCGGGGGCGGTCGGCCACAGCCGCAGCCCCTCGTTGAGGACCTGGCGGATGTAGCGCAGCCGGCCGACGTCCTCGTAGGTGGGATCGGGGCCGGCGTCCTCGCCCCACAGGGCGGCCGTCTCCTCCTGGGCTCTGGCCAGCACCGCGGGGTGCTTGAGCAGGTAGTACAGCGCGAAGGAGAGGGCGCCGCTGGTGGTCTCGTGCCCGGCGATCAGGAAGGTGATCACCTGGTGGCGGATGTTGACGTCGTCGAGCGGTTCGCCGGTGTCCTTGTCGCGGGCGTGCAGCATCAGCCCCAGCAGGTCGTCCGCGCCGTCGGTGCGGTCGGGGCCGGCGGCCCGGCGGCGCCGGACGACCTCGTCGACGAGGTCGTTCATGGCCGCGATGTCGGCCGCGTTGCGCGCGTTGCGGGAGCGGTAGAGGAAGTCGAGGCCCGGGATGAACTGCGGTTTGGCCTGGGCGTGGGCCAGCGCCCGCACCATCGAGCCGATGAAGGGGTGCGGGGTGTCGCGGCCGAAGGAGTCGAAGTCGTAGCCGAAGCCGCACAGGCCGATGGTGTCGAGGGTGAGCCGGGTCATGTCACCGGGCACGTCCACCGGGCGGCCCGCCTGCCGGTCCCAGTGGGCGATCAGCTTGCGCGCCACCTTCAGCATCGCGGGGTGGTAGTCGCGCAGCGCGTTCGACGCGAAGGCGGGCAGCAGGATGTTGTGCGCCCTGCGCCAGTTCGGCTCCTCGCCGTACGCGGTGAACAGGCCGTCGCCGGTGAAGTCGCGCACCGCCTCCAGGGCGTCGGTCACCGTCTTGCGGAAGCGCGACTCGTCGCACAGCTCGGCCACCAGGTCCAGCGAGGAGACGATCAGCATTTCCTGATCGAAGATGCGCAGCGTGTATATGGGCCCCAGGGCGCGCGCCTCCCGCATCGAGTACAGGAGGAAGCCGTCCGAGGGCATGGTCAGCGCGTGCCCGACGAAGGGCAGTGAGCCCCTCTCCGGTGCCTTGCCCGGTGTCGGCGGCCTGCCCCTGCCCGATTTCCTGCCCGGCAGCAAGCTCGTGATCGCCATCTTTCCGCCCTTCGCTGGTGCGTCGCGTGATGCCGTCCGTCGCCACTGTACGATCGACTTGGTCGAGTGACAAAGTCGGGTGACATGTTCAGCCGATCACCTTGTTAGGATCGGTCGCATGGCTCACGTAAGCGCCGCCGACCGCCGCCCCCAGCTCATCGCGGCGGCCATCGATCTCATGGGGCGGGAGGGGGTCGCGGCGGGCAGTACGCGGGCCATCGCCTCGGAACTGGGGGTCGCCCAGGCCACCGTGCACTACACCTTCGGGGCCAAGGCGGATCTGTACCGGGCCGTCCTGGAGAGCCTGTCCGCCGAGATGGTGGCCGGGGTCCGGGAGGCGTCGGGGCGCAGCTCCGAGACGTTCGAAGAGGCGTTCCGCGCCATCGGGGGCGCGCTGTGGCGTCAGCTCTGCGAGCGCCCGGAGCGGCATCTCCTGATGCACGAACTCGTCACCTTCGCCCTGCGCAGCGCGGAGCTCAGGGGCGTCGTCGAGCGCTACTACCGCGACATCCAGGAGACGGCGGCGGGGATCATCGCCGAGGCCGCGGAACGGGCCGGGCGGGTGCCCGCCGTGCCGCCGATGGAATTGGCGCGTTTCTTTCTCTCCGGGTTCGAGGGCCTCTCGCTGGAGCTCCTGGTGCGCGGCGGCCGTCCCGAGGCGGACATGGAACGCTCGATGGAACAGCTGACGGCGGCGACGGTGGCCCTCGCGGTACCGGGCGGGCCACCGGCTCCGTCGCCGCCGACGGTGGGCTGAGGTCCGCCGGGCGCCGCCGGTGCGCCCCGCGGGCTTCCCGGTGGGCGTGGGCCGGGGACGATTTTGACCCGCACAGGGGGCGACGGTAGTCTGCTGCTTTGTTATGCGTATTGGCTTGGTCGTTCTCACGCGAGGGGCCCTTACGCCGGTCCACCGGGCCGATGACCAGCGGCAGGCACTCGGGTTGCGTCCCCGTGGAGCCGCCAGGGCTGGTGCGATCGGCCGGGTGGCCTTGTCAGGACCCACTCACTGAAGAAGCGAAGGCTACGACCGTGCGTACGTACAGCCCCAAGCCCGGAGATGTGACGCGCCAGTGGCACGTCATCGACGCCCAGGACGTCGTCCTGGGCCGTCTGGCCACCACGGCCGCGAATCTCCTCCGCGGCAAGCACAAGGCGATCTACGCCCCCCACATGGACATGGGCGACTTCGTCATCATCATCAACGCCGACAAGGTCCACCTGTCCGGCAACAAGAAGACCCAGAAGATGGCGTACCGCCACTCCGGGTTCCCGGGGGGTCTCCGCTCCGTCCGTTACGACGAGCTGCTCGCCAAGAACCCCGAGAAGGCCGTCGAGAAGGCCATCAAGGGCATGATCCCCAAGAACAGCCTGGGCCGACAGGTTCTCTCGAAGCTCAAGGTCTACGCGGGCGACCAGCACCCGCACGCTGCTCAGCAGCCGGTCCCGTACGAGATCAGCCAGGTCGCGCAGTAGTTCCGGCCTCCCCCTAAGACCAAGAGAAAGATCTGAGGAGAATCGTGGCCGAGACCACTGTTGAGAACCCGGTCGAGGGCGAAGAGGTTTTCGCCGAGGTGACCACCTTCGAGTCGGAGGTTCCCGTCGAGGGCGAGTACACCAGCGAGTCGCTGGCGTCGCGCTTCGGCGACCCGCAGCCCGCCGCCGGCCTCGGCCGTCGGAAGAACGCCATTGCCCGCGTCCGGATCGTTCCGGGCACCGGCAAGTGGAAGATCAACGGTCGCACCCTTGAGGACTACTTCCCCAACAAGGTGCACCAGCAGGAAGTCAACGAGCCCTTCAAGGTGCTCGAGCTCGACGACCGCTACGACGTCATCGCCCGCATCTCGGGCGGCGGCGTCTCGGGTCAGGCCGGTGCCCTGCGCCTCGGCGTGGCCCGTGCGCTGAACGAGGCGGACGTCGACAACAACCGCCCGACGCTGAAGAAGGCCGGCTTCCTCTCCCGCGACGACCGTGCGGTCGAGCGCAAGAAGGCCGGTCTCAAGAAGGCCCGCAAGGCGCCGCAGTACAGCAAGCGCTAATCCGCCTGCTCGCCTGCTTTACACGTTCGCCCCGGCGGCACACCTCGTGCTGGCCGGGGCGTTCGTCTATTGGCACCCCCGGGCGTATAACGGCATGAGGCGTTCATACGCTTTTAAGCGCACGGGTGTGGTGCTGTTGCGACCCGTGTGCTCCGTGTGCCGTTTCTGCGCGGTGCTCCGGATGCCGGCCCCGGGTGGTGCTCGGCGTCCGGCACCGTGTGGTGCGCAGGGGGCGGCTGCATTGCTTTGCTTTGGTTTGTCTTGGTTTGTTGTGCGGTTTCGAAGCATCTTCGGAGGACACCAGTGGGACGACTCTTCGGCACGGACGGTGTGCGCGGTGTCGCCAACGCGGACCTGACGGCCGAGCTCGCGCTCGGACTGTCGGTCGCTGCGGCGCATGTGCTCGCCGAGGCGGGCACCTTCGAGGGGCATCGGCCGACCGCCGTGGTGGGGCGTGACCCGCGTGCGTCCGGGGAGTTCCTGGAGGCCGCCGTCGTCGCCGGGCTCGCCAGCGCGGGCGTGGACGTGCTGCGGGTCGGGGTGCTGCCGACCCCCGCGGTGGCGCATCTGACCGGCGCGCTCGGCGCCGACCTCGGTGTGATGCTCTCCGCCAGCCACAACGCCATGCCGGACAACGGCATCAAGTTCTTCGCCCGCGGCGGTCACAAGCTCGCCGACGAGCTGGAGGACCGGATCGAGACGGTCTACGAGCAGCACCGCACCGGCGAGCCGTGGACGCGTCCGACGGGTGCCGGGGTGGGCCGGGTCACCGACTACACCGAGGGCTTCGACCGGTACGTGAACCACCTCGTCGGCGTCCTCCCGAACCGGCTCGACGGGCTGAAGGTCGTCCTCGACGAGGCGCACGGCGCCGCCTCCCGGGTCTCGCCCGAGGCGTTCGCGCGGGCCGGCGCCGAGGTCGTCACGATCGGAGCCGACCCGGACGGCCTGAACATCAACGACAACTGCGGATCCACCCACCTGGACCTGCTGAAGGCCGCCGTCGTCGAGCACGGCGCCGACTTCGGTATCGCGCACGACGGCGACGCCGACCGCTGCCTCGCCGTGGACGGCGCGGGCGAGGAGGTCGACGGCGACCAGATCCTGGCCGTGCTCGCACTCGCCCTGCGCGAGGCCGGCAAGCTGCGCAAGGACACCGTGGTCGGCACGGTCATGTCCAACCTCGGCTTCAAGATGGCCATGGAGCGGGAGGGCATCGAACTCGTCCAGACCGCCGTCGGCGACCGCTACGTGCTGGAGTCGATGAAGGCCGAGGGGTACGCCCTGGGCGGCGAGCAGTCCGGCCACGTCATCGTCCTGGACCACGCGACGACCGGCGACGGCACGCTGACCGGCCTGCTGCTGGCGGCCCGGGTGGCCGCGACCGGCCGCGCGCTGGCCGACCTGGCGGGCGTGATGCAGCGGCTGCCGCAGCTGCTGATCAACGTTCCCGACGTGGACAAGTCCCGGGTGGACACCGCCCCGGAGATCGCCGCCGCCGTCGCCGAGGCCGAGGCCGAGCTGGGCTCCACCGGTCGCGTACTGCTGCGCCAGTCGGGCACGGAGCCGCTGGTACGGGTCATGGTCGAGGCCGCCGACATCGAGCAGGCGCGGGCGGTCGCCGAGCGGCTGGCCGACGTGGTGAAGTCGGCGCTCGGATGATTGGAGGCGGCACGGCCCGCCGAGGTGCGGGCGGCCGGCCGCCGCGACAGCCCTCAGAGCCTGTCGGGTGACCTCTGACCGGGGGGCCACGCCCCCCGGCACACATGCCTCCGGCGTTGCCGGAATGCCCACGTAGCTCCACTACGAGGACACCCGGCGCCTCGGGATCGTACGGACCGTGCCGCGTCCGCTTTCCGGCCGAAGGTCACCCGACGGGCTCTCGGCCGCCGGCCGGGCGGGCCCTGCGACCCGCCCGGCGGCGGCGGGCAGCCCACAGGGCCTTCTGGACCAGCAGCGTCAGGGTTCCCGCGACCACGATCCCGCCGAGGTTCGCCAGCAGCTGGGACACCGAGCCCGACATCTGGGCGTAGTCGCCGTAGCTGAACGCCGCCGCCGCGTTGGCGGCGGCCGGTACCGTCGTCACGGAGATGGCGACCCCGATCAGCGCCCCGGACTTCGCCGACGTGAGCGAGAGCGTCCCGGCGATCCCGGCCAGGAACGCCACCACGAACGACAACGGGTCCGGCTTCCAGATGAACGAGGTGTTGGGCCGGTCCGCCTCGATCATCGCGTAGGAGAACTGCCCGAGGGCGTCCATCAGCCAGATGAACCCGGCGGTCAGCACCATCGCGACGGCGAAGCCGCCGATCAGCGCGTACAGCGAGCGCAGCGCGAGCCGCGGGGCGCGCTGCACCATGGCCGTCGAGATCCCGGCCAGCGGCCCGAACTCCGGGCCGACCGCCATCGCGCCCACGATCAGGATCGCGTTGTCGAGCATCACACCGCAGGCCGCGAGCATCGTCGCGACCGCGAGGAACGCCACGTACGTCACGCTGAACGTGGACTCCTCGTGGGTCGCCTCCGTCAGCTCCTCCCACAGCACCGCGTCCGCGCCCTCGCCCGGCGCCTCCCGCTCCGCCCGGTCGGCGTGCGCGGAGAGCGTGAGGTCGAGGTTCTCCAGGCTGATCGACCCCTGCTCGTCGATCCCGAGCCCGCGCAGCGCGCCGATCAGGTCGTCGCCCGCCTCGCGCGCCACGTCGCACAGCACCATGTCACCGGCCGGGTCGCGGGCCACCCCGGGCATCACCACCAGGTGTGCCGTACCGGCGGTGCCCTCCACCAGGCGCACCACCTCGTCCGTACGGTCGGCCGGGACGATCAGGCGCAGATGCAGCACGCGACGGGCTCCTCGACGAGGGGGACGGGTGAGGGGAACGACGGACGGGGACGCGGGCCGTCAGAGCTTGCGCAACGACAGCCGCCTGACCTTGTGGTCCGGTCCCTTGCGCAGCACCAGGGTGGCACGGCCCCTGGTGGGGGCGACGTTCTCCACGAGATTCGGCCGGTTGATGGTCCGCCACGTCGTCGCCGCGTACGCCATGGCCTCCTCCTCGGAGACCTGGGTGTACCTGCGGAAGTACGAGGACGGGTCCTGGAACGCCGTCGCGCGCAGTTTGCGGAACCGGTCGAGGTACCAGGTCTCGATGTCCTCGGTGCGCGCGTCCACGTACACGCTGAAGTCGAAGTAGTCGGCGAGCCCGACCCTGGTCCGTCCGTCCTTGCCGGGCAGCGCGGGCTGGAGCACGTTCAGCCCCTCCACGATCAGGATGTCGGGGCGGCGCACGGTGAGCCGTTCGCCCGGCACGATGTCGTAGATCAGGTGCGAGTAGACGGGCGCCGTCACCTCGTCCTTGCCCGCCTTGATGTCGGCGACGAACCGGGTCAGCGCCCGGCGGTCGTACGACTCGGGGAACCCCTTGCGCGACATCAGCCCGCGCGCCTTCAACTCCTTCATCGGCAGCAGGAAGCCGTCCGTGGTGACGAGTTCCACCCGGGGGTGCTCGGGCCAGCGGGCCAGCAGCGCCTGGAGGATGCGGGCCGTGGTGGACTTGCCGACCGCGACACTGCCCGCCACCCCTATGACGAACGGGGTGCCGTGCTGCTCGCCGTGGCCGCCCACCGCCTCCCCGAGGAAGGTGTTCAGGGCGCCGCGCAGGCCGGAGGTGGCCTGGACGTAGAGGTTGAGCAGCCGGGAGAGCGGCAGGTAGACGTCCCGGACCTCGTCGAGGTCGATGACGTCGCCGAGCCCGCGCAGCCGCTCCACCTCGTCGGCGGTCAGCGGCAGTGGAGTCCTGTCGCGCAGGGCGCTCCATTCGGCGCGTGACAGGTCGACGTACGGCGTCGACGCGTGTTCGGCGCGTCGCTGGGTGCTCCGTGGCGGCGAGGTGATCACACGTTCATTGTCGCGGGAGTTCGAACGGAGCGGGGGGTGCGCTCGGTCACGTGGGGTGCACGTCGCCCGCCGCGCGGGCGGGCCCCAGGGGGAGGCGGGCGTCCAGGGTGTGGTGACCGGGGCGGTCGGTGGCGCAGGTGAGCCGGCCGCCGACCGCGGCGACCCGCTCGGCGAGGCTGCGCAGACCGATGCCGGGGGAGGGAGCGGTGGCGTCCGGGGCCGGTACGCCGTCGTTGGTGACGGTCAGCCGGACCGACTCCGGACCCACCCGGACCAGCAGCGCGCACGACCGGGCGTCGCTGTGCCTGAGGACGTTGGCCGCCGCCTCGCGCACCACCGTGGCCAGCACGGTCTGGAGCGGTGCGGGGAGCGCCGCGCGCGGCAGAACGGTCTCGGTGCGGACGCCCGCCGACTCCAGGAGCGTCCGGGCGGACTCGATCTCCGTCTCCAGGGACAGGCAGTGGTAGCCGTGGGCGACCGTGCGCACGTCGTCGAGGATCTGGCGCATCCCCCGCAGCGCCTCGGCCAGTTGGTCGTGGGCGGTCTCCGGCCTGCCGTCGAGCAGCCGGTCCGCCAGCTCGCACTGGAGGATGACCGCCGACATCCGCGGGCCGACCAGGTCGTGCAGATCGCGCGCGAAGCGCACCCGTTCGCCCACGACGATCCGGCGCCGCTCGGTGGCGGAGAGACCGGCGGGTGCTCCCGCGGCGGCTTCGGCGGAAGGGCCGGAAGCGGGAAGGGCGGAACCCGCGAGGGCGGGCGCGGGCGGTGTGGTCAGCGGTTGTGGCACGGCATCCCCGCTCTGCTGTCGTCGACTGCTCCTGCTGCGGGGAGTTTCGCCGGGGCCGCTATCACTGCACTATACGAACCGGGCGGACGTGCTCCGTTCCCTGGTACACAGAACGGCGGACCGCCGCGGTACCGAGGGGGAGACAGGGGGACGCATGCAGCGGATCGTGCTGGCCGAGGACATGCACGTGGTACGGGTGGCGCTGGCCGCGCTGCTCGACCTGGAGCCGGACCTGGAGGTGGTGGCCCAGGTCGGCCGGGGCGACGAGGTGGTGCCCGCCGTGATCCGTACGGGCGCCGACACCGCGCTGCTCGACATCGGGATGCCGGGCATGGACGGGATCGCCGCCGCGGCCAGGCTCCGGGAGGCGGTGCCGGAGTGCCGGACGCTGATCCTGACCGGGATGCCGCAGCCCGGCCGGCTGTGGCGGGCCCTGGAGGCCCAGGTCGGCGGATTCCTGCCGAAGGACTCCTCGCCCGAGCAGCTGATCGACGCGGTCCGCAAGGTCGGGGCCGGACGGCGCATCATCGATCCCGAACTGGCCATGGCCGCCTGGGAGATCGGGGACAACCCGCTCACCCCGAGGGAGATCGAGGTGCTCGGACGGGTCGCCGGGGGCGCGGAGGCCGCCCAGATCGCCACCGCCACGAACCTCTCGGTGGGCACGGTGCGCAACTACCTCACGACCATCGTGAACAAGCTCGGCGCGCGCAACCGCGTCGACGCCCTGCGGATCGCCCGCGAGAACGGCTGGCTGGCGTGAACGCCGACGGAGCGCGGGAGCGGGAGCGGTCGGCCGGCACCGGTCCGTTCACGAGCACCGTGTCCCGCCGGCGGGACTCTCCCAGGTCGTTATAGGGCCTTCATCGGGGATCACGCTGTACTGCCACCATGCCAACGACACGACGCGCGCGGGCGCGGGCGGGGGCCGCTGCGGGCGCGCCCGGCGGCGGTCTGCACGCACAGGACCGGTCCGCCGCGCACTGGGCGCTCGACTACGCCCGGCGGCTCGCCGACCGGCACCCCGCGCACCACCGCATCCTGATCCAGACCAGCATGTCCCCGACCGGCTACTTCCACATCGGGAACTTCCGGGACACGGTCTGCGCGCACCTGGTGCACCGGGCGCTGACCGGGATGGGCCGCCGGTCGGCGATCCTGCTGAGCTTCGACGACTACGACCCGGTGCGCGAGAGCCAGGCCGCCCGCGACCCGGAACTCGCCGGGTACGGGGGACGGCCGCTGGCCGCGCACCGGGAGCGGGCCACCCGGATCTGCCGCGCGTACCTCGCGGAACTGAGGGCCGTGGGCATCCTTCCGGCCGACGCCGACGAGGACGGCCGGACACCGCCGGGCTCCGCGTGGGAGACCCACTACCAGTTCGAGCGCTACCGCGCGGGCGAGTACCGCGAGCGGCAGCGACGGTTCCAGCGCGACGCGGGGCGGCTGGCCGACCTGCTCGGCAAGGACGACGAGCGCGACCTGTTCGCCGTGTACTGCCTCCAGTGCGGCCGCAACGACACCGAGATCCACGAACTGGGCGCGGCGGCGGCCCGGTACCGCTGTCTGTCGTGCGGCGCCGAACTCACCGCGCGCGACCCCGCCGTCGTCAAGCCGTCCTGGGCGGTGGACTGGGCCCTGCGGGTCGCCCACGAACACATCGACTGCGAGCCCGCGGGACAGGACCACTGCAGCGCGGGCAGCACGATGGACCGCACCCGCCCCGTGTACGACCGCTATCTGCGCCGCCCGCAGCCGGTCATCGTGCCGTACGGTCTGGTGCGCGGCGAGCGGGGCGGCGGCAAGGTGTCCGGCTCGCGCGGCGGCGGCCCGTACGTCCGGGACCTGCTGACGGTGTACCCGCCGGTCCTGGTGCTGTGGCTGTACGCCCGCGGCAACTGCCTGTCCGACTTCCGGCTCGGCTTCGGCCCCGGCGCGTTCTTCGGCGCGTACGACGCCTTCGACCGGTTCGTGCGCGCGGCGGAGCACCGGGAACGGGCCCGTGTGCTCTGGGAGTTGCTCGGCGACGAGGCCCGGGCCGGACGCGCCGCGCTGCCCCGCATGCGCTCGGTGGTCGGCGCGCTCTACTCCCACGGCGGCCGGACCGCCCCGGCCCTGCGTCACCTGGAACGCCGCCACCCGGAGGCGGCGGGCGAGCTGCTGGCCGAACGGGTGCGGCACGCGCGCAACTGGCTGAGCACGCACGGACACCGGCGCTACTGGGGCGAGCCCGACGCCGCCGGGGGACGGGGGCGCACGGACACCGCCGGAGCCGCGGAAGCCGCCCGTACGGGACCTGCCGTCGCTACGCTCATCGACGGGCTGCGCACGCACGACGGCCCAGGCGCGCCCCGTGCCGCCCGCACCCGGGAGGACTTCCGGGAGATCTACGGGGCGCTGTTCGGCACGGCGCACGGGCCTCGGCTCGACACCCTCGCCGACGCCCTGGGCCCCGCCGTGCTCGCCGACGCCCTGGCCGCCTACCGCGACCACGGACGGCGCCCCCTGCTGGGGAAGCCGTCCGCCCGCCCCGAACCCGTGCTCCAGGAGGCCGTACCGCATGCGGGCTGAGATCTTCACCCCCGGCGAGGAACCCGCCCCCGACGGCTGGGACGCCTTCGTCCGCGCCCGGAAGGGCTGCGCCCTGTGGGAGGAGTCCCTGCTGGAGGCCGCCGCGTGGGGCAGCCCGCGGCCGCTGCGCGCGGGCCTGGTCCGCGACGCGGGCGAACCGGTGGCCGCGTTCTGCGGGCTCCTCGGACTGCTGCCCCCGACCCGACGGTTCGCCGTGCCCGGCAGGCCCCGCCCGCCGGCCTGGTTCCAGACGCATCTGCCGAACAGCTTCAGCCGGGGCCGGATGTACGCCGCGGAACTCGGCCCCGCCGCCCGCACCGCCGCGCTGCGCACCTTCGAACGCGCGCTGCGCCGACGGCTGGGCGTCCGCTGCCTGGGCGTCCTGCACCTGGACGTGGAGCGCGACGAACTCGCCGAGATCTCCGGCACGTTCACGGTGCGCCGGGCGACCGCGCCCTGCTCGGTGCTGCACAACCGGTGGGACTCGATGGACGCCTACTTCGCCGGGCTGCCGCGCACCCGGCGGCGCAGGCTGGCCGCCCTGTACGAGCGGATTGACGGCGACCCCGGACTGACGACCGGACGGGTGACGGCCGTCGACCCGGTGCGGGCCAGCCGTCTCGACCAGCTGACCCGGATGAAGCACACCCGCCGCCCCGGCGCGACCGCGCCGCTGCTGCCCGTCTACTTCGAGCGGCTCAACTCCCATCCCGGGGCCGCCTACTTCGCCCACCGGGAGCGCGCGTCGGGCCGGCTGCTCTCCCTGGACCTGGTGCTGGACGTGCCGGCCGGCTGGGCCACCACCGTGACCGGTTCGGACGGGACCCGCGACCTGTACCTGGACCTGTACCTGCGCGAGATCGACCGGATGATCGGCGCCGGGGTGCCCGCGGTGGAACTGGGGCCCGGCATGCGCGAACTCAAGGAGTCCTTCGGCGCCGTCGCCGTCCCGCGGAACGCGGTCGCCGTCCCCTTCTGACCCCGGAGAACTCGTCCCGAGGGGGAACCGGTTCGTGACGCGGCCGCCCCCGGAAGGAACCCGAACACGGCACATCGCCGAGAGACCGAGAGAGATGAGAACCGCATGGAGTTCACCGCCGCCCTCGACCGCCACCTGGCCGCCATCGGCGCCCGCGACCTGGACACGTACATGGACACGGTCCACGACGAGGCGACGTACATCCTGCCCAACGGGAGGACCGTGACCGGCGCCGAGGACGTCCGGGCCTTCCACCAGAGCTGGTTCCAGGACCCCGACTGGACGATGGAGACGGAGGTCACCAGCACCCGGGTGCACCAGGACACCGCCGTCGCCGTGCTCCGCGTCGACTACCGCGACCTCGACCCGGAGGGCAAGCCCTACCAGCTGAACTACCTGCTCAGCCTGGTCTTCGCCCGCTCGGACGGCCGCTGGCTGCTCGTCCACGACCAGAACACCCACTGCTGACATGGTCGGAACATCCCAGCCCGCGCGCCCGCCGCGCACGCGTCCCCGGCACGCGTATCCGCGTCCCACCTACGCGCGGACCGTGCGGCGCGCCCTGCGCACGGTCCCGCACTACCGGGAGCGGTACGCCGCCACCGGTGCGCTGCCGCCGCTGACCCGCGCGGAGGCGGACGAGCGGCGCCACCTGCTGATGCCGTTGGGCGAGGCGTCGCCCGCCCGCCGCGATCCCGGCCTGCCGGTGGCCGAGCGCACCGCCGAGCTGTACGAGGCGCTGCGGCTGGCCGGTCACCGCACCAGGGGTCTGGATGTGTACGAGGTGGCGCGGTCGCTGCGCGACCCGGTGCGGGCCCACGGCTCCACCTGGCGGGTCCTGCTCGACGCCACCGCGCACACCGACCCGTACGCGGAGCCGGGCGTCCGGCCCGGCGCGCTGCCCGAGGGTCCCGCCCTGGTGGTCGGGGACCCCGGGACGCCGGGTGGCCGGGACCTGGTGCGGGTGGCGCGGACGAGTCTGGCCGAGGCGGCGGGCTCCCGGCCGCCTCGCGGCTCGCTCTGGTACGAGCCGTGGCTCGGCCATCTCGGCGCGGTGCCCCCCTCCTGCGGGGAACTGCACCTCAACACCGGGCGGGTGCACGCGCGGCTGCTCGGCGACACGACCGTGCTGACCCTGCTGCGCAGACGCCGCCCCACGTTCGTGCACGTGTGCCCGGAGGCGGCGGAACGGTTCCGGCCGGAGCGCTGTCCCGTGCACGGCACCCCGATCGTGCGGAGAACGCCATGACCCCGGGTCTCTCGCCCGTCATGAAGCTCGGCCCCGTGCTGCGCAACCTCGTGCGGACCGTGCGCCTGGACCGGGCCGGGCCGGAGCGGCTGGCCGAGGAGCAGCGGCGGCTGCTGGTCCGCCTGGTGCGGCACGCGCAGGCGCGGGTGCCGCGCTACCGCGAGCTGATCGACCCGGCGACGGCCGCCGCGTTCCGGGGCCCGGAGGACCTGCCGGCCCTGCCGGTCCTGGACCGTACGGACCTTCATGCCGTACCGGCCGAGGAGCTGCTCGCGGCCGGGTTCACCGTCGCCTCCACCAAGCCGGGCACCACCAGCGGCTCGTCCGGCATCCCCATCACCATCCGCAACTCCGAGCGGGACCTGGGGTATCTGCGGGCCTCGTACCTGTACGACATGCTGGCGTCGGGGCTGCGGCCGTGGGACCGGATGGCGTACTTCCGGGTCAATCCGTTCCTGAGGCACCCGCTGGAGCGGTTCGGGGTGCTGCGCACGTTCCACATCGACACCAGCGCCACCCTGGACGAGCAGGTGGAGGCGTTCCTGGCGGCCCGGCCGACGTTCCTGGTCGGCTTCCCCCATGTGATCGCCTCGATCGTGGACGAGCTGGAGCGGCGCGGGGTGCGGTACACCGGCGCGCGCCGGGTGCTGTTCGGCGGTGAGCGGCTGACGCCGACCGCGCGGGCCCGGGTGCTGGGGCATCTGGGGGCGCGCTGCGACGAGGTGTACGCCTCGGTGGAGGTGTTCACGGTGGCCCGTACCTGCCGGCGCGGCGCGCTGCACCTGCGGAGCGCGGACGTGGTGGTCGAGGTGGAGCGGGACGACGGTTCGACCGTCCTGGCCGACGGCAGCCGGGTGGTGGAGGGCGAGATCCTGGTGACCCGGCTGCACAGCGAGGCGATGCCGCTGATCCGCTACCGGCTCGGCGACCGGGTGACGGTCGGCCCGGCCGACTGCGGCTGCGGGCGGGCGACCCCGGTGGTGCTGCGGGTGCAGGGGCGCAGCGAGGACCGTTTCCGGGGTGCGGACGGGCGGGAGTTCTACGCCGACTTCCTCACGTTCAAGGTGCAGGGCTTCCCGGAGGTGGCCCGGATGCAGCTGGTGCAGCGGCGGCCCGCCCAGGTCACCGTCTCGGTGGTGCTGTCGCCGGACGCGGAGGCGTCGGTGGTCGACCGGATCGCGGAGTCGGTGCGGGAGGCGGTGCCGGAGTTCGACGTGACGGTCGAGCGGGTGCCGTTCATCGCGCCGGAGCGCAACGGGAAGATCAAGATCGTGAAGGTGGTGAGGGAGACGGAGGCGCAGGCGTAAGGGCTGTCCCGTAATCCCTGGTGGGTCGGCGCGCGGCGTCGGATGCGGTGCATCGCGAGGCGGAGGGGCGCCCGCATACTGGATGTATGCGGGCGTTCCGACAACGCGGCGAGGTGCCGTAGCTGTCGTCGTGCGCCCGCCAGGGATTACGGGACAGTCCTTAGACGTAGGACGACGGCCGTGTCCGGTACGGCCCCCCGTACCGGACACGGCCGTCTTCGCGTCCGCGCCCGCCCCTCAGGTCGTTCGGCTCAGATCGAGCGCCGCGCCTCCAGGGCGGCCCGCCAGGACGGCGGGAGGTTGCGGACGACCTCGATGCCGGAGAAGACGGACGGCTCCTGCGGGCCGACCTCCTTCACCCAGCGGGCCATGCGGCCGATGCCGTCCTCCAGCTCGACCGGGGCCGCGGGGGCGCCGAACACCTTGTGGGCCTTCTCGTGGGTGGCGTAGGCGTCGCGCACCTCGTCGCGCTCGGGAAGGTGGTTGACGCGCAGCTCCACGTCCATCGCCTCGCAGACCGCCGCCGCGATCCGGTTGACGGTGTAGACCCGGTCGCCGCCGACGTTGAAGATCTCGTTGTACGCCTCGGGGACGTGGACCGAGCGGGCGATGGCCGGAGCCACGTCCTTGATGTAGCTGAACGCGCGGGTCTGCTCGCCGTCGCCGAAGACGGTGAACTCCTCGCCGCGCAGCGCCTGGTTCATGAAGATGCCGATGACGTTGCGGTACCGGTCGCCGATGTTCTGGTACTCGCCGTAGACGTTGTGCGGCCGGAAGATGATGTACGGCAGGCCGAACATCCGGTGGGTGACGTGGAGTTCCTGCTCGACGGAGAACTTCGCGATGCCGTACGGGTCCTCGGGCGCCGGTACGAGGTCCTCGCGCATCGGGAGCTGCCCCGCGCCGTAGACGGCGATGGACGAGGTGAACACGAAGCACTTGACCGAGCCCGCGTTGACGGCGGCGTTGATCAGGTTGACGCTGCCGACCACGTTGTTCATGTAGTTGAAGCGCTTGATGAAGTGGCTCAGTCCCTCGGCGGCGTACGCGGCGAGGTGGAAGACGTAGTCGACGCGGTGCGCGGCGAACACGGCGTCGACCACCTCGGGGTCGCAGACGCTGCCGTGCCGGAACTCGGCGCCCGCCGGGACGTTGCCGCGGGCGCCGCCGCTGAGGTCGTCGAGGACGATCACCTGGTGGCCCGCGGCGAGGAGTTCGCGCGCCACGTGGGAGCCGATGAAGCCGGCGCCGCCGGTGACGAGGGAGACGGGGGCGGTGTCCTGGCCGGTGGTGCTGCCGGTGTTCATACGGATTCCTTCTCTCTGGGGACGGGGGCGGAGTGCGGGGGAGTGCCGGTCGCGGACCGGCTGCCGAGGCCCAGCAGACCGAGTGCCGGGCCGGTCATCACCGTGGTGAGCACGGCCATGACGACCAGGACGGTGAACGCGTTCTGATTGATGAGCCCGGCGTCGAGTCCGGCCCTGAGCACGACGATCTCGGTGACGCCGCGGGCGTTGAGGAGCACACCGAGTCCGAGCGAGTACCGCCAGGACAGCCCCGCGGTACGGGCGGTGACGGCGGTTCCGGCGAGCTTGCCGGCCACCGCGGTGACGACCGCGACCGCCGCGGCCAGCAGCAGCCCGGCGTGCCCGGTGACCTGGGTGAGGTCGACGGTCATGCCGACGGACAGGAAGAACAGGGGCAGCAGCAGCCGGCGGTTGAGGGAGTCGACCCGGACCTGCACGGCGGTCAGGGCGCTGCCCGCGCGGTGCGGCAGCAGCAGCCCGGCGAGGAACGCGCCGAAGATGGAGTGGACGCCGATCAGGTCGGTGAGCCGGGCCAGCGAGAACACGAGCAGCAGCAGGAAGACCAGCCGGGCGGCGGCGGGCAGCCCGGCCTGGTCCGCCCACCGCTCGGCGGCCCGGACCAGGGGGCGGCCCAGCAGCAGCACCACGGCCGCGACCGCGGCGGCCAGCAGCACCGTGCCGCCGGCCCCCCAGACGCTGCCCGCCCCGGCCACGGCCATGGCGGTGGCCAGCGCGCCCCAGGCGATGACGTCGCAGGCCGCCGCGCAGGTCATCGCCATCGTGCCGAGCGGGTGCCGGGACAGGCCCGACTCCTGGACGATCCGGGCCAGCACCGGGAACGCGGTGATGCTCATCGCCGTGCCGAGGAAGATCGCGAAGGGCAGGAAGCCCACGCGCCCGGCGGCGAACTCGTGGTACACGAGCCCGGACGACAGCACGCCGAGCACGAACGGGATGATCATGCTGCCCTGGCTGACCGCGCCCACCACCCGCCCGCTGCGGCGGAGCTGGGAGGGATCGAACTCGGAGCCCACGGAGAACATGAAGAGGATGAGGCCGACCTGGGCGAGCAGCCCGAGGACCGGCTGGGCGGCGTCGGGGAAGAACAGTTCCTTCGAGACCGGGAGGAACGCCCCCAGGCAGGAGGGGCCGAGCAGCAGACCGGCCGCGATCTCGCCGACGACCGGCGGCTGGCCGAGCCTGCGGGCGAGCGCGCCGCCCGCCGCGGCGACGGCGGCGACCGCGGCCAGCGCGCCCACTATGCGCAGCAGCGTCTCGCTGGCCTGGGTGGCCTCGGCGGGAGGCGTCGCGGTGATGCCCGAGGGGAGGTCGTCGGGCACGCCGAGGCCGAGGCCGAGCACGGCGAAGAGCGCGCCCAGGGCGAGGACGGAGATCAGCAGGGGGTAGACGATGCCGCGCCAGGCCGGGCGGCCGCCCGCCGCGTCGGTGTCCGCCGGGATGTCGCCGTCGGTTTCTTCCTCGGCGGGTCTGCGGGTGGTCCGAGGACGATTCATCGGGTGAGCTCCTCAGGTGGTCGGGTCCGCGCTCGGGGCACGGTGGTCACGGGCACGGTGGTCACGGTGCGGTGGTGACGGGTGCGGTCACGGGACCGGTGCGGCGGCGGGCCCCGGGGCGGTCCGCAGCAGGAGCCGGGCGGCCAGGACGTGGGCGATCTCCCCGGCCACGAGCGCGGTGACCGCCCCGAGCGCGCCGAGCGCGGGCACCAGCACCAGTCCGAGCAGGACCGCGCAGACCAGCCCGGCCACCGAACCGGCGGCGGTGACCCGCAGGGTGCGCGTGGTGGCGTTCTCCAGCAGGTAGTTGAGGCTGCCGACCGCGAAGAACAGCGGTACGCACAGGACGTACAGGAGCAGTACGGCGACCGGGGGCGACACCAGGCCGCTCTGTTCGGCGTGCCGGGTGAGCAGCAGCGCGGCGGGGGTCCACAGGATCCCGGCCACCGCGACCTGCGGCAGCCGCCGGACGATCCGGCGGTCCAGCCGGGTGTCCGTCACGCCGCGCAGGGTCAGCGACACATGGGGCTGGAACAGCCGCAGCAGGTAGCCGAAACCGTTCAGCAGCACGGACGAGGCGAGCACCATCAGATAGAGGTGGCCGCTCTGTTCGTGGTGGCCGGAGGCGCCGAGCAGGGCGAAGAGCAGGCTGAGCGTGCCGGAGGCCGCCACGTCCCCGGACGCCATGAGCAGGGAGGTGCCGACCGCGGGCGCGACCAGCCGGCGGCGCACCGGCCGGGCGGCGGCCCGGTACAGCGCGGGCAGATGGGCCAGGTCGAGCAGGGCGGTCCCGCCGAGGATCCAGCCGATGAAGGCCACCGGCCCCCAGTCGAGCAGGGCCGTGAGGGCGGTTCCGGCGACGATGATCAGTGACAGGGCCGCGAAGTTGGCGATGTCGGCCCGGTTGCGGCCGAGCGCCCGGCACAGCCCGACGAGGACCGTGTTCAGGCCGAGGAGGGCGGCGTACAGCCCGGCGAGCAGCGCCGCCATCCGGTGGTCGCCGGACGGGACGAACACCACCGCGCAGCCCAGCCACAGCACGACGGCACCGGTGAGGGCCAGGGCACAGGTCAGGAAGACGGTGATCAGCTGGCCGCCGGTGCGGCGGGCCCGCGGCACCAGCTTCAGGGCGGACTTCTCGATGCCGAGCGAGGTGATGGTGGTGAGGACCTGGGCGGTGCCCATGGCGCCGGCGTAGTGGGCGTACGGCCCCTGGCCCCAGCTGGCGAGGAGGGCGGCGTTCGCCCCGACCAGGGCGAGCCGGAAGGCGGCGCGTCCGGCGAGCAGCGAGGTCAGCAGGCCGACGGTGGGCCGCCGCGAGGCGGCCGCCCCGCCCGTCCTCGGATCCCGGTCCTGGTCCGGTGGGACGGTCCCGGCCGTCTTCCGGTCCTTCGGGGTGGACCCGTTCGTCCCCCGGTCCGGTGCCGGGGCCGGGGCGGCGGCCGTCATGGTGTGTCGGCCGGCACCGGCCGGGGTGCCACCGCCTCGGAGGTGACGAAGCGGCCCTTGCCGCCCGCCGTGATCTCGATCCGGTCGGCCCGGACGACCCGCAGCGGGAACACGCACTCGGCCACGGTGTGCAGTCGCTCGGTCACCCCCGCGCACAGCGCGTCCCAGGCGTCGTCGTCCATGGCCTCGGCCGGGACGACGTCGAGCCGCACCGCGCCCTCGCGGTCCTGGTGGACGGCGCACTCGGCGATGCCCGGGAAGGTCGCCGCCAGGTGCAGGAAGGTGTCCGGGTACAGCTGGCGGCCGGTGGGCAGCAGGACCGAGTCGTTGACCCGGCCGGCGGTCAGGCGCAGGGTGCGAAAGCGCCGCCCGCACGGGCAGGGCCGCGTCTCGATCCGGCCGACGTCGCCGAGGTCGTAGCGGATCAGCGGCATCGCGCGTTCCATGAACGCGGTCACCACGACCCGGCCCCCGGCGCCGTCGGGCAGCGGCCGGTCCTCCTCGTCCAGGATCTCCACCAGGAGGCGGTCCTCCGCGAGGTGGGCCCGGCCGTACCGGCAGTCGTACGCGACGTTGAGGACCTCGAACGCCGAGTACTCGTCGCGCACCGGCACCCCGAACTCCTTCTCGAACAGGGCGCGGTGGGCGTCGACGAGGAGTTCGGACTCGGTCATGACAAGGCGCAGGGTCCGGCGCAGGGCGGCCAGTTCGGCCGGTGTCAGGGCCCGGAGCAGGGCCCGCAGGTGCACCGGGTACCCGATGACGACCTGGGGCCGTTCGGCGAGGAGTTCGGCCTTGATGTCCTCCATGGGCCGGTCGGTGAGCAGGACGTGACGGCGGAACAGCCCGGCCTTCTCGAAGCCGCGCGAGGGCGGTGCGAAGGGCCGGATGTGCGAGAGCCGGTCGGTCGGCAGGTACCGGCGGGTCGCCAGGAACCGGCGTACGCACGCGGCCATGTGGTAGTCGTGGCTGCGCTGGTCGTGCACCACGGTCACCCGGCGGCCGGTGGATCCGCTGGTCCGGAACGTCGGCAGGGTGCCGGGGGTCACGCCGTCGGCGAGGAAGTCCTCCAGGGGCCTGGCGCGCAGGACCTCCTTGTTCAGGACCGGGAGCCGGGCCGCCCCGGCGAGGGTGCGCAGCGGCCCGGTGCGGTAGGCCGGGTCGTCGCGGTAGTACGGCACCCGGGCGCGGGCGTGCGCCAGCATCCGGTTGAGCTGGCTCAGCTGGCGTCGGCGCAGCGAGCCCCGGGTGCCGTACTGGCGGGCGTACGTGACGGGCACGTACACGGCCTCTCGGAGGAACATCGTCGTCGTCTCCTCGTCGTCTCCTGGGCGCGGGCGGTCGTCAGCCGGCCGTGCGGGCCCCGGCGTCGGGGGTCCTGGTGTCGCGGTCGGCGGCGTCACGGGTCGTGGCGTCGCCCGCCCCGGAGCCGCGGACCTCGGAGCCGGGACGGTTCGAGCGGCGCAGCAGCCGGGCGACCGGGGTGAACCAGCGGGTGGGCGCGAACAGCACGAACACGACGAGCACGAGGTGGGTGATGATGAACGCGTACGCCTCGTACTTGCTGGCGGCGTGGCCGAGGAAGACCGTCATGTGCGAGGCCCAGGTCCACACCTCGGGAATGGTCTGCCACTGCGGGTCGGTGTGGTCGTTGACGGTGAGGTAGGCGAAGTCCTCGACGCCGGAGAGCATCAGCAGGATCATCGCGTAGGACAGCCGGCGCACCAGGTGGGAGGCGCCGCCGCCGACGCGGAACGAGAAGACGAGGCTCAGCACGACGAACGGCGTCAGCGTCAGGATGTAGTAGTAGAGCTCGGGGTGGTCCTCGGCGACGAAGAAGATCTTCGGCACGAAGTAGATGAAGTAGACGAGGAAGCAGAGCGGTATCGCCAGGTGGAGGTGGATCCTCCTGGCCCATGCCGGGTCGAGCTGGGCGACCGCCTCGGTGGCCAGGACGAACGGCACCAGCTTGAACAGCAGGATGCCGAGGCTCTTGACCTCGCGGTCGTGGGGCATGACGAACCACACGATGCCCGCGAAGACACCGGCGAGTACGAAGAGGATCAGGAAGGGCGCGTTGCGCCGGACGGTGTTCAAGGGGTCTTCTCCGTAAGGAGTCGGGTGTCGGAGCCGGGGCCGGGAGCGGCGTCGGTGGCGGGCGGGATGCGGGGGGCGCGGTCCGGGTCGGGTTCCACGTCGAAGCGCATCAGGGCGTCGGCGCGGGCGCGCGCCTCGCGGAGTTCGGCGTGGCTGTCGGCGACGAGCAGGAGGTAGCCGAGCTTGTGGCCCGCCTGGGTGTAGCGGTGGACCCGGCCGCCGGGGCTCGCGAAGATCTGGAGTTCGGCGGTCTGCGGCAGGGCGCGGACGGCGTCGGCCCCCTCGACGGCGCGCAGGACGCCGTCGGTGTCGCTGGTGAGGATCCGCAGGGCCGTCTTCTTGTTGTGGCGGGGCGTCAGGTCGAAGTCCTCGCCCAGCGCGAGGCGCAGCGCGGCCTCGTAGGTGTTGATGCCGTAGGCGTGCTTGACCAGGAGCGGCATGCCGTTGCCGCCGAGCCGGGCGCCCATCTCGATGAAGCGGATCTCCTCGGTGTGCTCGTCGACGACGAAGTCGAAGTTGACCGGGCCGTCGACGTGTCCGAGCTCCCCGCAGACATCCATGATCAGGGAGCGGAGCCGGATCTCGGTGGCGGGCGCCAGTTCGGCCGGCACCGTGTGGCCGGTGGTGATCATCCGGGGGGCGCCGGTGGTGGTGCGTTCGGTCACGGCGACGGTGCCGAGCCGGGCGCCCCGCAGGAACGCCTCGGCGGACAGGTGCCGGCCGAGCAGCATCTCCTCGACGATCACCTGCCCGGAGAAGGAGTAGCGCCGCGCCTCGTCGAGGGCCGCGGGCAGCGCCTCGGGGTCGGCGACGACCTGGACGCCCTTGCTGCCGGAGGAGTCGCTCGGCTTGACGATGACGGGCATCGGCAACTCGGCTGCGGCCCGGCGCAGTTCGGCGGGATCGTCGGACTGGACGTGCCGGTAGGTGGGCAGGCCGAGCCGGGCGAGGACGGAGTGGAAATAGCCCTTGTCGACGGAGGCCCGTACGGCGTCCGGGGACGGCTGGTGCGGGGTCTTCAGGAGTCTGCTCAGTTCGGCGACCGATTCCTGGGCCGCGTCGCTGGCGGGCGAGACGACCGCCGCGACGTCGAGGTGCCCGACCCTGGCCGCGATCCGCTGCGGATCGCGGGTCGTCATGCACAGGAACAGGTCGGCGGCGGCGGCGCCGAGCGCCTCGGGGCGCTGGTCGACGCCGATGACGCCGTGGCCGAGGCGGCGGGCCTCGTGGTAGGCGGGCAGCTGGTCCTCGCCCCCGCCGAGCACGAGGATGTGGGACTTGGTCATGGCAGATTCCCTGTCTGCAGCATCGGTCCGGGGGTCGCCCGGCCGGTGGGCTCGTTCTGGTACGCGTAGAGGTCGTCGCGCGGCCGTACGGGGATGTTGGCCTCGCGGATCTGGTAGCGCGGCAGCCCGGCGCTGCCGCGCATGATGCGCACCAGGTAGCGGGCGAGCAGCGCGAGCGCGCCGAGACCGGCGGCGTGCAGGACCACGGACGCGGTGGCGAGGAGGGGGACGCCGCCGTGGCCGATCGCGAGCGCCGCGGCAGCGGCGGCGGCTGCCGCCGCCGCGACGTAGACGAGGGCGAGGGGCCGGTAGGAGAAGCCGACGAACAGGTCGATCGCGTGCCGGAACAGCTTGCCCAGCGACCACTTGCCCCGGCCCGCGCTGCGCGCGGAGTGCGCGGTCTCCACCGTGGTGTACCGCGCGCCGATCAGCGGCAGGGTGGCGATGAAGTACGGGGTGCTGACCTCGCAGTCGGCGACCTTGCGGGCCACCGCGGTGCGCACCACCCGGAACACCGAGGCGTGCACGGGCAGTTCGATCCCGAGGATCCGGGTGGCGATGGCCTGGTGGCCCCGGGTGCCGAGCCGGCGGTACCAGGGGTCCTGGCGGGCCCTGCGGACCGCGAAGACCGCGTCGTAGTCGCCCTCCACGGCCCGCCCCGCCAGCCGGTGGAGTTCGGCGGGCGGGGACTGGAGGTCGGCGTCGAGCTGGACCGTCCATTCCTTCGAGGCGTAGGCGAACCCGGCGGTGAAGGCCGATTCGAGGCCGAAGTTGCGGGCGAACGAGAGATAGGCGACGCGCGGGTCCGACGCGGCTATTCGCTTGATGATCTCAAGGGTGCGGTCGGTGCTTCCGTCGTCGATGAAGAGGATCTCGGAATCCTCGTACCGGTATATCTCCTTCTTGATTTCCAGGTATGCCTGCTCTATGCACTCCTCCTCGTTGTAACAGGGCACCATCGCGGTGATCGAAAGCGTGGCAGGCAACCTGGCCATCATTCGCAGCTCTCTCTTGTTCCGCCCCTCCGGAATTCTGATTCCTAGTCGAACATCGCCGTCATGGTCTCGTGCGTGGCGGTCTTCGACAGGTCGGCGCCGCTGGCCCAGCAGGTGTTCAGGATGATGCGGGTCTTGTCCGCGTTCAGCGGGACCGTGCGGTGCAGCGTGGTGTCGGAGCGCAGGAAGTACAGGTCGCCCTTGGCGTGCCCGTAGGAGCGGATCGGGTGCTCCTGGAGGTACTCCTCGACGCGCGGGTCGTCCTTGTTCCAGTCCGTGTGCGGGATGGCCTGGAGCATGCCGCCGAACTCCAGGGCCGGCGCCTCGATCAGCCAGATGACGGTGAAGCTGAAGTCGCCCCAGTGCCAGCCGTGGGTGTCACCCTTCTGGTGCTGGCGGGTGATGATGTACTTCTCCTCGTCCCACGGGCAGTCCATCACCTCTTCCTTGGCCAGGCGGGACAGGAAGCCCTTGAGCGCGGGGGACTCGTAGACGGCGGGGATGAGCGAGCCGTCCGAGGCGATCGCCTTCTGGCCGACCGTCGACATGTAGCGCGGCGAGTCGCCGGTCTCCTTGAGGCGGATGTCGATGCGCTTCTGGTGGGTGTCGATCAGCTGGTGCGTCTCGTCGGCGACCGCGGCGAAGACCTCCTCGGAGACCAGACCGGGAAGCTTGACGTAGCCCTCGCGGCGGAAGTGCTGGGAGAGCTTGAGGACTTCGTGGTCGCTGCTGAAGCGCTCCGTGATGTTCTTCGAGATCAGCTCTTCCACATTGGCCGCGGTGATGGCGTTCTGCGACATGGGGGTACGACTCCTTACGCATTGCGGCTGCCGGAATTCACGGTTCGGGTTTCCCCGCGCTCCCCGTGCCCGGTCGCTGTTGACGGCTCGATTCTGCTGGGAGGCCCGTCGGCGCCGGTAGTGTCCCGTTCACCGATTACGCGTGAACAACCTTCGCCGGCCACCCCGCATGAGGAACCCACATCGCATGTGAGATCTTCATTCCTGGGCATTCGATGAGAAATGCACGCTTGCGGTGGCCGGTATCTTCCTGTCACATTCCAATGCGCCCCGGGGATCAATCCTGCGATTCCCGTACGGGTACGCCATGCGATTCCAGGGACGTGATTCCGGGGACGCGAATCCGGGGGACGCGATTCCAGGGAGGGTATGAGAATGGCCAGGAAAGCTGTAGTGGCCGGCGGGGCGGGATTCCTCGGCTCGCATCTGTGCGAACGGCTGCTCGCGGACGGCTGGGGCGTCGTCTGCGTCGACAACTTCAGCACCGGCGATCCGCAGAACGTGGCCCACTTGGCCGACGAGCACGGGTTCCGGCTGATCGAGGCCGATGTGTGCGAGGGGCCGCTCGCCGTCGAGGGCGAGGTCACGGCCGTACTGAACCTCGCCTCGCCCGCGTCCCCCGTCGACTACCTCGAACTGCCGCTGGAGACCCTTCGGGTGGGGGCCGAGGGTACCCGCCATCTGCTGGACCTCGCCCGGGAGAAGAACGCCCGGTTCGTGCTCGCCTCCACGTCGGAGACGTACGGCGACCCGCTGGTGCATCCGCAGCCCGAGAGCTACTGGGGCAACGTCAACCCGGTCGGGCCGCGGTCCGTGTACGACGAGGCGAAGCGGTACGCCGAGGCGCTGACCATGGCCTACCGGCGCACGTACGGCGTCGACACCGGCATCGTCCGCATCTTCAACACGTACGGGCCCCGCATGCGCGCCCACGACGGCCGTGCCGTGCCCACGTTCATCCGGCAGGCACTCGCCGGGGAGCCGATCACGGTGGCCGGTGACGGGTCGCAGACCCGGTCGCTGTGCTACGTGTCCGACCTGGTCGACGGCCTGGCGCGGATGGCCGGGCACACGCTGGCCGGCCCGGTCAACCTCGGCAACCAGGAGGAGATCTCGATGCTCCGGCTCGCCGAGTGGATCCGCGAACTCACCGCGTCCCGGTCCGCCATCGTGCGGGTGCCGCGGCCGGTGGACGACCCGTCGGTGCGCCGCCCGGACACCACCCGGGCCCGCGAGGACCTCGACTGGCGGCCGACGTTCAGCACCGCGCGGGGCCTGGCGGAGACCGTCGCGTGGTTCCGGAGCCTGTCCCGGGGCGAGCGCGGGGCCCTGCAGTTGACGGGTGCAGAGGATTTGTAGGCACGACCGGCATCCTGTTCGGGCAGTTGTGCGACGAGGGGGATCGACGTGTCGGCCCTGGGCAGTTTCTCGAGGGTCCCGTCCGGCCGGGGTGGCCCGGAGGGCCGTCGGGCGCGTCCGCCGTCCGGCCGGGGGCGCCCGGACGCGCCCCGGGGCTGCCCGGGGTCCCGCCGCAGATGCCTGGAGCTCCGCCGGGAGTGTCCGCACACGCGTCGGGCGCCGGACGGTACACCGCACCGGACACCAGGCGATGCGCCACGTCCGGCGCCCGACGTCGGCCCGGGAGGGAGCCTCGCCGGTCCGCGAGGGCTGCTCACCGGTCCGCGCGGACGGCGAGGGCGGGTTTCAGACGCAGAGCCAGCCCCGGCCGGCGGCGAGGACGCCCGCCTCGAACCGGCTGCGGGCGCCCAGCCGTTGCATCAGATCGGCCGTGATGCGCCGGGTCGTGCGCACCGACACCCCCAGCTGACGGGCGATCGCGTCGTCCGTCATGCCCTGGCCGAGCAGTTCGAGCACCGCCCGTTCCGGCGGCGAGAGCGGGTCCTCGCCGGTACGGGACGCGGTCTCGCCCAGCGGGCGCGCCTGCTGCCAGGTGTGTTCGAAGAAGGCCAGCAGCGCGGCCACGGCGCCGGTGCCGTGCAGCACCAGGGCGCCCAGATCCGCGGCGGTCGGGTCCACCGGGACGATCGCCGTGTCCCGGTCGTAGATGAGCATCCGCGACGGCAGCCGGGGCACGGTCCGTACCTGGCCGCCGCGCGCCCCGAGCCAGTTCACGTACTCCCGGGTGGCCGGCGAGTTCGCGGCGCTGTCGAGGAACAGGTACCGCAGCTGGACGCCCCGGTCGACGGCCGCCCGGTCGAGCGGCCGGGCGGCGTCCAGGTTCTCCGCGCTCTGCGCGCCGCCCGGTACGAACGCCGCCACCTCGGTGGTGCAGGTGCTCGCGAGATGCTCGATCTTGGACTGGATCTGGTCCATCGTCCTGAGCTTCTGCACCTCGTTGGCGGTCTGGCCGCCCGAGGCGCGGATATCGGCCAGCATCCGGGTCATGGCGAGCCGGCTCGCGCTGATCTGGCGCTGGCGTTCGAGGACCTCCTCCTCCTGGCTCATCAGGAGCGCGGTCAGTCCCAGTTCGGGGTCGACGGGCCGTCCCGGACCGCCGTCCGCCGACGGACGCACGAGCGAGAGCGCGGCCAGCCGGTCCAGCGCTGCACGAAAGCGCTCCTCCGTCCAGCCCAATTGACTTACGAGACCGGAAATGCCCCCTGTACCGCCGGCGAGCATCGCGCGGTACACCGCTTCCTCGTCCGGCCCGAGGCCCAGTTGACGCAGCATCTATCCCTCCCCCAAAGGCAGAAGCCCCACAGTCCGCACGCGACACCCACCTGGGTGGCGGGTGCGGCCGATGTGAGCCAACACCTTATTCGATGGCCGAAAGTTCACAGGAGTTCCACGGAATCGGCTATGGCGAGTGGAAGGCGGTCGTCATGTACGTCGTGAACCTTCACCCCGATCCGGCCCACGTTCGCTGGGCCGGTGACGTCGGCGCGGCGCTGTGGGGGGCGGTCCGTCCCGGCCACGGGGTGGAGCACATCTACGCCCAGCCGGCGCCCTCGGGGGCCGCGGTGCTCTTTCTGTGCCAGCCCACCCTGGCGGACGCCGAACGCGCCGCCGACGACGTCCTGGCGCGGTGTCCGGCGCGCTTCACGAGGGGGTCGGTCGTGCCGCTGACCATGCTGGTCGAGCTGCTGGCCCACGAGAGCAATTCCTGGTGACGAGCCGTCGCCACGAGCGGGCGCCGCACCGCCGCGCGGTCCACGATCTTGTCCGTGTCCTGCCATTGCAGCTCCCTGACAGAGATGAACCCTGTGCAAAGTTCTGGCCATTGCGCAGAGTTGATACCACCGGTCAGGACGCCTCGCCAGAACGGCGAAGCCTCACGGCAGATCTTCGTACGACCACACGAGGCCCGCCCGTACCGGTAAGAGCCTGTCGGGTGACCTCTGACAGGGCGGCCGCGCCCGGTCAGAGGTCACCCCCGACAGGCTCCAAGGGGAGACCGCCGCACGTGACCGGACCCGGCCCCGTGCGCACAACAGGGGGACATGATGCACTTTTCGTACGGAACCACCCGCACCCGGACAGTCGCCGCCGAGACGTCCGGCCCTCACTTCCACGAGTACCGCACGGGCTTCCACGAGTACCGCACGGGCGAGCCCGGCAACATCTGGGGCCCGTGACCCCGTGGCCGCGAAGCAGACCCCGTACCCGGACACGCGAGCCCCGCACCCGGACATGGCGCGAGCCGCGCGTCCGGACACGACGGAAACCCTGTACCTGAATCTGCTCGGGCCGGTGGAGGCCCACCGTGGCGCCACCCCGCTCAACCTCGGCGGCGCCAAACCCCGCACGGTCCTGGCGGCCCTGCTGATGGCCCGCGGCCGGGTCGTCGCCGACACCGAGCTCACCGCACTGCTGTGGGGCGACCGCCCGCCCGCCACCTGCACCGCCCAGATCCACACGTACGCCTCCCGGGTGCGCCGACTGCTCGGCTCCGGCATCGACGTGGAGCGCCGCCGCCCCGGCTACCTCATCCGGCTGCCGGAGCACGGCGTCCACGTCGACCTGCTCGCCTTCCAGGAGCGGGCGGCGCGCGGTGCCGCCGCGCTCGCCGCGGGTGACGCGCGGACCGCGGCCGACACCCTGCGCGACGCCCTCGCCTGCTGGCGGGGCGAGGCGCTGGGCGGCGTCTGCGACCCGCTCGTCGTCGCCGGGCGCGACCGGCTGGAGGAGGAGCGCCTGGTCGCCCTCGAACGGCGTATGGACGCCGACCTGGAACTGGGACGGCACGGCGAACTGATCCCCGAGCTCATCGCCGAGATCGCCTCCCACCCGCTGCGCGAGGGGCTGCGCGCGAAGCTGATGACCGCGCTGTACCGGGCGGGCCGGCAGGCCGACGCGCTCGCCGCCTACCGGGCCGCCCGCGCCACGCTGGCCGAGGAGCTGGGACTGGACCCCTGCGCCGAACTCCAGCGACTGCACCAGGCCCTGCTCACCGGCCACCCGTCCCTGCTCCAGCCGCGCCCCGTCCCCACCGCCGCCGTACCGGCCACCACCGCGCCGGCCGCCGCGGCCCCCGTCCCCGCCCCGCTTCCCGTGCCCGCCGAACTGCCGCCCGCACCCGTCCGCTTCACCGGCCGCGACCAGGAGGTGCTGCGGCTGAGCACGGCCCTGAGCGACCACCGCCCGCGCGGCGGCGAACCGGCCGTGCACGTCGTGACCGGCATGATCGGCGTCGGAAAGACGGCCGTGGTGCTCCGGACCGCGCACCGGGTCCGGCACCGCTACCCGGACGGTCAGATCCACCTCGACCTGCGCGGCTCCGGCCCGGACCCGCTCGACCCGGCGGACGCGCTCGCCGAGCTGCTGCGGCTGCTCGGTGTGGCCCCCGACCGGATTCCGGCCGGTTCCGACGACCGGGTACGGGCCTATCGCACCCGGATCGCGGACCGGCGGCTGCTGCTCGTCCTCGACGACGCGGCCGACGAGCGCCGGCTGCGCCCGCTGCTGCCGGTGACCGAAGGCTGCGCGGCCCTGATCACGAGCCGCTGCGCGCTGCCCGCCCTCGACGGCGTGGGCCGGATCGCGCTGCGCCCGCTCCCCGCGGCGGACGCCCGCGGGCTGTTCGACGCGCTGGCGGGCCCGGCCCGTACCGCCGCCGAACCACGGGCGGCCGATGCCGTCGTCGAGGCGTGCGCGGGGCTGCCGCTGGCGCTGCGCATCGCCGGCCTGCGGGCCGCCGCCCGGCCGCTGCGTCCGCTGGCGACGCTCGCCCGGCGGCTGACCGCACCGCACCGGGCCCTGGACGAACTCGTCCTGGGCGACCTGTCGGTGCGGGAGGGCCTGATGGGCGGGTACCGCAGACTCGCCCCGCCGGGCCGACGCGCCCTGCGGTTCCTGTCGGCGCTGGGCCCGCACCCCGTGCCGCCGGAGACCGCCGCCCGCGCGCTCGGCGTCGGGCGCGACCGGGCCGAGGACCTGCTCGACGGGCTCGCCGAGGAGCACTGGACCGAGCGGGTCGACCTCGGCGGCGGCCCAGGCCACCGGCTGCACCCGTTGGTCCGGCTGTTCGCCGGGGAGTTGCTGGCCCGCGAGGAGGGCGGCGTACCGCTGCCCCTGCCGGTACGGTCCGGCGGCGGTGTCCCGCTGTCGCCGCCCGTGCGGTCCGCGGCCGGACCCGTGCTCCCGGTGGGGGCGGCGGCCGGACCCGTGCCGCCGGTGCGGTGCGCGGTCGGCGTCCCGCTCGCGCTGTCGCCGGGACCGGTCCCGGTCCGCCTCCGTGCCGGTCGGGCGAACTGACCCGTACGGCGAGGACCGGGGCCGCGCCCCGCACCCATCGGGCGAGCCCGGCCGGTGCGGGCCCGTGTCGCCCCTGCGCGCCCGCACCGGCCGTGCTGACCCGGGCGGACCGTGTCGACCCCGGGCGGGCCCGAGCCGAGCGGATTCCGACCCCGGGCGGGCCCGAGGCGAGCGGAGTCGGCCCGGGGCGGGCCGTGGGGGCCGCCGCCCGCCGCTCGTACGACTCGCCCCGCGGCACACCGCCGCCGGTCTCCACCTGGCGGCACCGACGGAGATGAGGCACAGTCCGCACATGCCCGCACCTTCTGGATTCAGTTACGAGACCCGCGCCGACGGCACGGTCGTCATCACCCACCGCGGCCGCAAGGCCACCACCCTGCGCGGCCCCCGCGCCGCGCAGTTCGTCGCCGAGATCGAATCCGGCGACGAACAGGCCGTCATGGCCCGCTGGACCGGCTCCTACAAGTTCGGCAACGAACGCACCGCCCGCAACCATCCGAGAAACCAACGGCGGCGTGGCTGACACGCGCGCCGCCCGACCCGAAGGACACCTGCCACCCTTGACTGACACCACGACCCTCTCTCCCGCACCCCGCCGGATCGCCGTGTTCGGCGCGGGCTACATCGGCCTGGTGACCGGGGCCTGCTTCGCCGAACTCGGTCACCGGGTGGTGGTACGGGATATCCAGCCGGAGCGGGTCGCCCTGCTGCGCTCCGGAGACGTCCCGTTCTTCGAACCGGGCCTCGGCGACCTGATCATCCGGAACAAGGAACGGCTGTCGTTCACCCTCGACGCGGACGAGGCCGTACGGGACGCCGAAGCCGTGTTCGTCTGCGTCGACACCCCGCCCACGGCGTCCGGCGACGCCGACCTCTCCCGGGTGTGGGCCGTCGTCGAGGCGCTGAAGAACACCGCGTCGCACCTGGTCGCGATCGTGGTGAAGAGCACGGTGCCGGTCGGCACCGGCAGCCGGGTGCGGGCCGCCCTCGACGAGGCGGGCCTGAGCGGCGTCGGCTACGCCTCGAACCCCGAGTTCACCGCCGAGGGAAGCGCGGTCGCCGACTTCCTGCACCCCGACCGGGTGGTGATCGGAGCCTTCGACGAGGCCACCGCCCACTGGGTGGAGGGGCTGTACACCGGCATCGAAGGACCGGTGGAGACCATGGACGTCGCGTCGGCCGAGATGGTGAAGCTCGCGTCCAACGCGCTGCTCGCCACGAAGATCACCTTCATCAACGAGATCGCGACCGTGTGCGAGGCCACCGGGGCGGACATCACACAGGTGGCCCGCGCGGTCGGCCGCGACCACCGCCTCGGCCCGCACTTCCTCAACGCCGGGCTCGGCTACGGGGGTTCGTGCTTCCCGAAGGACTCCCGGGCGCTGCGCGCGATGGCCAGCAACTCCGGCTATCCCTTCCAACTGCTCAACGCCGTCATCGAGGTCAACGAGCTCCAGCCCCGGCGCGCCATCCAGCGCCTGAAGTCCGAACTGGGCGGGCTGCGGGGGCGCCGCGTCGCCCTCCTCGGCCTGACGTTCAAGCCCGGTACGGACGACATGCGCGAGGCCCCCAGCACCGTCATCGCCTCCCGCCTCCTGGCCGAGGGCGCGGAGGTGACCTGCTGGGACCCGATGGCCCGCCCCGGCGAGGCCGAGCCCTGGATCTCGACGACCCGTCACCAAGGCGTGGCGGACGCCGTGACGGACGCCGACGCGGCCGTACTCGTCACCGAGTGGCCCGAACTGGCCGACGTCGACTGGCATGCCGCGGCCCGCCGCATGCGTACCCCGCTGATCCTTGACGGCCGCAACCTGCTGGACCCCGAGGCGCTGCTGGACGCGGGCTTCACGTACATGAGCGTGGGCCGGGCGACGCGGTACGGCCGGGCCACGCGGTAAGGAGGCGCGGCACGGTACGACCGGCCGCACGGGCTCGAAGTTTCGGGCGCGCACGGGCGCGTGGGTGGGACGGAAAGGAAGCGGTCGGGCGAACGCGTGTGCGTGGGGTGCACGCGAAGAGCGTGGAGGCCAGTACCCGGCATCGACGACGAAACAGCGACTGTTCCCGGTCCTGAACGCGCCGATCCGTACGCGACCAGCGGGGTACGGCTGCCACGTTCGCGCGAGCGCGGGGTCGGCCCAGATGGTCTTGTGCGGAAAAGGCCCCTGGAAACCGCCCCCGGCGGGCCTTCCACGCGTGCGCGCCCTCTTGAGCCTCCTCGCGCCTCTAGATGCCGACAGAGTGTCGGCATCTAATCTCCACATGACCATCCTCACCGAGCGCGAAGCGCCGACCCCTGATGGCATCAACCCCGCGCGCGCACGCCGCGCCGTGCGGGCCCTCTACACCGGCCCGGCCCTCACCGCCGCCGACCTGAGCGCCCCACTCCTAGTCCTCCCCGGCAGCACCCTCCAGGGCGACTCGCTGCCCGGGGCCGTTACCCTGGAAGGCATCCCGGAGACCGTCGCCCGCTGGGCCGAACTCGGTATCCACGGCGTCAAGGTCTTTTCGTACGGCCACGACCGCGACGGCCGCGCTTCCGGCGCCACGGCCCCCAACAACCGCATGATCCGCGCGATCGGCGCAGCGAAGGCGACCGCCCCGGACACCGCCGTCACCACCGAGGTCTGCGGCTGCTCCTGGACTGACCACGGCGAATGCGTCCTGCGCACCAGGGACGGCGGCATCGACCTCGAAGCCACCTACCGGCTCATGGCGACCATGGCAGTCCAGCACGCCGATGCGGGCGCTGACGTCGTGTCTCCAACGGCGATGCTCGACGGGTCGATCCGCGTCGTCCGTACGGCACTCGACGAGGCCGGGCACCGCGATGTCGGCGTGAACCCGAACCTCGCCATCCACACGACGCTCTACGGTCCCTTCAAGTCCCTCATGAACACCGACCCCCGGGCCGGGCACCGCCGGGGCTTCCAGCTCGAGCCGGGCCGCGCCGAGCGGGACACGATCGTCCAGGCCCGCCGCTGGATCACCGAAGGCGCGGAGTCCCTCACCCTCCAGCCCGTCATGACGGCCGTCGACGTCCTCGTACGGCTCCGCGACGACCAGAAGGTGCCGATCGTCGCCTACTCCACGTCCGGCGAGTGGGGCGCGCTCCAAGCCCTCGGCCCGGCCGGCATGGTCGAGTACCTGGCCATGCTCAAGCGCGCGGGCGCGGACCAGATCCTGACCTTCGCCGCCGGTACTGTCGCCCGGCACCTGGAAGCATCCCGTGCGTGACACCCTCTACCAGCGCCCGCCGCAGCTCGACGGAATCCTCGCCGACGCCGCCCGCGCCAACTTCGCGATGTCCTGCGAGGACCGCACCGGCTCCCTCCTCGCCACCCTCGCCGCGTCCAAGCCGGGCGGCCTGTTCGTCGAGCTCGGTACCGGCGTCGGCGCGGGGGCCGCGTGGCTCACGTCTGGAATGGACGCCACCGCCCGCCTCATCACCGTCGAGCAGGACGACGACGTGCAGGCCATCGCACGGCGGCACCTCGGCGACGATCCCCGCATCGAGCTCGTCACCGCTGATGCGGACACGTGGCTCACCGAGCAGGAGCCGGGGGAGCGGTTCGATTTCGTCTACGTCGATTGCAGGCCCGGGAAGTACCTGCGCCTGCCCGACCTCCTCGCCCTGCTCAAGCCCGGCGCGCTCTACGTCGTCGACGACATGCTTCCGCAGGTCACATGGCCCGAGGACCACCAGCCGAGGGCCGACGGCTTCCTCGAACGACTGCCCGATGTCCACAACTTGCGTGCCACGCCGATGAGCTGGGCCTCCGGGTTGGTGGTGGCTGCCCGCATCTGAGGGTCTATCGTGCCCTCATGTCGGTCGATCTGATTCGCATCGTTTCCCGAGACTCTCCGATGGCACTCGCCCAGGTGGAACGCGTCCGCGCCGAACTGGCCGCGGTCCATCCCGGCATCAAGACCAGCGTGCTCCCGGTGAAGACGACCGGCGACAAGTGGATGGGCGACCTCTCCCAGGTCGAGGGCAAGGGCGCCTTCACCAAGGAGGTCGACGCCGCCCTCCTCGTCGGAGAGGCCGACCTCGCCGTCCACTGCCTCAAGGACGTACCCGCCGATCGTCCCCTCCCGGCCGGCACGACGTTCGCCGCCTTCCTCAAGCGCGACGACATCAGGGACGCGCTCATCCACCCCGGCGGGCTCACTCTCGACGAGCTTCGGGCCGGTACCCGGATCGGCACCTCTTCGGTGCGCCGGATCGCGCAGCTCTCCGCCTCGTATCCGCACCTTGAGTGCGTTCCGATCCGCGGTAACGCGAACAGCCGCCTTGCCGAGCTGGAAGCAGGCGAGGTAGAAGCGCTCCTCCTGGCCGTCGCCGGGCTCGAGCGGATCGGCCGAACCGATGTCATCACCGAGATTCTCTCGACCGAGACGATGATGCCCCCGATCGGCGCCGGGGTCCTCGCGCTCCAGTGCCGCGAGGGCGACACGGAACTCATCGACGTGATCAGCCCGCTCGGTGACTGCGACGCCTACCGGGAGACGCAGGCCGAGCGGATGCTCCTGCACGTCCTTCAAGGCCACTGCAATAGCCCGATCGCCGGATACGCCCGCGCCGAGGGTGGCGGTGAACTTTCCCTGCGAGCCTGCGTGTTCTCCCCGGACGGCAAGACCGTACTCAATGCCCATGAGTGGGCGGGCCGCCTCGACCCGGCCACGCTCGGCACATCCGTCGCCGTCGCCCTGCTCCGACAGGGCGCACGCGACGTGATCGACAGCATCGCGCACTAACCGCGCACACCACCCGCGAGCGCGACGTCGGCCCAGACGGTCTTGCGAGGGAAGGGGCCCACCTGCACACCCCACCGGACCGAGAGCGCCTCGACGATCAACAGCCCCCGGCCCGTGACGGATTCATCGTCCGGGCCGGGCAGCCGGGGCAGCGCGTCCCCGCGCGCGTCCGTGACCTCGATACGGAGCGTGTCCCCGTCGACGGTCAGCGAGACGCGGAAGTCCCTGCCCGGTACGTGGCCATGCAGCGCGGCGTTGGCCGCCAGCTCGGCAACGACCAGCCCGGCGTCTTCCAGCGGCAACCCCCAGGAACGGAGCTGTTCGGTCGCGAGAAGCCTGCCGAGCCGGGCGCCTCGACGGGTGGCGGAGAGCTGCACGGCGAACTTCCCGGCACGTACACGCGGTTGGGTGATTTCTTGATTCACGTCACTCAGCGTGGCCGACGCTGCCTACGCTGAAAAGCGATGACATGGGTACGGACGGTGACTGTCCAGTGGTGGTACGGGGCTGTCCATCCAGTACGGCGCCGAGCGCGGAACCGCGTGGGCGCGGAACGAAGGCGGAGTGTCGTATGACGGACGAGCACAGGGACAGCGGCGGCATCGAGGGCATGGGGTTCCTCACAGCGGACGGGACGGACGACGCCGACCAGCGCGTCGACCTGGAGGACGACTCGGGCGCGGTGGTCGCGGCGGTGGGCCGACAGATCCGCCTCTGGCGGGAGTCGGCGGGCCTGCGGGCCAAGGACCTGGGCGACGCGATCGGTTACGGCGAGAACCAGGTGTACAAGGTGGAAGGCGGCAAACGCATCCCGAAGCCGGAGTTCCTGGACAGGGCGGACCGAGTCCTGGGAGCGGGCGGCAAGATCGCCGCGATGAAGAAGGACCTGAGGGAGGCGCGGTACCCGAAGAAGGTCCGGGATCTGGCGAACCTGGAGCGGGCTGCGGTGGAGATCGGGGCTTATGCCAATGGTGTCGTAGACGGGCTGCTTCAGACCGAGGAATATGCCCGTGCCCTGTACAAGGAGCGACGTCCCGCCTACACCGAGGACCAACTGGATCGCTTGGTGGCTGCGCGGATGTCCCGCCAGGACATCTTTAAGCGAAGCCCCGCACCGCTTCTGACCTTTGTTCAGGAAGAGGCAACACTCAGGCGGCCCACTGGAGGGAAGCCGGCACTGCGGCGGCAGCTTGAACACCTGCTAGAACTGAGCGCGTTGAGGCACGTGGAAGTGCAGGTCATGCCAACAGAGACCGAGGAGCACGCGGGGCTGGCCGGCGGGCATCGGGTGCTTAAGCTGAGAGACGGTACGTCTGTGGGGCTCAATGAAGTTCAGCTCACCAGTCGGCTGATCAATGACCCCAGGGAAGTCCAGATCCTTGAGATGCGATACGGCATGATCCGAGCCCAGGCGCTGACACCTCGGTTGTCACGGATCTTCATCGAGAAACTGCTGGGAGAGACATGAGCGCGGAGTCCTCGTCCGGAACCACCTTCGAGCTGGCGTGGTTCAAGAGCAGCTACAGCACCAACGATGGACCCTCGTGCGTAGAGGTCGCTGTGGCCCCCGGCGCGGTGCACGTGCGTGACTCGAAGGTAGCGCGAGGTCCGCAACTTGGCTTTGCGGCCACCGCATGGGCGGACTTCGTGGCGTACGCATCCGCGCGCTGACCGTCGCGGTCCGTTCCATCCGTACCGCCCCGCCTCGCCCCGATTGCCGGGGAGGCGGGGTGGGGCACTTTCTCGGGGAGCCTCGGACAGGCTCCCGTCCGCCCCCCATGGCCGGAAATCCGCATGCGGTGCGGGGGATCGATTGAAACGCTGAGGCCATGAGTGCTCAGCGTGATCCCGACCCCGCTTCCGGCAACGGCTCCGACCCCGACCCCGACCCCGACCCCGCTTCCGGCTCCGCCCCCGCACCCCCGGGCGCGGACCGGATCACCACACCTCCTTCCGCCGACCTCGTACGCGGTGCGTGCGAGCTGGAGCGCACCGAGCACGGGGTGCTGCCGCACCGGCTGCCCGCGTGGGCCAGGGCGCAGGGGGACGGGCAGTTGGCGATGGTCGAGGCGCAGCCCTCCGGCGTACGGCTGGTGTTCCGTACCCGGGCCACCGAGGTCGAGCTGGACACGCTCCGCACCAGGCCGGTCTACCAGGGCGCCGCACCCCGCCCGGACGGGGTCTACGACCTGGTCGTCGACGGGCGTCTCGTGGCGCAGGCCAGTACGACCGGCGGCAACGTCCTGGTGGCGGATCTGGCCAACGGGCCGGTGGAGACGCGGCCCGGACCGGTCGGCACCGTCCGCTTCCCGCCGCTGCCCGAGGGGGAGAAGCGGGTCGAGATCTGGCTGCCGCACAACGAGATCACCGAGCTGGTCGCTCTGCGCACCGATGCCCCGGTCGAGCCCGTGCCGGCGGACGGCCGCCGGGTGTGGCTGCATCACGGGAGCTCGATCAGCCACGGTTCGGACGCGGCGAGCCCCACCGCTACCTGGCCGGCCAGGGCCGCGTCCCTCGGAGGCGTGGAACTGGTCAACCTCGGGCTGGGCGGCGGTGCCCTGCTGGACGCCTTCACCGCCCGCGTCATGCGCGACACCGCCGCCGACCTGATCAGCGTCAAGATCGGTATCAACCTGGTCAACACCGACCTGATGCGGCTGCGCGCCTTCACCGCGGCGGTGCACGGCTTCCTCGACACCATCCGCGAGGGACATCCCACCACCCCGCTGCTGGTCGTCTCGGCCCTTCTCTGCCCCATCCACGAGGACACCCCCGGTCCCAGCCTCCCGGAGTTCGACGGGGGACGGCTCAGCGTCCGGGCCGGGGGCGACCCCGCCGAACGGGTGATGGGGAAGCTGACGCTCAACGCCATCCGGGACGAACTGGCCCGCATCGTGGCGCAGCGCGCGGCCGACGACCCGCACCTGCACTACCTCGACGGTCGCGAACTGTACGGCGAGGCGGACTTCGTGGAACTGCCGCTGCCCGACCGGTTGCACCCGGACGCCGCCACGCACCGTCGTATCGGTGAACGGTTCGCGGCCCTGGCCTTCGGTTCCGGTGGGGTGTTCGCCGCCGCGGCCGAAGACCGGGGCTGACCGACCGACGGTCGGGCCGGCGGCTCCGGCCGATCCCGGCCCGATGCCGCCCCGTCTCACCCGATCGGACCCGTCGGCCGCCCCGGGAACGCCCGGCCGGTGCGTCGCGGCCCGGATTGCGTCTTCGGCGCCGGGCCGCACGCTGGGCAGGGGAGGCCCGGGGCCGTCATCCGCCCCCCCGCCGCCCCATCCCCGCACGGCCGAGAGGACGGAGAGCGCACACATGCCCACGGTGACCACGCGCGACGGTGTCGACATCTTCTACAAGGACTGGGGGTGCGGCCGGCCCGTCGTCTTCTGCCACGGCTGGCCCCTGAACGGGGACGCCTGGCAGGACCAGCTCAAGGCGGTCGCGGACAACGGGTACCGCGGCATCGCCCACGACCGTCGCGGTCACGGCCGTTCCACCCCGGTCTGGGACGGCTACGACTTCGACACCTTCGCGGACGACCTCGACGACCTGATCACCCAACTGGACCTGCGGGACGTCACGTTGGTCGCGCACTCGATGGGCGGCGGCGAACTCGCCCGCTACATCGGCCGGCACGGCACCGACCGGATCAGGTCCGCGGTGCTGCTCTCCGCGATCCCGCCGCTGATGCTCAAGGGGCCCGGCAACCCCGAGGGCGTACCGCAGTCCGTCTTCGACGACATCAAGCGGGGCATCCTCACCGAGCGCTCGCAGTTCTGGAAGGACGCGGCCGTCGGCTTCTTCGGCGCGAACCGCGAGGGCAGCAGGGCCACCGGGGGAAACCTGGACGCGTTCTGGTACATGGCCATGGCCGAGACCATCGAAGGCGGTGTCGCCTGCGTCGACGCGTTCGCGGCCACGGACTTCCACGAGGACCTGAAGAGCTTCGACATCCCGACGCTCGTCGTGCACGGCGACGACGACCAGATCGTCCCGATCGACGCGACGGGCCGCAAGACCGCCGCACTCGTCCCGGACGCGACCCTCAAGGTCTACGAGGGCGGCTCCCACGGCCTCGCGCTCGTTCCCGGGGACAAGGAGAGGTTCAACCAGGACCTGTTGGAGTTCCTCAGGCGCTGAAGCGTCGAAGCGCGGAGCCGCCCGCCACGGACTCCGGTCGAACGCCGCCGTGCCCGGCCGTCCCCGCACCCGCCGACCGTCGTGGCACCACGGACAACAGAGCCTGTCCGTCGTCGACGGGCCAGGCGCCCAAGGAGCTCGATCGTTCTCCCGTCGGGCCTTCTCGTCCTCGCCACGGCATTCCCTGCCGCCTTCTTCGGCTTCTGCGACGATGCGAAGGACGATGAGAAGAAAGGTGGTGAATGACGCAGAAGGCGGCAAAGCGCAAAGTCGGCAAGGCGCGTGGAAGGGAACGGTATGTGCGGGATCATCGGATACGTCGGTGGGCAGTCGGCGCAGGACGTCGTCGTCGCGGGGCTGAAGCGTCTTGAGTACCGGGGCTACGACTCGGCGGGCATCGCCGTGCTCGCGGACGGCGGGCTGGCCGCGGCGAAGCGGGCGGGCAAGCTGGTCAACCTGGAGAAGGCCCTGGCCGAGGCGCCCCTCCCGGCCGGTACCACCGGGATCGGGCACACCCGCTGGGCCACCCATGGAGCGCCCACCGACGCGAACGCGCACCCGCACCTGGACAACGCGGGCCGCGTCGCGGTCGTGCACAACGGCATCATCGAGAACTTCGCCCGGCTGCGCGCCGAACTCGCCGAGCGCGGCCACGACCTGGTCTCCGAGACCGACACCGAGGTCGTCGCCCACCTCCTGGCCGAGGAGTTCTCGTCCTGCGCGGACCTGGCGGAGGCGATGCGGCAGGTGTGCCGGCGGCTGGAGGGCGCGTTCACCCTCGTCGCCGTGCACGCGGACGCGCCGGACACGGTGGTCGGGGCCCGGCGCAACTCGCCGCTCGTCGTGGGGGTGGGGGCGGACGAGGCGTTCCTGGCCTCCGACGTGGCCGCGTTCATCGCGCACACCCGTTCCGCGATCGAGCTGGGCCAGGACCAGGTGGTGGAGCTGCGCCGCGAGGGCGTCACCGTCACCGGTCTCGACGGCAGGCCCGCGACCGTCCGCGAGTACCACGTGGACTGGGACGTGTCCGCCGCCGAGAAGGGCGGTCACGCCTCCTTCATGCTCAAGGAGATCGCCGAACAGCCCCGGGCCGTCGCCGACACGCTCCTCGGGCGGATCGACGGCGCGGGCGCCCTCCGCCTCGACGAGGTGCGGATCGCGCCCCACGAGCTGCGGGAGGTCGACAAGGTCGTGGTCGTCGCCTGCGGCACCGCGTTCCACGCCGGGATGATCGCCAAGTACGCCGTCGAGCACTGGACCCGGATCCCCTGCGAGACCGAGCTGGCCAGCGAGTTCCGCTATCGCGACCCGATCCTCGACCACCGCACCCTCGTCATCGCGATCTCCCAGTCCGGCGAGACCATGGACACCCTGATGGCCGTACGCCACGCCCGCGAGCAGGGCGCGAAGGTCCTCGCCATCTGCAACACGAACGGCTCCACCATCCCCCGCGAGTCCGACGCCGTGCTCTACACGCACGCCGGACCCGAGGTCGCCGTCGCCTCCACGAAGGCGTTCCTCACCCAGCTCGTCGCCTGCTACCTCGTCGCGCTCTACCTGGGGCAGAACTGCGGCACCAAGTGGGGCGACGAGATCCGCACCGTGATCCGTCAGCTCTCCGAGATGTCCGGGGCGGTGGCCCGCGTCCTGGAGACCATGGAACCGGTCCGGGCACTGGCCCGGTCCCTCTCCGACCACGACACCGTCCTCTTCCTGGGCCGCCACGTCGGCTACCCGGTCGCCCTCGAAGGCGCGCTCAAGCTCAAGGAACTCGCGTACATGCACGCCGAGGGCTTCGCCGCGGGCGAGCTCAAGCACGGGCCGATCGCGCTCGTCGAGGACGGTCTGCCGGTCGTCGTGGTCGTGCCCTCGCCCCGCGGCCGGTCGGTGCTGCACGACAAGATCGTGTCGAACATCCAGGAGATCCGGGCCCGCGGCGCCCGCACCGTCGTCATCGCCGAGGAGGGCGACGAATCGGTCGTTCCCTACGCCGACCACCTCATCAGGATCCCGGCAACGCCTACGCTGCTTCAGCCGCTGGTCTCGACCGTGCCGTTGCAGGTCTTCGCCTGCGAACTCGCGACGGCCCGCGGCAACGACGTGGACCAGCCGCGCAATCTGGCGAAGTCCGTGACCGTGGAGTAGCCCGCCGGCCCGCCGGCGCGCGTGCACACCAGCGAGCGAGTGATGAGGGAACGCCTGTGATCATCGGGGTGGGGATCGACGTGGCCGAGATCGAACGGTTCGACGCGGCACTGAAGCGCACGCCGCACCTGGCCGACCGGCTCTTCCTGGAACGGGAACGGCTGCTGCCCAGCGGCGAGCGGCGCGGCATCGCCTCGCTCGCCGCGCGGTTCGCCGCCAAGGAGGCCATCGCCAAGGCGCTCGGCGCGCCTGCCGGACTGCTGTGGACGGACGCCGAGGTCTATGTCGAGGACAGCGGGCAGCCCCGGCTGCGGGTCCGCGGCACGGTCGCCGCGCGCGCCGCCGAGCTGGGCGTGCGGCACTGGCACGTGTCGCTCAGTCACGACGCGGGAGTGGCGTCGGCCGTGGTGATCGCGGAGGGTTGAGCCATGCGTACCGCCTACAGCGTGGAGACCGTACGGGCCGCCGAGCGCGCCCTGATGGACCGACTGCCCGAGGGCACCCTGATGCAGCGCGCCGCGGCGGGGCTCGCGGCGGCCTGCGCCGATGTGCTGCGACGGCGCGGACGGGTGTACGGGGCGCGGGTCGTCCTGCTCGTCGGCAGCGGGGACAACGGGGGTGACGCGTTGTACGCCGGTGCGCGGCTGGCCCGCCGGGGCGCCGGGGTGCGCGCCGTGCTCACCTCGCCGGGCCGCGCGCACGCGGGCGGAGCCGCCGCGCTGCTCGCGGCGGGCGGACGCGTGGTGGAGCCGGGCACGGCACCGGGCGAGGGCACGGGACCGGACGGCCCGCCGACGGCCGCCGCCTGGGGCGGGCACGTCGACCTCGTCGTGGACGGGATCACCGGCATCGGCGGACGCGGCGGTCTGCGACCGGACACCGCCGCACTGGTCCGGGCCTTCACGGCGACCGGCGCGGCCGTCGTCGCCGTCGACCTGCCCAGCGGGGTCGAGGCCGACACCGGCGAGGTGCTCGGCGACGCCGTGCGCGCCGACGCGACCGTGACCTTCGGCACGTACAAGCCGGGCCTCCTCGTCGACCCGGCCGCCGAACGCGCGGGCGCGCTGCACCTCGTCGACATCGGGCTCGGGCCCGAACTGCCGGACGTGCCCGACCTGGAGGCGTTGCAGTACGCGGACCTCGCCGCGCTGCTGCCGGTGCCCGCGAACGAGAGCGACAAGTACCGGCGGGGCGTCGTCGGGATCGTCGCGGGTTCGGCCCGGTACCCGGGGGCCGCGGTGCTGGCCGTCTCGGGGGCGCTGCGCGGTGGCGCCGGGGCGGTGCGGTACGTCGGTCCGGGCAGCGGCGCGGTGATCGCCCGTCACCCGGAGACCCTGGTCCACGCGGGCCCGCCGTCGAAGGCGGGGCAGGTGCAGGCGTGGGTGGTGGGACCCGGGCTCGGTGACGGCGCGGAGGCCGCCGAGGCGGTCGGCGACGTGCTGGCGGCGGACGTCCCGGTGCTCGTCGACGCGGACGGGCTGCGACTGCTCGACCGGGACGCCGTGCGGGCGCGCACCGCGCCGACCGTCCTCACCCCGCACGCGGGCGAGGCCGCCGCCCTGCTCGGCGTCCCCCGCGAGGAGGTGGAGGCCGGCCGGCTCGCCGCCGTACGGGAACTGGCCGGGCGTCACCGCGCCACGGTCCTGCTGAAGGGGTCGACGACCCTGGTCGCCACCGCCGACCGGACTGTCCCCGTACGGGTCAATCCGACCGGCACCTCCTGGCTGGCCACGGCCGGCAGCGGCGACGTCCTCTCCGGGCTGACCGGTTCCCTGCTGGCGGCGGGCCTCGTCCCGCGCGACGCCGCGTCCGCCGGTGCCTACCTGCACGGTCTCGCCGCCCGCTACGCCGCCGACGGTTCGCCGGTCGCCGCCCAGGACGTCGCGGAGGCGATTCCGGCGGCGTGGCGGGACGTACGGGCCTGAGTGATCCTGGGCACAGGCCACGACGGACCCCGGGCACGGGCCACGACGGCGGCACAGGAGCGTGACGGGGCGCGCGGGCACGGGGCGGCACGCGCCGATCAGGAGGGCCGGCCATGGGCAGGAGCAGCGACGGAAGCGGCAATGTACGTGTACGCCGGGTGTACGACCCGCCGGAGGACGGCGACGGCACCCGCGTCCTCGTCGACCGGCTCTGGCCACGCGGCGTGGCCAAGGACCGGGCCGGGATCGACAAGTGGTTCAAGGACGTCACGCCGTCGAAGGAACTGCGCTCCTGGTACCACGAGGACCGCACCGGCGCCCGTTACGACGGCTTCGTCGACCGCTACCGGGCCGAACTGGCCGACCCCGTCCACACGGCGGCCGTCGGCGAACTGGTGGACCTGGTCCGCGAGGGCGGCCCGGTGACCCTGGTCACGGCGGCCAAGGACGTACCGCACAGCCACGTCCCGGTCCTCGTCGACCACTTGGAGCACGAACTGCGCCACCACTGAGACGGGCTCCCCGGCGGCCCGGACGGCCCGGGGCGGGCCGGTCCCGGGCCCCGTCCGGCCGTGCACGGAAAAGGCACGACACGTGCCTCTGAGAGACTGGGGCACGATGAACGAGACAGCGTCCTTGAGAGCCCGAGCCGAGATCGACCTCGCCGCACTGCGCGCGAACGTGCGTGAACTGCGCGCACGGGTGGGCGGAGCGCACCTCATGGCGGTCGTGAAAGCCGACGCTTACGGGCACGGGGCCGTGCCCTGCGCCCGGGCCGCGCTGGAGGCCGGGGCGACCTGGCTGGGCACCGCGACACCGCGCGAGGCGCTGGAACTGCGGGCTGCCGGGCTCGGCGGCCGGGTGATGTGCTGGCTGTGGACACCGGGCGGGCCCTGGCGCGAGGCGATCGAGGCCGACATCGACGTGTCGGTGAGCGGGATGTGGGCGCTGCGCGAGGTCGTCGCCGCGGCCGCGGAGGCCGGGGTTCCGGCCCGGGTCCAGCTCAAGGCCGACACCGGGCTCGGCCGCAACGGCTGCCAGCCCGCCGACTGGTCCGAGCTGGTCTCCGCCGCCCGTGCCGCCGAGGAGGCGGGCACCCTCCGGGTCACCGGGCTCTGGTCCCACTTCGCCTGCGCCGACGAACCCGGCCACCCCTCCGTCGCCCGGCAGCTGAACGCGTTCCGGGACATGGTCGCGTACGCGGAGAAGGAGGGGATCGACCCCGAGGTCCGGCACATCGCCAACTCCCCGGCGACGCTGACCCTCCCCGAGACCCACTTCGACCTCGTCCGGCCCGGGATCGCGATGTACGGCCTCTCGCCCAGCCCCGAACTGGGCACCCCGGCCGACTTCGGGCTGCGTCCCGTCATGACGCTCGCCGCGTCGGTCGCCCTGGTCAAGCACGTGCCGGCCGGTCACGGGATCAGCTACGGGCACCTCTACACGACCTCGCGGGAGACCACCCTGGGCCTGGTGCCGCTCGGTTACGCGGACGGCATCCCGCGCCACGCCTCCGGCCGCGGACCCGTTCTGGTCGGCGGGGTACAGCGGCGGATCGCGGGCAGGGTGGCGATGGACCAGTTCGTCGTCGACCTCGACGGGGACGTGGTCGAGGTGGGCGACGAGGCGGTGCTCTTCGGCCCGGGGGACCGCGGCGAGCCGACCGCCGAGGACTGGGCCCGGGCCGCCGACACGATCGCGTACGAGATCGTCACCCGGATCGGGTCCCGGGTGCCCCGGGTCCACCTGCAGGGGGCCGCGGCCGGGTCCTGACCGGTCGAGCGCCCCTGACCGGGCACGATCTGACCAGGACCGGAACGGTCCGGCGGCCCGGAGCGGTCGGTCCGGTCCGCTCCGGAGCCGACGGGCGACCCGCACGACGGGCACGACGGACACGACCGACGAGGAGCGCGGCACGGTGAGCGAGATCAGCGCGGCGGACGCGGTGACCGCGGCGGACGCGGTCACGACGGTCGGCTGGCGACGGGCCGGGATCGCCGGGGCCGCCATAGGCGTGCTCGCGGCGGGCGCGGCGGCCGGTGTCGCGGTCGAGCGGCTGACCGTGGGGCGCGGCATGCGCAGGAGGGCCCGGCTGGCGCTGGACGCGTCGGGCCCGTACGGCTCGCTGCGCGGGCTGCCGGGCCGGGCCGTCGCCGACGACGGCACCGAGCTGTACTACGAGGTCGACGAGGTCGATCCGGACGGCGCGGCACCCTGGCACGAGAGCGACGGGACCGACGCCGACACCGACGCCGGTGATGCCGGCACCGAGACCGGCGCCGCCGGTACCGCGCGCGCCACCGGTTCCCGTACCGCCGGAAACGGTCCCCGTCGCCGCAGACTCTTCGGCCGCAAGGAGCCCGCGCCCGTCACGATCGTGTTCAGCCACGGCTACTGCCTCAACCAGGACTCCTGGCACTTCCAGCGGGCGGCGTTGCGCGGGCTGGTCCGTACCGTCCACTGGGACCAGCGCAGTCACGGCCGTTCGGAGCGGGGCCGGGCCCAGGCGGGCGGGGTGACGGTCGGCATCGATCAGCTCGGGCGGGACCTGAAGGCGGTCATCGACGCGGCCGCACCCGAGGGCAGGCTGGTGCTGGTCGGGCACTCGATGGGCGGCATGACGATCATGGCGCTCGCCGAGCAGTACCCCCAGCTCGTCCGGGACCGGGTGGCCGCCGTCGCGTTCGTCGGCACATCGAGCGGAAAGCTCGACGAGGTCAGTTTCGGGCTGCCGCTCGCGGGCGTGAACGCGGTGCGGCGGGTGCTGCCCGGGGTGCTCAGGGCGCTCGGCTCGCAGGCGGAGCTGGTGGAGCGCGGCCGTCGGGCGACCGCCGACCTGTTCGCCGGGCTGATCAAGCGGTACTCGTTCGGCTCGCGGGACGTCGACCCCGCGGTGGAACGGTTCGCCGAGCGGCTCATCGAGTCCACCCCGATCGACGTCGTCGCCGAGTTCTACCCGGCCTTCACCGAACACGACAAGAGCCACGTCCTGCCCGCGTTCCGCGAAGTCCCGGTGCTGGTCCTGGCGGGCGACAAGGACCTGGTGACGCCCAGTTCGCACAGCGAGACCATCGCCGACCAGCTGCCGGAGGCGGAGCTGGTCATCGTGCCGGACGGCGGCCATCTGGTGATGCTGGAGCACCCGGAGACGGTCACGGACCGGCTGGCCGACCTGCTGGCGCGCGTGGGCGCGGTCGCCCGCAAGAGCTAACGTTGGCGGACATGGAAGCACCGCACAACAGCCCGCTGACGGACGCGCCGCGCGGCGCCGTGACGGACGAGCCACCGGGCGGCCCGGCGACGGAGGCGTCGCACAGCGGCCCGGCGACCGGGGCGGGCGAGGGCGCCGGCCCGGACACCGTCACGGTCGGCCTGGCCGTCGACTCACCCGAACAGATGCAGGCCCTGGGCCGCCGGCTCGCCCGTGTGCTGCGCCCCGGCGACCTCGTGATGCTCAGCGGCGAGCTCGGCGCCGGGAAGACGACGCTGACCCGGGGGCTCGGCGAGGGCCTCGGCGTGCGCGGCGCCGTCACGTCCCCCACCTTCGTGATCGCCCGCGTCCACCCGTCCCTGACCGGCGGCCCCGCGCTGGTCCACGTCGACGCGTACCGGCTGGGCGGTGGGCTCGACGAGATGGAGGACCTGGACCTCGACGTGTCGCTGCCGGAGTCGGTGGTGGTCGTGGAGTGGGGCGACGGCAAGGTCGAGGAGCTGTCGCAGGACCGGCTGCGGGTGCTCATCCACCGCGCGGTCGGCGACACGGACGACGAGCGGCGCTCGGTGACGCTGGTCGGCGTCGGAGCGCGCTGGGCCGGACTGCGCGAGGCCCTGGAGGGCTGACGGGCAGGCCGCGCGAGGTCGGGCGGGCCGATGGAGCCGGGCCGCGCGAGGCCCCGCGGACGGGTGGGAACGGACTCCGGGGGCCGTGCCCCGCCCCGTGCACACTTTCCGACAGCGTGTCGGCAAATTGTTGCGTCGGGCGGGGAAGGCGTGGTCACATGGATGGTGAGAGCGGGTTAGGTCTACCTAACCATGCCTGCCATCGGAGCCTCAGGAGGCATCCATGACGACGCCCGCCGAACGCGAAGTGCCGCCGCCGTCGATGAGCGACCTGCTGGCGGCCTGCGCGGCGGCGACGGCGGTCTCGACGCCGCCCCCGCCGTCCGACGACCGCGACGCGGACACCGCCGCGCCCGCGTCCGAGCCCTCCGCCGATACCGCCCCGGACTCCGGGACCGACGCCGAGGCGGACTCCGGCACCGGCGAAGGAACCGGGAACGGCGCCGCTCCCGTGCCCGAACGCCGGGCGGGCTGAGCGCGGCCGGAAGGGACTGACGCGCGGCGGCGCCCCCGCCTAAAGTGTCGTGAGCCGCACGGGAACTCACACATACGGGTGTGTACGCACGCCGTGGCGGCCCTGAGGGGGAGGCCGGGAATGGGCGCAGGGCAGGGCTGGTCGTCGGACGGACTGCGGCTCGACGCGGGACGGATCGCCGAGGCGTACGAGCGCGTCAGACCGGACCTGGTGCGCGACCCGCTCCTCGTCGCCGACGCCGCCGCGTACGACGTGGGCGTGGACGCTCTCGACAAGCGGATGAGCGCGCCGCCGCAGGACCTCACGGCCGACACCTTCTGGGGCTGGCTGAACGGCGCCGACCAGTACCGGTGGGCGGGCCTGCGGGTGCTCGCCGAGGCGTACGCCACCTCCGGGACCGAGCATCGGGCGGGGCGCGTCGTCGTGCCCGAGGGGACGATGAGGATCGCCCGCGGCGACGTGCGCGTCGACGGGGACCTGGTCCTGGAGGACCAGGCGATGGTGCTGGTGCTCGGCACGCTCACCGTCACCGGGTCCCTCGTCGCCCTGCCGGACTACACGATGGTCGCCGCCGCCGAGGTCGTCTGCCGCGACGGGGTCTCGGCGGGCGAGGTCCTGGCCCTGGGCGCCGTCCGCTGCCCGGGGACGCTCTACCTCGCCCACGGCGACCACTCCTGCCGTGCGCCGCTCTGCGCGGGCGGGACCCTCGTCGACTTCGAACGGGACAACGCGTTCGGCGTGGTCGACGTCGCCGAACGGATCACCGACTGGGACTTCGCCGCCGCGGCGCGTGCCCTGGGCCTGCCGGAGGACGTGGACGACCTGCGGGACGCGTACGAGGCGAGGCTGCTCGGCTCCTGACCGTCCGGTACCGGATCGGGTGCCGGTCACCGCCCCCGCGCCGGGCGCGGGGGCCCGTACGGCGCGCTCAGGGGCCGTCGGCCGCCGCGGCGGCGGTGCTCAGGGGACCACGACCACCGAGGTGCGGTTCCACGCGAAGTTCCACATCGCGTCCCCGTCGGCCCGGGACATCCGCACGCCGCCCGTCTTCAGCGACGGGTCCGGGCTCTTCATCGAGCCGTCCACCGCCGCGCTGAAGCCGACGGTCACCCCGTCCACCATCGCGAAGCGCACCACGTGCTCGATCATCACGCCGTCCGAACCCTTGGTGGGGGGCTCGCTGCGGCTCGTCACCCGGTACGTCCCCGGGGCGGGGTTCAGCGCGCTCGGTACGACCTCGAAGGTCCTGAGCACCTTGTCGTTCTCGTCGACGAGCCACACCCGGCGGTCGGCCAGCGCGTACACCGTCCGTTTGCCGGTCCCGGAGCCGGCGGGGACCACGGGCGGGGCCTCCTTCTCCTTCTCCGGCTTCGCGGGGGCGGTGGCCGTGGCGGACGCCTTCGGCTTCGGAACCGCGACGGAGCCGGGCGCGTTCGCCGATGCCTGGTACGCCAGGAAACCGACCGCGGCGAGGGCCGCGGCGGTGAGCCCGGCCACGATTCCCGAGCTGCCCCTAGCCACCGTGCGCGCCCCTTTCGCCTTCGTTCACAGCACAAGCGTTTGTCGTACAAGCGTTTACGTCGTTAGGTCGTACTCGCGTGTGCACGGTGACGGTAGCAGCCGGGACCGGCCCCGCCCGTCCCGCCGGGACGCCGGGCCGGGGCGCGGTGCCCCGTCCGGCGGAGCCGTAGGCTGTTTGCGTGCTCTTGCTCGCCCTGGATACCGCCACCCCCGCCGTCACCGTCGCCCTGCACGACGGGACCTCCGTCGTCGCCGAGTACGGACAGGTAGACGCCCGAAGGCACGGGGAGCTGCTGCTGCCCGCCGTCGACCGGGTCCTCGCCGACGCCGGTACGAAACTCGACGCCGTGACGGACCTCGTCGTGGGCGTCGGCCCCGGCCCGTACACCGGGCTGCGGGTCGGCCTGGTCACGGCCGCGACCTTCGGCTCCGTCCTCTCCGTCCCCGTGCACGGGCTGTGCACCCTGGACGGTCTCGCGTACGCCGCCGGGCGGGCCGGTCTGGAGGGCCCGTTCGCCGTCGCGACGGACGCGCGCCGCAAGGAGGTCTACTGGGCGCGGTACGAGGACTTCCGCACGCGGGTCACGGAACCCGCCGTGGACCGTCCCGCCGACATCGCCGGGGCGCTGGCCAGGCTTCCCGTCGTGGGCGCGGGCGCCGCCCTCTACCCGGAGGCGTTCCCGGACGCCCGGGGCCCCGAGCACGTCGGCGCGGGCGCACTGGCCGCCCTCGCCGCCGAGCGCCTCGCCTCGGGCGCGGAACTGCTGCCGCCCCGGCCGCTCTACCTGCGCAGGCCCGACGCCCAGGTGCCGAAGAACTACAAGGTGGTCACCCCGAAGTGACGAGCACGAGCACGACCGCCGTGCTGCGCGAGATGCGCTGGTGGGACATCGGCCCGGCGCTGGAGCTGGAAGCCGAGCTGTTCCCGGACGACGCCTGGTCGGCCGGGATGTTCTGGTCCGAGCTGGCGCACGCGCGAGGCCCCGGAGCCACCCGCCGCTACGTCGTCGCCGAGGACCCGGTCACCGGCCGGATCGTCGGCTACGCCGGGCTCGCCGCGGCCGGAGACCTCGCCGACGTGCAGACCATCGGCGTCACCCGCGACCACTGGGGCGGCGGCCTCGGCTCCGCGCTCCTCACCGACCTGCTCAAACACGCCACGGCCTTCGAGTGCGCCGAGGTGCTGCTCGAAGTCCGCGTCGACAACACCCGGGCGCAGAAGCTGTACGAACGCTTCGGCTTCGAGCCCATCGGCTTCCGCCGCGGCTACTACCAGCCGGGCAACGTCGACGCGCTCGTCATGCGCCTGCGCGTGCACGAGGAGGCGCACGCGGACGCACAGGAAGACGTACAAGAGCCCGTACCGGAAACTGGAACTGACTGATGGCTGACGAACCGCTCGTACTCGGCATCGAGACCTCCTGCGACGAGACCGGTGTCGGCATCGTCCGGGGCACGACCCTGCTCGCCGACGCCGTGGCCTCCAGCGTCGACACGCACGCCCGCTTCGGCGGCGTCGTCCCGGAGATCGCGTCCCGCGCGCACCTGGAGGCGATGGTCCCCACCATCGAGCGCGCCCTGAAGGAGGCCGGGATCAGCGCCCGCGACCTCGACGGGATCTCCGTGACCGCGGGTCCCGGACTCGCGGGCGCGCTGCTGGTCGGCGTGTCGGCGGCGAAGGCGTACGCGTACGCGCTGGGCAAGCCGCTCTACGGGGTGAACCACCTGGCCTCGCACATCTGCGTCGACCAGCTGGAGCACGGACCGCTGCCCGAGCCGACGATGGCGCTGCTGGTCAGCGGCGGCCACTCCTCGCTGCTCCTGGCCCCGGACATCACCAGCGACGTGCGTCCGCTGGGCGCGACCATCGACGACGCGGCGGGCGAGGCGTTCGACAAGATCGCCCGGGTGCTGGACCTCGGCTTCCCCGGCGGCCCGATCATCGACCGGCTCGCGCGGGAGGGCGACCCGGCGGCGATCGCGTTCCCGCGTGGACTGACCGGTTCGCGCGACGCCGCGTACGACTTCTCCTTCTCCGGCCTGAAGACCTCGGTGGCCCGCTGGGTCGAGGCCAAGCGGGCGGCGGGCGAGGAGGTGCCGGTACGGGACGTGGCGGCGTCCTTCCAGGAGGCCGTGGTGGACGTGCTCACCCGCAAGGCCGTCCGGGCCTGCAAGGACGAGGGCGTCGACCATCTGATGATCGGCGGCGGCGTCGCGGCCAACTCGCGGCTGCGGGCGCTGGCCGAGGAGCGGTGCGAACGGGCCGGCGTCCGGCTGCGGGTGCCCCGGCCGGGGCTGTGCACGGACAACGGGGCGATGGTCGCGGCGCTGGGCGCGGAGATGGTGGCCCGGGGGCGGCCCGCCTCGGACCTGGAGCTGTCCGCGGACTCGTCGCTGCCGGTGACGGACGCCCATGTGCCGGGCGCCCACGCGCACCATCACGGCCACGACCACGTGCACGAGATCAGCAAGGAAAACCTCTACTCATGACCGGTACGACCGTCGCGCTGATGTGGGAGGCCCGCGCCGTCACCGGCCGGGGCCCCGAACTGCTGGAGTGGGCGCGCGCCCGCGCGGCCGAACTGGCCCGTGAGCCGCTGCGGCGCGAGGTGCTGCGCGCCCCGCAGGACCGGGTCCTGGTCATCACCTGGTGGGACGCGGCCTACGGTGACGCGCTGCCCGAACTCCCCTCACCGGAGGCCGATCTGGTCACCCGCCCGGTGCACCGCTGGCGCTTCGAGTCGCTGGAGGCGGTGGAGTCCGCCGACCGAGCGGGTTCCGGCTGAGCGGAGCGGCGGGCGGCGGCCCGCGTGGCTCACGGCCGCCGCACCTCGAACCGGAAGCAGCCGTACTCGACGGCGCGGACGTGCACCAGCGCCACCTCCGGGTCGGCGAACGCCTCGTCGAAGGCGCGGTCGAACGCCTCCTCGGCGGCCTCGGGGACCTCGATGGGACGGCCCCCGACGATGTGTCCCCCGGTGTCGTAGCGGCGGATGGTGCGCAGGGCGCCCGGCCGCGTGAACGGGTAGCCGGGACTGTCCGCGGTCCCTCGCACGCCTCGGCGTGGATGAACACCGGCCCCGCCTCGTCGTACGCGCCGGGCTCGCCGCCCGTCGCCGAGGCCCAGCGCCGCAGCGGCGCGTACGAGACGAGCGCCACCCGCTCGCCCGGTTCGACGGGCCGCAGGCAGCAGCGCAGCGGACTTCCCACGCAGTCGATCGGAACACCGTCCTCGCGCGCGGTGTACGGGCGCGGCGGCCGACCGGAGTCGTCGGTGACGCGGAGTTCCCCGAGCGCGTCGGGGTGGATGGGGACAGCTGTGTACGCGGTCATGGAACCCAGTCCTGGCGGGCCGCGCCCCGGGGCGCCGACGGAATCGCGACACGGAGGCCCCTCGCGGGCCGGCCGGGCGCGCGGGCGGAGGACCGGGTCCGCGCCGCGGGCCGGGTCGGCCGGTTCGCGGCCGGTCAGCCGGTACGGGGCTCGTGGTGGAGCAGCCCTTCGATGATCGCGTCGAGTTCCTCGGCCACCCGGTAGTCCGCGGCGTAGTCCCGCCAGCGGTCCTTGATCGCGGTGAGCCGGGGCAGCGTCGCGGCGTCGTCCTCGCTGATCATCTCGGGGAAGTACCGCATGCTCGACGGACTCTCGACGCGGCGTTCGGCACGGCGCTCGGCCGCCCTGCGGAAGACCAGGTCGGCGTAGACGTAGCACCAGATCGTCCGGTACGCACGCACCGACCGGGCGGGGGAGAGGCCGCACGCGATGGCGCAGTCGATGATCTCCTCGACCATCCACAGCGCGTTCTTGTCGGTGAGTTCGCCCAGTGCCAGGACGTCCAGCACCCAGGGGACGCGCGCCAGGATGTCGTGCATGTGGACCGCCACGGCGAGCAGCCGCTCGCGCGGGTCCTCGGGCAGCTCGGGGCGGGGGAAGGTGTCCGAGGCACCCGACAGGGTGAGCATCAGCAGCTCGTCCTTGTCCCGCACGTAGTGGTAGAGCGCCATCGGGGTGGAGCCGAGCTCCTTCGCCACCCGCCGCATGCTCAGGGCGGCCACGCCCTCTTCCTCGATGATGCGGCGCGCGGTGGCGACCATCGCGTCCGGGTCGAGCCTGCGGGGCCGTCCGACCGACCGTTTCCCCGCCGCCCGCTGCCCGCCCGTGGTGCCCTGCCCGCCCGTCGTGCCGCTCGCGCCGGCCGAGGTCTGCCCGCTCGCCGAGCTCTCGCCGCCGTTCTCCGTCTCCTGCCCGTCGGCCGGACCCCTCCCGGTCCTCCGCCGTGCGCCGCCCGTCCGCTTCTTCGCTGTTCCGGGGGCCGTTCCCGGCTCCGGTGTCTTTTCTGTCCCTGGCACCCCGGCATTGTCTCCCGCCCGGGCCCGCCGTGCCCGCGCGTGTCCGCCCGCCCCCGCCCGGCTTCCCGCCCGTGCCGCGATTATTTTCTATACGCGTATATTAATTAATCCGGCCCGAGGGGCGGGACGGGAGCACGAACGAGAGGGGACGTCGTGGACGACCGGTCACGACACACACGCTGGTTGCTGGTGGTGGCGCTCACCGTGCAGTTCCTGGTGGCGCTGGACATGTCCGTGGTGAACGTCGCGCTGCCGGACATGCGGCGCGGGCTCGGCTTCACCCCGGAAGGGCTCCTGTGGGTGGTGAACGCCTACGCGCTGGCGTTCGGCGGGTTGCTGATGCTCGGCGGGCGGCTCGCGGACCTGATCGGCAGCCGCCGGGTGCTGACGGCCGGCCTGGTGCTGTTCGGTGTCGCGAGCCTGGCCGGCGGACTGGCGACCTCGCCCGGCGCGCTGGTCGCCGCACGGGCGGCACAGGGGATCGGCGCCGCCGCGCTCGCCCCGGTCGGCCTCGCCCTGATCGCCCTGGCCTTCCCGGCCGGGCCCGCCCGTTCCCGCGCGCTGGGGCTGTGGGGCATGGCCGGTGCGGCGGGCGGCGCGGTCGGCGTGCTCGCCGGGGGACTGCTCACCGACGCCGCGGGCTGGCGCGCGGTGATGCTGGTGAACGTGCCGATCGTGCTGTTCGCCCTGGTGGGGGCCGCGCGCACCGGGCTGCGCGGCGGCAGCGTCAGGACCGGCGCCCGGCTCGACGTGGCCGGGGCGCTGCTGGCCACCGCGGGCACCACGCTGCTCGTCCTCGGGCTCGTCCGCACCTCGACCCACCCGTGGGGCTCGGCTCCGACGCTGGGCACACTCGGCGCCGCGGTGCTGCTGCTGACCGCCTTCGTCGCCGTCGAACTGCGGACCACGACCCCGCTGCTGCGTCCCGGGCTGCTGAAGGGGCGGCCGGTGCTGGCCGCGAACCTCTTCGCCCTGCTGCTGAGTTCGGGCCAGTTCGCCGCGTTCTACTTCGTCTCGCTCCACGTGCAGTTCGTGCTGGGCTACGGACCGACCACCGCCGGTGCCGCGTTCCTGCCGTTCACGGCGGGCATCGTCGCGGGCTCGCTCCTCGCCACCCGCGCGGTCGCCGCGCTCGGCCCCGGGAGGCTGCTCGCGGCGGGCGGCGCCCTCGCCGCGCTCGGTCTCGCCGCGTTCGCCGCGACCACCCGCGCCGACGGCGGCTTCCTCCTCTCGATCCTCGTCCCGTCCCTGGTGTGCAGCGTCGGCATCGGCATGTGCTTCGTACCGCTCGGCACCGCCGCCACGACCGACGTCGCGCCCGAGGAGACCGGCATGGCCTCCGGGCTGCTGAACAGCTCCCGCCAGGTGGGCGGCTCGCTGGGGCTCGCCGTCCTGGTCACCGTCGCCGCCCGGGTCACCGGCGACGGGCGGCGCCCGGCCGACCTGGCGGCCGGCTACACGGCGGCGTTCTGGGCCTGCGCGGGGCTGCTCGCGGCGGCGGCGCTCGCCGCCCTCCTGCTGCTGCCGCGACCGGAACGGACCGCTCCGGCCGTCGCCGGAGAAAATTCTCGGAAGAATTCCGGAGCGGATGTCGATCCGGCCGTCTCCCGTTCGACGCAGGGGTGAGAGGCGGGGAACGGCCCCGCCCCTTCCGACCGAGGAGCCACCATGCCGCGTTTCATGTCGCTGATCCGTCTCGACGAGCAGAACTCCCCGTCCGGGCGTCCGGGCCCGGAGGTCCAGGAACGGATGAAGGCCCTGTTCGAGGAGATCACCAAGGCCGGGGTCATGCTGGAGACGGCCGGGCTCACGCCGACCTCCGAGGGGACCAGGCTCACCTGGTCCGGCGGCCGGCTCAGCGCCACCGACGGCCCCTTCACCGAGGCCAAGGAGGTCGTGGGCGGTTACGCCATCCTCCAGGCCAAGGACAAGGCGGAGGCCCTGGAATGGGCCCGGCGGTTCCTGCAGGTGCACCCGGAGGAGTGGAACATCACCTGCGAGGTCCGTCGGATCGAGGAGCCCCCGGGCGCCTGACGGGCGCCGGTGGCGGTTCCGGTACCGGCGCCGGCCGAGGCGCGGGTTCCGGCCCCGGCCCCGTCGCCGACCTCCGCGTCGGCGCCGGGACCGGGACGGCCCGCCGGGCTTGCCGCCCGGCCCCACGGCTGATCGAATGCTGAGCGTGACGGTGGGGAGCACGGCGACGGCGATCGAAGCGGTCTTCAGGATCGAGTCAGCGCGGATCGTCGCGGGTGTCACCCGCATCGTGCGGGACGTGGGCATCGCCGAGGAGATCGCACAGGACGCCCTGGTGGCCGCCCTGGAGCAGTGGCCGGACTCGGGCGTCCCGGACCGGCCGGGCGCCTGGCTCATGACCACGGCGAAACGCCGCGCCATCGATCTCGTACGCCGCAAGGAGACCTACGCGCGCAAGCTCGCCGAGGTGGGGCGGGCCCTGGAGGACGTGCCGCCGCCCGGGCTCGCGGAAGCCGACGACATCGACGACGACCTGCTCCGGCTGATCTTCACCGCCTGCCATCCGGTGCTCGCCACGCCGGCCCGTGTCGCCCTCACGCTGAGGCTGCTCGGAGGACTCACCACCGAGGAGATCGCCCGTGCGTTCCTGGTGCCCGAAGCGACCGTCGCCCAGCGCGTCGTCCGGGCGAAACGGACCCTGGGCCGTGCGGGCGTCCCGTTCGAGGTGCCCTACGGGGCGGACCGCGCCGCCCGCCTCGCCTCGGTGCTCGAAGTCATCTATCTGATCTTCAACGAGGGCTACGCGGCGACGGCCGGTGACGACTGGCTGCGTCCGGCGCTGTGCGAGGACGCGCTGCGGCTGGCCCGGGTGCTCGCGGCCCTGACGGAGGACGAGCCCGAGGTCCACGGCCTGGTCGCGCTGCTGGAGCTCCAGGCGTCGCGGGGGACGGCGAGGACCGGACCCGACGGCGCGCCGGTGCTGCTCGCCGACCAGAACCGGGCCCGCTGGGACCAACTCCTGATCCGGCGCGGCATCGCCGCCCTGGAACGGTCCGTGGCCCTGACACGGGCGGCGGGCACCGGACTCGGCCCGTACGCCGTACAGGCCGCGATCGCCGCGTGCCATGCCGGGGCGACACGGTACGAGGACACGGACTGGGCCACCATCGCGGGCCTCTACGACCGCCTCGCCGCGATCGCGCCGTCGCCGGTCGTCGAGCTGAACCGGGCCGTGGCGGTGTCGAGGGCACGGGGTCCGGAGGCCGGGCTCGCCCTCGTCGACGCCCTGGCCGGCGACCGCGCGCTCCGGGACTACCACCTGCTGCCGAGCGTCCGCGGGGACCTGCTGGCCGGCGCGGGCCGTACGGACGAGGCACGCGCGGAGTTCGTACGGGCCGCCGGACTGACCCGCAACGAACGGGAACGCGCGCTGCTGCTCGACCGCGCGGCACGGCTCGACCGATGACGCTCCTGTCCGCGACGCCCGTTCGGTGCGGCGTCATGCCCGTTCGGTGCATGCTCGTGCCGGTCCGGCAGGCCGGTCGGCGCACGATCGGGCCCGTTCGGCAGGCGGCGTCCGTTCGGTGCGCGGCCCCCGATCAGCGCACGGCCACGCCCAGCGAGGCGGCGCCCATCGTCCTCGGCGCGCCCTTCTCGTAGAACACGTCGAGGTCGGTGATCGTGAAGCCCGCGGCCGTCACCATCCCGGCGATCGGCCGGGTCAGACGGCAGCCCCCGAAGAGCCGCCGCTCCAGCGGGTCGAGGCGGTGCTGCAGGCGGCGCACGTCCTCGTCCTCCTCGGGCGCCAGTCCGTGCTCCAGGAAGTGCAGGGTTCCGCCGGGCTTCAGGACCCGCCGCACCTCGCGCAGCGCCGCGTCGGCGTCCGGGACGGTGCACAGCGTCCAGGTGGACAGGGCGCCGTCGAAGGTCTCGTCGTCGAACGGCAGGTACTGGCTGTCCAGCCCGGCGCGCCGCACCGGGGTGCGTCCCGCGCGGACGCGGTCGCGGGCGAGGCGCCAGCCGAGGTCGGACGGCTCGATCGCGGCCACGCCGGTGACGGTCTCCGGGTAGAACGGCACATTGCGCCCGGAGCCGAAGCCGATCTCGACGATCTCGCCGTACAGGCCCTCGCAGACCCGGCGCCGCAGCGGTTCCGTCGTCTTCATCCCGCCGACCACGTCGACGATCCGGGGCACGATCCGTTCGGCGTAGAAGCCCATCAGGAACCTCCGTGTGTCCCTCTCCAGCATGGCACCGGGGCGGTCCCCGCGCATCGCACGTCGCGCGGGAGGGGTGGTCCGCGCTCGATAGGGTCGGGTCCATGTCATTGCGCACCCAACTGCCGCCGCCACCGCCGCCCGTGGAGATACGTGCCTGGCCCGGCCAGGAGGCGATGCTCGCCGACCGGGCCGCGGTGCTCGCGGAGCTGGTGAGACGGCACATGTCGTTGGGGCGGCTGGCGCTGCTGTGGCTGTGGGCCGTGCTCTGCGCGCTCGGCTGGTCGCTGGTGGGCGCGGCGATGACCGCGTTCGAGCAGACCTCCGACTTCTTCAGCGCCGTGCTCGCGCTGATCCTCGTGGTCATGGGCGTCTGCTGCGTGGTGCCCGCCGTCGTGCTCGTCGCCGTCGGGCTGCGCCGCGACCGTGACATCCGCCGACTGCTCGTGTCCTGGGGCGAGTTGGGGCGCGACCCGGCCCGGGACGCGGGGCTGCGGATGCCGGGGACGGCCCTGGTGTGGCTGCTGCTGTCCTACGCGCTGTGCGCGCTCGGGCTGTACATGTGCTTCGCGTTCCCGGCGGCCGAGGAGGCGGTCAAGGAGTCCTACGGGCTGGTCGCCCTGGTCATGGGGCTCGGGATGATCGCCTGGATCACCGGGCTGATCGGCCTCGTCAAGGCGTTCGCCCACCGCCGCTGGGTGATGCGGGTACTGGCCGGGGCGCCCGCCCCGCAGCCGCTGTTCTCCACCGGCGGCGGCGCGCACCGCTGACCCGCGCACCGCTGACCGCGGTCCGGCCCGCCCGGCTCGATGCGTCCGGGGCCCGGCCCCTTCGGGGGCGGACCACCCGAGGCGGGTCCGGGCGGGCCCCGGGCCGGGAACGGGTCAGCGGCCGGGCGGCGGCCGGTCCCCGACCGGTGGGCCGGCCGGCGTCGGTCAGGCCAGCGGCCGGCCGATCAGCATGGTCGGCGCCCCGGCCACCCGGGTCAGGAACACCGTGGCGGCGTTCGGTCCCCGGAGCCTCATCCGGCGGCGCAGCTCCTCCGGTTCGACGGCCGAGCCGCGCTTCTTCACCGTCAGGACGCCCACCTCCCGCTCCCGCAGCAGCGCCTTCAGCTTCTTCATGTTGAAGGGCAGTCGATCGGTGATCTCGTACCCGGAGGTGTACGGGGACGCGTACGGCCGGTCGCTCGTGACGTACGCGATGGTCTCGTCGATCAGCCGCCCGTCGCACCGCGCCACCACGTCGGCGACCAGATGGGCGCGGATCACGGCGCCGTCCGGCTCGTACAGATAGCGCCCGACCGGGCCGACCGGCGGGGCGGGCGGCGGGGCCGCCGACCACAGACCGGCCCCGGCCGGGAGCACGGTGGCGCGGTACGAACCGGCCGTGAAGCCCTCGCCGAACCAGAGCACCGCCTCCTTCACGTCGCCACCGTCCGAGATCCACTCGGCCTCCGCCTGCTCCGGGATCGCCTCGTGCGGGATGCCGGGGGCGATCTTCAGCGCGGCGCGGGGGGCCCGCAGCGCGGCACCGGTCGCCCAGGAGAGCGGCGGCGAGTACGCCTCGGGGTCGAAGATCCGGCCCCGGCCGCCGCGCCGGGCCGGGTCGACGAAGACCGCGTCGTACCCCGAGGCGTCGACCTCGGTCACATCGGCGCACCGCACCTCGATCAGGTCCGCCAGACCGAGCGCGGCGGCGTTGGCGCGGGCCACCTCGGCGGTCAGCGGGTCGCGGTCCACGGCGAGGACCCGGATGCCCGCCCGCGCGAACGCGATCGCGTCGCCGCCGATCCCGCAGCAGAGGTCCGCGAGGCTCCGCACCCCGCCCGCCTCGGCGAACCGCCGGGCCCGGTGCGTGGCCACCGACGTACGGGTCGCCTGCTCGACACCGTTCGGCGTGAAGAACATCCGGTACGCGTCCTCGGCACCGAACTTCGCCACCGCCCGCTGTCGCAGCCGCGCCTGCCCCAGCGCCGCCGACACCAGGGCGGGCGGGTGCGTGCGGCGCAGCCGGGTGGCGGTGGCCAGCTCCTGGGAGGGGTCGTAGGAGCGCAGTTCCTCCAGCAGAGCCGTTCCCCCGGGAGTGCGCAGGGCCCGGAAGGCGGCGAGCGGACCGTCGGCCCCGGAGGCGTCACCGGCCTTGGAGGCGTCACCGGTCCCGGACGTGGCGTCGGCCCCGGACGGGGCGTCCGTGCCTTCCGGGATGTCCGCGCCGGATGCGGCGTCGGCGCCGAATGGGGCATTCGAGTTGTTCGGTCCTGCCGGGTCGGGCGAACCGGCCGGGTCGTTCGGGGCGAGAGCGTTCACCCGCCCCATTGTGAGCCAGTCGGGGTGGTGAGCCAGTCGGGTCGACCGGCGGGGCCGACGGTGGTGTCGGGCCGGAGCGCCCCTCGTGAGCTGGCAGTATGCAACGCCACGTCATTTATACGACTAATACGACAAAAGGAAGAATTAGCCATGGCAGCGTGTGAATCGGGCCCGTGCGCGTCCCGCGGGCCGGGCTCCGCAGGGCGTCGGCCGACCCGCGCGGTCCTGGCCGCACTCCTGGTCGCCGTGGTCGGTTCGGGGTGCGCCTCCGGGACCGCGGAACGGGCGGACACCGGCCCCGGGCACCGGACCGGCGCGTCCATGGGCCCCTTTCCCGCGCTGCCCACCGAACCACCCGGGCAGCCCGGCGGACCGGGGTACCACGGAGGGGCCGGGGCCCCGGCCGACCGCGGCGCCCCCGCCGGGGCGCGCGAGAACGCGAAGCTCGCCCCGGCCGTACGGGCCGCCCTCGCCAAGAAATGGGGGCTGGCCCGCGCGCCCCTGATCGCACCCCCGCCTGCCGCCAAGCCGCACGTCACCACCCGGAAGGGCTTCGAGGTCACGGGCGGCGACGCCTCCCTGCCGCCGGTCTTCACCACCGTCCCGACCAAGGATCGGGTGGTGTTCCTGACCATGGACGACGGCGCGGAGAAGGACCCCGAACTGCTGCGAATGATGGACGAACTGGACATCCCGTACAGCGCGTTCCTCACCGACCAGGAGGTGCGCGGCGACTACGGGTACTTCGGCGAGGCACAACGGCTCGGCGTCGGCCTCAACAACCACACCCTCAGCCACCCCTACCTCCCCGGACTTTTGTACGAGGAGCAGAAGCGCGAGATCTGCGGTCAGCAGGACATCATCGAGAAGCGCTTCGGGAAGCGGCCCGCCCTCTTCCGTCCGCCGTACGGCAACTACAACAGGGACACGCTGCGCATCGCGAAGTCCTGCGGGATCAAGGCCGTGCCGCTCTGGAACGCGGAGGCGTTCCCGGACCACATGGAATGGCGCGAGGGGGACGGGAAGCTGCGCCCCGGCGACATCATCCTCACGCACTTCCGGGGCCGGAACGAATGGGGCGCCGACATGACCGAACTGGTCCGCGCCGTCATGAAGACGATCACGGACCAGGGGTACGCGGTGGCCCGGCTGGAGGACTACGTATGACCGGAGGGCCGCGCACGAGACGCGCGGGAGGGGTGCGTACGAGACGTGCGAGCGTACGAGACGCGCAAGAGGCGCCGGACGGGCGGGGCGGGCGCGCCGGCGGCCGGTGCGCCGCTGGGCCACTTCCCCCGGATCGGCAGCACGGCCGACAGGCAGATCAGGGCCGTGAGCCCGCCGCGGACGAGGACGGACGTCCATCCATCGGCGGCGGAGTCGTCGGCTCCCGTCCGTCGGCGTTCCAGCGCGAGAAGGCGACGTGGACGGCGGCGACCGCGCAGATCACCCCCCAGGGCCACCAGGCGCCTCGGCACCCCGGGCCGACGGGGAGTCCGGACGCCACGACTGGCTGAATTGGCACTCCGCTTGACCGAGTGCTAATCGCGGTCATAGTCTCGGTGCTGGCACTCACCGATGGAGAGTGCCAGCAGTACTGTGCGACTGGCAGGTCCGGCACCCGCGACGACGGATCCACCTGGTCGCCACACACAGACTCTTAACCCCGTGAGATCTCCGAAGGGGGAGACCGGATCGTGTCGACCGCCAGCACCAAGGTTGCGATCAAGCCGCTCGAAGACCGCATTGTGGTCCAGCCGCTCGACGCCGAGCAGACCACGGCCTCCGGCCTGGTCATCCCGGACACCGCCAAGGAGAAGCCCCAGGAGGGCGTCGTCCTGGCCGTGGGCCCGGGCCGCTTCGAGAACGGCGAGCGCCTTCCGCTCGACGTCAAGACCGGCGACATCGTGCTGTACAGCAAGTACGGCGGCACCGAGGTGAAGTACAACAGCGAGGAGTACCTCGTCCTCTCGGCTCGCGACGTGCTCGCGATCATCGAGAAGTAATTCACCCACGTCTGCTTCCGTTCCGCGCCCCTGGCCCCGTGCGTTGTGATCAGCCGGGCGGCCGGGGGCGCGGTTCGTTCGAGAGGAAAGCTCAGCTCCCATGGCGAAGATCCTGAAGTTCGACGAGGACGCCCGTCGCGCCCTCGAGCGCGGCGTCAACAAGCTTGCCGACACGGTCAAGGTGACGATCGGCCCCAAGGGCCGCAACGTCGTCATCGACAAGAAGTTCGGTGCCCCCACCATCACCAACGACGGTGTCACCATCGCGCGCGAGGTCGAGATCGAGGACCCGTACGAGAACCTCGGTGCCCAGCTGGTGAAGGAGGTCGCGACCAAGACCAACGACATCGCGGGTGACGGCACGACCACCGCCACCGTGCTGGCCCAGGCGCTGGTCCGCGAGGGTCTGCGCAACGTCGCCGCCGGCGCCTCCCCGGCCGCCCTGAAGAAGGGCATCGACGCCGCGGTCAAGGCCGTGTCCGAGGACCTCCTCGCGACCGCCCGCCCGATCGACGACAAGTCCGACATCGCCGCCGTGGCCGCGCTCTCCGCGCAGGACCCGCAGGTCGGCGAGCTCATCGCGGACGCGATGGACAAGGTCGGCAAGGACGGTGTCATCACCGTCGAGGAGTCCAACACCTTCGGTCTGGACCTCGACTTCACCGAGGGCATGGCCTTCGACAAGGGCTACCTGTCGCCGTACATGGTGACCGACCAGGAGCGTATGGAGGCCGTCCTCGACGACCCGTACATCCTGATCCACCAGGGCAAGATCGGCGCCATCCAGGAGCTGCTCCCGCTGCTGGAGAAGGTCATCCAGGCCGGTGGCTCCAAGCCGCTGCTGATCATCGCCGAGGACGTCGAGGGCGAGGCGCTGTCGACCCTCGTCGTCAACAAGATCCGCGGCACCTTCAACGCCGTCGCCGTGAAGGCCCCCGGCTTCGGTGACCGCCGCAAGGCCATGCTCGGCGACATCGCCACCCTCACCGGTGCGACCGTCATCGCCGAGGAGGTCGGCCTCAAGCTCGACCAGGCCGGTCTGGACGTGCTGGGCACCGCCCGCCGCGTCACCGTCACCAAGGACGACACCACGATCGTGGACGGCGGCGGCGAGCCCGGCGACGTCAAGGGCCGGGTCAACCAGATCAAGGCCGAGATCGAGGCCACGGACTCCGACTGGGACCGCGAGAAGCTCCAGGAGCGCCTCGCGAAGCTGGCCGGCGGCGTGTGCGTGATCCGCGTCGGTGCCGCCACCGAGGTGGAGCTCAAGGAGAAGAAGCACCGTCTGGAGGACGCCATCTCCGCGACCCGCGCCGCGGTCGAGGAGGGCATCGTCTCCGGTGGTGGCTCCGCTCTGGTCCACGCCGTCAAGGTCCTGGAGGGCAACCTCGGCAAGACCGGCGACGAGGCCACGGGTGTCGCGGTCGTGCGCCGCGCCGCCGTCGAGCCGCTGCGCTGGATCGCCGAGAACGCCGGCCTGGAGGGCTACGTCATCACCTCCAAGGTCGCCGACCTCGACAAGGGCCAGGGCTTCAACGCCGCGACCGGCGAGTACGGCGACCTGGTGAAGGCCGGCGTCATCGACCCGGTCAAGGTCACCCGCTCCGCGCTGGAGAACGCCGCGTCCATCGCGTCGCTGCTGCTCACGACCGAGACCCTGGTCGTCGAGAAGCCGGCCGAGGAGGAGGCCGAGGCCGGTCACGGCGGCCACGGCCACGCGCACTGACGCGTAACCCCGGCACCAGCCACCGAGGCCCGGTATCCCGTCGCGGGATACCGGGCCTCGGCCCGTGTGCGGGTCCGGGCGGCCGTGCGCCGTACGACGTGTCGGCACCGGACCCCGGCCCCCGGACACGTGGGCCCCGGACACGTGGGCACGCGGACATGTGGACACGCGGACGGCCCGTGGCCGAGGGGCCACGGGCCGTGGGAGGAGCGGGCGGCGGAGCCGCGCCGCGGGCGGTCACGCCGACCGGGTCAGCACCCCCGCGCGGACCGGGTCCGCGAACGGCTTCCCCTGCGTGTACCGTTCCAGCTCGTCCAGCGCCTGGTCGGCCATCCGGTGCAGCTCACCGCCGAGCGAACCCGCCACGTGCGGGGTGAGCAGGACGTTCGGCAGCTCGTACAACGGCGAGTCGGCGGGCGGGAGTTCGGGATCCGTCACGTCCAGCACCGCGTGCAGCCGCCCCGACACCAGCTCCGGCAGCAACGCCTCCTCGTCGACCAGCGAACCGCGCGCCGTGTTGATCAGCGTGGTCCCGGTGGCCATGGCCGACAGCTGCGCCGCGCCGATCAGGTGATGCGTCTCCGGGAGCTGCGGTGCGTGCACCGAGACCACCGAACTGCCCGCGCACAGCTCGTCGAGCGAGGTGAGCCGTACGCCGAGCCGGGCCGCCTCCGCCTCGTCCACGTACGGGTCGTACAGCAGGACGTCCAGGTCGAAGGGGCGCAGCAGCTCGATGACGCGCCGGCCGATGCGGGAGGCACCGATGACGCCGACGGTGCGGCGGTAGTTGCCGGAGCCGCCGAGCTCCGCGAGCCAGTCGTGCTCGGCGCGCAGGGCGCGGTAGCGGTCGGCGGAGTGCAGGACGCGCTTGTTCGCGAAGAGGATCGTGGCGAGTGTGAACTCGGCGACCGGCAGCGCGTTGGCCCCGGCGGCGGAGGTGACGGCGATGCCGCGTTCCCAGCAGGCGTCGGTGATGTGGTGCTTCACGGAACCGGCCGCGTGCACGACGGCCCGCAGCCGGGGGGCCGCGGCCAGTACCTCGGCGGTCAACGGGGTCGCGCCCCAGCAGGTGAACAGCACCTCCGCCTCGGCGAACGCGGCGGCCACCTCGGGCGACGGATCGGTCAGGTCGTGGGCGACCAGGTACGGGTCGGTGCGGGTGAGGGCGGCCAGCCGGGTGCGGTGGCGGTCGGCGAGCAGACGGTCGGCGATGCCCGGACCCATCGCGAGCAGGGCCGTCGGCCGGTTGTCAGTGGCGTGGGTCATGGTGGTACCCGTACTCCTCGGGGCTCGTGGGGGGCTCGTGGGAAGGGTCACTTGACGCTGCCGGCGGTCATTCCGGCCTTCCAGTGCCGTTGGAGCGAGACGAAGGCGACGATCAGGGGGATGACGGCCAGGAGGGAACCGGTGACGACGAGCGGGTAGAAGCTCGGCTCGCCGTGGGTGTTGGTGTTCCAGGAGTACAGGCCGAGGCTCAGCGGGAACAGCTTGCGGTCCGAGAGCATCACCAGGGGGAGGAAGAAGTTGTTCCAGATCGCGGTGAACTGGAAGAGGAAGACGGTCACGAAGCCCGGCATGATCATGCGCAGTCCGATGGACCAGAAGACGCGCAGCTCACCGGCGCCGTCGATACGGGCGGCCTCCAGGGCCTCGTTCGGTATGTAGCCGGTGCTGAACACCCGGGCGAGGTACACGCCGAACGGGTTGACGAGCACCGGGATCAGCACCGACCAGTAGGTGTTGACCAGGCCGGTCTTGGAGGCCAGCAGGTACATCGGCAGGGCGAGCGCGGTCGTCGGGACGAGCACGCCCATCAGCACGAGTCCGAACAGCTTCTCCTTGCCGCGGAACTCGTACTTGTCGAAGGCGTATCCGGCGGCCACGCAGATCAGCGAGCAGACGAGCGCGCCGACGCCCGCGTACAGGAGGCTGTTGAGGTACCAGCGGAAGTAGATGCCGTCGCCGTAGGAGGCCAGGTTCGACAGGTTCTCGCCGAGATTGAAGCCCTGGAAGGAGAACGCGTTGCCCGCGAGCAGGTCGCCGGTGTCCTTCGTGGCGGCGGTGACCAGCCAGACGAGGGGGAAGAGCATGTAGACGACGGCGAGCAGGAGGAAGCCGTTGACCGCGGTCTTCGACATCCAGCGGCCGCGGGAGGCGGGGGAGTTCATGCTTTCTTGCCCTTCCGGCCGGTGAAGCGGGTGACGACGAAGGACAGCAGCGCGGCCGTGAGCGCCAGCAGGATGGACGCGGCCGCGGCGAGACCGTAGTCGTTGCGCTCGAAGGCCGCGGTGTACGCGTACATGTTCGGCGTCCAGGTGGAGGTGACGGCGGAGCCGGTCCCCTTGTTGAGGATCAGGGGCTCGGTGAACAGCTGGAGCGAGCCGATGACCGTGAACAGGGCGACCATCACGACCGAGGCGCGGATCAGCGGCACCTTGATGCCGACCGCGATGCGCCAGGCACCGGCCCCGTCGACCGTCGCCGCTTCGAGGACGGAACGGTCGATGGCCTGCAGCGCGGCGTAGAAGATCACCATGTTGTAGCCGAGCCACTCCCACAGGGCGATGTTCACGACGGAGGGGAGGGCGCCCTCGGGCGAGAAGAAGTCGAAGCTGAGTCCGCCGGACTCCATCGCGCTGACGACCGGGCTGAGCTGGGGCGTGTAGAGGTAGACCCAGATCAGCGCGGCGATGATGCCGGGCACGGCGTGCGGCAGGAAGAGCGCGAGCTGGAAGAAGCGGCGTGCGCGGGCCAGCGCGGAGTCCAGCAGGAGGGCGAGGGCGAGGGCCCCGATGAGCAGCAGCGGAATGTAGAACAGGCAGTATCCGAGGAGTACTCCGAAGCCCTCGCGGAACGCCCGGTCGCCCAGGGCCGCCGTGTAGTTGTCGAGTCCGCTGAAGACGGTCTCGGTGCCGCCGAAGCCCAGGCCGGACTGCTTCTCGGTGAACAGGCTGAGCCAGACCGCGTATCCGATCGGCAGCACCATGGCCACGGTGAACAGTACGAAGAAGGGCCCCAGCAGGATGGCGGCGGCTCTGGTCGTCCGGGCGTGTTTCATCAGCCTGCGTCCTCGACCTTCAGACCGCGCTTCTTCAGCTCGGCGACCGTGGCGTCGTGCCCGGCCTTCACGGCGTCCTTGATGGTGGTGGAGCCGCTGGCGACCTTGCCGAACTGGTCCTTCATGGTGGTGTTCGTGGTGCCGGTCGTCGGGCCCCAGTTCCAGTTCTGGCCGATCGACGCCGCGGCGCCCTCGAACACCTGGTAGATGTCCTCGCCGCCGTAGTAACCGGCGTCGAACGCCTTCTTCGCGACCGGGCGCAGCTCCGACGCGGCCGGGAAGGCGCTGGAGGTGCCGGACTCGATGCGGGCCTTGATGCCTTCCTCGGTGGTCGACATCCAGGTGGCGAACTCGACCGCGGCCTCGGCCTTCTTGCTGTTCTTGGTCACCGCGAAGGTGGAGCCGCCGAGCATGCCGCTGGCCGGCTTGCCGTCCCAGCTGGGCATCGGGGCGACGGCCCACTTGCCGCTCTGCTCGGGCAGGGTGCCCTTGAGGACGCCCGCGCCCCAGGCCGCGCCGAGGTAGCCGACGGTGCCGCCGCTCTTGAGCGAGTTGGTCCACTCGGGGCTGAACGAGGCGTTCGAGCGGATCAGGTCGTCGTCGAGCATGCCCTGCCAGTAGTCGGCGACCTTGTTGGTGGCGGCGTCGGTCGTGCTGACCTTCCAGGTGTCGCCCTCGGGCTTGTACCACTGGGCGCCGGCCTGCCAGGCCATCGCCTGGAACGTGGTCGGGTCGTCGGGGAAGAAGGTGCCGATCCGGGCCTTCTTGTCGGCCTTCTTGATCTTCTCGGCGGCCTTGCGGAAGTCGTCCCAGGTCTTGGGGACCTCGACGCCGTACTTCTCGAACAGGTCCTTGCGGTAGTAGAAGGCCTGCGGGGACGCGTCGAACGGGACGGCCCAGCTCTTCCCGCCCAGCGTGGTCAGTTCCACGGCCTGGGGGAGCAGCTTCTTCTTGATGTCGTCGGTGAAGTACTTCCCGATGTCCTGGAGCGCGCCCTGGCTGACGTACTCCGGGAGCTGCGGGTACTCGATGGAGACCAGGTCGGGGGCGTTGCCCGCCTTCACCGCGTTGGAGATCTTGGCGTAGCCGCCGGCGTTGCCGGACGGGATCTCCTCGTAGACCACCTTGATGTTCTTGTGCGAGGCGTTGAACGCGTCAACGACCTCCTTCGACCCCTTGGCCCAGCCCCAGAAGGTGATGCTGACGGGCTTCCCGTCGCTTCCGGAGGCGGAACTGTCGTCACCGCTGCCGCCACAGGCCGTGAGAACGGCGAGGGCGGTGGCGGCGCCGACGACGGCGAGGGACGTTCTGCTCGAACTGCGGCTCACAGCGAGACTCCTGAACAGGCGACGACATTGGCGTTGGCCGAGATCTTTCGACCAGCCGTGACCGAAGTCAAGAGCGAAAGAGCGATTGATCGAAAAAAGATCAGATACATTACGTATCGAAGCGGGCGGAATGCCGTGTGCTACGAACGGGTGAAGGGCGGGGGAACACCCGCCCGCCGTCTCCCACTCCTCGGCTTTCCGCCTCGTGCCCGTGTCCGCCGTGTCCGCGGTGTCCGTCGTGTCGTCGTTTCCGCGTCTCCGACGCCGTCGTTCCTACGTCTCCGAGAGCGAGGCCCCGCAGGAGTCCCGGACCCTCAGCTGCGGCAGCAGCGTCAGGTGCCGCCGGGGCGTGCCCGAGCTCCGGCCGAGCCGTTCCACCAGCAGTTCCGTCGCGTGGCGGCCCACGTCGCGCTTGGGCGGCGCCACCGCCGTGAGCGGGGTGTCCGCGAGCCCCGCGACCTCGTCGTCGTAGGCGATCAGCGCCAGGTCGTCCGGCACCCGCACGTCAAGCTCGGCCAGGCGCTGCATCACCTGGATCGCGTCCACGTCGTTGTGGACCAGCGCCGCCGTCGCCACTCCCGAGGTCACCGCTTCGCGCAGCGCCTGCACGGCCTCCTCGAACGCCTCCGGCGCGAGTTCGGCGGGAACGGAGTCGATCACGTCCTGCGGCGGGCGCAGCCCGAGCACGTCGAGGGCCTCCGCGTACCCGGACCGCACCGCCACGGCGGTCGGGGAGTCGGCGCGGGCCATCAGCAGCGGCGCCCCGTGCCCGAGACCCACCAGGTGGCGCATGGCGAGCAGCACCCCGTACGCATGGTCCGAGCAGACCCGGTCCAGGCCGTCGAGCGGGGAGCCCGCGGCGGGCCTGCGCTCCAGCAGGACGGTCGGCACCGGCAGCGAGGCGATCCAGTCGCCGAACGCCGCGGGGTCGCCGGGGTGCTGCCAGCCCGGCGCGATCAGCAGCCCCTCGGCGCCCGCGGCGAGCAGGCCCTCGGTGCGGGCCTGGTCCTCCTGCGGGCGGTAGTCGGAGATCCGCAGGATCAGCCGGGCGCCCGCCCGGGCGGCGGCCTCGTGGGCGCCGCGGATCACCTCGGCGAAGTAGTACGTCGACGAGGGCGCGAGCATGCCCAGGACGAGGCCGTTGCCCCCGGTCCCCGCGGCAGGGGCGGGGGTGGCGTCGCGCGGCCAGGACACCGAACCGTGCACCCGGTCGAGCAGGCCCCGGCCGGCCAGCTCTTCCACGTCCCGGCGCGCGGTGACGGGGGAGACCCCCAGCTGTGCGGCCAGGTCCGAGACCCGGGCCGAGCCCCGTTCCCGGACCAGGGCCAGCAGGCGGTCATGACGTTCAGCAGCACTTTCGCGCACGGCGGCAGTCCCCTCGCAGTGTTGTGGCCCGACCTCCGGACCGGCCGGTGCCGGAGCCGTTGTCCGACCCTAGACCAACGTGATCGAACGATGGGAGTTTCGATCATTCAAACGCGATCCATTGACGTTCGATCAATCCGAGTCCAGGATTCCGGGCAGTCCGAGTCCGGGGTTCCGGCAGGTCCGAGCCCGGTCGTCCGGTGGCGCCGGTTCGTCCTGCCCGGATTCCTCCGACCATCGACCCGCTCCGTTCCCGTTCCCGGCCCCGGTCTCGATCCCGGACCTGATCATTCGTCCGTCCTCGATCGTCCGTCCTCGATCGTTCGCCCCGACCCCGACCGTTCAGCCCGACTGTTCGTTCGACCTGACCGTTCGTCCGGCCCCGTTCCCAACCGATCGCCCGTTTCCAACCGATCGTCCGATCTTGACAGTTCGTACGGAGGAATTGTGAGTCATCGCGTCACCGCTGCCGCGCTCGCGGCCCTGACGGCCGCCGGCCTGACCGTCGTCGGCCAGGGCGCCGCGCAGGCCGCGCCCAACGGCCGTACCCACCACGTCGACTGCGCCGCCGATCCGGCCGGCGCCACCGGCAGCAGGCAGCATCCGTGGACCACGCTGGCCGAGGCCAACGCGCACACCTACGGCCCCGGTGACCGGCTGCTCTTCAAGCGCGGCACCACCTGCACCGGCACCCTCGCCCCCGAGGGCGCCGGTTCCGCCCGTGCCCCGTTCACCATCGCCGACTACGGCAACGCCCCGGACCGCGCCAAGCTCGACGGAGCGGGCGCCCACGACGTCGTCCTGCTCGCCAACACGCAGTACGTGCATCTCAAGGCGCTGGAGATCACCAACGCCGACAACCCCGGCAGCGAGCGCAACGGCGTCCGCCTGCGCCTCACCGACTACGGTGTCGCCCGCGGCTTCGTCGTCTCCGGGCTCTACATCCACGACGTGCGCGGCGGCGACTACAAGACGCTCACGGGCTCCAGCGCGATCCAGATCGCCGTCGAGGGAACCGCGAAGGCCAGCTGGTACGACGGCCTGGACATCGCCCACAACCGCATCGAGGACGTCGACCGCGAGGGCATCTACTTCAAATCGACCTTCTCCAAGCGCGATCTGGTCGGCCAGCAGCAGGACCCGAACGTCTACCCCGGGGAGTGGACGCCCAGCACCGGCGTCCGCATCCACCACAACACGCTGAAGTCCCTGGCCGGTGACGGCATGAAGCTCGACACCACCAGCGGAGCCCGCGTCGACCACAACCGGATCGACGGCTTCCAGCTGCGCTCGCCCTCGGCCAACGCGGGCATCTGGACCTTCAACACCGACGACACGCTCATCGAGTACAACGAGGTCTCGGGCGGCGGGAACACCCACGACGGGATGTCCTTCGACGCCGACGGCGCCTCGCGGAACACGGTCTTCCAGTACAACAACAGCCACGACAACAAGGGCGGCTTCCTGCTGATCTGCCCGTACAGCGGCGCCAAGACGGTCGGCACGGTCGCCCGCTACAACGTCAGCCGGAACGACGGTGCCCGCCTGATCCAGAACTGCTGGGGCCCGATCCTCGACACGAAGATCTACAACAACACCTTCCACAACAAGGAGCAGATCCCCGGATACCTCGTCCAGGACGACGCCGGCAGCCCCGCCACCACCCAGCACGAACTGTCCATCCGCAACAACGTCTTCGTGAGCGAGGGCACCGGAGGCTACGCCTTCAAGAACCCGACGCCCGGGCTCTCCTTCGACCACAACGCCTTCTACGGCATCGACATGACCCGCCCCAACCCCGGCGGCATCACGGCCGACCCGAAGCTCCGGGCCGACTTCCGCCTCGGCGCGGGATCGCCCGCCCTCGCCGCCGGAGCCGTCATCGAGGACAACGGCGGCAAGGACTACTTCGGCAACAAGCTGAAGCCCGGCGCCCCGAACATCGGCGCCTACGCGGGCCACGGGGTGCGCTGAACCCCCTCCCGGAACCGGATCCCGCCGTCCCGGAACCGGATCGCGTCGTCGCACGGTGGACAGCAGCGCGACGACACGGCCCGTCAGGCCACCGCCCCTCCGATGCCTGACGGGCCGACATGTCCCCTCCCCGGAAGCGGAGTCCCCCTCCCGGGCGACCGCGCGCCCGGGAGGCCCGTGACCGGGAGGCCCGTGCCCGGAAAGCCCCTGACCGGGAACCGCGCAGTCGGCTCCCCGCCGTCGGGTGATCCGGTAACAGGCCCATGGGGGACCGTTCGCTCACTGGGGTCCGTACTTGCGGCCCGTCTTGGAGGTGACCCCTCCGAGCAGGCCGCGCGGCGTCAGCTTCACGACCCCCATCAGCGCCTTGTACCGCGGGTCCGGCACCGACAGGGACTTGCCGCGCGCCAGGTCCGCCAGCGCCGCCGCCACCAGCTTGTCGGCGTCCAGCCACATCCAGCCGGGGATGTTGCCGGTCCCCATCCCGGCCCGCTGGTGGAACTCCGTGCGCACGAAACCCGGGCACAGCGCCATCAGCCGCACTCCCGAACCGGCCAGGTCCTTCGCCGCGCCCTGGGTGAACTGCACGACCCACGCCTTGGACGCGCCGTACGTCCCGCGCGGCACGAACGCCGCCACCGAGGCCACGTTGACGACCCCGCCCCGTCCGCGCTCCCGCATCCCGGTCGCGGCGGCCGAGGTCAGGCGCAGCACCGCCTCGCAGTGCACCTTGAGCATGTTCAGCTCGTCGGCCATGGGCACTTCCAGGTAGTGGCCCTTGTTCCCGAACCCGGCGTTGTTGACCAGCAGGTCAACCGGATGCTGACGGTCCGTCAAGCGGTCCTCGACCGTCTCGATCCCCTTGTCCTCGGACAGGTCGGCCCGCAGCACCTCGGCCTCGATGCCGTGCCGGTCGTGCAGTTCCGTCGCCTGCTCGCGCAGTCGCTCGGCGTCGCGCGCCACCAGCACCAGGTTGTGCCCGTCGGCCGCCAGCCGCCGCGCGAACGCGGCGCCGATACCCGCGGTCGCGCCCGTAATCAGTGCAGTCGTCATGGGCGGCACGTTAGTGCCTGCCCGCCGGATCACGGCCGGACGGTGACCCGGACGGCGCCTCGGTCCGGGTCGGGCCGCCCACAGAAGCGCGGCCCGCAGCGGCGCCCGGACCGATGTCCGGCCCGCCGGCCGGGCGCCGTGCTCACCCGGCCGCCGAACCCTGCTCCCCGTGCCCCTGTTCGACGTACTTCAGGGCGGCGCGCAGGGTCTCCGGATGCAGCGCGTCGCGGGCCGCGAGCAGCCGGGGCAGCAGTTCGCGCCGGGTGGTCGACGCCTGGAACTCCATCCGCACGGTGACGTCGTGGCCGGGCCGGTGCACGATCTCGACCGGGTCCCCGGCGCGGATCTCGCCCGGCGCGATCACCCGCAGGTACGCGCCCGGGGCGGCCGCCCGCGTGAACCGCTTGACCCAGCCCTTCTCGCCCAGGTGCCCGGCGAACGTGCGGCACGGGATCCGGCTCGACGCGACCTCCAGCACCAGATCGGGGCCTATCCTCCAGCGCTCCCCGATCCTCGCGCCGTTCACGTCCACCCCACTGGTCGTGAGGTTCTCGCCGAACGAGCCGTTGGGCAGCGGGCGGCCGGTCTCCCGTTCCCAGACGTCCAGCTCCTCGCGGCCGAAGGCGTACACGGCCTGGTCGGAGCCGCCGTGATGGCGCAGGTCGCACACCGCGTCCCCGACCAGGCCGCTGCCGCCGGTGCCCTTGGGGCCGGGGTCGAGGACACGCACCGGACCGTCGACCGGCCGCTTGCCGATGCCGGTCGCTCCGCCCGGGGCGTCGGTGTGGGCGACGATCCTGGGCCGTCCCACGTTCACGCTCAGCACCTTCATCGGCCCGCCACCGCCCCTTCGCCGCCTCTTCATGTCTCTTCGGCTCCGGGGTACCTCTTCCGCCCCGGGCCTTCGCTCCCCGCCGTACCGCCCCACCGGTGCCGCGCACAGGATGCGCACCGGGCGCGGCCGGGCGAGCACGGAGAACGCTAACCGTCCCGCCCCAAAGGTGCATCCGGGTAATTAGCGCCCCTCCCAAGAGATGCTTATGGTTGAGGGGTGATCGAAGCCCGTCATCTCCGTGTTCTGCGCGCCGTGGCCGCCACCGGCTCGTTCTCCGCCGCGGCCCGCGAACTGGGCTGCACACAGCCCGCGGTCAGCCAGCAGATGAAGGCCCTCGAGTCCTCGGCCGGGACCACGCTGCTGATCCGCACCGGACGCGAGATGCGGCTCACGCAGGCGGGCGAGGCCCTCGTCCGGCACGCCTCGGGCATCCTGGCCGGGCTCACCGCCGCGGAGGAGGAGGTCGCCGCGATCGCCGGGCTGCGAGCCGGCCGGGTCCGGCTCGTGTCGTTCCCCAGCGGCAGTTCCACCCTGGTGCCCGGGGCCCTCGCGGCACTGCGCGCGGCCCATCCCGGCACCCGGGTCTCCCTGGTCGAGGCCGAGCCGCCGCGCTCGGTCGAGATGTTGCGCGAGGGCGACTGCGACATCGCGCTGGCATTCCGCTACGGCGCTCCGGGCGCCGAATGGGAGGACCTGGTCGTGCGTCCGCTCCTCGCCGACCGGCTGATCGGCCTGGTCCCCGAGGGGCACCGGCTGTCCGGTACGGGGGCGGTCACCATCGCCGAGCTGGCCGAGGAGTCGTGGATCGCCGGCTGTCCGCGCTGCCGGCGCCAGTTGGTGGAGGTCTGCGAGGAGGCGGGCTTCACGCCCCGGATCGATTTCGCCACCGACGACTACCCCGCGGTCGTCGGGCTGGTGGGGGCCGGGCTCGGGGTGGCGGTGCTGCCGGAACTGGCGATCGAGTCGGTACGCACCAAAGGGGTCCGCACCGTCGCGGTCGAACCGGCCGTCGAGCGCGAGATCGTCGCCCTGACCCTCCCCGACCTGGCGCAGGTGCCCGCCGTGGCGGCCACACTGGACCGGCTGTCCCTGGCGGCCGCCCGCTGACCGGGGGACCGCCCGTGACCCGCCTGCCGGCCGGTCGCTGCCCGTGACACGGCGCGGGAGGCCGCGCGTGTGATCCGCGCCGGGGGCCCGGGCGGCTCGGAAGCGTGCGTGACCCGGCTCGGGGCCTGCCTGTGACCCGGCCTCCCTCGGTGGTCGGGTGATGAAGAAACGTTTTTCGTCTTACTGGACCGCGCGGGCCGCCGGGATCAGCCGTGCCCCGCCGGGGACGGAACGCCGCCCGACGGTGCCGATGCCGCGATCAGACGGTTGCGGGCCCGCCCCATGAGCTCCTCGCGCTCGTCCTCGGTGAGTCCGCCCCACACGCCGTAGGGCTCCCGTACGGCCAGCGCGTGTGCCGCGCACTCGGCGCGTACCGGGCATCGCATGCAGACCTCTTTCGCCGAGTTCTCGCGGGCGCTGCGTGCCGCCCCGCGCTCACCCTCGGGGTGGAAGAACAGCGAGCTGTCGACCCCGCGGCAGGCCGCCAACAGTTGCCAGTCCCACAGATCGGCGTTGGGTCCGGGAAGGCGGGAGAAATCTGCCATTGCTTGTCCCCTCAAACCATGCTGAGTCGGAAACGTCGTTGTCGTCCGGTGTCGTCTATTTTGATTGTGCCCATGACACTTACATCCACGATGCAAGTAGATGTAAATATGACTGATTGCGAATCTAGCCACAGACACCGGGAAAAGGGAAGAAGACCCGCTAAATGGGGCATATCTTCATATGGAAAACCGGTTGATGGCTGGACGATCCGCGTCGCTCTCCTCCGTGCACGCCTCCTCACGTAGAGTGCCGAACCCGGTCGTCGAACCCGTAACTCTTTCGAGTGACCATCGTTGAGAGGGCGGAAGTGGTTGACAGAAAAAGCGATCGGGCAGATGTCCGAGAGCGTCAACCGCTCAGGTGACGACTTGTGAACAGCCTGGAGGCTCAAGGTGACGCGCATCAGCTGCGGAGGGCGGCCATGACATCCGTCCTCGTCTGCGACGACTCCCCGCTTGCCCGAGAGGCGCTCCGTCGCGCGGTCGCGACCGTGCCCGGCGTCGAGCGTGTGACGACGGCGGCCAACGGCGAGGAAGTCCTCCGCCGCTGGGGCGCCGACCGTTCGGATCTGATTCTGATGGACGTACGCATGCCCGGTCTCGGGGGTGTGGAGACGGTCCGGCGGCTGCTCTCCGCCGACCCCGGCGCCAGGATCATCATGCTGACCGTCGCCGAGGACCTGGACGGCGTCGCGCTCGCGGTCGCCGCCGGTGCCCGCGGCTATCTCCACAAGGACGCCTCCCGCGCCGAGTTGCGGGCCACCGTCACCCAGGCGCTGGCCGATCCGACGTGGCGGCTCGCTCCGCGCAGGCTGCGGTCGGCCGAGATGGGTGCCGCGCCCACGCTCACCGCGCGGGAGATCCAGGTGCTCGAAGGGATGAGCCACGGTCGCTCGAACGCCGAGATCGGCCGGGAGCTGTTCCTCTCCGAGGACACGGTGAAGACGCATGCCAGGCGTCTGTTCAAGAAGCTCGGCGCCTCGGACCGCGCCCATGCCGTCGCTCTCGGCTTCCGCTGGGGCCTGGTCCGCTGAGGGCCGGTCGTGACCGGCGGTCGACCGTCTCCCCGTCCGCGCTCCGGCGGGCGGGGTGCCGCGACCGCCGTGCGCGGGGCGGGCACCGCCGCACCGGTGGTGTCCGCCGGGCCGGCCGCGTCCGCCGGGCCGACGGCATGTGACGCTTCACGGCCGATGGCGCATCCTTGAGACGTGGAGTTCCTCGGGAACGATTCGGTCGAGCGGAAGGGGAGGGCGCAGGACATGACTTCCGGCGCACCCGCTCATAACGCTTCGGTGCACAACTACGGACGCGGCGGAGCGGAAGACGAGACTCCGAGGCACCATGGTCCGATGCGCGACGACGAGACGACGGTGATCGGTGCACTGGTGCACCGCGCCGTCGAGGGCGATGCGCAGGCCACCCATGATCTGTTGGCCCATGTTCACCCGCTCGCGCTGCGTTACTGCAGGTCGCGGCTGAGTCGTCTGCCCGGTGACGCGCGCCACTTCGTCGAGGACCTGGCGCAGGAGGTGTGCGTCGCGGTGCTCATGGCGCTGCCGCGCTACAAGGACACCGGCAGACCCTTCGAAGCCTTCGTCTTCGCCATCGCGGGCCACAAGGTGGCCGATCTCCAGCGGGCCGCCATGCGGCACCCGGGGTCGACGGCCGTGCCCTCCGACGAGATGCCCGAGCGGCCAGACGACTCGCTCGGCCCCGAGGAGCGCGCGCTGCTCAGCAGCGACGCGGCCTGGGCCAAGAAGCTCCTGGCGAACCTCCCCGACAACCAGCGCGAGCTGCTCGTGCTCCGGGTCGCGGTCGGCCTGACCGCCGAGGAGACCGGGCAGATGCTGGGCATGTCACCGGGCGCCGTCCGGGTCGCCCAGCACCGTGCGCTGAGCAGGCTGCGGGCGCTCGCCGAGCAGTGAATCGGGGCCGACCGACGGGGCTTCCCGGGCTCCGGCTCCCGTTCCCGTCACGGTTCCGGGTACGTCCCTCGCCTCTCGTGCGTACCGTTCGTGCACGATCCGTGCCGCTCCGGTTTCGTACGAACCTACAGAACCTGTAGGTGATCTTGCACGTGGAATGAGACACGTGCGAAGGCCGTTAGCATGGACATCCGCACCGATCAAGGCCATTTGGGGAAGGTGTCATGACTGCAAACGTCGACGGAGTGCCCGAGAAATTCGCGACGCTCGGGCTGACATACGACGACGTGCTGCTGCTGCCCGGCGCGTCCGACATGGCGCCCGATCAGATCGACACCTCCTCGTACATCTCCAAGAACGTGCGGGTGAACATCCCGCTGCTCTCCGCCGCGATGGACAAGGTCACCGAGGCCCGCATGGCGATCGCCATGGCCCGGCAGGGCGGCGCCGGTGTGCTCCACCGCAACCTCTCCATCGCCGACCAGGCCAACCAGGTCGACCTGGTGAAGCGCTCCGAGTCCGGCATGGTCACCGACCCGATCACGGTGCACCCGGACGCGACCCTGCACGACGCCGACGAGCTGTGCGCCAAGTTCCGCATCAGCGGCGTCCCGGTCACCGACGCGGCCGGCAAGCTGCTCGGCATCGTCACCAACCGCGACATGGCGTTCGAGCCGGACCGCTCGCGCCAGGTGCGCGAGGTCATGACGCCGATGCCGCTGGTCACGGGCAAGGTCGGCATCTCCGGCGTGGATGCCATGGAGCTGCTGCGCCGTCACAAGATCGAGAAGCTTCCGCTGGTCGACGAGGCGGGCGTCCTCAAGGGCCTCATCACCGTCAAGGACTTCGTCAAGGCCGAGCAGTACCCGAACGCCGCGAAGGACAAGGAGGGCCGGCTGCTGGTCGGCGCCGCCGTCGGTGTCGCGGGGGACGCCTTCGAGCGGGCCCAGGCGCTGATCGAGGCGGGTGTCGACTTCATCGTCGTGGACACCGCCCACGGCCACTCCCGGCTGGTCGGCGACATGGTCGCCAAGATCAAGTCGAACGCGTCCGGCGTCGACGTCATCGGTGGCAACATCGCCACCCGTGACGGCGCCCAGGCACTGATCGACGCCGGTGCCGACGGCATCAAGGTCGGCGTCGGCCCCGGTTCCATCTGCACCACCCGCGTCGTCGCCGGTATCGGCGTTCCGCAGGTCACCGCGATCTACGAGGCTTCGCTCGCCGCGAAGGAGGCGGGCGTGCCGGTCATCGGCGACGGCGGCCTGCAGTACTCCGGCGACATCGCCAAGGCCCTGGTGGCCGGCGCGGACACCGTGATGCTCGGCTCGCTGCTCGCGGGCTGCGAGGAGTCCCCGGGCGAGCTGCTCTTCATCAACGGCAAGCAGTTCAAGTCGTACCGCGGCATGGGTTCGCTCGGCGCGATGCAGTCCCGCGGCGACCGCAAGTCGTTCTCCAAGGACCGCTACTTCCAGGAGGGCGTCGCCTCCGACGAGAAGCTGGTCCCCGAGGGCATCGAGGGCCAGGTCCCCTACCGCGGCCCGCTCTCCGCGGTCGTCCACCAGCTCACCGGCGGTCTGCGCCAGTCGATGTTCTACGTCGGCGGCCGCACCGTGCCGGAGCTCCAGGCCAACGGCCGGTTCGTCCGGATCACCTCCGCGGGCCTCAAGGAGAGCCACCCGCACGACATCCAGATGACGGTCGAGGCGCCCAACTACAGCAGGGAGTAGCGCGCGCCGGCGCCCCGAGGGGCGGACCCGGGCTTTTCCGGCCCCGCTGGGCGACCAGCGGGGCCCGGCAACTCCCGGGGCCGCCCCTCCGCCGTGTGTCGGGGATACTGGACAGCGCAGACATAGAGGGAAAGGCCACACCATCGTGACTGAGATCGAGATCGGGCGCGGCAAGCGCGGCCGCCGGGCATACGCGTTCGACGACATCGCCGTCGTTCCGAGCCGCCGAACCCGCGACCCGAAGGAGGTCTCGATCGCCTGGCAGATCGACGCCTACCGCTTCGAGCTGCCGTTCCTGGCCGCCCCCATGGACTCGGTGGTCTCCCCGCAGACCGCGATCCGCATCGGTGAGCTGGGCGGTCTCGGTGTCCTCAACCTGGAAGGGCTGTGGACCCGGTACGAGGACCCGCAGCCGCTGCTGGACGAGATCGCCGAGATGCCGGCCGAGTCCGCCACCCGCCGTCTCCAGGAGATCTACGCCGCTCCGATCCAGGAGGAACTGATCGGGCAGCGCATCAAGGAGGTGCGCGACGCCGGGGTCGTCACCGCCGCGGCGCTCTCCCCGCAGCGCACTGCCCAGTTCTCCAAGGCGGTCGTCGACGCGGGTGTGGACATCTTCGTCATCCGCGGTACGACGGTCTCCGCCGAGCACGTGTCTGGCGCGGCCGAGCCGCTCAACCTCAAGCAGTTCATCTACGAGCTGGACGTCCCGGTGATCGTCGGCGGCTGCGCCACGTACACCGCCGCCCTGCACCTGATGCGTACCGGTGCGGCCGGTGTGCTCGTCGGTTTCGGCGGGGGCGCCGCGCACACCACGCGCAACGTCTTCGGCATCCAGGTGCCGATGGCGACGGCGGTCGCCGACGTGGCCGGGGCCCGCCGCGACTACATGGACGAGTCGGGCGGCCGGTACGTGCACGTGATCGCGGACGGCGGCGTCGGCTGGTCCGGCGACCTGCCGAAGGCCATCGCCTGCGGTGCGGACGCCGTGATGATGGGCTCCCCGCTGGCCCGTGCGACGGACGCGCCGGGCCGCGGCCGGCACTGGGGCATGGAGGCCGTCCACGAGGACGTGCCGCGCGGCAAGCTGGTGGACCTCGGTTCCGTCGGCACGACCGAAGAGGTCCTCACCGGTCCCTCGCACTCGCCGGACGGCTCGATGAACATCTTCGGCGCACTGCGCCGGGCGATGGCGACGACGGGGTACAGCGAACTCAAGGAGTTCCAGCGCGTCGAGGTGACGGTGGCGGACTCGCAGCACCGCCGCTGACCGTCTCGCGTCCGCCGGGCGCCTCCGGCGACACATGGGCGAAGGCCCCGGAACCGCATGTGGGTTCCGGGGCCTTCGCCCATGTCCGGCGGGGCGCGCCTTTTCGATCACGCCTTTTCGATCAGGCCTTCGTGGGAGCGCCGTCCCGGTCACGCCTTCTTGGCGCCACCGAAGGCCGCCACGGCGCCGAGCAGCAGGAAGACGTAGGTCATGAAGTCCGAGCCCTCGCTCCACGCCTTCGTCAGCACGTCGAAGTGGTCGATGAAGAGTGTGGACGCGGACTGGTGGACCAGGTCGGACAGGATGATCGAGATGCCGATCAGCTGGCCGAGGTAGACGGCGCCCACGGACAGGACGGCGCTGACGACGGGCAGGATCGGGTTGCGCCCGCCGACCTTGCTCGCCGCGAAGCCGACGAGGAAGCCGACGCCGATGGCGATGTAGCCGACCTCGCGCTCGATCGCTCCGGCGATGACGCCGTAGAGGAAGGCACCGACGAGCGCGGCGACCACGGCCGCGACCAGCCCGAGGGCCACCTTGTCGCGGGGCGGCGCCGGCGGGGCGAAGGGCGCGCCGCCGAACGCGGGGGCGGGCTGGCCGGGCTGGCCGTAGGCGCCGGGCTGCTGACCGGCGAACGGGTTGCCGGTCGGGGCGCCGGGCTGCTGGCCCGCGTACGGGTTGCCGTCTCCCGGCTGGGCGCCGGGCTGCTGGGCGGCGTACGGGTTGCCGTCGACGGGCTGGGAGCCGGGCTGCTGGTTCGGCGGCGGCACGGGCTGGCTCATGGTGGGATCCCCCTTGGAGCGGAAGCGCACGATTGTGCGAGAAGTGACGCCGCAGGCTAGCAGTCGGCTATGACATCGCCTACCGGAATCCCCGAAGACCCCGAAGCTTCCGCAGCCCCCGGAATGCCTGGTTCACAGCCGGTGCGCGGCCCCCGCCGGGGTCGCGCCCCGGGTGTCCAGGAGCAGTTGGGCCTTCACGGCGAGACCCTGGAGGTCGTACGTGCGGTGGTGCTGGAGCAGCACTGTGAGGTCGGCGTTCGACGCGGCCTCGTACAGCGAGTCGGCGCGCGGGACGGGGAGGTCGCGTACCCGCCAGTCCAGGACGTACGGGTCGTGGTAGCCGATCTGCGCGCCCATGTCGAGCAGCCGGGAGGCGATCTCCCGGGCGGCGGACGCCTCCTGGTCCGCGAGGTCGGGCTTGTAGGTGACGCCGAGGAGCAGCACGCGGGCGCCGCGCACCGACTTGCCGTGCTCGTTCAGCAGGGTGGCGCAGCGCTGGATCACGTACTGCGGCATCCGGTCGTTGATCTCCTGGGCGAGCGCGACCATGCGCAGCGGGTGGCCGGGGGTGCGGCTGTGGTACGGGAGGCGTCCCGGGTCGACGGGGACGCCGTGTCCGCCGACGCCGGGCCCCGGGCGGAACGCCTGGAAGCCGAAGGGCTTGGTCTCGGCGCACCGGATGACGTCCCACAGGTCGACCCCGAGGTCGTGGCAGAGCACCGCCATCTCGTTCACGAGGGCGATGTTGACGTGCCGGAAGTTGGTCTCCAGCACCTTCGTCATCTCGGCCTCGCGCAGCCCGCGGGCGCGGACCACCTTGTCGGTGAGCCGGCCGTAGAAGGCGGCGGCGGACTCGGTGCAGACGGGGGTGAGGCCGCCGATGACCCTGGGGGTGCTGGCGTGGACGTGGGTCCGGTTGCCGGGGTCGAGGCGGCTCGGCGCGTGGGCGAGGTGGAAGTCCTGTCCGGCGCGCAGTCCCGAGCCCTCTTCGAGGAGCGGCCGGATGTGTCCCTCGGTGGTGCCGGGCTGTACGGCCGACTCCACCAGCACAGTGGTGTGGGGGCGCAGCCGGGCGGCGAGCGCGCGGGTGGCGTCGGTGAGCGCGGCGAGGTCGAGGGTGCGGTCGGCGCCGAGCGGGGTGGGGGCGCAGATGACCGCGGTGCGGACCCGGCCGAGTTCGGCCGGGTCGGTGGTGGGCCGGAAGCCCCCCGAGAGCATCCGGCGGACGTCCGACGCGGTGAGGGAGCCCTCGACGGGGGTGCGGCCGGCGGCGAGTTCGGCGTGGGCGCGCGGATCGGTGTCGTAGCCGACGGTTTCGATGCCGGCGGCCACGGCGGCCTGTGCGAGGGGCAGGCCGAGGTGGCCGAGTCCGATGACAGCGAGGTCTGCGGGCATATGGGGCCGTCCTTCCCTCGGACCGGGCGGGGCACGGAGGTCGGCGTCCTCCGTGTAACCGGCCGGTACATGGCCATGAGAGCAGAAAGCGCAACCGCTGGGGACAGCGCGATGTCAGACTAGGCGTAAATATGACCTATATGAAGCATTTGTAAGGTGTCGCGAGGCCCGTGCCGCCCCCGCTGTCGTCCGCGGTTGTCCACAGGCGGTGGCCGAAGTCGTGGACGGCGGACAGAATCGAGGGGTGGGCCGGGGCGTCCGACCGATCGGTCGGGTCGCGTTCCGTGCCGGACCAGCCCGAGCCACCCGGGAGGCAGCAGTGAGGACAGCGACACTGGGACCCGCGGATCGCGCCGAGGCGCTCGCCGCCATGGCCGAGCGCGAACTGGACGTGCTGGTCGTGGGGGCGGGCGTGGTTGGCGCCGGTACGGCGCTGGACGCCGCGACGAGAGGGCTCTCGACCGGCCTGGTCGAGGCGCGCGACTGGGCCTCGGGCACGTCGAGCCGGTCGAGCAAGCTGATCCACGGCGGGCTGCGATATCTGGAGATGCTGGACTTCGCGCTCGTACGGGAGGCGTTGAAGGAGCGCGGACTGCTCCTCCAGCGGCTGGCCCCGCATCTGGTGAAGCCCGTGCCGTTCCTCTACCCGCTGCGGCACAAGGGCTGGGAGCGGTTCTACGCGGGCTCCGGCGTGGCGCTCTACGACGCGATGTCGGTGTCGTCGGGACACGGCCGCGGTCTGCCCGTCCACCGGCACCTCTCCCGCCGCAACGCGCTGCGGGTCGCCCCGGCACTGCGGAAGGACGCCCTGGTCGGGGCGTTGCAGTACTACGACGCGCAGATGGACGACGCCCGCTACACGGCGACGCTGGTGCGCACCGCCGCCGCGTACGGCGCCCGGGTGGCGAACCGGGCGCGGGTGATCGGCTTCCTCCGGGAGGGCGAACGGGTCGTCGGCGCCCGGGTGCAGGACGTCGAGGCGGGAGGGGAGTACGAGGTCAGGGCCAAGCAGGTGGTGAACGCGACCGGCGTGTGGACGGACGACACCCAGGCGTTGATCGGGGAGCGCGGACTGTTCCACGTCCGGGCGTCCAAGGGGATCCACCTGGTCGTCCCGAAGGACCGCGTCCACTCGTCGACCGGCCTGATCCTGCGGACCGAGAAGTCCGTCCTCTTCGTCATCCCGTGGGGACGGCACTGGATCATCGGGACGACCGACACCGACTGGGACCTGGACAAGGCGCACCCGGCGGCGTCCAGCGCCGACATCGACTATCTCCTCGAACACGTCAACAGCGTGCTGGCCACCCCGCTGACCAGGGACGACGTCCAGGGCGTCTACGCGGGGCTGCGCCCGCTGCTGGCCGGCGAGTCGGAGGCGACCAGCAAGCTCTCGCGCGAGCACACGGTGGCGCATCCGCTGCCGGGCCTCGTCGTCGTGGCGGGCGGCAAGTACACCACGTACCGGGTGATGGCGAAGGACGCCGTGGACGAGGCGGTGCACGGTCTCGACCAGCGGGTGGCGGAATGCGTCACGGAGGACGTCCCGCTGCTGGGCGCGGAGGGGTACCGGGCGCTGTGGAACGCCCGCGCGCGGATCGCCGTCCGGACGGGGCTGCACGTCGTCCGCGTCGAGCATCTGCTCAACCGCTACGGCTCGCTGACGGAGGAGATCCTGGAACTGATCGCCGCCGACCCGGTCCTGGGCGAGCCGCTGCCCGCCGCCGACGACTACTTGAAGGCCGAGATCGTCTACGCCGCCTCGCACGAGGGCGCCCGGCACCTCGACGACGTCCTGACCCGGCGCACCCGGATCTCCATCGAGACCTTCGACCGGGGCACGCGCAGCGCCCGGCTCTGCGCGGAGCTGATGGCGCCGGTGCTGGGCTGGGACGAGCGGCAGATCGACCGGGAGGTCGAGCACTACGAGAAGCGGGTGCAGGCGGAACGGGAGTCGCAGCGTCAGCCGGACGACCTCACGGCGGACGCTGCGCGGCTCGGCGCGCCGGACATCGTGCCCCTCTGAGAGCCTGTCGGGTGACCTCTGACCGGGCGGCCACGCCCTGGCACGCACGCTTCCGGGGTTACCGGGATGCCCTCGTAGCTCCTTCCCCAAGCTCTCAAGGAGCAGGGGAGACCTCATCCGAAGACATCCCGGCGCCTTGGAATCGCACGCACCATGCCGCGTCCGCTTTCCGATCGAAGGTCGTCCGACAGGCTCTGAGGGCTGTCCCGCCCCAGGCCCTGTCGTCACACGTCCGCCTGCGGTGCGGCGGTGCGCGGCGGGGCGGGCTCAGCCGCTGTGCGCGCGGGGGCAGAATTCCGCTTCGAGCAGCGCCCGTTCGAGTTGCGGCGCGCCGGCCAGGCTGTCCGTGTCGACCCGGAACGTCAGGATGTGGCGGCCCCCGGGGGTGGCCGCGGTCCGGACGTAGCTGCCCGGGATGTGCCCGTTGTGGCCCCAGACGGTGACGGCGCAGGAGAGCTTCTGCGGATAGACGCCCAGGCCGTAGACGCCGCGCGTGGCGGTGGTGTCGAACAGGTCCGCGAGCTGGGCGGGAGGGAGGAGACGGCCGCCGAGCAGGGCCGCGTAGAAGTGGTTCAGGTCGTCGAGCGTGGAGATCAGTTCCCCGGCCGCGCCCGCGGTGCGCGGGTCCAGTGCGGTGACGTCGCGAAGGGAGCCGTCGGCCGGGTCGCGCGTGAAGCCGCGGCCGTGCGGTGAGGGCAGCGAGGTCCGGCGGCCCGGCAGGGATGTGCCAGTGAGACGCAGGGGGGTGATGATGCGTCGGCGGATCTCCTCGGCGTAGTCGTGCCCCGTGACGCGCCGGACGACGAGTCCGAGGACGACGTAGTTGGTGTTGGAGTAGGCGTAGCGGCCGGGGGAGTTCGCCGGCCGGTGGGACAGGGCGATGCGGACCGTGTCGACGGCGGACGGCGGCCGGACGGGGGAACCGGCGGAGACGGGCAGGGGCGGGGCGTCGGCGGTGTAGTCGGGGAGGCCACTGGTGTGATTGAGCAGGGCCCGCAGGGTGATGCGGCGGCCGTCGTTGCCGTTGCCCCGGATCAGGCCGGGCAGCAGCCGGTCGACGGAGTCCGAGAGTCGCAGCCGCTTCTCCCGGGCGAGTTGGAGCACGACCGTGGCGACGAAGGTCTTGGTGATGCTGCCGACCCGGAACCGGTCCACCCTGCGGATGCCGGGCCCCGTCGAGCGGAAGGTGCCGTGCGGTGCCGAGGAGGCACGACCGGCCAGCAATGCCGCCGTGGGAGCGCCGCCCTCGGCGACAAGCCGGGGAAGGTGGGAAGCCGCGGGGGTGAGGTGTGGTTCCCTGTGCAGGGGCGTCGTGCCCAGTCCCAGCAGCGCCAGCAGCAACGGGACGGAGAACAGCGCCCGGAGTGTCGGCATGGCGGGGATTCCCTTCCTCGGGGCACATCATGACGGGTCCGTGGACCGGGCACCCGACCGGGGCGCTGACCTGGCACCATGACCGGCCCGTGGACCGGGCCCACGACCGGGCCCGTGGACCGGCATCGTGGCCGGGCCCGCGGACCCGGCACCAGGACCGGTCCCGGGGTGAGGGACAATGAACGCTCTGCCAGGGCGGGTTGATCGCAGAGGGGACGCATGTCGGAGGCGGAGCAGGCACAAGACCCCCAACGGGACAAGGACGGACGTCTTCTCGCGGGGCGGTACCGGCTCGGGGCGGTGCTCGGCCGGGGCGGGATGGGCACGGTCTGGCGTGCCGTCGACGAGACGCTGGGGCGCACGGTCGCGGTCAAGGAACTGCGGTTTCCCTCGGCCATCGACGAGGACGAGAAGCGCCGTCTGATCACGCGCACGCTGCGCGAGGCCAAGGCGATCGCCAGGATCCGCAACAACGGCGCGGTGACGGTCTACGACGTGGTCGACGAGGACGACCGGCCGTGGATCGTGATGGAGCTGATCGAGGGCAAGTCCCTCGCCGAGGCCATCCGTGAGGACGGTGTACTGACTCCGAGGCGCGCCGCCGAGGTCGGCCTCGCGATCCTCGACGTGCTGCGCTCGGCGCACCGCGAGGGCATCCTGCACCGCGACGTGAAGCCGTCCAACGTACTGATCGCCGAGGACGGCCGGGTCGTGCTGACCGACTTCGGCATCGCGCAGGTCGAGGGCGACCCGTCCGTCACCTCGACCGGCATGCTCGTCGGCGCGCCCTCGTACATCTCGCCGGAGCGCGCGCGGGGGCACAAGCCGGGACCGCCCGCCGACCTGTGGTCGCTCGGCGGCCTGCTGTACGCGAGCGTCGAGGGGTCCCCGCCGTACGACAAGGGGTCGGCCATCGCCACCCTGACCGCGGTGATGACCGAGCCGCTCGACCCGCCGAAGAACGCCGGTCCGCTCAAGGAGGTCATCTACGGCCTGCTGGCCAAGGACCCCGACCAGCGGCTCGACGACGCGGGGGCGCGCGCCCTGCTCGACGACGTGATCCACGCACCCGAGAAGCCGGAACCGGTGGTGCCGCCGCCCGCCGAGGCCACCCGGATCATGGCGCTGCCCGGGAAGTCCGCCGAGGGCGGCGGCCGGACGGCAGCGAAGTCCGGTGAGCCGGGCGAGGGCACCCGCGACCGGCTGCGGGGCGCCCTGCGTTCCGTACGCGGCGCGAAAGCGGCACCGGCCGCCGCCGCGACCCCGGCCACCGCACCGCCCACGCCCTCGGTGCCGCCGCCCGCCGCCCCGGCGAACGGCGCCCGGCCGTCCGCGAAGCCCGCCGCGTCCCCCTCGCAGGCGGGAGCGGCGAAGGGGGCGGGCGCGGCAGGAGGCGCGGCCGCCGCCGTACCGCCGCAGCGCCAGGCCACGTCCCCGGCCGCCCCGCCCCGCGCGTCCCTCACGGACGTGGTGCCGCGCCGCACCCTGGCCGTCATCGCGGCCGTGATCGTGCTAGCCGTCGCCGCCACGGTCCTCGCACTCACGCTCGGCAACGGCGACGACAAGAAGGACGCGAGCGCCGGCAACGGCAAGAACGACAAGGCCACCTCGGCCGGGGCCTCCGGCAGCTCCCCGGACGCCGACAGCGGCGACGGCGCCAAGCCCGCGGACGGCGGCGCCCCGGACCAGGACAAGGGCGCGGGCCAGGACAAGGGCCGGGGCGACGGCCCGGACACGGGGACGGACGGTTCGAAGGACGACAAGCCGGACGACGCGCTGCCCGAGGGCTACAAGGCCGTCGCCAACAAGAAGTTCCACTTCTCCATCGCGATGCCCGAGGACTTCCGGTTCGACCGCACGGCCGGCAGCAACTCGGGTGCCATCTACAACACCGACGGCGGCTTCCCGCGCCTCCAGGTCGACTACACCGATTCGCCCGGCGGTGACGCGGCCGCGGCCTGGAACGCCGCGAAGACGGGTGTCGCGGCCACCAGCAAGGGCTACCGCCACCTGGGCGTGAAGAAGGTCGACTACAACGGCTATCCGACGGTCGCCGACTGGCAGTTCGAGCGCATCCAGCAGGGCGAGCGGGTCCGCGTGCTCAACCGGGGATTCAAGGTCGACGCGAAGCACGGTTACGCGATCATGATCAGTTGTCCGGCGAGCGAATGGGACGACGAGGAGTGCCGGACCCTGCGCGCCACCGCGCTCGGCACCTTCGAACCCACCGACTGACCCGCGGGCGGGGGAGCGCCGGGATGCCGCCCCCGGCGCGGTGCTGTCACGCGCCACGTATCGTGAGAACCTGGGACCGTACACGATGGGACAGTCGGTCAACCGCACGCCGAGCGCACGTGGTTGACGTGTGCGAGTGGTCTTCATGGCCGGGGGTAGGCACGCTCTGGGGAGGCGTCATGAACGACTACATGGGTCGGGTGCTCGCCGACCGCTACCGCCTTCCGCTGCCTCCGTCCGATGAGTACGAACTGGTCGAGACCCGGGCGTTCGACACCTACAGCGGGCAGGAGGTGCTGATCCGTCAGGTGCCGCTGCCCGAGGTGGTGGACGCCGAGGTGCTCGACGCGGAGGGCCCGGTGCCCTCGGTCCGGCAGGTCGCCGGGCGGGCCGTGCGACGTCCCGCGGACCCGGCGGTGCGGCGGGCCGTCGAGGCGGCGCAGGCGGCGGCCCGGATCCCCGACCACCCCAGACTCGACCAGGTCTTCGACGTGTTCGCGGAGGCCGGATCGCTCTGGATCGTGAGCGAGTTCGTCGCGGCCCGCCCGCTCGCGGCGCTGCTCGCGGAGCGTCCGCTCGACCCGTTCCGCGCCGCCGAGATCGGCTCCGACGTGCTGACCGCGCTGCGGGTGCTGCACGCCCACGGCTGGACCCATCGCAACATCACCGTCCGCACGGTGCTGATCTGCGACGACGGACGCGTCGTGCTGACCGGCCTGGCTGCCGGGGCGGCGGAGGAGGCGCTCTGCGGGTACGTGTCGACGCCCCGGCCGGACGACGAGGAGGAACTCTCCTACGGCCGCCCGGCGGGCGGGGCGGATCCGGCCGGGGTGTTCGCCCCGCCCCGGCCGTCCCTGCCGCCGCCCCCGGCGGAGCTGCCGGCCTCGCCCGGACCGGTGTCCGTCGAGAAGGGCCGGACGGACGGTGACGCCGACGACGACGCGCACGGGGACGCGGACGACGAGGCCCGCGAGGTCCATGAGGCCCACGAGGCCGATGGTGACCACGACACGTACGCGTACGGAGACGGCGATGCGTACGGAGACGGCGATGCGTACGGGGGCCGGGACGGCGACGACGCCGGGCGCGGAGACGCGGTCCGGCGGGACGCGTGGAGCGGCTCGGCCGGTGAACTGGAGGCCGTGCGACGGCCGGTGGGCCCCGCGCTCCCGGCGCCCGCGCCCGAGGCGGACGGTACCGAGCGGTCGCGGGCCGAGCGAGCCGGGGCGATAGCCGCCTACCGCGAGGGGGCCCGCGCCGCCGCACGGATCAGCGAGGAGCGACGCCGCGCCGGTTCGGGGGAGTCCTCCGGTGACGCGGCGGACACGGCTCCGCTCCCCGTCGGGCGTCCCGCCCGGCCGGACGACCACCCGGACACCGCGGACCCGTACGCCGACGGCCCGCGCGCCGAGGCCCCGCACACTGACGGTCCGTACAACCGCGACGCGTACGCCAACGCCCTGTACGCCGAGGACCCGCGCGCCGAGGCCCCGTACGGCGACGCCCCCTACGGTGACGCGTACGGCGACGAGGCCGACGGCTACGACGACCACGACGGCACCGGTCACGACGACGGGGACGAGGACGGACTCCTGCCCCCCGCCCGCCGGATGCACCTCACCGGCATCTGGAGCGACGGCCCCGGGGACGGCCGCCCCGTCCCCGCCGGAGGCACCGGCGAGTCCGCCGCGCACACGGACACCTGGGGCCCGGTCCCGGTGCTCCCGGCACACCACTCGGGGCAGGAGCACCGCCCCGGCCGCTGGGACGACCTCGTGACGAGCGGGCACGCCGACGACACCCCGTACCGGGGCCCCGACACCCCGCTCGCCGCCGAGCGCGCCCGGCAGGCCCGCATCGCCGTCGTCGGCGCGGTCACCGAGCGCTGGGCGCCCGAACAGGGCGGTCCCATACACGAGAACTGGCGGCTGGCCCCACCGATCGGCCCCGCCACCGATCTCTGGGCGCTCGGCGCGCTGCTCTACCGCGCCGTCCAGGGCCACGCCCCGTACCCCGAGGAGAACGCCGCCGAACTGGTCCAGATGGTGTGCGGGGAACCGCCCGCCTTCGCCGAGGAGTGCGGCCCGCTGCGCCCCGTCGTGGAGTCGCTGCTGCGCCAGGACCCCACCGACCGGCCGGACGTCGAGGAACTGAGCGGCTGGCTGCGTTCCCTCGTGCGGTCCGCGCCCGAACCCGAGGCCGGTCTGGACGTCGTGCCGCTGCCGTCCGCCGACGCCACCCGGCTCCCCGTCGTGCGCCGCCGCGGCGAACTGGTCCGCAGGCGTCGCTTCGGCCGGGGCGCGGCCCACGGCCGCCACCGGCACACCCGCGAACGGCCGGAGCGCACCGGGCCGCCCCGCGAGGAGCAGGGTCCCCGGCCGGAGAAGGCGCCCCGGACGGCCCGGGCGCCGCGCGAACCCAAGGGCCCCAAGGCGCTGCGCACCCCGCCGCCCGGTTCACCGTACGGCGAGGCACGCTCGCCGAGGCGGCTCGGACGCCTCCTCCTGGTGCTGATCCTGCTGGCCCTGGCCGCCGCCGTCGGATACGCCGTGCTGTTCATGCCCGAGGCGGACGACAGGACCGGCGCCGAACCCGGCACCAGCGGCCCGGACACGTCGGCGTCCGGCGCGCCGCGGGGCGGCACGGAAGCATCGGGCGACCAGCCCTCCGCGCGGCCCGGCGGCGCCCAGCAGCCCCAGACCACCCGCTCCGCCGTGGCCCTCGCCGCCGGATACGCCCTGCGCGAGGACCCGGAGGGCTTCGAGGTCGGCGTCCTCAAGAGCTGGCGGCGCACCCCCGCCAACGCGGACCGTCAGATCCGTTACGAAGGCGACGGGTTCACCCTGCTCGTCGTCCCCGGGCGCGACTCGGTCGAGACCGAGGGCGCCGACCCCCTGGCGTACCAGGCGGACAAGGAACGGGAGTTGCGACCGTTCCGCGAGTCCGGCTGGTCGGGGTCGAGCGGGCTGCGCCGGATCGACGTCGGCCGGCAGACCATGGCCGAGGGCCAGTTCACCTGGCAGGACGCGAACGGCCGTGAGGTGTACGCCCGTAATCTCGCGATGATCGTCGACGGCCGGTACCACGTCGTCCAGGTCATCGGCCCGGAGAACCGGCGCGACGAGATCTCGGACATCTACCAACAGGCCGTCGGCTCCTACCGGGTGACGCGCTGAGCCCTTCCGGTCCGCCGCGCGGCAGAAGGCGGAGCGAGCGACAAGCATCACAGTGCGGTCACCACGGGGATGCGAGGTTCCGTGGCCGAGGGCCCCTCCGTAATCTGGCCTCCGAGGGAACGGGGCGGGGATCACGTGGAACGAGCACAGGGTACGGACGCGGGACTGGTGCTGGCCGGGAGGTACCGGCTGGGCGAGGTCCTCGGGCGCGGCGGCATGGGCAAGGTCTGGCGCGCCCACGACGAGGTGCTGCACCGCACGGTCGCGGTCAAGGAACTGACGGCCGGACAGTACGTCGCCGAGGCGGACCGGATCGTCCTGCACGCGCGCACGCAGAAGGAGGCGCGCGCCGCCGCCCGGATCACCCACCCGGGCGTGGTCACCGTCCATGACGTGATCGAGTACGACAACCGGCCGTGGATCGTCATGCAGTACGTCGACGGGCCTTCGCTCGCCGACGCGGCCAAGAAGACCGGCGAGATCGAGCCGCGCGAGGCCGCCCGGATCGGCCTGCACGTGCTGGGCGCCCTGCGCGCGGCACACGCCGCGGGGGTCCTGCACCGCGATGTGAAGCCCGGCAACGTACTCCTCGCCGCCGACGGCCGGGTACTGCTCACCGACTTCGGGATCGCGGCCATCGAGGGCGACTCGACCATCACCAGGACCGGTGAACTCGTCGGCTCCATCGACTACCTGGCGCCGGAGCGGGTACGGGGCGGCGATCCGGGCCCGGCCTCCGACCTGTGGTCGCTCGGCGCCACGCTCTACACCGCGGTCGAGGGCCGCTCGCCGTTCCGGCGCACGTCCCCGATCTCCACCATGCAGGCCGTCGTCACCGAGGAACCGCCGCCGCCGGGGCGCGCGGGCCCGCTCGGCCCCGTGATCACCGCGTTGCTCCGCAAGGAGCCCGAGGACCGGCCGTCGGCGGCGGAGACGGAACGGATGCTGCTCGACGCCATGGAGGGCCGCGAGCCCCGGGCGGCACAGGCGTACGTGCCGACGCAGCGCGTCCCCGACGAGGTCCTGCGCACGCTCGGCCCGGTCACCGCCGACCCGGGCGCCGCACCCGGCGAGACGGGGGCGGCCGGCACGGCCCAACTGCCGCACCCTCCCGGTGAGTCCGCCGCGGGCCCGGTGAACGGCCCGACATCGGCCCCGGTGACCCGGCGCAGCCGCGGCCGGTGGCGTACGGCGGTGCTGGTCCTCGTCGCCGCCGCGCTGATCGGCGGCGGCGCGGGACTCGTCGCGATGAGGTACATGGACCGTGGCGACGACACCACGGCCCGGCAGGGCGGTACGGGCAGGCACGCGCCCGGTACCCCCACCGAGCCGGCGAACAGCCCCTCGGAGAAGCCCGATCCCTCGCGCAAGAGGACGGGGGCCAAGGAGATACCCGACGGCTGGCACCGGGTGGACGACCCCGAGGGCTTCAGCCTGACCGTGCCGGACGGCTGGGAGCGCCGGGCGGACGGCAATCAGATCGACTACACCCCGGACAACGGCTTGCACTACATCCGGATCAGCGTCGACCCGGAGCCCGACTACGAGAACTCGTACATGCACATGCTGAACCTGGAGAAGCAGCTCTCCGAACGGCTCCCCGGGTACGAGCGCGTGACCCTGCACTCCAACACCTACCGGGACCGGCCCGGCTCGCTCTGGGAGTTCACCTGGACGGAGACGAAGAACCATCCGGGGCCGCGCCACGCGATCGACCAGATGTACTTCGGGGAGACGGGCGGCCCCGAGTACGCGCTGTACATGACGGGACCGGCGGAGGACTGGGACACGACCCGGGCGCAGTTCGACACGATCCTGCGCGGCTGGCGCGCGCCCGACGAGTCCGACTGACGGCTGCCGGGTGACCGACTGCCGGATGGTCGTCCGACGGCCGTCGGACGGCTCCCGACCGGGCTCCGGGTTGGGTCTCCTGGTGGTGAAGGGTGCCTGATCAGGGGCTTTGTTGCCAGTGATCGCTGGCGTCTTTGTGGGGTGTGTGAAAACCTGTTACCCACGGGTACCCAAAGTGGTCGGGTGGACGTACTCTCGGCCTCATGACGGACTCGCAGGCCCCCCAGCCCACCCCCGCGGCCCCGGCCGGCGGCACTTCCGCGACCCCGGTCGGCACCAACCCCGTGGCCGCAGCCCCGGCGGGCGTACGCACCGCCGCCGACGTGGTGACGCCCGACCTGGTCGCCCGGCTGACCCGTGACGTGGCCGGCTCCGGCCGCACCGCCAACCACACCCCCTTCACCGGGGAGAAGCTGGCCGATCTGCCCGAGTCCACGCCCGAGGACGTGGCGGGCGCCTTCGAACGGGCCCGTGCCGCCCAGCCCGCCTGGGCCGCGACCCCCGTCCGCGCCCGTGCCGCCGTCCTGCTCCGCTTCCACGACCTCGTCCTCAGCCGCCAGGCCGAGGTCCTCGACCTCATCCAGCTGGAGACCGGCAAGGCCAGGCTGCACGCCCACGAGGAGGTGCAGGCCGTCGCCGTCGCGGCCCGGCACTACGGGCGCCGGGCCGGCGCGTATCTGCGGCCGAAGCGGCACACCGGGGTCGTGCCGACCCTCACGAAGGTGACCGAACTGCGCCAGCCGCGCGGTGTCGTCGGCCAGATCGCGCCGTGGAACTATCCGCTCGAACTGTCCGTCGGGGACGCCCTGCCCGCGTTCGTCTCCGGCAACGCCGTCGTGATGAAGCCCGACACGGAGACCGCGCTCACCGCCCTGTGGGCCCGGGACCTGCTGATCGAGGCCGGGCTGCCCGCCGAGGTCTTCCAGGTCGTCCTCGGTGACGGACCGGTCGTCGGCCCGGAGGTCGTCAAGCACGCCGACTACGTCTCGTTCACCGGTTCCACCCGCACCGGCCGCGAGGTCGCACAGGGCGCGGCGGCGCGGCTGGTCGGGGTCTCGCTGGAGCTCGGCGGGAAGAACGCGATGCTGGTGCTGGAGGACGCCGACGTGGAGAAGGCCGCCGCGGGTGCCGTCCGTGCCTGCTTCTCCTCGGCGGGTCAGCTCTGCATCTCCATCGAGCGGCTGTACGTCCACGAGTCGGTCGCCGACGAGTTCGTGGCCCGCTTCGCCGCCCGCACGAAGGCGATGCGACTCGGCAGCGCCCTCGCCTACGGTGCCGACATGGGCTCCCTGGTGAGCGAACGTCAGCTGGAGACCGTGACCAGGCACGTCGCCGAAGCCGTCGAGAAGGGTGCCACGGTCGTCGCGGGCGGCGTCGCCCGCCCCGACATCGGCCCGCTGTTCCACGAGCCGACCATCCTCGACGGCGTCGAGGCGCCGATGGCGGTCTGCTCCGAGGAGACCTTCGGACCGGTGGTGTCCCTCTACCGCTTCCGTGACGAGGACGAGGCCGTGGCCCTCGCCAACGCCACGCCGTACGGCCTGAACTCGAGCGTCTGGACCAGGAACTCCGCGCGCGGCCACCGGGTCGCCGCCCGGCTGCGGACCGGCACGGTCAACATCAACGAGGGGTACGCCCCCGCGTACGGCAGCGTGCAGTCGCCGATGGGCGGCATGAAGGACTCCGGTCTCGGCCGTCGGCACGGCTCCGAGGGCATCCTCAAGTACACCGAGGCACAGACCGTCGCCCAGCAGCGGCTGATCCCGCTCGCGCCCTCGTTCGGCATGGACGACGCGGGGTACGCGGCGTTCATGACGCGCAGCCTGAAGGCGATGAAGGCGTTCCGCCTGCGCTGACGGCCTCCGTGCCGCCCCGCTTTCCGCCCTTTCCGCACCGAGCCTTCCGTACCGAGCCTTTTCGCTCTGAGTCTTTTCGTACCGAGGAGAGCCATGCCCGAGGACAGCCCTGCCCGGAACCGGACCGCTTCCCGGAACGCGACCGCCTCTCCGGAAGAGGCCATGTCCGGGGAAGGGACCGACGACGACACCGCGTACGACTACGACGTGCTCGTCGTCGGTTCGGGCTTCGGCGGGGCGGTGTCGGCCCTCCGGCTGACGGAGAAGGGGTATCGCGTCGGGGTCCTGGAAGCGGGCCGCCGCTTCACCCGGGGCACCCTCCCCAAGAACTCCTGGGACCTCAAGAACTACCTGTGGGCCCCGTCCCTCGGCCTCTACGGAATCCAGCGCGTGCACCTGCTCGGCAACGTGATGGTGCTGGCCGGCGCGGGCGTCGGCGGCGGTTCGCTCAACTATGCCAACACCCTGTACGTGCCGCCGGCGGCGTTCTTCGAGGACCGTCAGTGGGCGTCCATCACCGACTGGCAGGACGAGCTGAAGCCGTACTACGACCAGGCCAGGCGGATGCTCGGGGTCCGGCTCAACCCGACGACGACCCCCTCCGACGTCCATCTGAAGGCGGCGGCGCAGGCCATGGGCGTCGGCGACACCTTCCACCTCGCCCCGGTCGGCGTGTTCTTCGGCGACGGCGAGGACTCCGACGGCACGGCGCGGGCGGAGCCCGGCGGCACGGTCGCCGACCCGTACTTCGGCGGCGCGGGCCCCGCACGCCGGGCCTGCACCGAGTGCGGCGAGTGCATGACGGGCTGCCGCCACGGCGCGAAGAACACTCTCGAAGAGAACTACCTCCACCTCGCCGAGAAGGCCGGGGCCGTCATCCACCCGATGACCACCGTCGTCGCGATCAGCGACCATCCGGAGGGCGGCCACCGCGTCCTCACCGTCCCCACCGACCGCCGCCGCAGGGCGAGGCCCACCCGGCTGCGCGCCCGCCAGGTGGTCGTGGCGGCCGGTACGTACGGGACCCAGACCCTGCTGCACACCATGAAGGACCGGGGGCTGCTGCCCCGGATCCCGGACCGGCTCGGCGAGCTGACCCGTACCAACTCCGAGGCGATCGTCGGCTCGCAGACCACCGACCGGCGCTACCGCAGGAAGCACGGCGCCGCGCGCGCCGACTTCACCCGCGGCGTCGCGATCACCTCGTCGATCCACCCCGACGAGAACACCCACATCGAGCCGGTCCGCTACGGAAAGGGCTCCAACGCGATGGGCGCGCTGTCCATCCTCCAGGTGCCCTACGGCGGCCAGGCACCGCACGGTGGCCGCCGGGTGCTGGGCTGGCTCGCCAACGTCGCCCGGCACCCCGCCCTCGCCGTCCGTTCGCTGTCCAACCGCCGCTGGTCGGAGCGGACCATCATCGGGCTCGTCATGCAGTCGCTGGACAACTCCCTGACGACGTACCGCAAGCCGGGAGGCATCGGCAAGGGACTGCTCACCGCGCGGCAGGGGCACGGCGCCCCCAACCCGACGCAGATCGAGGAGGCCACGCGCGGCGCCACGCTGCTCGCCGAGGAGATCGACGGCTTCGCCGGCTCGAACGTCGGCGAACTGATGGGCATGCCGCTCACCGCGCACTTCCTCGGCGGTTGTCCGATCGGCGCGAGCGCCGAGGAAGGGGTCATCGACCCGTACCACCGCCTCTACGGACACCCCGGCATATCGGTGGTCGACGGTGCCGCGGTCTCCGCGAACCTCGGCGTCAACCCGTCGCTCACCATCACGGCACAGGCGGAACGCGCGATGTCCTTCTGGCCCAACAAGGGCGAGGAGGACCCGCGCCCGGCGCAGGGCGAGGCGTACGAACGGCTGGCCCCGGTCGAGCCCCGGTCGCCCGCCGTGCCGAAGGATGCCTTCGGCGCGCTCAGACTGCCCTTTCTCGGCATGCCGACGGTCCCGCCGAAGAAGAAGCCGTGAGCGCTGTGAGTGCCGTGGGCGCTGCATGCGTCGTGCGCGTCGTGAGTGCGGTGAGCGTTGTGAGTGCTGTGAGCGTGACGAGTGCGTCGCGATGAACACGGTGTGTAGTGAGTGCGCTGCGACTGCAATGACGCACGTGACCTCTGGGGCGGAAGCGGCAGAAGGGGCCGAAAGGGCTGCACCCCCTCCGAGCGCAGCCCTTCCACGCACCTCGCGCCCTCACCGGGCGTGACCGGCCCTGCGCATGGTTGACCTGCGGTTCGCCGCAATGGTTGCCCGAAGACTCACAAAACCCGGATATGACGCCACTCACGCCGGCCCGGCCCGTCACATCGTTCCGGCCCGTCGCTCCGGCCTGGCCGTCACATCGGCGTGGAGAGGGCATGAGCGAGGGCCCCGCCGTGCCGGACACGGCTGGCGGGGCCCTTCGCGCATCGATATCGGGTCGGTGCCCGGGAGCCGGGGCCGGGGCCGTACGGGCCCTTGCGGTACGCACCGTTCCCGACCGGACGCGGTCGGCTCCGGGCGTCCCCGGAGTCGACCGCGTGGGTGACCGGACTGCTGTCCCCTGCCGACCGGTCACGCACGCCGGGCCGTGGTCCCACGGCGTACCTGCGGTACGCCTCACGTCCCGGCGGAGCCACGCGTGGTTTCCTTCCAGAGCCGCCCCTGGCTGGCACGGACACCGGGACCAACGAAGCCGTCGCGGACCCGGTCACGCGCCGTACGGGTGAGAGCGGGTCCGAACTGGGATACGCCCGCACCCTCTGGGCGGCAGCGCCGTCAGACCCGGCCGCGGCACAGCTCCAGCAGGGTCATGGCGAGGGAGGTGCCGGGCTTGCCGAGCGCGTCCCGGTACTGGCCGAGGACCTCCATCTCGCGGGAGAGGTTGACGCGACGGCCGCCGGATGTGATCCGTGCCTCCTGGATGACGGCCGAGACGGCCATCCGTTCCTGGACGAGACCGATGATGCGGTCGTCGAGGGTGTCGATCCGGGACCGTGCCTCGGCGATCAGCGCGGCGGCCTCCTGGGTGCGCGCGCCGGTCCTCTCCTCGGGGCTCTGCGTGTCCGTGACGCTCCTCGCGTCCGTGTCGGCCTGGGCGGTGGCGGCGGGGGCGGTGCTGGTCATGGCGGGGACTCCTCGTGGGGTGCGGGTGCGGTCCCCGGAGCCGACCGGTCCGGAAACGCCGAGGCGCCCCGGGCCTTTCGGCCCGGGGCGCCTGGGACGTTGCTTGTCAGTGGATCAAGCAGCACGACCATGGCAGCCGGCGGGCCGGATGCCATAGGTAAAGACGAAGGTCGTGTGCTGACGCATAGGGCTCAGTATGGACCGCCCGCGCGGTCTGTCCAAGCGCGACCGGATGCTGAGACCCGTCCCTCCGGCCCCCGCCCCGCGCGACCGGTCCTCCCGTACCCGCGCGACGCCCGGTCCCGTACGTGGGGGAACGGCACGGCACCCGCCCCCTCCGCCGGTACGGGAGGGCGGGCTCGCCCACGGGGACGACGGCCGACTCCGCACCCCCGGTAGAATCGACAGCACCGACCCCCTTTCCACCGTTCACCGCCGGAAGGCCGCCCCCGTGCCAGCAGCACCCCCCGCCGCTCCCGACAGCGCGACCGACGTGGTTCTCGTTGTCGACTTCGGCGCCCAGTACGCCCAGCTCATCGCCCGTCGCGTCCGCGAGGCCCGGGTCTACAGCGAGATCGTCCCGTCCACGATGCCGGTGGCCGAGATGCTGGCCAAGAACCCGCGGGCGATCATCCTGTCCGGCGGCCCCTCGTCGGTGTACGCGGAAGGCGCGCCCACGCTCGACCGTTCGCTGTTCGAGGCCGGGGTGCCGGTCTTCGGCATGTGCTACGGCTTCCAGCTGATGGCGACCACGCTCGGCGGCACCGTCGACGACAACGGCGCCCGCGAGTACGGCCGCACCCCGCTCACCGTCACCAAGAACGGCTCCACGCTGTTCGAGGGCACGCCCGCCGAGCAGTCGGTCTGGATGTCGCACGGCGACGCCTGCTCCGCCGCCCCCGAGGGCTTCACCGTCACCGCGTCCACGGACGTCGTCCCGGTCGCCGCCTTCGAGAACGACGAGAAGAAGCTCTACGGCGTCCAGTACCACCCCGAGGTCATGCACTCCACGCACGGCCAGCAGGTCCTGGAGCACTTCCTCTACCGCGGCGCAGGCATCGAGCCGACCTGGACCACGAGCAACGTGGTCGAGGAGCAGATCGCCGTGATCCGCGAGCAGGTCGGCAGCAAGCGCGCCATCTGCGGCCTGTCCGGCGGGGTGGACTCCGCGGTCGCCGCCGCCCTCGTGCAGAAGGCCATCGGCTCCCAGCTGACCTGCGTGTACGTCGACCACGGCCTGATGCGCAAGGGCGAGACCGAGCAGGTCGAGAAGGACTTCGTCGCCGCCACCGGCGTCCAGCTGAAGGTCGTCGACGCCTCGGAGCGGTTCCTGAGCGCGCTGGCCGGGGTCTCCGACCCCGAGCAGAAGCGGAAGATCATCGGCCGCGAGTTCATCCGCGTCTTCGAGCAGGCGCAGGCCGAGATCATCGCCGAGGGCGCCGCCGACGGCGAGGACGTCGCGTTCCTCGTCCAGGGCACGCTCTACCCGGACGTCGTCGAGTCCGGCGGCGGCACCGGCACCGCCAACATCAAGTCCCACCACAACGTCGGCGGTCTCCCCGAGGACATCGAGTTCCAGCTCGTCGAGCCGCTGCGCAAGCTGTTCAAGGACGAGGTCCGGATGGTCGGACAGGAGCTCGGCCTGCCCGAGGAGATCGTCCAGCGCCAGCCGTTCCCCGGCCCGGGGCTCGGCATCCGGATCGTCGGCGAGGTCACCCGGGAGCGGCTCGACCTGCTCCGCGAGGCCGACGCCATCGCCCGCGAGGAGCTGACGGAGGCCGGCCTGGACCGCGAGATCTGGCAGTGCCCGGTGGTCCTGCTCGCCGACGTCCGCTCCGTCGGCGTCCAGGGCGACGGCCGCACCTACGGCCACCCGATCGTGCTGCGCCCGGTCTCCTCCGAGGACGCCATGACCGCAGACTGGTCGCGCCTCCCGTACGAGACCCTCGCCAAGATCTCGACCCGTATCACCAACGAGGTGGCCGATGTCAACCGGGTCGTGCTCGACGTGACGAGCAAGCCGCCGGGCACCATCGAGTGGGAGTGATCCCCGCGCCCAGCGCCCGGGATGCCCCCTCAGCAGGGTCAACGCCGATGCCGTCGCTCATTCGTTGGGCGGCGGCATCGCCGTTCGTGCTGGGTACGCTGGCTGAGGAGACGAGACTCTGCCCCATGGGAGCAATCATGAGCGCCGCACCCGAGCATGAGCTGAACGAGAAGTACCACTACCCCGTCCCTCCGCCCGAGGGGTGGACGGCGGACGACCTCGACCGGCTTCCGGACCTGCCGCCTCACACCGAGCTGATCGACGGGAGTCTCGTCTTCATGAGTCCGCAGACCAGGTTTCACATGCGCACCACGCGTCTGCTGGAACACTGCCTGCTTGATCAAGCACCGGACGATCTTGATGTCTTCAGAGAGTTCAGCGTCAGGATCGACGGTCGCAACAGGCCGGAGCCGGATCTGTTGGTGGTCCCGTTCGGAGTGGATACGGGACCCCAGCACACATCGGTCGGCCCGGAGGATGTCGTACTGGCGGTCGAGGTCGTCTCGGACGAATCCAGGGACCGGGACCGCGAGGTCAAGCCCCGGAAGTACGCCGCTGTCGGAGTTGCGCACTTCTGGCGGGTGGAGGAAGGGGCGGACGGTCTCCCCCTCGTGTACGTCTACGAGCTCGACCCTGCGCTGAGGGCGTACACAGCGACCGGTATTCACCGCAACAGGCTGAAACTGGACGTCCCCTTTCCGCTGGACGTCGATCTCACCACGATCAACCAGCGGCGGCAACGGGAGCTGTGAGGGGCGCCCCGCCCCGCCGTACCGTCCTCGGCGCGGTCGGCTCCCCGGCACCCCTGGCCACTTGTCGCGACCAGCGGTAGCTTCCGCCTCCCTACGTCCTGGGAGCCGAGGAGGCGTCATGCCCGAGCCCACGCCCGAGCACATGCCGGAGCCCACGCCCGTACCCGTGGACCGGCTCCACTTCGCGATGCCGCCCGTCCACGAGTCGGTGCGGGAGGAGCGTGCACACCGCAAGGAGCGGCTGGCCGGGGCGCTCCGGCTGTTCGGTGAGTACGGGTACGAGGACGGTGTCTCGGGCCATCTCACCGCGCGTGACCCGGAGTTCGCCGACTGCTTCTGGGTCAATCCCTTCGGGGTTCCTTTCGACGGGATCACCATGGACGAGTTGATCCTGGTGAACGGGGACGGCCAGGTCGTCGAGGGGCAACACCACGTCAACCAGGCCGCGTTCGCCGTCCATGCGCAGGTGCACCGGGCCCGCCCCGATGTCGTCGCCGTCGCGCACACCCACTCCGTGCACGGGCGGGCCCTGTCCGCGCTCGGTGAGCTCGTCGAACCGATCACCCAGGAGGCCTGCGCCTTCTACGAGGACCATGCTCTCTACGACGCCTGCACCGGGGTCGTCGTCGACGCGGAGGAGGGGCGCCGGATCGCGGCGGCGCTCGGCAGGCGCAAGGCGATCGTGCTGCGCAACCACGGGCTGCTGACCGTCGGCGGCACGGTGGACGCCGCCGCGTGGTGGTTCATCTCCCTGGAACGCTGCTGCCAGGTGCAGTTGGCCGTGCGCGCCGCCGGGAAGCCGGTGCCGATCGGCCACCGGGACGCCGTCGCCACACGGGAGCATCTGGGCGGCGACCTGGTGGCCTGGACCAACTACCAGCCGCTCTGGCGCCGGATCAGCCGTGGTTTCTGACGCGTCGGCAAGTCGCATCTTCTGGTGACATCGGGCGACTTCTGACGGCCGGATCACTCGCACATTTTTGCGATGTGTGCCGGTGCGTCTCCCCGATGCAGCCCGAGGCTCTTCCGTACGGCACAATTCGCAGCAATAACAGTCGAGTTGACTGGACCGTGGCTGGATCGGGGCTGGAAAGGGCGGCGTTCTCCGTGGCGTTGGACGAGGCGAGGGCGAGCGGCACGCACGGCGGCGGCTGTACGTGCGGCGGCTGCCCGCACGGGGCACGCGAGGGCCATCGGCGCGCGGTGGCGGCCTTCCTCGCCAAACGGGACGAATTCGCCGCGGGGCAGGGGGTGCCGCCGGGGGTCGCACAGTCCGTCTCCGCGACCCGGCAGTGGGTGTCGGACGAGCTGACCCAGTCGGCCAGGACCGTCGCCGAACGGGGCCGGGAGGCGGGGGACGCCTGGCTGTACCGGGTATGGCGGCGCACCCTGATCGCGGTGTGGGGAGGCGTGGCCGTGCTGGTCGTCGCCGAGACCGCCACCGCCATCGGCGCGGGCTGGAGCAACGCCCGTACGGCCGGCCTGATCGCCGGAGTGGTCACCGCGGCCCTGCTGACCGGCGCCGCCCACGTCCACCGGGCCCGCGGCGGTCTGCTCGCCCCGGTGACAGGGGAGGACAACCGGCTCTCCACCTCCCGGGCGGTCGCGGCGTCCTGGGTGCTGCTCGCCGTGTTCTCCGTGCTCGTGCTGGCGCTCCAGCTGGCCGGCGCCTCCGACCACGCCGAGCGCGACGTGCTGATCGAGGGACTGGACCTGGCCAGGGGCGCCGGGGTGGTGACCGTGCTGGCGCTGGTGTGCGCCGTCGCCGTGATCGTGCGCCGGGTGGTGGGCGTACGGGCCCTCTCCGGGCGGCTCCAGAAACTGCGGGCCGAGCGGCCGCGCGCCGCCGATCTGCTCACCGACGACTCGGGGCGGGGCAGCTTCACGGACGTGCAGTACGTGCTGGTGAGCACCGTCGCGGTGCTGTTCGCCGCGATCCGGCTGGCCCGCAGGCCCGAGCAGCTGCCCGACCTGCCCTGGGGGCTCGCGCTGCTGGTCGCCGTCTCGGCGGTCGTGTACTTCGCCGGGAAGTACACGGAGGGCGGGCGCCCGGTGGTCCTCTCGGTGGTCCGGTCCCGGGAGGCCGGGGACCTGGACGCGCCGATCCGTACCGGTGACGACATCGAGATCCGGGGCGCCGGATTCGTGCCGCCCGGCGCCGGGACTCCGGACCGGCTGGCGGGCATGGTCGTGCGGATCGGCCGGGTCCATGTGCACGTACCGCTCGTCCCGGTCACCGGCGGCTTCGCCAACCCGACGGACGGCGTGCTCACCGTTCCGGTACCGGTGGACGTGGAGCCGGGCCGGGTGGAGGTGCAGGTCGTGACCGCGGCCGGGGTGGAGACGAACCCGGTGGAGATCGAGGTGACGGACTGACCGCCGGCCGCGCGGCCTGCGGACCCGGCGCCGCGGGGGCCTCCCGCTGACGGTGCTTCATACCGATGGCGGTCCCGCCGACGGATCTTCCGGCCGGACGGCCCATCGGGGGGAGCGCCGTGTTGCCCCTTCTACGTATCGTCTGATGACGGGATTACGGAAGGATGGGCAGTCACATGCAAGGTTTGCAGGAATTGCCGGGTCTGCGCGGCTACGGAGTGACGATGGGCAGTCCGGGCGGGGCGCGGGGGCTCAAGGAACTCGCACGGGAGCACGCACTGCTGCCGCTGCGGATCTTCCTCGGCGCCACCTTTGTCTACGCCGGGATCGACAAGCTGATGACCGACGGATTCTTCCGCGCGAGCGGCTCGGGCTCCATCGGCGAGATGATGCGCGGAGTGCGCGACTCGTCCGCGATCCCGGCCCTGGTCGACGTCGCGCTGAAGAACCCCGGGGCCTTCGGATACACCATCGCCTTCGGCGAGATCGCCGTCGGGATCGGCACCCTCATCGGACTGTGGGCACGGCTCGCCGCGCTCGGCGGGGCACTGATCTCGCTGAGCCTGTGGCTGACCGTCAGCTGGCAGGTCGAGCCGTACTACTTCGGCAACGACCTGGCCTATCTCGTGGCCTGGCTGCCGCTGCTGCTCGCCGGGGCCGCGGCGTTCTCCGTGGACGCCCTCCGCGCGTCACGACGGCGACGGATCACATAGTTCACCCAGGTCACGGTGGTGGCCAGCCAGAGGCCGCCGAAGAACAGCGGGAAGAAGAAGACCCACGGGGCGTCCCAGGCACCCGCCGCGTCCGCCGCGTAGCCCGCCGCCAGGGCGAGCATCACCAGGCCCGCCACCGCCCGGCCCGGACGGATCTCATGAAGCAGCACGGGTGACCTCCACCTGTCCGATACCGATCTCCAGAGTGAGCTCGACCGTACCCGCGGGCTTGCTCCCCGGGGCCGGCGGCAGCGTCCTGTGCTCGTTGAGCGACGGCCTGACGTCCACGTCGCCCGGCGGCCCGGACGGTGCCTCCCCCGTGCGGTCGACGGGCAGCGTGATGTCGCCGAAGCCCGCCCGGGCGTTCAGCCGCACCGTGACCGCCTTCGGCACGACGACGACCAGACGGCCCGCACCGACCCTTGCCGCCGTCGCGACGGTCTCGCCCTCGGGAACGCTGATCCCGGTGAGGTCCAGTCGCGCCTGCCCGGTGCCCAGCGCGTACTCCGACCGGACCGCCGCCGCCGTGGCGGGCCGCCAGCCCTCGCGCATCCACTGCGTGGTGATGTCCTTCGGCAGCGCGGACGCGCCCGCCAGCAGCACCGCCGTGATCATCGCCAGCATGACCGTGCCGAACCCGGTCCGGCCGAGGAACGAGCTGACCAGCATCCCGAGCCCGAACACCGCGAGCGCCCCGGCCAGACCGAACTGCAGGCTCGTGCCGAGCGGCTGGGACTCCCAGGTCAGTCCCGTGCCGAGCCCGCCCGCGATCAGCGCCAGCAGGAAGACGAGACCACCGATGGAGACCGGGCCCATGGTGCCGGGCTCCCGCCGCGGCGCACGGTACGGATCCCGCGGTGCCGACCCCGGCGTGCGCGGCGGGCGCCCGCCGGGCGACGCGTCGGCCGGACCCCACAGATACCCGTGCGCCACCGGCCCCGTCGTGCCGTCCTTGACGATCGGGGCCCGCCACCACGACGGGCTGCCCGGCGACGGCGGCGCCTTCACCTCGGGCGGCGCGTCCGCCACCGCCTGCGCGGTCGCCGGGTGCGACGGATCCCGGGGCGCCACCGCCTTGCGGTTCTGCGTCCAGACGGCGAAGCCGACGACCGCCAGCGACAGCATCGCGGAGAACGCCAGCGTGCCGCCGTTGCCCAGCATGGAGAGGAACAGCCCGCACCCGATCAGCGCGAGCAGCACCGCGATCAGCGACGCGCCCTCGACACGGCCCGACAGCAGCCTGCGCGCCTCGTTCTCCTCCTCGCCGTCCAGCGGGATCAGCAGCCAGGCGAAGCCGTAGAAGATCAGCCCGATGCCGCCCGTGACGGACAGCACCCCGAGCACGATCCGGAAGAGCACCGGATCGACGTCGCAGTACCGGCCGAGTCCGCCGCAGACCCCGGCCACGACTTTCTGGCGCGGGCTGCGCCGCAGTTGCGGTCGCGGTTCGGGGGGCGGCGCGAGACCCGGGGAGGTGTCCTGGGGAACGGTCATGGCTCCATGGTGACGGGCCGGGCGCGCGTCCGGGACCCGCCCCCACCCTGGCCGATCCCTGATATTCGCCGACGGAACCCCTGGGGAGGCCCGCCGCCGACGGCACGGGGCGCACGGCCGGGGCGGCGCCTCAGAGCCTGTCGGGTGACCTCGATCGGAAAGCGGACGCGGCATGGTGCGTGCGATTCCAAGGCGCCGGGATGTCTTCGGATGGGGTCTCCCCTGCTCCTTGAGAGCTTGGGGAAGGAGCTACGAGGGCATCCCGGTAACGCCGGAAGCGCGCGTGCCAGGGCGTGGCCGCCCGGTCAGAGGCCACCCGGCGGGCTCTCAGGGTGGAGTCCGGGACGGACCCTGATGCCGCGTCCCTTCCAGGCATGTGACCATCGGGTCATGCAAGCCGCCACGCCCCGGGCCATGAGCTCCGTCAGGACCGAGCCGGAGGAGCCGCCGACACGCAAGCTGTACCGCAGCGCCGACGGGCGACTGCTCGGCGGCGTCGCACGCGGTCTCGCCGGACACCTCGGGCTGCCCGTCGCCTGGGTGCGCTTCGTATTCGTCGGCCTGTTCTTCGCCGAGGGACTCGGCGCGCTGCTCTACGCCGTGTTCTGGATCGTCGTCCCGCTCGGTGTCGGTGGAGTGGAGGCCCCGCGCCCCCTCTTCGAGACCGGACCGGACGGCAGACGCAGGCTCCGCAAACCCGACAGGGGACAGGTCTTCGCCCTCATCGCGCTGCTCATCGGCGCGATGATCTTCGTCAGCAACGTCGACATGGGCGGCGGGGCCGACCGTTACATCTGGCCCGCGCTGCTGATCGGTGCCGGTTCCGTGCTGGTGTGGCGGCAGGCCGACAACGCCCGCCGCGCCCGCTGGATGGAGACCGGCAACCGCCGCCGGGTCCTGCACCTGGCCCGGGGGCTCGCCGGGGTCGCCCTGGTCGGCCTGGGCCTGGCCGTCTTCATGGTGGTACGTGGCTCCGCCGCCCAGCTCGGCAACGTCCTGACCGCCGCGATCGCCGTCCTCACCGGCATAGCGCTGCTGGCCGGCCCGTACCTCGTGCGCATGACCCAGGACCTCTCCGAGGAGCGCACCATGCGCATCAGGGCCCAGGAACGCGCCGAGGTCGCCGCACACGTCCACGACTCGGTGCTGCACACCCTCACCCTGATCCAGCGCAACGCCGAGGACGCGGGCGAGGTCCGCCGACTGGCCCGCGCCCAGGAACGCGAACTGCGCAACTGGCTCTACAACCCCGAGGGCACCGGCAAGGAGGAGGGCGACGAACCCGAGACCCTCGCCGAGGCGGTCAAGCGCGCCGCCGCCGAGGTCGAGGACAAGCACGGCGTCCCGCTGGAGGTCGTGGTCGTCGGGGACTGCCCGCTGGACGAGAAGCTGGGGGCACAGATGCAGGCCGCGCGCGAGGCGATGGTCAACGCCGCCAAGTACGGTGGCGAGGGCGGTGCCGTGCAGGTCTACGCGGAGGTCGAGGGCCGTACGGTCTTCGTGTCGGTGCGCGACCGGGGGCCGGGGTTCGACCTGGACTCCGTACCGGGGGACAGAATGGGCGTACGAGAGTCGATCATCGGCCGGATGCAGCGCAACGGTGGCACGGCGCGACTGCGTCCGGTGCCCGGCGGGGGCACGGAGGTCGAGCTGGAGATGGAGAGGGCGAGCGATGACGGAGACCACTGAGACGGCCGGGAGCCAGGGGCCGGCCCGCCGGGTGCGGGTCGTGCTCGTCGACGACCACCGGATGTTCCGTACCGGCGTCCAGGCCGAGATCGGCCGCACCGAGGAGACGGGCGTCGAGGTGGTCGGCGAGGCCGCCGACGTCGATCAGGCGGTCACGGTCATCACGGCGACCCGCCCCGAGGTCGTCCTCCTCGATGTGCACCTGCCGGGCGGCGGCGGCGTCGAGGTGCTGCGCCGCTGCGCCCCGCTGATGGGGGCCGTCGACAACCCGGTACGGTTCCTGGCACTGTCGGTCTCGGACGCCGCCGAGGACGTCATCGGCGTCATCCGCGGCGGCGCCCGCGGCTACGTCACCAAAACGATCACCGGCACCGACCTGATCGACTCGGTCTTCCGGGTCCAGGAGGGCGACGCGGTGTTCTCGCCCCGGCTGGCCGGCTTCGTCCTCGACGCGTTCGCCTCCACGGACGCGCCGCCGGTCGACGAGGACCTGGACCGGCTGACGCAGCGCGAGCGCGAGGTGCTGCGGCTGATCGCCCGCGGCTACGCGTACAAGGAGATCGCCAAGCAGCTGTTCATCTCGGTGAAGACGGTCGAGTCGCACGTCTCGGCGGTGCTGCGCAAGCTCCAGCTGTCGAACCGTCACGAACTGACCCGCTGGGCGACGGCCCGACGGCTGGTCTGAACCGGCCGACCCGGGACGACCGGAACACCGCTCCGGAACGCCGGCCCCGGGGCGCCCGGACCGGCCGCCCCGACGCCCGGCCGGTGCGATATGTCCCGGGGCGCCCGGCCCGGGCACATCGCATCCGTGGCCCGGACCGTTCCGTCCTCCCGCGCTGCGGTGGCTCAGCCGTCCGCCCCGTTGTGGGCGATCGGGACATCGGGTTCGTCGGGTGCGGTGTCCGGTCCGGTGAGCGAGATGTTCAGCTTCTCGCCGACCCTGCGGTAGCCGATGCCCGCGTAGATCCGTTCCACGTCCGCGTCGGCGGGCTCCAGCCACACCACCCGGCAGCCGCGCTCGAAGGCCGTCGCCGTCAGGTGCGCGCAGAGCGCGGCGCCGATGCCGCGGCGGCGGAACGGGGCGGCGACCGCGACCCCGGCCAGTTCGCTGAGGCCGTCGACCGGGACCGAGCAGCCGCCCGCACCCGCCGGCACCCCGTCGAGCAGGGCGAGCGCGGCGGCCCCGCCGCCCTCGGCCGCCGTGCGCAGCCACGCCGCCTCGCCGCCCTCGGGCTCCCCGGTCCCGCCGTAGCCGTGGTGCTGGACCAGGGCGGCGGCGTCGAACTCTGCGTCGGTGACCGGCTCCGCGATCACGAGGGCGTCCACCGGTTTCGGCGGCAGCAGCCCGTCCGGGGCGCAGGCCAGGACCGGGGCGCGGTTCTCGACGGTGAAACCGGCGGCGAGCAGGGCGGGTTCGACCGCCGGAGCCCAAGCGGGCAGGAACTCCAGCCGGGGCAGCCGCCCGCGCTCGCGGAACGCCGTGACCAGGGCGTCGACCTCCGCCGCCGTCGGTTCGGCGTCCCGGTCGGGAATCGCGTAATTGGCGTGCTTGAGCGACCAGTCCGGGTCGTACCGCACGGTGAAGGGCCCGACCCGCAGATGGTGGGGGGAGCGCAGCGCGAGCGTACGGGCATGGGTCTGGACGTCGACGTCCATGGTCATGTGCGGGTGTCCTTCGGCCGGTTGATCCGGTGACGTCCCGGTGCGTACGGCCCGGTGGCGGGCCGGCCGGGGAGCGTGATCGGATTCGGGAGCCTACGCCACCCGGGTCGCCCCGGCGAAGGGCATCTGGTCGAGGGGGGCGATCCGGACGGGGGCTCCCGGGCGCGGGGCGTGGATCATGCGGCCGTTGCCGATGTACAGCCCGACGTGGCTGACGCCCGGGTAGAAGAACACCAGGTCGCCCGGGGCCAGTTCGGAGCGCGACACCCGTTGCCCCGCGTTGATCTGGGTGTACGTGGTGCGGGGCAGCGAGACACCGGCGGCGCGCCAGGCGGCCTGGGTGAGCCCGGAGCAGTCGAACGAGGACGGGCCGGTCGCGCCCCAGACGTACGGCTTGCCGAGAGCGCCGTACGCGAACGCCACGGCCTCGGCGGCGCGGGCGTTCGGCGCCAGGACCGGGCCGCGCGCCAGGTCGCGGTCGGCGCGGGCACCGGATCGCGCGCCGTCCGCGTACGCGGCGCGGTCGGCCGGGGACAGGGAGGCAAGGAGCCGCCGCGCCTCGGCCAGCTTGCTCCGGATCGTCGCCCGGTGCTTCCTCAGCTCGGCCCGGCGCGCCTCCAGGTCCGCCAGTTTCTTCCCGGCCTCCGAGCGCAGCTGGGCGATCCGGGCGACCTGCCGCTCCACCGCGTCGACCTCGACGGCCCGGCGGTCGGCGATCCGGTCCACGTACGAAGCGCGTTCCAGGTACTGGTCGGGGTCGGACGAGAGGGCCAGCTGCACGGACGGGTTCAGCACCCCGCTGCGGTACTGCGCGGTGGCGAGCGAGCCCAGGGCGTTGCGCGCGGTGTTGAGCCGGTCGGTGCGGCGGGCGGCCTCGTCGCGCAGGGCATCGACGTCCTCGGCGGCGGCCCTCGTCCGTTCCTTCGCGCCGTTGTACTTCTCGGTGGCGACCTCCGCGTCGCGGTAGAGCCGGTCCACCTCGGCCTCGACCCGGGCGGGGGTCCGCCGGGGATCGGCGTGCGCCGTGCCCGGCAGAGCGGCAGCGGTCGCGGCCCCGGCGAAGGCGAGGGCGGCCGCGGTGCGGGCAGCGGTGCCGGTGTACGGGCGCTGCTTGGGTTTCCGATGCGCTGCCACGGGGGCGTGCGTCCTTCCTGGCGACTGCCCGTCGGGGACTACCGGCGGGCCCGCCCGAGGCCCGGCGGCGGGGCGCCGGTACGGGAGCGGTCCGCCGCCGGAGCACTCGGCGGGGTGACCGGCGCTCTGTCCGGATGCGGAGCGGGGTGTGGCCGGTCACCTGGTCAGGGACGCTAATCCGAGGGCACGGGAAAGAGTCGTAATGACGCTTATTGTTCTAATTTGGCGTGCCGTTGTCGCCAATCGATCAGGGGAAGCGCATCAGAGTCGGGCAATTGGTGCAGACACGAGTGTGGGTTCAGGAACGTGCACCTGCCTGTCGAGTGGTGATATGGGCAGGGTTAGGCTGCGCCTCATGGACGTACTCATTCATGTCTTGGTCGCCCTGCACATCATCGGGATCGCCTCGCTGCTGGGCGGTTTCCTGACCCAGATGAAGGCCATGGGCGCGGGCACGGCCCGGTTCGTCCCGGCGATGCTGCACGGCGCGCTCACGATGCTGGTCACCGGCGTCGCGCTGGTCGGCCTCCACCAGGCCCAGGGGCACGAGGTGAACAACATCAAAATAGGTGTGAAGCTGCTGATCCTGGTCGTCGTCCTGGCGCTCGTCTACATCAAGCGCGACGAGGAGAAGGTCGACAAGGGCGCCTTCGCGGCGGTGGGCGGGCTGACGCTCGCCAACATCTTCATCGCCACGCTCTGGGTCTGAGCCGCGGTCCCGCCGCGCGAGCCCCCTGGCCGCTCCGGCGCGCAAGCCCCTGACCTTCCTGCCGTGCGAGCCCCTGCGAGTCGTCCCACAGGGGCTCGCCGCTGTACGTCCGCGCCGGGCGCACGGCCCGCGTCGGCCGTACCCCTACGCCGGGCGCACGGCGCTGTGGATCGGCATGTAGTAGATCGACTCCTCGCGCACGTTCGCCCCGGGCTTGGGGGCGTGGATCATCATCCCGTCGCCCTTGTAGATGCCGACGTGGCTGATGTCGTCGTAGAAGAACACGAGGTCGCCCGGCCGCAGGTCCTCGGTGGCGACCCGGGTGCCCGCCTCGACCTGGTCCCAGGTCGTGCGGGGGAGGGTGACATCCGCGGCCTTCCACGCCGCCTGGGTCAGCCCGGAGCAGTCGTACGAGGACGGACCGGTCGCGCCCCAGACGTACGGCTTGCCGATCTGGGCCGCGGCGAAGGCGAGCGCCTTCTCCGCCTTGGTGGTGGCGCCGCTGTCCGAACCGGTTCCGGTGTTCGTGCCGGTTCCGGTGCCGGAATCCGTGCCCGCCTCGCCGTTCGCCTCCTTCTCCGCTGCCCGGCGCTCCGCCTCGGCGGCGGCCTGCCGTTCGGCCAGTGCCCGCGCCTTGCGTCTGGCCTCGGCCTCCTTCTTCCGCTCCAGCTCCGCGAGCCGCGCCTTCTCCTCGGCGGTCAGCTCCGACAGCAGCTCGCGCGCCTCGCCCAGCCGCTTCTGGACGCTCCGCTTGCTCTCCCGCAGCGTGTTCTGCGTCTCGGTCAGCTTCTCCAGGTTCTGCACCGCCTCGGCGCGCTTCTTCGCCGTCCTGGCCTGCCGCGTACGGAACTCCGCTATCGCCTGCTGCTGCCGCCCGGTCATCCGGTCCAGCAACTGGCTCTGGTCGAAGTACGCCTGCGGGTCGTCGGACAGGAAGAAGATGGCGTTCGGGGCGATGGATCCGGTGCGGTACTGCGCGGTCGCGTAGGCGCCGAGCGTGGTGCGGGCCTCGTTGAGCTCGTCGGCGCGCTTCGCCACCTCGTCCAGCAGGGAGTCGACCTTCGTGCGCTGGGCGTCGACGGACTCCTTCGCCTGGTTGTACCGCTGGGTCGCGGCGCCCGCCTGCCGGTAGAGCTCGTCGACCTGCTTGCGTACGTCCTCGATGCCGGGTCTGGGGTCGGGGCCGGGGGCGGCCGTGGCGCTCTGCGTCGAGAGCAGTGTCACCGACGCCAGTGCCGCCGTCGTGAACCCGACGGCCGGTGTGGTGGTGCGCACCCGGGGGCGCGGTTTGCGATGCGACGCCAAGGCGGGCATCTCCTTCCGTGGACCGCCTGCCGGGTCAGCTGTCGGACCAGCTGCCGGGTTCGGGCGGAACGGAAGGCCGCCCTGCGGCCCGTGTGGGGGAGACGGACCGATTCGCCCCGGTACTGCGCATGGGGTCCCGGCTCCGGACTCCCACGAGGGCAGCCCGGACTTCGGCGGGGGCGTCCGCTCGGCGTGGTTCGCCTCAGGGGGGACGGGCCGCCCGGTCCGAGCACGCTAGCCATCCGTGGCGCCGCTGTGAAGGTCGATGTTCGATATGCCCGATACATTTTCGTGACCTGGGCGCGGGCGGCGCCCTCCGCACGACGGGGAGCCGTGCGTGCGCGGTCCGTATGCGCACCGGACGCCGCACGGCCCGGTCTCCGGCCGGATGACGGCACTTCGACGAAACGGCCCAAGGGCTGTCCCGCAATCCCTGGTGGATCAGCGCACGGTGTCGGATGCGGTGCATCGCAAGGCGGTGGGGCGCCCGCATACTGGATGTATTCGGGCGTTCCGACAACGCGGCGAGGGGCCGCAGCTGTCGTCGTGCGCTCGCCAGGGATTACGGGACAGCCCTTAGACTCGTTCAGCGATGAGCAGCCTCTTTGACGACAGTTTCCTGGCCGGCCTCCAGCACTCGGAGGAAGGGCCCCCGCCGCCCCCCGAGGAGTCGGCGCCCGAAGACGTGCCGGAGGACCTCTTCGCGGGCGTGTTCGACGGGCCCCCGCCGCCCAGGGACGCGTTCTACCGCGACGGCGCGCCCCGCCCCGTCGTCGATCCCGCGGCGCTCCTCGACGGGCTGAACGAGCAGCAGCGCGCCGCCGTGGTCCACGCGGGCTCGCCCCTGCTCATCGTCGCCGGGGCCGGCTCCGGCAAGACCCGCGTACTGACCCACCGGATCGCCCACCTGCTGGCCACGCGCGGGGTGCACCCCGGGCAGATCCTGGCGATCACCTTCACCAACAAGGCCGCGGGCGAGATGAAGGAGCGCGTCGAGCAGCTCGTCGGCCCGCGCGCCCACGCCATGTGGGTCATGACGTTCCACAGCGCGTGCGTGCGCATCCTGCGCCGCGAGTCGAAGAAGCTCGGCTTCACCTCGTCGTTCTCGATCTACGACGCCGCCGACTCCAAGCGGCTGATGGCCCTGGTCTGCCGCGATCTGGACCTCGATCCGAAGCGCTTCCCGCCGAAGTCGTTCACGGCCAAGGTCTCCAGCCTGAAGAACGAGCTGATCGACGAGGAGACCTTCGCGGGCCAGGCCGCGGACGGTTTCGAGAAGACCCTCGCCCAGGCGTACACGATGTACCAGGCGCGGCTGCGCGAGGCCAACGCGCTGGACTTCGACGACATCATCATGACGACGGTCCATCTGCTCCAGGCGTTCCCCGACGTCGCCGAGCACTACCGCCGCCGCTTCCGGCACGTCCTCGTCGACGAGTACCAGGACACCAACCACGCCCAGTACACCCTCGTACGCGAACTGGTCGGCCCGGCGGGCGAGGGCGAAGCCCCCGCCGAGCTGTGCGTCGTCGGTGACGCGGACCAGTCGATCTACGCCTTCCGGGGCGCGACCATCCGCAACATCCTCCAGTTCGAGGAGGACTACCCGGACGCGACCACGATCCTGCTGGAGCAGAACTACCGCTCCACGCAGACCATCCTGTCCGCCGCCAACGCGGTCATCGAGCGCAACGAGAGCCGCCGTCCCAAGAACCTCTGGACGAACGCGGGCACGGGAGCCAGGATCACCGGCTACGTCGCCGACACCGAGCACGACGAGGCGCAGTTCGTCGCCGAGGAGATCGACCGGCTGACCGACACGGGCGACGCCAGGGCGGGCGACGTCGCGGTCTTCTACCGCACCAACGCGCAGTCCCGTGTCTTCGAGGAGATCTTCATCCGCGTCGGCCTGCCCTACAAGGTCGTCGGCGGGGTGCGCTTCTACGAGCGCAAGGAGGTCCGGGACGTCCTGGCCTACCTCCGGGTCCTCGCCAACCCCGAGGACGCCGTCCCGCTGCGCCGCATCCTCAACGTGCCCAAGCGCGGCATCGGCGAGCGTGCCGAGGCGATGATCGAAGCCCTGGCACTGCGCGAGAAGACCACGTTCCCGCAGGCGCTGCGCAGGGTCGACGAGGCGTACGGCATGGCGGCCCGGTCGGCCAATGCCGTCAAGCGGTTCAACACGCTGATGGAGGAGCTGCGCACGGTCGTCGAGTCCGGTGTGGGTCCGGCGGTGGTCCTGGAGGCCGTTCTGGAGCGTACGGGCTATCTCGCCGAGCTCCAGGCGTCCACCGACCCGCAGGACGAGACCCGCATCGAGAACCTCCAGGAACTCGCCGCCGTAGCCCTCGAGTTCGAGCAGGAACGGGGCGAGGCGGGCGAGGAGGGCGCGGGCACGCTCGCGGAGTTCCTGGAACGGGTCGCGCTCGTCGCCGACTCCGACCAGATCCCCGACGAGGACGAGGAGGGCTCCGGCGTCATCACGCTGATGACGCTGCACACCGCGAAGGGCCTCGAATTCCCGGTGGTCTTCCTCACCGGCATGGAGGACGGCGTCTTCCCGCACATGCGGGCCCTGGGCCAGACCAAGGAGCTGGAGGAGGAGCGGCGCCTCGCGTACGTCGGCATCACCCGGGCCCGTGAGCGGCTCTACCTGACCCGGGCGGCGATGCGCAGCGCGTGGGGGCAGCCCTCGTACAACCCGCCGTCGCGGTTCCTGGAGGAGATCCCGGACCAGCACCTGGAGTGGAAGCGGACCGGGCCGATGGCCGCCCCGGCCGGGCCGACGTCCGGCATCGGCTCGTCGCTCTCCTCCTCGCTGTCCTCGTCGCGTTCGCGCTCCGGCCCCTCGGGCTTCGCGACCCGGCGGACCTCGGACAAGCCGACGGTCTCGCTGGCCGTCGGGGACCGGGTCACGCACGACCAGTTCGGGCTCGGCACGGTGACGGCGGTCGAGGGCGTCGGCGACCAGGCGAAGGCCACGGTCGACTTCGGCGACGACCGCCCGAAGAAGCTGCTGCTGCGGTACGCCCCGGTCGAGAAGCTGTAGCCGGTCGGCCGCCCGGTTCCTCCGGGCGGCCGACCGCCAGGACGCCTTGGGGGCACGGCTCTGCCGGGGCCGGGCGGGACGGGTGGCTCAGGTCGGGTCGACGCCGTGACTGCGGAACCAGGCGAGCGGGTCCGTCGGCGTGCCGCCACCGGGCCGTACCTCGAAGTGCAGGTGCGGGCCGGTCGAGTTGCCGGAGTCCCCGGAGTACGCGATGACGTCACCGGCCTTGACCGGGCCCGAGCGGATCTTCGTGGTGCTGAGGTGGCAGTACCAGGTCTCGGTGCCGTCGGCCATGGTGACGATGGCCATGTTCCCGTAGGCGCTGTTCCACTGCGTGCGCACGGTGCCGTCGGTCGCGGCCATCACCGGCGTGCCGGTGAAGACGGGGAAGTCGATGCCCGTGTGCACGGACATCCAGTTGACGCCCCCCTGGCCGAAGTACGCGCTGAGGCCGTGCTGCGCGACCGGCATGACGAACTTGGGGCGCAGCGCCTCCTTGCGGGCGGCTTCCTCCAGGCGCTTCTTCTTCTCGGCGGCCTGGCGTTCCCGCAGGTCGATGCGTTCCTGGGTGCGGCTGGCGCGGTCGGCGAAGTTCTCGGCGTCGGCGCTGAGGTTGGCGAGCTGGGTGTCCAGCTTGCTGTTGGCGACGGCCGGCTTCACGGAGCCGGGGGCCGCGGCCGCCAGCGTGGTCGCGTCGTCCTTCTTGTCCTCGCCGCCCAGGCCGCTGACCGAGGCCGCGGCGATACCGGCCACGCTCATCACGCAGGCGGAGGGCACGGCGACCGTGAGGAGCGCGGAGCGCTTCGCGGGGGAACGCCGTCGGCTCCGGCCGCCGCGCGCGTCGGCGCGGCCGGGGGAGCGGTGGGGGTCGAGCACGATGTCGGCCGTGTCGGCGGCGCCGCCGCCCCCGGCCTCGTTCTCCGTGTCGGCGGTCGGCGCGTCGGCCGCACCGGTCGTGTCGTCGAACGTGGTGACCGCGGCCATCGTGGCGGTGGTGGCGTCGTGGACCGGGTCCCGGTGGGCCGTGGCGGGCTCGTCGGCCTGTTCGTGTTCCGCTGCCGTCGGCACCTCGTGCGGCGCCTGCGTGGTGTGCGCGGCGAGCCCTTCGTGCTCCGGGTCGGGCGCGGCGCCGGTGTTCCAGGCGGTGGCGTCGTACGCGCCGGTGTCGTAAGCGCCCGTGCTGTACGCGGCGGTGCCGGTCGTCGCCCACTGGCCGGTCTCGTACCAGCCGCCGGTGTCCCACTGGCCGGTGACGTCCGGGGCGTCGGCCTGCGACGGGACGTCGGCGAAGGCGGTCATGGTCGTGGTCGCAGCCGTGCCGTATGCGGCGGCGGACGTCCACGTGGCTGTCGTGTCGTACGTCTGCCCCGGGGCGTAGATCTGCTGCGCCTGCGTGTCGTACGAGGTGTAGGCGTCGTACGCGGCGGTCGGGTGCGCGCCCGTGTCCCACTGCGTGGAGTCGTAGTGACCGCTGTATCCGGCCTGCTCGGTCTGCCCGGCCTGTCCGGTGCCGTAGCCGCCGTCGGCGTACGCGCGGTCGTGGCCGCCGGACATGGGGCCGAAGAGCGGATCGATGGCGAAGCTGCCGGTGGCTTGGCTGTCGTGTCCGGCATACCCGGCGTGGGGGTGCTGGTCGTTCACCAACTTCTCTCTCGCCTCGGCAGCAGGACCTGTGTTCCGGGGTCCGGCAGGCGGATCCCGGGGGAAGCAGTGGCCGCGACTGTACCCGGCGGTATGCGGCGCGGACAATCTTCGGCGGGTGTGGACGACTCGGGAAAGGGGCAATCGGCCGTCTTTCGACGGGCCGTCCACAGAGCCTTGGCTCTATGTTCGAAGATCGTTCTATTTATGGAGCTGCCCGATGCCCCCGCGGTCCCCTCCGCCTACTCCGTAGCCCCCTCTGCGGACTCCTCCGTCGTTTCCCCGGCCGTTCCGTCGGTCGTTCCGGCCGCCGGGGTGCCGGACTCCAGCGCCTGCCGGACGGCCGTGGCGACGGTGGGGTGCGCGGGGAGGGCGAGGTGGCCGACCCCGGTGACCCGTACGTTCAGCGCGTCGAGGTCGGGATGATCGATACGGGCCGACTCCGCCGGAACGATCACCCGGTCGATGTCGCTCCAGAAGCTCACGAACCGGGTGCGGCAGCCCGGTGCCGGTCCGCGTAGTTCCTCGATCGGCGCGGAGCCCGTACGCATCTGGCGCACGAGGGGATGGGCACTCGCGGGCGGGGCGACGGTGGTCCCGCCGTGCGGGGTGCCGAGCGTGACCAGGGTGCGGACCCGCTGATCACCGCCCAGGCATTGCACGTAGTAGCGGGCGATCAGACCACCGAGGCCGTGCCCGACGATGTCGACCTCGTGGTGTCCGGTGCGGGCGCAGATCTCCTCGACGTGCCGGCCGAGCAGTTCGGCGGCGGTGCGGAGGTCGCAGGTCAGCAGCGAGTAGTTGAGCGACTCCAGATGGCGCCGGCCGTGCCGGGCGAGGGTGCGGCGCAGGAGGACGAAGACCGAACGGTGGCCGATGAAGCCGTGCAGGAGGACGACGGGAGTCCGGTCGTCGCTCCCGGCGCCGTCGCTGTTTCCGTTCCGGCTTCTGCCACGGCTTCTGCTTCTGCCACGGCTTCCGCTTCTGCCACGGCTTCCGCCTTCGCTTCTGCCTCCGCTTTCGCCTCTGCCTCCGTCTTCGGCGAGGAAGGGCAGGACTTTCATGGCCGACCTCCTCCTCCTGCTGCGGCGAGCGGGGGGAAGCGGCTGCGGCCCCGCGGGCCCTCATGGGAAGTCGTGGGGGAGCGGTGCCCGGGTCCGGACCCGATGAGGGCCGTACCACCGTGCCGCGCGGCTGGGGGCGCGGTGGTACGGCGACCTCGTAGCGGCTCCCCCGGCGGACGTTTCCGCGACGGCAGGCGTACCGCATCACGTGGGAACGGCGCCAGGCGAACATGTCCCACGTGTGATTTCCCCCTCCCCGTACACCGCGAAACGACGGGTTGCGGGATGCTGTCGATAACGTTCGTTCACATCCCCGGCCCTTCAGGCACGGGAGACGCATGTGGAGGCAGTGATGGGTGTGACAGGTCCGATCCGTGTGGTGGTGGCCAAGCCGGGCCTGGACGGCCATGACCGTGGAGCCAAGGTGATCGCGAGGGCGCTGCGCGACGCCGGTATGGAGGTCATCTACACCGGGCTCCACCAGACGCCCGAACAGATCGTGGACACCGCGATCCAGGAGGACGCCGACGCGATCGGCCTCTCGATCCTCTCCGGCGCCCACAACACGCTCTTCGCCAAAGTGATCGAGCTGCTGAAGGAGCGCGAGGCGGAGGACATCAAGGTCTTCGGCGGCGGCATCATCCCGGAGGCGGACATCGCGCCGCTGAAGGAACAGGGCGTCGCGGAGATCTTCACCCCGGGCGCCACGACGGCCTCGATCGTCGACTGGGTCAACGCCAACGTCCGGCACCCCGCGGACGCCTGAGCACGCCGCGAGGCGGCGGGCCGCACGGCCCGCCCGCCCGGAACGGAACGCCTGCTCCGAACGGCATCGCGACGTGCGCCCGTGGGGCGCGGTACGGGCCTGCGGCGATGGCTCCGCACGGTCGGGCGGGTACGGCGGTGCGGCCGCACACCTCGGTTCGGCGACGGCCGTAACCCGGTACGACGGCGGCTGCACACCCGGTTCGGCGACGGCCGGTATGGGCATGCGGGCGTGCGGCTTCGGGCCTGCCCGGCCTGCCCGGCCTGCCCGGGCGGTCCGGGCGGTCCGGGCCAGGCGGCCGGGGAGGTCGGGCCGGTCGGGGCGAGCGGAACCAGTCGGCATCAGGCCGCCCACCTGCCGACCGGGCAGGTGGAACCGGTCGGTCATCCGCCCGGTCGCCCTGCCGACCGGGCGGGCGACCGGACACGTCGTGGCCGTACCGCCGGTCAGGAGCCCCGTGCGGACGTTGAGTCCGACAGCAGCTCCGACTCCATCGCCGCGCGCAGCCGAAGCGTGGAGACCAGGCGCTGGAACGCCTCCGACCAGTAGCCGTTGGCGCCCGGAGACGCGTCCTCCGGTTCGTCCTGGGGCGTGGTGAGGACTTCCAGCCGGTCCGCCTCGGCCGGGTTCAGACAGCGTTCGGCGAGTCCCATCACGCCGCTGAAACTCCACGGATAGCTGCCCGCGTCCCGCGCGATGTCCAGGGCGTCGACGACCGACCGGCCGAGCGGTTCGGCCCAGGGTACGGGGCAGGCCCCGAGTAATTGGAACGCCTCCGACAGCCCGTGCGCGGCGATGAAGTCGGCGACCCACGTGCTGCGTTCGGCCGCCGGAAGGATGGCGAGGAGCTTCGACCGCTCGGCGAGCGACGCCGTGCCGGGGCCGTTCGACGGAGGGACGGAAGGGGCGCCGAGCAGTGCGCGGGCCCACACCGGATCCCGCTGACGCACCGCCGCCCGGCACCACGCCGCGTGCAGCTCCTCGGCCCAGCCGTCGGCCACCGGCAGGGCGACGATCTCCCGCGCGGTGCGCCCGCCGAACCGGGCCGGCCAGGCGGTCAGCGGGGCGGACTCCACCAACTGCCCCAGCCACCACGACCGTTCGCCCCGACCGGACGGCGGAACCGCCACCACACCGTCGCGCTCCATCGCGGCGTCGCATTCGTGCGGGGCCTCCACGGCGACGCGGGCGTCGTCACCCGTGACGTCCGGGCTCACGAAGGACAGCGCACGGGCCGCCATCCGGTCGGCGAACGCCGATTCCGGCAGCGCGGAGAGCAGTTCGGCGGCGGTGGAGCGGACGTTCCGGCTGCGGTCGGAGAGCGCCCGCTCCAGGAAGGGCTCGTCCACCGGGGACAGCCCGGTGCGCAGGGAGTCGAGGAACATCAGCCGGTCCTCGGCCCGCTCGGTGGTCCAGGTGCCGGAGAGCAGCGCGAGCGCCTCGGCCGGGTCATGCGCCCGTACGGCCCCGAGCAGGGCGACCCGTTCGGCGAACAGCCCTTCCTCCCACAGCCGGGCGACCGCGTCCCGGTCCGTGACGTCGGGCAGTGCCGAGCGGCCGGAGGAGCCGCGCAGCGCGAACCTCCACTCGGGGTTCAGCCCGGCCAGCCACAGCCCGCGCGGCCCGGCGAAGGCGAGTGCCTGCGGCCGCAGATCGGTACGGGACCTGGCCGCGTCCAGCAGTTGGGGGAGCAGCGCGGCAGGGGCGCGGAAGCCGCGCCGGTTGGCGATGGCCAGCCACTGGGGGATCAGTTCGGTGAGATCGGGCGCCGTGCCGCGTCGGCCGCCCGAGCCGCCCGGTGCCGACCGGTCCGCGAGCAACTGGGCCAGTCTGCGCCGCGCGGCCGGGGGCAGCGGCGGCCGGGGATCGACCGGGGACGGGGCGGGTCGGGCGGCCGCGGGGGCGGGCAGCAGCCCCGCTCGGCGCCGTACGGTCAGGATCGCCGCGGCGGCCAGCAGCTCGGCCGGTCCGTCACCCTGCCGCGCGGGTCGTCGGTCGGTGCCGAGCAACGCCGAGGTGACGAGCTCCTCCCACGGCTCGGGCCTGGTGGTACGAGGCATTGGTCCTCCTCGGACGTCGAATCGGATGCCATCGGAAGTCGTCGGAAGCTGTTGGAAGCCATCGGGTGTCAGATGAGCGGAGTGATCTCGACACCCCCACTTCCGACGCTTTCGACACCGTGGTGCTCCGTGCCGCCGGTGTCGGCTCCGACGGACCGGGGCACGCCAGGCGCCGCTCCCGTACGCGTACCCACCGATCCCTCCATACCCACCGTTGCGTCCGGGTCCGCCGTCCCGTCCCGGTCCGCGCCCGTGGTCGTGGCCCAGGCCGCCAGCGGGTCGAAGCCGCGGTGGCCGCACTCGCCGAAGACGGTGACCGGCGCGCCGCCGGAGAGCGCGACCAGCTTCCACAGCCCGGGCCGGGCCCGCGCCGACGCAGCGACGGGCAGGGCGCCGTCGCCCGCCGCATCGACCAGCTGCCACCCCTCCGGACCGGACGGCACCGGTATCACCTCGCGCAGGGTCGTCGGCCAGGCGTCCAGCCACGGATCGTGCCGCAGGGCGCTTCCGTAGGCGGCGAGCGCGTCCCCGGTCGTACCGCCCACGGGCGGCGTACCGGCCGGTGACGGGAGGCCGAACCGCTGCCCCGGCTCGGCCCGCAGCTGACCGGCGCCGGGATACGGCGTGATCTCGACGTCGACCGTGGTGCCCACCGGCAGCGAGAGCTCGGGCGAACGCCCGGCCGCCCCGAAGGAGAGCAGCAGTGCCGTCCGCCCCGACTCCCTTCCGTACAGCCAGACGCGGCGCGTGACGAGTCTGCCGTCCGGGGTGTCGTACTGGGCGAGGACCAGCCAGCGGTCCCGGACCGGTGGGCCCGAGGCGGGGACGTTCAGCCCCACGCGCGTACGGACCGTGGCCGCCAGCGGTTCCGGCAGCCGGTCGATCCCCAGCCAGGCCCGGTCCAGCAGATGCAGCAGTGCGCACTCCTCCAGCAGCCGCACCGGCCAGCCCGGCCCCGACGCCGGCACGGCACCCAACTCCCGGACCCGCGCGGCGAGTCCGGGCGCCTGGGCGTCGACCATGCGCGCCGCCGTCTCCTCCCACAGCCCGTACCCCGACTGGTCGGCCGCGGCCAGGCCGCCCCGCAGCAGGTCGGCCAACCGCTGCTCCAACTCCTGGGCCCCGCCGGTGATCCGCTCCGCCCGCCGCTCGGCCCGCCGCCGCGCGGCCTCAGGATCGGCCGGGCCCGCCGCGGCCCCGTTCGCGCCCCCCGCCTTTTCCGCCGCCCGCCCACGGCGGTCCGTCAGCCACTCACCGGCCCAGCCGGGCGCCTCGCCCACGGGCAGGGCCGACTCGTCGGCCACCCAGACCAGCAGCAGACCCAGCGCGTGCTCGCACGGGAACTTCCGACTGGGGCAACTGCATCCGTACGCCGGGCCGGTGGTGTCGACGACCGTTCGATACGGCTCGCTCCCGCTTCCCGCGCACAGCCCCCACACCGCACCCGAATCGTCACGTCCGCTCCCCGACCACGACCCGGACGAACCGAGTCCGCTCCCCGCCGTGCGCGACGGAGCGTCAGGAGCCAGCGCCAGGACCCGCTCCACCGTCCACCGCACGGACGGGGCAGCCGTGCGCGAAGGTTCTCCCCCGTGAGATAGCAGCATGGGAACGACGGTAGAGCGCCCCACTGACAAGCGGCCTGACCTGCTGATTCGGTAGCACGAACACCACTTGGCCCGAGCCGTTCTCCGCGATTGGCTGCGGGTTCCGGGCACCGGGACCGGCGTCGACGAGATCCAGTTCCACGCAGGCGGGGGCAAGGCGATGGAACCGGAGATCGAGTCGGTCAAGTCGCCCCAGCTGCCGTGGCGGAAGACCGTCACGCTGCGCGGGATCATGCCGCCCGCCATCATGCCGATCGCGGTGGAGGAGGACGGCGCCGAGGGCACCTGCGCGATCACGTACAAGGGCAAGGTGATCAAGAAGGCCGAGGGCGAGGGACTCCTCACAGCGGGCGGCTGCGTCGCGGTCTCGCCGGTGGCCGGCTGAGCACACCGCCCGCGGCGTCCACCCGCCGTGGGCGGTGTGCTCAGCCGCGACGGGCGAACCGGCGGCGACGGGCGACCCGGCGACGCACGAACGCGCCGCGACGACGCGAACCGGCCGCGACGCACGAACGTGCTGTACGAACGGTCCGCGGCCGTCCGCGGCCGTCGGCGGACCCGCGGCCGCGGACGTACCGGCCGGGATGCTCGGATCGGCCTCCGACCTGCGACGGGGGCCGATTGTCAGTGCCATGGTGCACGGTGGGAACCGCAACAGGTCGACCGATCTGGAGGGGGACCCATGACCGTGTCCGAAACCGCCGCTGCCTCCGCCGCCGTTGTTACCGCCGATGTCGGGACACAGGCCCTGCGACCGCACGCCGAGGACGCCTTCGCCCATGAGCTGAAGGCCCTCGCCGCGGCCGACGACCGTCCCAGGCCCGCCCGTTGGCAGCTGTCCCCCTGGGCCGTCGCCACCTATCTCCTCGGCGGCACCCTGCCGGACGGCACCGTGATCACCCCCAAGTACGTCGGTCCGCGTCGCCTGGTCGAGGTCGCCGTGACCACACTCGCCACCGACCGGGCCCTGCTGCTCCTCGGCGTCCCCGGCACCGCCAAGACGTGGGTCTCCGAGCATCTCGCGGCCGCCGTCAGCGGCGACTCGACGCTGCTCGTCCAGGGCACGGCGGGCACCCCCGAGGAAGCCGTTCGCTACGGCTGGAACTACGCGCGACTGCTCGCGCACGGCCCCGGCAGGGACGCGCTGGTGCCGAGTCCGCTGATGCGCGCCATGGCGGAGGGCATGACCGCGCGCGTCGAGGAGCTCACCCGCATCCCCGCCGATGTGCAGGACTCGCTGATCACGATCCTGTCGGAGAAGACCCTTCCCATCCCCGAACTGGGACAGGAGGTCCAGGCGGTCCGCGGCTTCAACGTCATCGCCACGGCCAACGACCGCGACCGAGGGGTCAACGAACTGTCCGGCGCCCTGCGCCGCCGGTTCAACACGGTCGTCCTGCCGTTGCCCGCCACACCGGACGCGGAGGTCGACATCGTGTCCCGGCGGGTCGACCAGATCGGGCGCTCGCTCGACCTGCCGTCCGGAACCGGCGGACTGGCCGAGATCCGACGCGTCGTCACCGTCTTCCGCGAGCTGCGCGACGGAGTCACCACCGACGGACGCACCAAGCTCAAGTCCCCGACCGGGACGCTGTCGACGGCCGAGGCGATCTCCGTGGTCACCAACGGACTGGCGCTGGCCGCCCACTTCGGCGACGGGGTGCTGCGCCCCGGCGACGTGGCGGCGGGCATCCTCGGCGCGGTCGTCCGCGACCCGGCGGCCGACCGCGTGGTCTGGCAGGAGTACCTGGAGACGGTGGTGCGGGAGCGGGACGGGTGGAAGGACTTCTACCGCGCCTGCCGCGAGGTGTCCGCATGACCCGGACCGCGGAATCGGGCGGCCCCCTCCTGCTGGGGGTGCGCCATCACGGGCCGGGCTCGGCCCGCGCCGTCCGCGCGGCCCTGGAGGCGGCGCGTCCGCGGGCCGTCCTGGTCGAGGGGCCGCCGGAAGGCGACCCGCTGCTTCCGCTGGCCGCAGACGAACGGATGCGTCCGCCGGTCGCGTTGCTGGCCCACGCCGTCGACGACCCGGGGCAGGCGACGTTCTGGCCGCTGGCCGCGTTCTCCCCCGAATGGGTCGCGATCCGCTGGGCCCTGGCGCACGACGTGCCCGTCCGCTTCATCGACCTTCCCGCCGCGAACTCCCTGGCCATCGCGAGGGCGGCCGAGCAGCGGGCAGCCGGGGAGGACGCGGCCGGGGGAGGAGACCCGGACCGAGGCGGGGAGGAAGGGCCGAGTGCCGATGGTCCGTCCGGGCGCGTCCCCGTCCACCCCGTCCGCGTGCTCGCGCAGACCGCTGGTCACGACGATCCGGAGCGCTGGTGGGAGGACGTCGTCGAGCACCGTACCCAGGGCGGCGACACCGACCCGATGGCCCCCTTCGCCGCACTCGCCGAGGCGATGACGGCCCTGCGCGAGGTGTACGGGGACGGTGACCACCCCCGCGACACGGTTCGCGAGGCACACATGCGCATCCAACTGCGCAAGGCGCGAAAGGAGTTCGGCGACGACATCGCGGTCGTCTGCGGCGCCTGGCACGTCCCCGCGCTCGCCACGAGGACCACGCTCGCCGCCGACAGGGCCGCGCTCAAGGGACTGCCCAAGGTCAGGACCGAGCTGACCTGGGTGCCCTGGTCGCATCGCAGGCTGGCCCGGAACAGCGGATACGGGGCGGGCATCGACTCGCCCGGCTGGTACGGACACCTCTTCGACGCGGCCGACCGCCCGATCGAGCGGTGGATGACCAAGGTCGCCGGACTCCTGCGCGACGAGGACCGGTTCGTGTCGTCCGCCCATGTCATCGAGGCCGTCCGGCTCGCCGAGTCCCTCGCCGCCGTGCGTGGCCGCCCGCTCGCCGGGCTGAACGAGACGACGGACGCGGTCCGAGCCGTGATGTGCGACGGCTCCGACGTCCCGCTGGCACTCGTACGGGACCGGCTGGTCGTCGGTGAAGCCCTCGGCGAGGTGCCCGACACCGCCCCCGCCGTACCGCTGCGACGCGACCTCGCCCGTCAGCAGCGTTCCCTCCGGCTCAAACCGGAGGCGCAGGAGCGGGAGCTGGAGCTCGACCTGCGCAGGAACACCGACGCGGCACGGAGCCGGCTGCTGCACCGGCTGCGGATCCTCGCCGTCGACTGGGGCGAGCCCACGACCGGCCGGACGAGCACCGGCACGTTCCGCGAGAGCTGGCGGCTGCGTTGGGAACCCGAGCTGTACGTGCGGGTGGCCGAGGCCGGGACGTGGGGCACCACCGTGCTCTCCGCCGCGACGGCCAAGGCCGGGTCCCGGGCCGCTTCCGCCGCCTCCCTCGCCGACGTCACGGCTCTCGCCGAGCACTGCCTGCTCGCGGAACTGCCGGACGCCCTGCCCGTGGTGATGCGGGCCCTCGCCGACCGCGCCGCGCTCGACGCCGACGTCGGCCGGCTCGCCGACGCCCTGCCCGCACTGGCCCGCACCCTGCGCTACGGCGACGTGCGGTCCACGGACACCGGGGCGCTCGGAGGGGTCGCCGCCGGGCTGGCGGAGCGCGTCTGCGTCGGCCTGCCGACGGCGTGCACCGGACTCGACGCCGACGGCGCCGCCGAGATGCGCCGCCGGATGGACGGCGTCCACACCGCGATCGGACTGCTCGGCGGGGCCGTTGCCGCGCGTTCCGAAGCGGACGGGCTGCGCGGGCGCTGGACCGCCGCACTGCACCGGCTCGCCGCCCGGGACACCGTCGCGGGCATCATCAGGGGGCGCGCGGCCCGCCTGCTGCTCGACGAGGGGCGGATCGCGGAGGACGACGCGGCACGGCTGATGGGTCTGGCGCTCTCGCCCGGCACGCCGCCCGCCGACGCGGCGGCCTGGATCGAGGGGTTCGTCGGCGGGGCGGGCGGCGGAATGCTCCTCGTCCACGACGCACGGCTGCTCGGGCTGGTCGACGCCTGGATCACCGGCGTCCCGGCCGACTCCTTCGCCGACGTACTGCCCCTGCTGCGTCGTACCTTCTCGGCCTACGAGGCCGGGGTGCTGCGCACGCTGGGCGAACTCGTGCGGCGTGGTCCGGCCGCGGGCGGGGCGGCTGCCGATGACACCGGTGCCGGTACGGGCGCCGGGGCGGTGGCCCCCGGCTTCGGGCCCGGACTCGACGCGGCGCGGGCCGAGGCCGTGGAGCCAATTCTGCGTCTCCTGCTCGGCACCACCACCGACGCGACCGCCGAAGCCGAGCCCGAAGCCCGAGCCGAAGCCGATACAGGCACCGGCACGACCGTCGGCACCGCTGCCCCGACCGGCACCGGCACGACCGCCGACACCGGTACCCGCACCGGCCCGGCCGTGGTCCCCGCCGTGCGGCCGGGCGGCGGCGGCCCGGACGACAGGACCCGAACCGTCGAGGAATCACCGGCCGAGGAACCCCTGGGGGCGACGGGATGACCACGAACACGGCAGACGGGACGACCACGAACACGGCAGGCACCACGACCCACCCACCCCACGACATCCGGTCCGACACGACGGCCGACGAGCGACTGCGCCGCTGGCGGCTGGTGTTGGGCGGGGACGGCGAGGAGGGCACCGGGCGCGGCCTCACCGGCCGCGACGCCGCGATGGACGGGGCGCTGACCGCGCTGTACGGCGGCGGTGCCGGGGCGGGAGGCCGGGACGGGAACAGCCGCTCGGCCGGGCTCGGGGCCTCCGCCCCGTCCGTGGCCCGCTGGCTCGGCGACATCCGCACGTACTTCCCCAGCTCCGTCGTCCAGCTCATGCAGCGGGACGCCATCGACCGGCTCGGCCTCTCCGCGCTGCTCCTCGAACCGGAGATGCTGGAGGCCGTCGAGGCCGACGTCCACCTCGTCGGAACGCTCCTCTCGCTCGGCAGGGCCATGCCCGAGACGACGAAGGAGACCGCGCGGGCCGTCGTGCGCAAGGTCGTCGACGACCTGGAGAAACGGCTCGCGACCCGCACCCGGGCCACCCTCGCCGGCGCGCTGGACCGCTCGACGAGGAACGAACGCCCCCGGCACCACGACATCGACTGGGACCGCACGATCCGGGCCAACCTCAAGAACTACCTTCCCGAGTACGGCACCGTCGTCCCCGAACGGCTCATCGGGTACGGGCGGGCCGCACGGTCCGTGAGGAAGGACGTCGTCCTCTGCGTCGACCAGTCGGGGTCGATGGCCGCCTCCGTCGTCCACGCCGCCGTCTTCGGCGCGGTCCTCGCCTCCATGCGCACGCTGCGCACCAGGCTCGTCGTCTTCGACACGGCCGTCGTCGACCTCACCGACCAGCTGGACGACCCCGTCGACGTGCTGTTCGGGACGCGGCTCGGCGGCGGTACCGACATCAACCGCGCGCTCGCGTACTGCCAGTCCAGGATCACCCGCCCCGCCGACACCGTCGTCGTGCTCATCAGCGATCTCTACGAGGGCGGCATACGCGACGAGATGCTGAGACGGGTCGCCGCGATGAAGGCGTCCGGGGTGCAGTTCGTGGCCCTGCTGGCGCTGTCGGACGAGGGCGCGCCCGCCTACGACCACGACCACGCGGCGGCCCTCGCGGCCCTGGGCGCACCGGCGTTCGCCTGCACGCCGGACCGCTTCCCCGAGGTGATGGCCGCGGCGGTCGAGAAGAGACCGATACCCGTACCGGACAGGGAGGCCTCCCGTGCCCGCGACCTCCGGACGGCACCCTGAGCCCGTCCCGGGAGCCCTGCCACGTCGGCCGCCACTCCGTCCACCGCGCCCCGGCCACCCGCCGGATCTGTGACCGTAATCACCGCTCAGGTGTGATCTGCGATTTAGGGTCACGCGGAGCGCGGAGATAACCTGCGAGATGGACATGCCGCGTACACCGGGTCACCCTGTGCGCCTCCCTCGTGACAGAGCAGTCGCATTTGCCCCTCGCGGCACGCCCACGCAGAAAACGAACCGCGAGACCACTGATTAAGGGACGGACGCGCGTGGACCTGTTCGAGTACCAGGCGAGGGACCTCTTCGCCAAGCACGGTGTACCGGTGCTGGCCGGTGAAGTCATCGACACGCCTGAGGCAGCCCGCGAGGCGACCGAGCGGCTGGGCGGCAAGTCGGTCGTCAAGGCGCAGGTGAAGGTCGGAGGCCGCGGCAAGGCCGGCGGCGTCAAGCTGGCCTCCACCCCCGACGAGGCGGTCGCCCGCGCGACCGACATCCTCGGCATGGACATCAAGGGCCACACGGTCCACAAGGTGATGATCGCCGAGACCGCGCCCGAGATCGTCGAGGAGTACTACGTCTCTTACCTCCTCGACCGCACCAACCGCACCTTCCTGGCCATGGCCTCGGTGCAGGGCGGCATGGACATCGAGGAGGTCGCGGAGAAGACCCCCGAGGCCCTCGCGAAGGTCCCGGTCGACTCCAACACCGGCGTCACCATCGAGAAGGCCCGCGAGATCGTCGCCCAGGCGAAGTTCCCGGCCGAGGTCGCCGAGCAGGTCGCCGAGGTCCTGGTGACCCTGTGGAAGACCTTCGTCGCCGAGGACGCGCTCCTCGTCGAGGTCAACCCGCTCGCCAAGGTCGCCTCCGGCGACATCCTGGCGCTGGACGGCAAGGTCTCGCTCGACGACAACGCCGACTTCCGTCAGCCCGAGCACGAGGCGCTGGAGGACAAGGCCGCGGCCAACCCGCTGGAGGCCGCCGCCAAGGCCAAGAACCTCAACTACGTCAAGCTCGACGGCGAGGTCGGCATCATCGGCAACGGCGCCGGTCTGGTCATGTCGACCCTGGACGTCGTCGCGTACGCCGGTGAGAAGCACGGCAACGTGAAGCCCGCCAACTTCCTCGACATCGGTGGCGGCGCCTCCGCCGAGGTCATGGCGAACGGCCTGGAGATCATCCTCGGCGACCCGGACGTCAAGTCCGTCTTCGTCAACGTCTTCGGTGGCATCACCGCGTGCGACGAGGTCGCCAACGGCATCGTCCAGGCGCTCGAACTGCTCAAGTCCAAGGGCGAGGACGTCACCAAGCCGCTGGTCGTGCGCCTCGACGGCAACAACGCGGAGCTGGGTCGCAGGATCCTCTCCGACGCCAACCACCCGCTCGTGCAGCGCGTGGACACCATGGACGGCGCGGCCGACAAGGCCGCCGAGCTCGCCGCGGCTGCTGCGAAGTAAGGGACGAGGGACTCCAACACCATGGCAATCTTCCTCACCAAGGACAGCAAGGTCATCGTCCAGGGGATGACCGGTGCCACCGGTATGAAGCACACCAAGCTCATGCTCGGCGACGGCACGAACATCGTCGGTGGCGTGAACCCGCGCAAGGCGGGCACGTCGGTCGACTTCGACGGCACCGAGGTACCCGTGTTCGGCACGGTCGCCGAGGCGATGGAGAAGACCGGCGCGAACGTGTCGGTGCTCTTCGTGCCGCCGGCCTTCGCCAAGGCCGCCGTGGTCGAGGCGATCGACGCCGAGATCCCGCTCGCCGTCGTGATCACCGAGGGCATCGCCGTCCACGACTCCGCCGCCTTCTGGGCGTACGCGAGCTCGAAGGGCAACAAGACCCGGATCATCGGCCCGAACTGCCCCGGTCTGATCACCCCCGGCCAGTCCAACGCCGGCATCATCCCGGGCGACATCACCAAGCCCGGCCGCATCGGCCTCGTGTCCAAGTCCGGCACGCTGACCTACCAGATGATGTACGAGCTCCGTGACATCGGCTTCTCGTCCGCCGTCGGCATCGGTGGCGACCCGGTCATCGGTACGACGCACATCGACGCCCTCGCCGCGTTCGAGGCCGACCCCGACACCGACCTGATCGTGATGATCGGCGAGATCGGCGGCGACGCCGAGGAGCGCGCTGCCGACTTCATCAAGGCCAACGTCACCAAGCCGGTCGTCGGTTACGTCGCGGGCTTCACCGCCCCCGAGGGCAAGACCATGGGCCACGCCGGCGCCATCGTCTCCGGTTCCTCCGGCACCGCGCAGGCGAAGAAGGAGGCCCTGGAGGCCGCCGGCGTCAAGGTCGGCAAGACGCCGACCGAGACCGCCAAGCTGGCGCGCGAGATCCTCGGCGCCTGACCGTCGCTCCGACCGGGGCGGCACGCCCCGGCCGCGGCACCGCACAGACGGCGCGGGCCCGCACCCCTGACCAGGGGGCGGGCCCGCGCCGCGTTTTCGGTCCGCCGCAGGACCGCCCGTGCGCCCGGCCGCGTGACAGCCCGTGTGCCCGGTCTCCGTGGCGGTCGGGAAGGGCCCCGTGACAGCCGGGAAGTCGGTCAGCCGGCCCGGGGCATCAGGCGGGCGGGCCGCTGGACGAGTTCGCCGTACAGCCGCGTGCGCAGCTTCAGTTCCTGCGAGGTCGGCGGCTGGGGACCGAATCGCGGCGGCGCCTCCTCCACCCGGTGGGCCGGGGACTCCGCGGGCTCGTACCGGTCCGGGGGCGTGACCAGGGCGAACAGCGTCAGACCGATCAGCAGCGCCGCGAGGGAGAAGACCACCCCGGCCCACCGCCGCGCCCTGCGCTCGCTGCCGGTACGGACCGCGTCGGGCGCGGGGAGCGCGGCGGACGCCTCGGGGTGCCCCCGGACGAGCACGCCGATCCGTTCACGCAGGAGGGCCGACCGTTCGGCGGTGGACGAGGGTTCCGCCAGTTCGGGCAGCCGCTCGACGACCGCGGCACGCGCGTTCATCAGCCTGCTCGCCGTCGCCGGGGTGCTGGCCTCCGTCTCCGCCGCGGTCTCCGGCAGGGCCAGGCCGACGGCGTCGTGGAGAACGAGCGTGCGCCGGTAGGACGGGGGCAGCGCGAGCAGCGCGTCGAGCAGGGCCCGTGCGCCGGACTCCTCGGGCGGCGGGTCGACGGCGCGGTGCGTGAGGCGCAGCCGGTGCCACGGCGACAGCGCGTACTCGTACGCCGCCGCCCGCACCCAGCCGACCGGGTCGCGGTCCACCGCGACCTCGGGCCAACGCTCCCAGGCCAGTGCGAAGGCCCGTGCGACGGACTCGCGGGAGCGTCCTCGGCGTCCGGTCAGCAGGAACGTCTGGTGGAAGAGAGCGGTCGAGGAGTGCGCGTACAGGGCGTCGAACGCCGCGGCCGCCGCCTCGGACACATCGCGCGGTTCGACGGAACCACGATCCCCTTCCCCGGATCCGGACCTGCCGCTGCCGCTGCCGCTGCCGCTGCCGCTGCCGCTGCTGGCGCCGGCAGGCCCGGCCCCGCCGGTGGGCACCGGCCCGCTGGGCGCGGGCACGGCCCCGGCAGGCACGGGCACGGTGGGCAGGGCGGTTGGTTCAGGGGTGTCGCGGGGGTGCCCGGTCGGCGTCATGAACAGACCCTCGTGGGCCTGCGCCGAGTCATTGAGTACATAAACATATATTGAGCGACACAACGGTTGTTCTCCCGTTACACGAAACAGGCGCGTGTCGTTGGCAGCATGATGGCGTGATTCAAGTGACCGGAGGCAGCCCGCCGTCGTCGGCGGAACAGGCCGCGGAACAGGCCGTGAGGCGGACCGCGGAACAGGCCGGGAGAAAGACCGGGGGGCCGGTCGGCGTGCGGGCGGCGGAACGATCCGTACGACGCAGCCGCTCCGCCGTACTGGTCTTCACCTTCCTGCGCGGAGGGATCGCGGCCGGGCTGGGGCTCGGCGCGCTCACCGTGCTCGTCATGGTGCTGTGGGTCAGTTCCCCGAGCCCCGACGACGGGTCCTCCGGAGCCTTTCACACGGCGGCCGGGCTCTGGCTGCTCGCCCATGGCGCCGAGCTGATCAGGACCGACACGCTCGACGGGATCCCCGCCCCGGTCGGTCTCGTCCCCCTGTTGCCCGCCGTGCTGCCGCTGTGGCTGGTGCACCGTGCGGCCCGGGACGCCCTGGAGGCCGAGGAGGGGCGCGCGGTGCCTTCGGCGCCGGCCGCTTTCGGCCTGGTCACGGGCGGGTACGCGGTGGTCATGGCGGCGGTCGCGCTCTATGCGCGAGGCGGTTCGCCGTCCGTGCGCGTGGTGTCGCTGCTCTTTCCCGCGGCCGTGGTGGTGGCTGCTGCCGCGGCGGCCGGTGTGTGGACGGCGTACGGGCACCCGCTCGGTCCGCTCCCGGCCCGGGTGCCGATGCGCGTCCGTGCGGCGCTGGCGCGCTCCCGGTCCCGGGAACGCGCCGCGACGGCGTGGCGGTCCGCCGCGGCGGGCGTGATGACGCTGCTGGGCGGCGGGGCGCTGCTCGTCGCCGTGGCGCTGGTCTGGCACGCCGACGCGGCTCAGCAGTCGTTCGTCCAGCTCGCGGGCGGCTGGGCGGACCGGGTCGCGGTGCTGCTGGTGGCGCTGGTCCTGGTGCCGAACGCGGCGGTGTGGGCTGCCGCGTACGGGCTCGGCCCGGGTTTCGCGCTCGGCACGGCGTCCACGGTCACCCCGCTCGCCTTCTCGGGGTCCCCGGCGCTGCCGGTCTTCCCGTTGCTGGCCGCGGTGCCGGAGCGGGGGGAGGGGACGTGGCCGAACTGGGTGGCCGCGGTGGTGCCGGTCGCCGCCGGGGTGGTGGTCGCCCGGTTCACGGTACGAAGCGCCGCCCCCGTCCACGACACGGGTGACGGCGGGGACGGAGACGGAGGCGGAGACGCAGGCGGAGGCGGAAGCGGCGGAGATACGGACAGGGGCGGGCCGGGGGAGGCGTGGAGCGCGGGCGGGACAGCGCTGACGGCCGCGCTCGGGGCGCTGGGGTGCGGGTCGCTGATGGCCGTGCTGGCCGCCGCCGCGGGCGGGCCGCTCGGCCCCCGCGCGCTCGCGGAGTTCGGCCCGGTGTGGTGGCTGACGGGTGCGGCGGCCGCGGCGTGGACGATGGCGCTGGCCGTTCCCGGGGCGCTGTTGCTGCGGGCCTGGCGGCTGCGCGGGCGGAACGGCGGAGGGGAACGGGGCCGTCGCCGGAACGCGGCCGGAGGGGCGGAGGAGACGGCGCGAACGGGCCGGACGGCGCGAAGCACGGAGCGGGCGGCGGGGGCGGAGGGAGCGGCAGGTAGGCCCGTCGGTCAGGGACCCGCCGAGGCACCCGTTCCGCCGACGCGCCGGAGAAAGGCACGGACCGGACGGGGCTCCGCGAGGGCGTCCACGCCACGCGGGGCGGTGACCGTCGGCGGGGCGGAGGGGTTCGAGGACGACGACGCGGAGCCGTACGACTTCCTGCCGACCGACCCCTGGCACGCGCGGACGGCCCGGCGTACGGGTGGAGACGCCGGGCCGTCGGGGAAGTTGTGAGGCGGGCCGCCGCCGGAGGAGGCGGCCCGCCCTCGGTCCGAGGAACGTTCGGTCCTCGGTGAAGGACGGTCAGTTCTTGATGCCGAAGATGGGCTCCAGCGGCTTGGGCAGCAGATCGTTGCAGGCGAGCTGGCCGGACTTGGTCAGGGCGTCGTTCACGCAGGTGTAGTAGTCGCGGTAGACCAGCTGCACCGTGAACGTCGTCGCGACGACCGAGAGCGCGAGCAGGGCCGTCACCAGACCGCTGAGCGCGGCCGTGGTCTGCTGGCGGCCGTAGCTCGGGGCGGGGGAGCCGGGGGCGGCCCCGGCCGCCGGGACGTGCCCGGTGCCGGACCCCTGGAGGGGGTCGGTGGCCGGTGCGCCGGAAGGCGCGGCCGGGCGGGACGCTCCGGCGCCGCCCGGTGCGGAGGGGTCCTTCGGCTTGTTACGGAGCGCGCTGATCGACCAGTACACGGCGAGCGCGCCGAGCAGCAGGGCGATCTCCGGGAAGTCGAACAGCGCGAAGAAGAACGCCCACATGCCGCCGAGCAGTGCGTAGCGTGCTCGGCGCTGGGCCGGGTCGGTCGGGTCCCAGCGAAGTCCGCCGGGGTTGCTCTCGGGACCGCCAGGACCGTTCGGGCCGCCCGAGCCCCCGGGCCGTCCGCCGAAACCGCCGCTCTGACGGCCGGGCTGCCGATTGCTCCACCGGCTGCCCCAGGCCGGCCGGTCGCCGGAGGAGCCGTCCTCGGGCGATCGGCCGCCCTCGCTCCCGTTCCCGCCGCGTCCGTCGCCGCCGTTCTCCCGGCCGTCGTCGGCGTTCGAGGGGGTGCGGGGCCGCCAGGGCCGGTCGGGGCGGTTCTCGGGCGGTGCGGCGAACGGATTGTCGTCGGCGGGACCGGAGGACCCTTGAGAACGCGCGGAACCGGGGGCGCCCGCGGTGTCCGGGGAGGAAGGGGAGGAGTCGGCGGAGGACCGGTGCTCCCGCAGCAACGGCGAGCCCGGCGCGGGCAGCGGCCGCGACGACGCTCCGAACGACACCGAGGACGCTCCGAACGACGGCTGCGGCAGCAGTGAGGCCGGCCCGGGCAACGGCTGCGACGAGTGGTGGAAGGCGGTGCGGCGGCGTCGGTCCGTCATGTGGTGAACGTCTTCCCCATCTCGTCATTTCCGTCCTGCGGACGGATCCCTGTCCCTTGACGCTACCTCCCGGCCAGGAGCGGCCGAAAGCTGGGAGTGGCCGCGCCGAGCGGCCGGACCGCGACCCCAGGCCCACCACGGGGCCCGCCCAGGGCCCCGTGGTGGCCGATATGCGACGGATGCGCGGTCCCTCACCCCGTCCCGAGGGGGCTCGCACGGCTCCCGGTATCGTTGCTGACGGTCGACCGTTCGTAGAGTTCCCCGTATCGAGGGGCGCGATTCTTTCGTACGACCATACAAATTCAGCGTCACTTGCTCCATGCCGCTTGATTCATCGTCGCCTGCTTCATCACGCGAGAAAGGGCCCAGCCGTGGCCTCCCCGCCCCCTTCCGCCGGACCGGCCCGCCTGGTCGTGCTGGTCTCCGGCTCCGGAACGAATCTCCAAGCACTGCTCGACGCCATCGGTGACGACCCCGAGGGCTTCGGCGCGCGGGTCGTCGCCGTCGGAGCCGACCGCGACGGCATCGTCGGTCTGGAGCGGGCGGAGCGCGCCGGGCTGCCGACCTTCGTGTGCCGGGTCAAGGACCACGCCACGCGCGAGGAGTGGGACGCGGCGCTCGCCGCCGCGACCGCCGAGCACCACCCGGATCTCGTGGTGTCGGCGGGATTCATGAAGATCGTGGGCAAGGAGTTCCTCGCCCGGTTCGGCGGCCGGTTCATCAACACCCACCCCGCCCTGCTCCCCAGCTTTCCCGGTGCCCACGGGGTGCGTGACGCGCTCGCGTACGGCGTGAGGGTCACCGGGTGCACCGTCCACTTCGTCGACGACGGGGTCGACACCGGTCCGATCATCGCGCAGGGCGTGGTCGAGGTGATCGAAGAGGACACGGCGGAGGGCGAAGCGGCCCTCCACGAACGCATCAAGAAAGTCGAGCGCAAGCTGCTCGTCGAGGCCGTACGGCGGCTCGCCCGCGACGGCTATCGCATTGAGGGACGAAAGGTTCATCTCGGTCATGTCGGTGAATAAGCCCATCCGCCGCGCCCTGGTCAGTGTCTACGACAAGACGGGGCTCGAAGACCTCGCCCGCGGTCTGCACGAGGCGGGTGTCGAGCTCGTCTCCACCGGCTCCACCGCCGGGCGGATCGCCGCCGCCGGGGTGCCCGTCACCAAGGTCGAGGAGCTGACCGGCTTCCCCGAGTGCCTCGACGGCCGCGTCAAGACGCTGCACCCGCGCGTCCACGCCGGCATCCTCGCGGACCTGCGTCTGGACGCCCACCGCGAGCAGCTCGCCGAGCTGGGCGTGGAGCCGTTCGATCTCGTCGTCGTCAACCTGTACCCGTTCAAGGAGACGGTCGCCTCCGGCGCCTCCGCCGACGAGTGCGTGGAGCAGATCGACATCGGCGGTCCGTCCATGGTCCGCGCCGCCGCCAAGAACCACCCGTCGGTCGCCGTGGTCACCAGCCCCGAGCGGTACGCCGACGTCCTCGCCGCCGTCAAGGCGGGCGGCTTCGACCTCGCCGCCCGCAAGCGCCTGGCCGCCGAGGCGTTCCAGCACACCGCCGCGTACGACGTCGCCGTCGCCTCCTGGTTCGCCGCCGACTACGCCGCCGCCGACGACTCGGGCTTCCCGGACTTCTTCGGCACGACGTACGAGCGCGCGAACGTCCTGCGGTACGGCGAGAACCCGCACCAGCCCGCCGCGCTCTACACCTCCGGCACCGGTGGCCTGGCCGAGGCGGAGCAGCTGCACGGCAAGGAGATGTCGTACAACAACTACACGGACACCGACGCCGCGCGCCGGGCCGCGTACGACCACGCCGAGCCGTGCGTCGCGATCATCAAGCACGCCAACCCGTGCGGTATCGCGATCGCCGACGATGTCGCCGAGGCGCACCGCAAGGCACACGCCTGCGACCCCCTGTCGGCCTTCGGCGGGGTCATCGCCGTCAACCGTCCGGTGACCGTGGCCATGGCCGAGCAGGTCGCGGAGATCTTCACCGAGGTCATCGTCGCCCCGGCGTACGAGGACGGCGCGGTCGAGGTCCTGGCCCGCAAGAAGAACATCCGCGTGCTGCGCTGCCCCGATGCCCCGACCGCCCCGGTCGAGGTCAAGCCGATCGACGGCGGCGCGCTGCTCCAGGTCACCGACCGCCTCCAGGCCGAGGGCGACGACCCGGCCAACTGGACCCTGGCCACCGGTGAGGCGCTTTCCGAGGACGAGCTGAAGGAACTCGCCTTCGCGTGGAAGGCGTGCCGCGCGGTCAAGTCCAACGCGATCCTGCTCGCCAAGGACGGCGCCTCGGTGGGCGTCGGCATGGGACAGGTCAACCGGGTCGACTCCGCGAAGCTGGCCGTGGAGCGGGCGGGCGAGGAGCGCGCACGGGGCTCGTACGCGGCCTCCGACGCGTTCTTCCCGTTCCCGGACGGCCTGGAGATCCTGACCGTCGCCGGTGTGAAGGCCGTGGTCCAGCCGGGCGGTTCGGTCCGTGACGAGCTGGTCGTCGAGGCCGCGCAGAAGGCGGGCGTGACGATGTACTTCACGGGCACGCGCCACTTCTTCCACTGAGCGCCGTGCACCTGAGCACGAAGGGCCGGAACTCCGCGAGGAGTTCCGGCCCTTCGTGAACCGACGTCAGGTCTGCGTCAGCTCTTCTTGACCACCAGTGTGCCGGCGGCACGGTCGTGCCAGCCCTGCAGCTTGCCGGAGTTGTCGAAGAACGGCGACAGGTAGACGAGGATGGCGCCGATGTAGCAGAGGAACGCGCCGACGATCGGGATGATGTAGCGGATGAAACCGGCGCCGAGGCCCGGCTTCTGACCGGTGTTCTCCTTGACGACCTTCAGGCCGAGCGCCATCTTGCCCAGGGTCGCGCCGACCAGAGAGATCATCAGCCACTCGTAGAGCAGCGTGACCAGGGCGAGTATGGCCAGCATGCTGAACATGGTGGCGATGAAGCCGGCGCTCGCGTCGTTCATGCAGGAGTCGTAGCCGGAGGTCCCGTAGGTGCAGTCCTCGGCGCTCTTCGCGAGGCCCAGGGCACCGGCCACGCCGATCGCGCTGATGATGCCGTACAGCACGCCGATGGCCAGACCGTCGATCAGACGCGCGCCGAGACGCAGGCCCATGGTGCCGATCTGGACCGTGCCCAGGTTCGGCACGTTGATGTAGCCGTTGTTGGCCTGGAGCGTGCCCGGGGCCGGGGGCTGCTGCGGGTAGCCGTAACCGGGCTGACCCTGCGGCGGCTGACCGGGCTGCTGCGGGTAGCCGTAACCGGGCTGCCCCTGCTGCGGGTAGCCGTATCCCGGCTGGCCCTGCGGCGGCTGACCGGGCTGCTGCTCGTACGGGTTGTTCGGGTCGCCGAAGCTCATCTGGGGAGTTCCTCCAACGTGCACATGGGGACGATGCGGCCGCACGGAGGAAAGAGAAGGTCTGTGGTCCGCCCCCCGGTACTACTGCGGCACAGCGCTCATAATCGTTATAAACAGAATGTAAGTTTGTCCAGTCGAGATGGCTGGATGTTGCTCAAGCGAGACATGACGGCTGTTCCCGGGCGCCCGGAATTGGTATACGGGCGGGGTCATCCGCGAGTATGGGGACATGAGCGCCCAGATTCTCGATGGCAAGGCCACCGCAGCCGCGATCAAGTCCGATCTCACCGTCCGCGTGGCGGCCCTCAAGGCACGGGGCGTCAACCCTGGCCTCGGAACACTGCTCGTCGGGGACGACCCGGGCAGCCGTTGGTACGTGAACGGCAAGCACCGCGACTGCGCCGAGGTCGGCATCGGCTCCATCCAGCGCGAACTTCCCGACACCGCCACCCAGGAGGAGATCGAGGACGTCGTCCGGGAGCTCAACGCCGACCCCGAGTGCACGGGGTACATCGTGCAGCTGCCCCTGCCCAAGGGGATCGACACCAACCGTGTCCTGGAGCTGATGGACCCCGCCAAGGACGCCGACGGTCTCCACCCGATGAACCTGGGCCGGCTCGTGCTGAACGAGACGGGTCCGCTGCCGTGCACCCCGCAGGGCGTCGTCCAGTTGCTCCGTCACCACGGTGTGGAGATCAACGGGGCGCACGTCGTGGTCGTGGGCCGGGGCGTCACGATCGGCCGGCCCATGCCGCTGCTGCTGACCCGCAGGTCCGAGAACGCCACCGTCACCCAGTGCCACACCGGTACGCGTGACCTCTCCAAGCACCTCAAGCACGCCGACATCATCGTCGCCGCCGCCGGAGTGCCCCACATCATCAAGCCCGAGGACGTGAAGCCGGGCGCGGCCGTGCTCGACGTCGGCGTCAGCCGGGACGAGAACGGCAAGATCATCGGGGACGTCCACCCGGGCGTGGCCGAGGTCGCCGCCTGGCTCTCCCCGAACCCCGGCGGTGTCGGTCCGATGACCCGCGCCCAGCTGCTCGTCAACGTGGTTGAGGCGGCCGAGCGCGCCGCGTCCGCCGCCTGACCCGGCGGACCCGAATCCGGAAGGAACCCCATGGGTGCTGGTAGGAGCCCGGCCCGCCCGGCCGTCGAGGTGGACGCCGCCACTGCGGACGCCGCCACGGCGGACGAGGGCGCACCGGGCCGGGCCGCGTCGAACGACGACGCGTCCGGCGAGGCCGCGGTGAGCGAGGTCGTTCCGGGCGAGGGCGCGTCCGGTGAGGCAGCTTCGAACGAGGTCGCTTCCGGCGAGGGCGGTGACGCCGGTTCCGGTTCGTCGCGGCGGCCTCCCCTGTTCACCCGGGACACCGCGCGCCCCGAGGGCGGCGGTCGGGCCGCGCCCGGGGACGCACCCGCACCGGCCCGGCAGTGGCCGCTGCTCGCGGTGCTCTGCGTGGCCGGCCTCGGGCTGCTGATCGTGGCCGTCGACCCGTTCGCCGAGGCGTTCCGCGTGGGCACGATCCTGATCGGTGCCTCCCTCATAGGCGGCGCGGTGCTGCGGCTCGTGGTCCCGTCGGTCGGCATGCTGGCGGTCCGTTCCCGCTTCACCGACCTGGTGACGTACGGACTCCTCGGCTTCCTCATCGTGATGCTCGCGCTGGTGGCCCAGCCCAAGCCGTGGCTGGACATCCCGCTCCTGGAGGACGCGGTCCACTTCACGATCCGCTGATTCCCGCCCGTACGACAACGGCGCCGCCCCTGTGGGCGGCGCCGTTGTCGTGGCGCCCGTCCCTTCCCCCGAGGAGGGACGGACACCGGGGTCGGGGGAGCCACCGGAACTCGCGTTCCGCATTGTGGCGACTTGCGTGGCCTTGCCCCTGTCCTGACTTCAGCCTCGTGGACGGCGGAGGGCGGTTCAAGGGAACCCTGGGGCCTGTGGCACGGAAGTGACCATTCCGCCACGGTGTGATCGTCGCGCAACGGTGTCGGTCCCGTTCCGTACGGCTCCCCCGCAGGACGACGGACGAGGCCGTACGACGTGCGCTCATACGCGTGCGAGCGCACGTACGAGTGCCCGTACCCGGACCCGTACGCGTACGAGCGAGACGGACCCGCATGCGTACGGGCGAAACGGGCGCGTCGTGCGCACAGGTGGCCGGGAAACAGCCCCGAGGAGGGGGCGAAGGGGGCGGGAGCGAAGAGGGAAGCGGGTACGACCGGGTGGGCAGAGCGGGACGGCTCGTACGGGGTCCCACAGGGGGCCGGACGGCCAGGAGGTTCCGGGTCGGATAGCCTGGCCGCTGGATATCTCTTCACGTCAAGATTCAGGGATGTCCAGCTCCAGGGGCCAGGAACCCCCACCGCCAGCTGTCTAACGGAGATCGCCATGACCCGCACTCCCGTGAATGTCACCGTGACCGGCGCAGCCGGCCAGATCGGCTACGCACTGCTCTTCCGCATCGCTTCCGGCCACCTGCTCGGCCCGGACGTGCCGGTCAACCTGCGTCTCCTGGAGATCCCGCAGGGCCTGAAGGCCGCCGAGGGCACCGCGATGGAGCTCGACGACTGCGCCTTCCCGCTGCTGCGCGGCATCGAGATCACCGACGACGCCAACAAGGCGTTCGACGGCGCCAACGTCGCCCTGCTGGTGGGCGCCCGCCCGCGTACCAAGGGCATGGAGCGCGGCGACCTGCTCTCCGCCAACGGCGGCATCTTCAAGCCGCAGGGCAAGGCGATCAACGACCACGCCGCGGACGACATCAAGGTCCTTGTCGTCGGCAACCCGGCCAACACCAACGCGCTCATCGCGCAGGCCGCCGCCCCGGACGTACCGGCCGAGCGCTTCACCGCGATGACCCGCCTCGACCACAACCGCGCGATCTCGCAGCTGGCCGCCAAGACCGGTGCCGCCGTCTCCGAGATCAAGAAGCTGACGATCTGGGGCAACCACTCGGCGACCCAGTACCCGGACATCTTCCACGCGGAGATCGCCGGCAAGAACGCCGCCGAGCTCGTCAACGACCAGGCGTGGCTGGCCGACACCTTCATCCCGACCGTCGCCAAGCGCGGCGCCGCGATCATCGAGGCCCGTGGCGCGTCCTCGGCCGCCTCCGCCGCCAACGCCGCCATCGACCACGTCCACACCTGGGTCAACGGCACCGCCGCCGGTGACTGGACCTCCATGGGTGTTCCGTCGGACGGCTCCTACGGCGTGCCCGAGGGCCTCATCTCGTCCTTCCCCGTCACCACGAAGGACGGCAAGTACGAGATCGTGCAGGGCCTGGACATCAACGAGTTCTCCCGCACCCGCATCGACGCGTCGGTGCAGGAGCTCACCGAGGAGCGCGACGCGGTTCGCGAGCTCGGCCTGATCTGACCCGTTCCTTCCGGGACGTACGTCTTCACGCGCAGACACCACCGCCCCCGGCGGCGCTGCATCCGCAGTCGTCGCCGGGGGCGGTGGCGTACCCGCCCGCTGACCGACCGGCCGTGCGACCGGGTCGGACAGCGGGCGGTCGGACAGCGGGCGGTCAGTGGGTGGTCAGCCCTTGAGCAGTTCGTCGGCGGTCTGGCGCAGGGCGGCCATGGCCAGGTGCTGCAGCCCGGGGCCGAACGTGATCCGGGTGGCGCCCAGCTCCCCCAGGCGGCGCGGCGGCGGCCCGTCGGGCAGGGCGACCGCGTTGAGCGGTCCCGGGACGGCGGCGGCCAGCCGGGGCAGGGCCTCGGGCGGCGCCATGATCGGGTAGACGCAGTCCGCGCCCGCCGCCACGTACGCCTTGGCGCGGCGGATCGTCTCCGCCTCCTGATCCGTGCCGTCGGGGACGCCGCGGACGTACGTGTCCACGCGGGCGTTGACGAAGAGCCGGTCACCGGCCGCCGCGCGCACCTCCGCCAGCCGGTCCGCCTGCCGCTGGACGTCGACGAGGACGCCGTCGACCGAGTCCTCCAGGTTGCAGCCGACGGCGCCGGTCTCCAGAAGGCGTTCCACCAGCTCTGCGGCCGGCAGCCCGTACCCCGCCTCGATGTCCGCCGAGACGGGAACGGTCGACGGGACGGCGCGCACGATCCTGGTCACGGCCGCGAACATCTCGTCGGCGGGTGTCTCCCCGTCCCTGTGGCCGAGCGACGCGGCGATACCGGCGCTGGGCGTGGCGAGCGCGGGGAAGCCCGCCTCGACGAGGACACGGGCGCTCGCCGCGTCCCATGGACCGGGGAGGATCAGCGGGTCATCGGGGGCGCGGTCGAGGTGGAGGGCTCGAAGGACTGACGCGGTCATCGTGGACTCCTGGGAGAAGAGGGCCATGTGCGGGGCGGGTGCGCGGAGTGTGAGCGGGGGCGTGTGGCGCGATCGGAGCCTGCGGGCGGGCCCGGAGGCGTGTGGGACGCGCAGGGCCTTTGCGGCGGCATGCTAGGTCAGCGGGCGCGCGGGGCACGGCGGGACGCGCAGGGCGTACGAGGCGCGCAATCCGCGCAGAGGTATGCGGAAGTGCGCGGGGCACGAAAGGCGCGCGACCAGCGGAGTGAGCCGTGAGACCTGCGGTTCAAGACCCATGACCAGTGCTCCCATGTCCCGTGACCCCTCTTCCCCGGGTCCCGCGAGACCTGTGCCCCCATGTCCCACGACACTGCGCGTGCCCCGCGGGACTTGCGCGCCCATGCCTCGTGACCTGTGCCCCGTGAGCCGCGTGGCACGGCCTCGTAGGACCGCGTGGCACGGCCTCGTACGACAAGGACGCGCGACGCACGGCCCGTGCGGTGAGGCCCCGTGCGGTGCGGTACGTGCGCCGAGGCCCGTACGGCGGAGGCCGCGTACGGACGTGGCCCGTGCGACGGGAGTGCACGGACCCGGTGCGGCACCGGTCGGTGCCCGTCAGTGCTTGTTGTCGCCCGGCTGGTAGTGGCCCGGGACCATGCGGGTGGTCACGGCGAACCGGTTCCAGGCGTTGATGGTCGTGATCGCGGCGACGAGATGGGCGAGCTCGGTCTCGTCGAAGTGCTTGGCGGCGTTCTCCCACACCTCGTCCGGCACGAACCCCTCGGTCAGCAAGGTCATCGCCTCGGTCAGCTCGATGGCCGCGATCTCCTTGGGCGTGTAGAAGTGCCGCGACTCCTCCCACGCGCTGAGCTGGATGATCCGCTGGACGGACTCGCCCGCGGCCAGGGCGTCCTTGGAGTGCATGTCGAGGCAGAAGGCGCAGTGGTTGATCTGGGAGGCGCGGATCTTCACCAGTTCGCCCACGACCGGGTCGAGACCCCCGCAGGACGCCCTGTCGAGCCGGGCCATGGCCTTGTAGACATCGGGCGCCAGCTCGGCCCAGGCCGTACGGGGAGTGTGCTCGGGGTTGAGCCCGGAGGCGGTGCGGGCGTTCTCGTTCGTTGTCATGGGGACGACGTTACGGGAGGGTGGCGCAGCGGTATGGTCCATTTCCATGAGGGATTCCTGGGCCACTTTCGGAGCCGACCTCCACCTGGAGACGAAGGGTTCGACCGGGCTGCGGGCGGGGCTCATGGACGCCCTGCGCGAGGCCGTGCGCACGGGGCGGCTGGCCCCCGGCACCCGGTTGCCGTCCTCCCGCAGCCTCGCCGCCGACCTCGGTATCGCCCGTAACACCGTCGCCGACGCGTACGCGGAACTGGTCGCGGAAGGATGGCTCACCGCCCGGCAGGGATCGGGCACCCGGGTGGCGCGGCGGGCCGAGCCCCGCCGGACGGCCACCCGGGCGGTGCCGTCCCGGCCGGTGGGCTCCCGGCCCGCCCACGACCTGAAGCCCGGTTCGCCGGACGTCTCCTCCTTCCCGCGCGCCGAGTGGCTCAAGGCGTCCCGGCGCGCCCTGACCGCCGCGCCCAACGACGCCTTCGGTTACGGGGATCCGCGCGGGCGCGTGGAACTGCGCACCGCGCTCGCCGGCTATCTGGCCCGCGCCCGCGGTGTGTACGCGGACCCGGAACGGATCGTGGTGTCCGCGGGCTTCGTGCACGCCCTGAAACTGATGGGGACGGTGCTGCGCAAGCGCCGGGTGCGCGAGGTGGCCGTCGAGTCGTACGGACTGGATGTGCACTGGCGGCTGCTCACGGACGCCGGTCTGCGCATCCCGCACCTCCCGATGGACGGATCCGGGGCCAGGACCGATGTCCTGGGCGGGATGCCTGGGATCGGGGCCGTGCTGCTGACACCGGCCCACCAGTTCCCGACAGGGGTACCCCTCCACCCCGACCGGCGGGCCGCTGCGGTCGACTGGGCGCGTCGCACGGGCGGGCTGATCCTGGAGGACGACTACGACGGTGAGTTCCGTTACGACAGGCAGCCGGTCGGTGCCCTGCAAGGGCTCGATCCGGAACATGTCGTGTACCTGGGCACGGCGAGCAAGTCCCTGGCACCCGGGCTGCGGCTGGGGTGGATGGTGCTGCCGGAACGTCTGGTGGGGGAGGTGGTCGAGGCGAAGGGGATCAGCGACTGGTCGTCGAGCGCGCTGGAGCAGCTGACGCTCGCGGAGTTCATCGACTCGGGCGCGTACGACCGCCACGTACGCGCGATGCGCCTGCGCTACCGCCACCGACGCGACCAGCTCGTCGCGGTCCTGGCGGAACGGGCCCCCGACGTCCGGGTCAGCGGCATCGCCGCCGGTCTGCACGCCGTGCTCGAACTCCCCGAGGGCGGCGAGGCGTCGGCGCTGCGCGCGGCGGCGTGGCAGGGGCTCGCACTGGAGGCGTTCTCACGCTTCCGCCACCCGGAGGCCGCGCCGGGCCGGGACGCCCTGGTCATCGGCTACGGGACGCCGACCGACAGCGCCTGGCCGGGCACGCTGGAGGCGCTGGTCCGCGTTCTCGCGTGAGGTGCGACCGGGGGTGCGCTTGCTCCGGACATGTCGGCAGGGGACGTGGGGCAGGGAGCAGGGGGAGCAGGGGCAGGAGACAGAGGCAAGCGCGTTTCTACGCCCCGGGGCTCGCTGCGGGAGGCGGCGTCACGGCGTGTCGTGTACAACTCCGCGTCGGTATTGAAGGTCCGCGCCTGCAACTCCGCCGCCGCCCGTGCGGTCGTGCCGGCGCCGCTCTTGTCCATGCCCGCACCGGCGACATCGGAGCGCTTGCGCAACTCGCCATGGATGCGGAACGCCTCGTTGCCCACCGCGTCCAAGTCGTCCTGATGCACCACCAGGTCGGCTTCGCTCCCAGCGCCGGAGCCGACGGACGCGGACCCGGCGGAGTTGAGCCGCATACGCACCGAATGACGTTCCCGCACCTGCGACTTGATCTGCGCCCAATCGTCTTCGAACGTCACCAGCCCCCTAGCCGTTCCGACGAACATCCCCACTGACAGGACGTTGTTCAACTGTCCTTGGGGCATGGCGATCGAGCTGGATTCCTGGTCGGGTGATCTCCCGGTGGTCCGTGCATGAAGGCCGGGCCTCTTCCGGGTGGGCGGGGATCCGTGACGCGTTGCTGGTGCCGAGCTCGCTGGAGGATCGGGGCCTTGTGCTCCCCGCAATGGTCTACTACTCCCAGCGGCGGGGCAGTTGGCGAGTGACGTGAATGAGGTATTCCGCGGGCGGGGGAATGTTTTGGCCCGAGGGCGCGGACCATCCGCGTACCGATGCGCCGGGCCGGGGCGCTCTTCTCGTACGGGCTCCTCTCCCCGATAATGACCCTCAAGTGTCTGTCCTTGAGGGGGACTTGTGTCGGATCGTGCTTCCACTCCTGTTCCGCCCTCCATGAGCAGAGTCGCGCGGGACTTCGAACTCGGGTCGCGCAAGGGGCTGGTGTGGACCGAGCCCAAGCGTTTTCCGTGGATCGTGGTGCTACTGCCGACGCTGGTCGGGCTGCCGGTGCTCTGGCTGGGGATTTCGGCCGCGGTGGAGGGCCAGCGGAGCCACGGCAGCTGGTACTACGGGCTGCCGCTGCTCATTTTGGGGGCCGCCATGGTCGCCGCAGCCGGGTACTTCCTCTTCCTTGGGCTCACGAGACGGCAGGCGCAGGTCTGGGTGGGTCACTACCAGCACGGCATCGTCCGGGAGGTCGCCGGGCACGTGCCGGAGGCGTACTCATGGGACGAGATCGACGGCATTCGGCGGCGCAGCGCCAAAGTGACGAACGGGATCATCAGCGCCACCACACACGAGCTGTGGGTGTGTCCCCGTGAGGGTGCCGAGATCACGGTGACCGACGCGTACAAGGGGGTCGCCCGGTTCGCCGACGAACTGGACAAGACATTCACGCGTGTACGGCTGCCGCAGGACAGCGACCGGCTGAAGGCGGGCGAACGGGTCGGCTTCTTCGGGGCCCACCTCGATCCCGCCGGCATCGGGTACCTCGACCAGCGGATCGGCTGGCGCGAGGTCGACCGGGTCACGGTGAGACACGGCTGGCTGGAGATCCACCGGCACGGCGGCGGAAAGCCGTGGGCCAGGCTCCCCGTGGAGATGGTCCAGAATCTGTCGGTCTTCCTGGCCCTCGCCACAAGGATGTGCCAGGAGACGGCAGGGGAAGGGTCGCGATCAGACGATCCGGCCTGATCCGGCGAAGGCCGGCGGCGCTCCGGCAGTGGGTCCGGATCAACGAACCGAAACGGCAACAGAACCTGCCCGGCAGAGTACGTGGCTTCAATCACGGGGCGGTTTGATCGAACAGGGTGCCTGGTCGGGTGATCTGGGCATGCGGGGCAGGCGAGCAGGCGGGCAGGCGGGGTAGGCCCGGCCAGGCCGGCCGAGGCGGGGCAGGTCCGGGGCCGGTCCGGTGAAGCAAGCGCGGCGGTGCCGGGGGTTCACGCTTGTCCTGTGCTGTCCTCGTCGCGGCGGTCCGCACCGTCCGGGCCGGACGCGTCCTCGCCGGTGTGCGGTTCGCCGTCCAGGACCTGTTGCACCAGCAGGTCGCGGAGGGGATCGGTGATGTGCCAGGAGTGAGGGGCGGGGTGGCGGTCGTACAACGCGCACGGGCATCGGGAGCCGGTGATGAGATTGCGCAGGACGGCCGGACATGGGGGTAGTTCGGCGAGACGGTACGCACGGTGTTCGCCGGAGCCGACACGGGTGTTGTGATCGGTGCCGGTCCAGAACAGCCACAGGTCGCGGGTGGCCGGGGGGTCGACTGCCCAGAGGCGTGCGGCGTGCTCGGTTTGTTCACCGTGTGGGCGGTCGTGTACGCCGAGTTCGCACAGCGCGTAGCCGTCCATACAGGTGTCGGGCGGGTTCACGGGGCCGCCGGGCATGGTCGTGAGTGCCACGAGGGTGTCTATCTCGGGGATGTCGGTGAGGGCGGTGCATTGCAGCACGTCTGCTCATCTCCACGGCGGTGTCGGGGCAGGCCGGACCCTGCCTTGATCCGGACCGGTCGTGAGGCGGGGCGAGTGGGGGCAGGGCGAGTGGGGCGGCTACGGGAGTTGGGTGATGGTGACGTCGCGTAGCTCGCGGTGGAGGCGGGAGGCGAGCATGCCGGGGAGGCGGGGTTGGTCGTAGGGAGCGAGGATGTCGTGGTCGGTGGTGTGCCATCCGGTGTCGGTGAGTTGGTAGAGGGTGCCGGAGACGCCGTGGAGGCGGGGTTTGCGTACGCGGAGTACGGCGTGTTCGGTGTGGCGGAGGAAGGGACACTGGTGGAGGGAGGCGTGGGCGTGTGTGGTGCACAGGGGCGGCATTGAGGTGATGGAGCGTTCGGGCCAGGTGGGGGGTGAGTCGGGGCGGCGCCAGTCGAGGAAGAGCCAGCCTTGTTCGTCGCGGTCGGCGGGGGCGGCGCAGATCTGGCAGAGCATGTGTTGCATGCAGGTGCGTTGGCGGTGGACGTGCATGCGGTTGTACTGGACGCGTCCGGTGGTGGTTTCGGTCATGCGGACCCAGAGGTTGCCGTGGTGGTCGCGGTCCCCGGGGCGGGGGTGGCGGTAGGCGAGGCGGGGCCCGCCCGGTGCGAACTCGATAGTCAACTCCGCTTCGCGGACGGGTTCTTCGGTGGTACGTGACGCGACGTACGGCGTCAGCAGAGGCATGACGGTTGTTTCCCTTTTTCGGCAGGCCGTGCGAGGCCCAGCGGACCACGGGCTGTGCGCGACGAGAGGGGCGAGGTGCGGTGAGGTGAGGCGAGGGGGGTTATGCGGCGATCAGCGCACCGGGCGCGACCGGAGACGCGGGCGCGGGCATGGGCGTGGGTATGGGTGTGGGCTGCGGCGTGAGCAGCGGGCAGGCGGTGAGCCCGTACCAGCCCGTCTCGTCCCATGCGAGGAACGAGACCTGGCCGCTGTTGGCGAGCCGGTGCAGCGCTTCGGCCTGGCGCTCGTCGTCGGCAACCCAGGCACGCAGCTCGGTGGGTGCGTCGCATGCGGGTGCGGGTGCGGGTGCGGGTGCGGGTGCGGGCGTAGTGGCGGGCGTGGGCAGGGGCGCGGGCCGTAACACGTATGGGGGAATCCACGGGGTGCCCGGCTCCGGATCCAGCCCGTTCGCGATCCGCACGGCCTGGCCCCGCAGCCACCGCAACGCGAGCCGGGGAGACGGGGCGACGGTTCGGCCGAGCCGGACGGTCGTGCGGCCGTCACCCGCGTACACCGAGGCGAGGTACGGCCCCGTCACAGCAGCTCACCACGGCTGCGCCGGTTGGCACAGGCCAGTTCGGCGCGCAGACGCTCTATCGGTTCGGCCGGCCGTACGTCCTCCGGGGCGACGGTCCACTCGACCCCGCCACCGACGGGACGCAGGGACCACTTCCCGCACCACTCGCCACGGAACTCACCGACCCGGTCCTGTGATAGGTCAACCATGAGCGTGCCGAGAGCCGGGGGTGGGGTCGGGGCCGAGGCCGTGGTGTGTGGGGGTTCCTGTTGGTTCGAGGCGCCGTTCTTCGCAGACACGGGCCACTCCTCTCCGTAGTGGTTCCACTACCAAGGCGGCTCAGCGTGACTTACTGTCAGCGTCCCTTCAACTAGCTGGAATCGAAGGAAGAGAGGATCCCAACGTGGTCAACCGCAAGGAGTTAAACCCGGAATCAAGCCCGGAGGCGGCCTACGGAGCGCGTGTGCGCAGGCTGCGGGAAGATCGCGGCTGGAGCCAAGAGGATCTGGCGGGAAGAGTGGCATATTCCAGCCAGCATATTTCGGCTGTTGAAACTGCTAGGAAACCGCCAACCCTTCCCTTCGCTCGCAAAGCCGATCTCGTCTTTGGTACTACCGGCACCGCCGACTCGTTCGAGCGTGAGTGGCGCGAGATGCGGCACGGCGTGCTGCTGGAGGGTTTCCCGGAGTACGTCGGGTACGAGGGCCGGGCAGTGGAGATCCGGCTGTTTGAGATTGGGCTCGTCCCGGGGCTGCTTCAGACGCCGGAGTACGCACGGGCCTTGGCGGACGGCGATGTGTGGCGGGGTTCCATCACGCCCGAACAGGCAGACGAGCGGGTCGCGTTCCTGGCGGGGCGGCAGGCGGCGTTGGCGGGGCCTCGGCCGCCGATGGTGCTGGTGGTGATGGACGAGAGCTGTCTCCATCACGCCGTTGGCGGGACCGAGGTCATGACGGCTCAGCTTGAGCGGCTGGTCGAGGTGGCAGCCCTCCCTAACTGGATGCTTCAGGTGTCACCCTTCGGAATAGGGGCGCGGCGCTCGTTCAACCTGCCGCTGTACCTACTGACGCTGTCGGACCGCACGGTCATGTCCTACGCCGAGTCCGCCCAGCAAGGTCGCCTGGAACGGGAAACGGCCTCGGTAGTACCGCTGCTGACGGCATACCATCAACTACAAGCCGAGGCGTTGTCCCAGGCGGAATCCGTAGCGTTGATCAACCAGTTGCGAAAGGGCCTCCCGTGACGACCGAATCTCCCCGCTGGTTCAAGTCCTCGTACAGCTCGAACGGTGGTGCCTGCGTCGAGGTAGCCGTCAATCTTGCCGTCTCCCACGGCGTGGTTCCTGTCCGTGACTCGAAGAACTTGAGCGGTCCGGTGCTGAACACATCTGTTGACGCGTTCGCGTCCTTCTTGGCGGGCGTCAAGGTTGAAGGGTTCGGCGCGGTCTGACCGTCCGGTTCGCGTGCTGGTTGAGGTGGCCTCATCGTGCGTCGCATGGTGGGGCTTCTCGACTTGAAGCGGGCTTGGTTCTGCTGCAAGCAGAGGTGCTGCCCCAGGCGGAATCCGTGACGTGATCAACCATTTATGAAAGGGCACCCCGTGACGACCAAATCTCCCCGTTGGTTCAAGTCTTCGTACAGCTCGAACGGCGGTGACTGCGTCGAGGTCGCCGTCAACCTCGCCGCCTCGCGCGGCGTGGTTCCTGTCCGTGACTCGAAGAATTTGAGTGGTCCGGTGCTGAAGACCTCTGTCGACGCGTTCGCGTCCTTCGTGGCGGGCATCAAGTCGGGCTGGGACTCAGCTGATTGATTTGCTGAATGCTGACTTCGAGCTGCCCCGTCGCACGGTAGGCGATGGGGCATCTCGCTGCTCGCCCGCGGGACCACCCCCGCGTGCGCGGGGACCAGGGGACCGCTCAGCAGCGACGAGACGGCCCCGAGGAACACCCCCGCGTGCGCGGGGACCAGTCTGTACCGGGAGATGCGCCTGGCCGGGGTGCGGGACCACCCCCGCGCACGCGGGGACCAGCCCAGCTCCGCAACCCCCGCGCGGTGCCCGACGGGACCACCCCCGCGCACGCGGGGACCAGAGCGCGGCCTCGGCCTGTTGGGGCACGACCCCGGGACCACCCCCGCGCACGCGGGGACCAGATCCCGAAGTAGTCGGCCACGGCGGGAAGGTCGGGACCACCCCCGCGTGCGCGGGGACCAGCGACCGCCCATGCGCGTCTCGGTGTAGAACCCGGGACCACCCCCGCGTGCGCGGGGACCAGGGCAACGAGATCTCCAGCGCGAACCCGCTGCCGGGACCACCCCCGCGTGCGCGGGGACCAGCCCGAGTGGACGTTCATTGACCCGGCCGCCGCGGGACCACCCCCGCGTGCGCGGGGACCAGTGTTCAAGCTCAAGTCCACCGCCGCCCCCGCCGGGACCACCCCCGCGTGCGCGGGGACCAGACGTCAAGGTGTTCCGGGGAGGCATGACTTTCGGGACCACCCCCGCGTGCGCGGGGACCAGGCGGCGGACGGGGTCACGATCACGCGTGATGAGGGACCACCCCCGCGTGCGCGGGGACCAGCGCGGTCGCGTACGACGCCTCAGGGAAGAACAGGGACCACCCCCGCGTGCGCGGGGACCAGACCAGGACGTCGACGCCGCGCAGCCCGTTGCCGGGACCACCCCCGCGTGCGCGGGGACCAGCGGAGACCTGTTGCTTGGTCGGCCCACCGGGAGGGACCACCCCCGCGTGCGCGGGGACCAGGGCTTCCCGGCCAATGTGCCGGACACGTACGAGGGACCACCCCCGCGTGCGCGGGGACCAGCGATGCGGGCTCCGGGTCGGGCGTCGGTGTGGCGGGACCACCCCCGCGTGCGCGGGGACCAGCCCTGGCATACCCACTGCGTCATGTTTGTTGGGGGACCACCCCCGCGTGCGCGGGGACCAGGCCGCCGTCGGATTCGCCCTGAGCTACGGCGCGGGACCACCCCCGCGTGCGCGGGGACCAGAGTTCCTGACCTGCGGGTTTAGGCGGCAGGAAGGCGGTTTTTACTTACTTCCTTGAATTGCGACATCCGGGTCAAAGTGCCCTTTCCGGTGTGCTGGCGTAGTTGCGTCGCCCTTCGTCGCTGCCCGCACATCCGCCGTTGAAAGCAGTGCGGCTTGGAGACTACTCGGCGGCGGCTCTCCTCCGGCGTGGGTTGTCGATACGGAGTCGTCTCCCGATAGGCCCTCGGTCCCGGCGATCGCGTGGCCGGAACTGGCTGCGTCCGCCTTCTCCGGGAGGGGAGAGAGGCAGGGAAGTGCGAGGGCGGGGCGGGGCGGGGTCGGGGCGCGGCCGGGCGGGGTCGTCGGCTTGGGTCTCGCGGGCCCCGCTTCCCGTGTGGACAGGCTGAGCTTTAATCTGACGAACGGTTGTACTTGGCCGGATTCATACGACGGGGGAGACGGAAACATGGCTGTACGCAAGTTGAGGTCGAGCACCGTGGTGCTTGGCGGCATGGGGATGCTCGCCGCAGTGATCACCTCCTGCGGTTCGGAGCCGGACAAGCGGTGCGTCGATCCGTTGAGCCACAAGCAGCTGCCCAGCTACAAGTGCAAGAGCGGCAGCGGCAGCGGCAGCGGAAGTGGCAGTGGCAGCAGCAGTGGCAGCGGCGGCGGTTCGTACTACTACGGCGGCAAGAGCAAGAACGGCCGGGTGGAGGGCGGCAGTTTCGACAAGGCGGCCGTCGAACGCGGCGGCTTCGGCTGCTCGGGCACCGGGGGCGGCTGAACCGGCATGGAGCGCCGCACCACACCACCGCGCCCCGGCTGGCAGGAGACGGTCGAGAGCCAGGGCGTCGTCTACCCGCTGACCCGTTACCCCGACGGGTCGCTGCGGCCGTATTGGGACGAGAGCGCCTACTACGTCTTCTCGCTGCCCGAGGTCGAGGCGCTGGAGGAGGTCGTCGAGGAACTGCACGCGATGTGCCTGGTCGCCGCCGCGCACATCGTGGAGCGGGACCGGTTCGTCGAACTTGGCATCACCGACGGCAGGTTGGCGGACCTGATCGCGGAGTCCTGGCGGCGCCGCGACGAACTCCCGTCCATCTACGGCCGGTTCGACCTCCGCTACGACGGGACCGGGCCGGCCAAGATGCTGGAGTACAACGCGGACACCCCCACCTCGCTGGTGGAGGCCGCGAGCGCCCAGTGGTTCTGGATGGAGGACCGCTTCCCAGGCGCCGACCAGTGGAACTCGCTGCACGAACGCCTCGTCGAGGCGTGGCGTCGTCAGGCCGGGCTGCTGCCGCCCGGGCCGGTGCACTTCGCGCACTCCGAGGGCGACGAGATCGGCGAGGACCTGATGACGGTCGCCTATCTGCGGGAGACCGCCGAGCAGGCCGGTCTCGACACGGAGGCGCTCTCCGTGGAACAGATCGGCTGGGACCGGCTGACGGGCCGGTTCGTGGACGAACGCCTGGGCTTCATCCGAAGTTGCTTCAAGCTGTACCCGTGGGAGTGGCTGGTGACCGACAAGTTCGGGCCGCACGTCCTGGACACCCTCGACAATGGCGGAGGCACCGGCGCCACCTGCTGGATCGAGCCCGCCTGGAAGATGCTCCTCTCCAACAAGGCGCTCATGGCGATCCTCTGGGAGCTCTATCCGGGCCACCCGAACCTGCTCGCCTCCTACCTCGACGGTCCGCGTGAACTTGCCGCGCACGTTACAGGCCCCGGGGCCGGTTACGTCGCCAAGCCGTTGCTGGGCCGGGAAGGCGCCGGGGTCACGATCCATGAGCCGGGAAGCCCCGAGGTACTGCGCGACGAACCGTGCTGCTACCAGGAGTTGGCGCCCCTGCCGGACTTCGACGGCAACCGGGTCGTGCTCGGGGCGTGGGTCGTCGAGGGCGAGGCGGCGGGTCTGGGCATCCGGGAGTCGGAGGGGCTGGTGACGGACGAGTACGCCCGATTCCTGCCCCATGTCATCCTGTGAGACCTTCCCGCCCCCCACGTCATCCTGTGAACGGGTCCCGGGGTTCCGGGGTTCTGAACGGGTGCCGGGCTCCGGGGGACTGAGCGCCGGGTGCCGGACGCCGGGTGCCGGGGCCGTTCCACGGTCCCGGCACCCTCAGGAGCTCCTGGGGCCGTCGGGACCCGTCGGGAGTCGTCGGCTCAGCCGCGCAGCACGCCGCGGATCTGCTCCAGGCCCCAGTCCAGGTCCTCCTTGCTGATCACCAGCGGCGGGGCGATCCGGATCGTCGAGCCGTGGGTGTCCTTGACCAGCACCCCCCGGTCCATCAGCTTCTCGGAGATCTGCCGGCCGGTGCCGTGGCGCGGGGCGATGTCGACGCCCGCCCACAGGCCGCGTCCTCGTACCTCCTCCACCGCGCCGCCGCCCACCAGCAGGTTCAGCTCCTGGTGGAGGTGTTCGCCGAGTTCGGCCGCCCGCTGCTGGTACTCGCCGGTGCGGAGCATGGCGATGACCTCCAGGGCGACCGCACAGGCGAGCGGATTGCCGCCGAACGTCGAGCCGTGCTCACCCGGCCGGTACACGCCGAGCACGTCCCGCGAGGAGACCACCGCCGACACCGGCACCACGCCACCGCCCAACGCCTTGCCGAGCACGTACATGTCCGGCACGACCCCCTCGTGCTCGCACGCGAAGGTCTTCCCGGTGCGGCCCAGGCCCGACTGGATCTCGTCCGCGATGAACAGGACGTTCCGCTCCCGGGTCAGTTCGCGCACCCGGGGAAGGTAGCCGGGCGGCGGCACCAGCACCCCGGCCTCGCCCTGGATCGGCTCCAGCAGCACCGCCACCGTGTTCTCGGTCATCGCCTCCGCGAGCGCGGTCAGGTCCCCGTACGGAACGATCTCGAACCCCGGTGTGTACGGGCCGAAGTCCTCCCGCGCCTCCGGGTCCGTGGAGAAGCTGATGATCGTCGTCGTACGACCGTGGAAGTTGTTCGAGGCCACGATGATCTTGGCCATGCCGTCCGGGACGCCCTTCACCCGGTAGCCCCACTTGCGGGCGGTCTTCACCGCGGTCTCCACGGCCTCCGCCCCGGTGTTCATCGGCAGGACCATCTCCATGCCGCACAGTTCGGCGAGCCGCGTACAGAAGTCGGCGAACCGGTCGTGGTAGAAGGCGCGCGAAGTGAGGGTCACCCGCTCCAGCTGGTCCCTGGCCGCGTCGAGCAGGCGCCGGTTGCCGTGGCCGAAGTTGAGCGCCGAGTACCCGGCGAGCATGTCGAGATAGCGCCGGCCCTCGACATCGGTCATCCAGGCGCCGTCCGCCGAGGCGACGACGACGGGCAGCGGGTGGTAGTTGTGCGCGCTGTGGGCCTCGGCGGAGGCGATGGCGTTGTCCGTGGTCGACACGGGATCTCCGATCGTCGTGCGGCGTGGGCGGAGGGTGGTGCCCACTTTGTATCGTCGGTCACAACCGGGGCGAGGAAACCTGCGATCCACGGCGCGCCCGCCCGGTCTCCGTGACGTCGCTGTCCGTGTCCCTGCGGCGCGCCCGCCCGGACCTCCTGTCACACCGCTGTTCGTGCCCTCGCCGCTTGCCTGCCCGGCCCCGCGACCATCGCAGTCCGCACCCCCGCGCGGCGTGCCCGCCCGGCCGCCGCGGCGTCCCTGCCCGTGCCGCGCAACGCGCCCGCCCGGCGCCCCTGCCCGTACGCCCGTACCGCCCGGCGCCGCCCGCCGTACCGGCCGCCCCGGTCCCGTGCCGTCCGCGCCGCACGGCCGCGCCACCGGCTGCCGGAGCTGCGTGCCGCACCTGAGACAATGGGGCCATGGCCTCTGAACGTCCCCGCGTGCTCTCCGGAATCCAGCCCACCGCAGGCTCGTTCCACCTCGGCAACTACCTCGGCGCGGTGCGCCAGTGGGTGGCGCTGCAGGACTCCCACGACGCCTTCTACATGGTGGTGGACCTGCACGCGATCACCGTCCCGCAGGACCCCGCGCAGCTGCGCGCGAACACCCGGCTCGCCGTCGCCCAGCTCCTCGCCGCCGGTCTCGACCCCGAGCGCTGCACGCTCTTCGTCCAGAGCCACGTGCCCGAGCACGCCCAGCTCGGCTGGGTCATGAACTGCCTGACGGGCTTCGGCGAGGCGTCCCGCATGACGCAGTTCAAAGACAAGTCCGCCAAGCAGGGCGCCGACCGCACCACCGTCGGCCTCTTCACGTACCCGATGCTGATGGTCGCCGACATCCTGCTGTACCAGGCCGACCAGGTCCCGGTCGGTGAGGACCAGCGCCAGCACCTGGAGCTGACCCGCGATCTCGCCGAGCGGTTCAACGGCACCTACGGCGACACGTTCACCGTGCCGGACCCTTACATCCTCAAGGAGACGGCGAAGATCTACGACCTCCAGGACCCGTCGTCGAAGATGAGCAAGTCGGCGGCCACCCCGAAGGGTCTGATCAACCTCCTCGACGAGCCGAAGGCCACCGCCAAGAAGGTCAAGAGCGCCGTCACCGACACCGACACCGTCATCCGCTTCGACCGGGCCGAGAAGCCCGGCGTCAGCAACCTGCTGACCATCTACTCCACGCTCACCGGCACCGGTATCGCGGATCTGGAGCAGAAGTACGAGGGCAAGGGCTACGGTGCGCTCAAGACCGACCTCGCCGAGGTCATGGTCGACTTCGTCACACCGTTCCGCACCCGCACCCAGGAATACCTGGACGACCCGGAGACGCTGGACTCGATCCTGGCCAAGGGTGCCGAGAAGGCCCGTGCCGTGGCGGCCGAGACCCTGGCCCGGACGTACGACCGGATGGGCTTTCTGCCCGCCAAGCACTGAGTCCAAGGACCCTGGCGGTTTTGTCGCCCCAGGCGTCACACTGACGATGGGAAATCCACCGGGCGGATGGCCGGAAAAGGGCTGTTCACCATTGAGGACCACCGACCTTCGAGGATTGAGGAGAACGACGTGGGGACCGTAACGCTCGGCGTTTCGATCGCGGTCCCGGAGCCCTACGGGAGTCTGCTCCAGGAGCGGCGCGCGAGCTTCGGGGATCCTGCCGCGTACGGCATTCCCACCCATGTCACCCTCCTTCCGCCGACCGAGGCCGCCGCGGCCGACCTGCCCGCGATCGAGGCGCACCTCGCCCGGATCGCGACGGCCGGCCGGCCCTTTCCGATGCGGCTGTCCGGGACGGGCACCTTCCGGCCCCTCTCGCCGGTCGTCTTCGTGCAGGTCGTCGAGGGAGCCTCGGCCTGCTCATGGCTCCAGAAGCGGGTCAGGGACGCCTCCGGGCCGCTGGTGCGCGAGCTCCAGTTCCCGTACCACCCGCACGTGACCGTGGCGCACGACATCCCCGAGCAGGCGATGGACCGGGCGTACGAGGAGCTGGGCGACTACGAGGCCGCCTGGACCTGCGGTTCCTTCGCGCTGTACGAGCAGGGCCCGGACCGCGTGTGGCGCAAGATCAACGAGTTCCCGTTCGGCGGCGGGGGCGGCACGCCCGCCGTGCCCGCGCAGGGCGGTTCCTCCGTGGACGAGCCCTCCCTGCGGTCCTGACCCGTCCCGCGTACGCGCCCGTCCCGGTCCCGCCGGGGCGGGCGCGTACGCATGTCGGACCGGGGCGTTCGTGCGTCACATCGGCAGGCGTCGGAACAGCGGGCGCGGCACGTGCCGCAGCGCCGACATCACCACGCGCAGCGCGCCGGGCACCCACACCGTCCCCGAGCGTCGTCGCAGCCCCGTCACGATCGCCGTCGCGACCGCGTCCGGCGTCGTCACGAGAGGCGGTGACTCCAGCGGTGCCGCGGCGATCCGGGACGCGGCGTCCCCGTACGGGGCGAGGCGTGCGGCCGTGCCCCGTGCGGCCGTGATCCATGAGGGCACGGACTGTGACGGCGTGAACCGTGGCGGCATCGGCCGCGAGGTCGTGGGCCGTGGCGTCGTGGGGCGCGGTGCCGCGGGCCCGGCGGGCGTCGCCGTCTCCGGCCGTACGACGCCGGGGCGCACGACCATCACGTGCACCCCCGTGCCGCGCAGTGCCTCTCCCAGGCCCTGGGCGAACGTGTCCAGGCCCGCCTTGCTGGACCCGTAGATGAAGTCCGCGCGGCGGGCCCGCTCGCCGGCCACCGAGGACAGCACCACCAGCGAGCCGTGCCCCTGCGCCTGGAGTCTGCCGGCGCACACCAGCCCGGCGGAGACGGCTCCCGTGTAGTTGGTCTGGGCGACCCGGACCGCGCCCAGTGGTTCCTCCTCGTCCCGTTCCTGGTCGCCCGCGATGCCGAAGGCGAGGAGCACGACGTCGATGTCGCCCTCGGCGAAGACCTTCCCGAGGACCGTTTCGTGGGTCTCGGGGGCGAGGGCGTCGAAGTCGACCGTGCTGACGTCGGCGCCGTACGCGCGCAGCTCCTCCGCGGCCGATTCGAGGGCGGGGGAGGGGCGCCCGGCCAGCCGGACGGTACGGGTGCGCGCGGCGACCAGCCGGCGCGCGGTGGCGAGGGCGATCCTCGACGTGCCGCCGAGCACGAGCAGGGACTGCGGAGCACCGAAGGCGTCCTTCACGGAACACTCCTTGCGGACGGGGATGCGGACAGGGACGCGTACGCGGGTGCGTACGGGCATGCGGGCGGGGCGGCCGGCGGCACCGGAGAAGGAACGGGACGCGGCGGGGTGCGGCCGGCCCCGGACGGCCCGGGACGGCCCGGTCAGAGCGACAGGCGTCGCGACAGGTCCGAGCGGAACGCCCCGTGCGGATCCAGTTCCGCGCGCAGCGACCGGAACTCGTCCAGCCGCGGGTACATGGCGGCGAGCATCTCCGGCCGCAGCCGCGCGTCCTTCGCCAGGCACACCCGACCACCGGCCGCCGCCACCTCCTCGTCCAGCGAGTCCAGGAACCGGCCCAGACCGGGCAGGGCGGCGGGCAGGTCGAGGGCGAGCGTCCAGCCGGGCACCGGGAACGAGAGCCAGCCCGGGTCGCCCGTGCCGAGCCGCTTCAGCACCGCGAGGGGCGAGGCGCAGCGCCGCCCCGAGATCCGGCGCACGATCCGGCGCAGCGTCTCCTCCTGCCCGTGCCCGACGACGAACTGGTACCGGACGTATCCGGCGCGGCCGTGCAGGCGGTCGAAGCGGTCGAGAAGGCCGAGGAGATCGAGGCGATCGGGACGTTCCGCGCGGTGCGGGCGGCCATGAGGTGCCGGGCCGTGCGGGCGGTCGGGGCGGCTGCCGTGCGAGGGGCCGTCCATGGGGTGGAAGAACGAGGACAGCCGCTGGAGTTCGCCGATCCGATAGGACGGTGCCCGGCGGTGGCGGAGCTCGTTGAGAAGGGCCACGGAGGCGCGGCCGAGCGGTCCCGCCGGTACCAGGGCCGGGGCGGCGGGCAGCCGTGCCGGGCGGAGGGCGAGGGGTGCGCGCCGGGCGCCCGGCGGGAGCGCGTACGGGGGCGCGTGCTCTCCTCGGGTGAGTACGGAACGTCCCGTCGACCGGCCCCGGGCCTGGAGGTCGATCCAGGCGGACGAGTAGCGGTAGCGGTGGTCCCCGGAGGAGAGCCGGGCGAGCAGGTCGTCCAGGTCGACGGCCCGTTCGGTGTCGACGGACATCCACGCGCTGCCGACGCGGTGCAGCCGCAGCGTGGCCGAGAGGATCACCCCGGTCAGCCCCAGCCCGCCCGCGGTCGCGTCGAAGAGGGCGGTGCCGGGCCGGACCGTACGGATCTCGCCGTCGGCGGTCAGCAGCTCCAGCTCCCGAACGTGGCGGCTGAAGGAGCCGGAGACGTGGTGGTTCGCCCCGTGGACGTCGGAGCCGATCGCGCCGCCGACGGTGATCCGACGGGTGGCCGGCGTGACCGGCGGGAACCAGCCGAGCGGCAGCAGGACCTCCATCAACCGGTGCAGGCTGACCCCGGCGTCGCAGACCACCAGACCGGCCCCGGCGTCGATGGTGCGGATACGGTTCAGCGCGGTCATGTCGAGCACGGAGCCGCCGCCGTTCTGCGCCGCGTCGCCGTGGGACCGGCCGAACCCCCGGGCGATGGAGCCGCGCGGCCCGCAGCCGCGCACCGTCGCCGCCGCCTCCTCGTAGGTGCGCGGGCGAAAGCGCAGGGCGGTCGTCGGGGCGGTACGGCCCCAGCCGGTCAGGGACACGGTGTCGACGGACATGACGGTGACCGTATCGCCTGAGAAAACCCATTCGGGGGATTTATCAATGTGCTCACCTATATGGGCGATTCAAGATGTTTCGATGCGTTTCAACTCGTTCGCCGGTGAGGAGAGTTTCGGGATTCGGCGCCCGGACAGGTAGTCGTATGTCATGGACTGGCTGAAGAACCTCCCCGTCATCGGGCCGATCGTCTCCCGGCTGATGGCGACTCACACCTGGCGCTCCTACGAGACCCTGGAACGGGTCCACTGGACCAGGCTCGCGGCGGCGATCACGTTCATCAGCTTCCTGGCACTGTTCCCGCTGATCGCGCTCGGCGCGGCGATCGGTGCCGCACTGCTCACCGAGGGGCAGCTCCACCGGATCGAGAACGTGCTCGCCGAGCAGGTGCCGGGCATCTCCGACCAGCTCGGCATCGCGGACCTGGTGGCCCACGCCGGGACGGTCGGGGTGGTCGCCGGTGCGGTACTGCTGTTCACCGGCATCGGCTGGATCGGCGCCATGCGGGACTGCCTGCGCGCCGTGTGGGGGATCGACGACGCGGACACGGGCAACCCCGTCGTCCGCAAGCTCAAGGACGCGGGGCTGCTGCTGGGGCTGGGCGGGGCCGCGCTGGCGACGCTGGCGATCTCCTCGGCCGGTTCCGTCGCCGTCGGCTGGACCGCCCGACTGCTGGACATCCCGGACCGTGGTGCGGGCGGCGTGGTGCTCCAGGTGGCCGCCCTGCTCGTGGCGGTCCTCGCCGACTTCCTGCTGCTGCTCTACCTGTTGACGCTGCTGCCCGGTGTGGAGCCACCGCGCCGCAGGCTGCTGGTCGCCGGTGTGATCGGCGCGGTCGGCTTCGAACTCCTCAAGCTGCTGCTCGGCGGTTATATGCGAGGCGTCGCCTCGAAGAGCATGTACGGCGCCTTCGGGGTGCCGGTGGCGCTCCTGCTGTGGCTCAACTTCACCGCGCGGCTGCTGCTGTTCTGCGCCGCCTGGACGGCGACACCGAGCAACGGCGAGGAGGCCGGTGAGGACGAGGGCGAGGACAGTGGCGAGGACGACGGAGGGGGCGCCGGGCCCGTCAGTGACGGGAGCGGCGACGCACCAGGTCCGGCAGCGGCCAGCGCCGGTTGATCAGGAACGCCGCTCCGCCCACCAGCGCCACGACACCCGCGGCGATGCCCAGCGCGATCCCGGCACCGCTCCCGCCGCCGTCGGAGGCCGCGGTCCCGGCGGCGTGCGAGGAGCCGCCTCGGCCGTCGCCCGTCCCGTTCGCGGCCGTGGGGCCCTTCCCCGTCCCACTGCCGGTGTCGTTCTCCGTACCGGTCCCGGCGGACCTCGGCGGCACCAGCTCGCCGACCGGGGTCACCTTGCCGCTCGCCTCGAAACCCCAGTCGAGGAGGCTCGCGGCCTCCTTGTAGACGGCGTGGTGCTCCTTGGACGACGGGTTCATGACGGTGACGAGCAGCACCCTGCCGTCGCGCTCGGCGACCCCGGTGAAGGTGTTGCCCGCGTGCGTGGTGTAGCCGTTCTTGACGCCCGCGACGCCCTTGTACGGGGCGACCCCGTCCGCGCCGGTGAGCAGCCGGTTGGTGTTCTGGATCGCGAAGGTCTCGCGCTCCCCGTTCTTCTTCTTCTCGCCGGGGAACTCCGCCTCGGCCGTCGAGCAGTACTCCCGGAAGTCCGCCTTCTGGAGCCCGCTGCGGGCGATCAGCGTCAGGTCGTACGCGCTGGAGACCTGCTCGGGAGCGTCGTACCCGTCGGGCGACACCACCTTCGTGTCGAGCGCCTGCAACTCCTCGGCGTGCGCCTGCATGTCGGTGACCGTCCGGGGGACACCCCCGTACATCGCGGAGAGCGCGTGCACGGCGTCGTTGCCCGACCGCAGGAACACCCCGAGCCACAGGTCGTGGACCGTGTAGGTGAGGTTCTCCTTGACCCCGACCAGGCTGCTCCCCTCGCCGAGATCGGCGAGGTCCTCGGGACGCACCGTGTAGGTCCGGGTCTTCGGCTGGAGCTTGGGCAGCACGGTGTCCGCGAAGAGCATCTTCAGCGTGGAGGCGGGCGGCAGCGGCCAGTGCGCGTTGTGCGCGGCGAGCACGTCGCCGTTCTCCGCGTCGGCGACGATCCACGATCTGCCCGTGAGGCCCTTGGGCAGGACCGGCGCCCCGGCGCCCAACTTGACCTGCGTACCGGCCCGGCTCAGCAGCTCGCCGCCGACCTGCGACATGTCCGAGGGCGGCTTCGGCTTCTTGTCGGAGGAGTCCTCGTCGGCCGCCGATGCCGGATTGACGACAAAAGCGGACAACATGGCGGCAGATGCGACCGCCAGAGCGATCTTTTTCAGTGCGGACACGGTCGGAAACGTACAGGGCGAAGATATGAACGCGGGTGCGGATGGCTTGACCCGCCGTATGCTCCGCCAGGACGGCCCACCCCGGGCGACCTCGCCGGAGCGCGGCGGTGATACTGGGTCCATGAAGCTCAGCCGCCCCGTCTCCTGGTTCCTGCTCGCCTTCGGGGTGTGGAGCTGGGTCATCTGGATCACTTTCGTCAAGAACCTGTCGAAGGACGCCAGCGGGCTCGCCTTCGACGACGCGGGTGACCCGACTGCCTACTTCTGGGTGCATCTGCTGCTCGCCGTCACGTCCTTTCTCCTGGGGACGGCAGTCGGGGTGATCGGGTTCCGAGGTCTGCGGGCCCTGCGCCGCGAGCGTCGATAACCGGACGCACGAGCGGCGGGGGAGACGCACATGACCGTGGCGGGTTTCGCGCTGGTGGTGCTCGTGGTGCTCGCGCTGCTGGCGGGCGTGCACCGCTACCTCTGGCAGCGCCTCGTCGGCGACACGACGACCAGGGGCAGCACCCCGCGCCGGGCCGGCACGGTCGCGGCGTTCCTGCTTCCGCTGCTGAGCATCGGCGCCCTGGTCGCCGGGCGCGTCGGCGCTCCCTTCCCGCTCCAGCAGGCGCTGGCCTGGCCGGGCTACCTGTGGCTGGCGGCGGTGCTGTACCTGACCCTCGCGCTGCTGGTGGGCGAGGCGGTACGGCCGGTGCTGCGACGGGTGCTCGCGCGCCGGGACGCCGTACGGGGACGAGGGGACGACGTACGCGGGCGACAGGACGGGCGTGCGGCGGACGAGGTCTCGCGTGGCGGGGCCGCGGACGCGGAAGGGGCCCCGGCGGCGCAGGCCGCCTCGGTGGCGGCTTCCCCGGCGGAGGGGCCGTCGGCCGCGGCTTCCCCGGCGGCGCAGGCTCCCTCGGCCGTGACGGTGGGGGACGGCGACGGCGGCTCCGCAGCCGCGCGCACCGACTCCGGGACTGCCGGCACCGGGACCGACACTGACAGCGGCACCTCCGCCCCTGCCGCCGTGCCCGTCGCCGCCTCCGCCCTCACACGTCGCCTGTTCGTCGCGCGGGCGGTCGGGGGCGCCGCCGCCGTCGCCGGGCTCGGCACGGTCGGCCACGGCACGTACGACGTGCTGCGCGGGCCCCGGGTCAAGCGGGTCACCGTCCCGCTCGCCAGACTGCCGCGCTCCGCGCACGGCCTACGGATCGCCGTCGTCAGCGACATCCATCTCGGGCCGATCCTCGGCCGCTCCCACACCCAGCGGATCGTCGACACGATCAACCGGACCCGGCCGGATCTGGTCGCGGTCGTGGGCGACCTGGTGGACGGCACCGTCGACGACCTCGGCCCGGCGGCGGAACCGCTCGCCGGGCTGGACGCCCGTCAGGGGAGCTTCTTCGTCACCGGGAACCACGAGTACTACTCCGGCGCCGCCCAATGGGTGGACCACGTACGGGAATTGGGCCTCCATCCGCTGGAGAACGCCCGGGTCGAGATCGACGGATTCGACCTCGCCGGTGTCAACGACATCGCCGGGGAGACCGAGGGGCGGGGCCCGGACTTCGAGGCCGCGCTCGGCGACCGTGACCCCGCGCGCGCATCCGTCCTCCTCGCCCACCAGCCCGTCGTCATCGACGACGCCGTCGCCTGGGGCGTGGATCTCCAGCTGTCCGGACACACCCACGGCGGGCAGCTCTGGCCGGGCAACCTGGTCGCCGGACTCGCCAATCCCACCGTCGCCGGACTGGACCGCTACGGCGACACCCAGCTGTACGTCACGCGCGGGGCGGGAGCCTGGGGGCCGCCGGTACGGGTGGGCGCGCCCTCCGACATCACCGTCGTGGAACTGGCCTCGCTGCGGGTCTGACACTCCGTTGTTGTCTTGTTACAGACCATGTTGAAACCGGCAAGGTTTCAAGTGCCGAACAAAAGGCTATGAGTCCCAGTTTTGGTCTTCCAGATGTGAAAATCGTGTGATTGGGTGAACGCGAGCATGCGGTGGCCTGCGTGTCTGCGCGCGACACCGAGGTGGGGCTGGTAATAGGGAGAGCACGTCCATGCGGTCGATCCGGGTACGGATTCTCGCGATTTTCGCGGTTTTGGTCATCGCCGGCGTCATCGCCTGGCAGTTGCTCCCCTCCGACGAGGTGAAACGTGATCCGATCCTGGTCGGCACCACGGACGAGGTGACCTCGCTCGATCCGGCCGGTGCGTACGACGTCGGTTCCTGGGCGATGTACAGCAACATCTACCAGTCCCTCCTGACGTTCAAGCCCGGCGGGACCGTTCCCGAGCCCGACGCCGCCGAGAGCTGCCAGTTCATCGGCCAGAAGCTCCAGACGTACCAGTGCAAGCTCCGGGACGACCTGCACTTCTCGAACGGGCGCCAGATCACCGCCGCCGATGTCAAGTTCTCCATCGAGCGCATGATCAAGATCAAGACGGATGTCGGTCCGTGGGTGCTGTTCCCGAGCCTGAAGAACGTGGTGACCGAGGGCCGCACCATCACCTTCAACCTCTCCTCGCGCGACGCGACGTTCCCGCAGAAGCTGGCCACCGGAGCCGGTTCGATCGTCGACCGCGAGTCGTACCCGGCGAACAAGCTCCGGATCGGGAACACCGTCGACGGCTCCGGCCCGTACCTGCTGAAGTCGTACCAGCCGGGCAAGGTGGCCGAATTCGTTCCCAACCCGCACTACAAGGGTGTGGTGAAGAAGTCCGGCGTGCCGGTCACCGTGCATTACTACAAGGAGTCGGAGGAACTCCTGGCGGCCTGGAAGGCCGGCAAGCTCGAAGTGACGCACCGGCAGCTGCCGCCGGCCACGCTCGCCGCGCTGAACCCCGGCGACCCCGACCTGCGCATCACCGAGGCGGACAGCGCCGAGATCCGCAACCTCGTCTTCAACGTCCGCCCCGGCTCCCCGTTCGCCGACAAGAAGGTCCGGCAGGCGGTCGCGTCGGTCCTCGACCGCGGGCCGCTGGTGACCGAGATCTACCAGGGCACCGTCGAGCCCCTCTACTCGCTGATCCCGCAGGGCGTCATCGGGCACAGCACGCCGTTCTTCGACGCCTACCCCTCGCCCGACTCCGAGCGCGCCAAGAAGCTGCTGCAGGAGGCCGGTGCGCAGACCCCGGTGGCGATCGACATCGCCTACGGCCGGGGTGACGAGGCGTACGTCAAGGAGAGCGCCGAGATCCGCCGCCAGCTGGAGAAGGAGGGGCTGTTCAAGGTCAGCCTCAAGTCCGTCGACTGGCAGCAGTTCCAGAAGGACTACGCGGCGGGCAAGTACGACGCGTACACCATCGGCTGGGTCCCCGACTACCCGGACCCCGACACGTTCAGCCAGCCGCTCGTCGGCAGCGGCAACAGCCTCCACAACGGCTACTCCAGCAAGAAGATGGACTCCCTGATCACGTCCACGCTCCAGTACAGCGACCGCGGGCGCACCTCGTCGGACTACAAGCAGCTCCAGGCGCTGGTCGGCGAGGACGTGCCGCTGGTGCCGCTGTGGCAGAAGAAGGACTACGTCCTCAGCAAGACCGCGGTCTCCGGCTCGCAGTACCTCTCGAACGGCACCGGCATCTGGCGGCTGTGGGAGCTGCGGCGGATCTGACGGACGGCGCGGGCGTGCGCGCCGCCCGAGCGGTGCGTGCGCGCCGGGCCCGCCGCCCGGCCGGGCTCGCTGCCGGTTCCTCGGCGGTTCACGGGATGGGGCACCGAGTTCCCGGTGACTGAACTATCGTACGAACGTGGACCAGTTGATCACCGAGGACCCGGCGTACATAGGCCCGTACCGACTGATAGCCCGCCTCGGCGCGGGCGGCATGGGCCTGGTGTATCTCGGCCGTTCGGAAGCGGGCCGGACCGTGGCGGTGAAGGTGGTGCAGGCCGAGCACGCCCAACACCCCGAATTCCGCAAGCGGTTCGCGCGGGAGGTCGCTGCCGCCCGGCGGGTGGGCGGGGCCTGGACGGCGGCCGTGCTCGACGCCGACACCGAGGCGCCGGTGCCCTGGGTGGCGACCCAGTACATCCCCGGCCCCGACCTGACCACCGTGGTCGCCGAGGACTTCGGCCCGCTGCCCGAGCACTCCGTCCGGGTTCTCGCCAACCGCCTTGCCACGGCCCTGGGTTCGGTGCACGAGGCGGGGCTGATCCACCGTGACCTGAAGCCGTCCAACGTACTGGTGACCGTGGACGGGCCGCGCGTGATCGACTTCGGCATCGCGCGGGCCATGGACAGCCTCGGCCCGGACAGTCTGCACACCCGCACGGGAATGCTGATCGGCTCGCCCGGCTTCATGTCTCCCGAACAGGTGCGAGGGCTCGAACTCACGGCGGCCAGCGATGTGTTCTGCCTGGGCGCGGTCCTCGTGTACGCCGCCACCGGCCGCCTCCTCTTCGGCGCCGCGGAGTCCGGTCTGAACGCGCACCTCTTCCGGGTCGCGGAGGAGGAGGCGGACCTGACCGGCGTACCGGAGTCGCTCGTCGACCTCGTACGCGCGTGCCTGCACAAGGACCCGGCGCGGCGGCCCACACCCGCCGAGGTGGCCGCCCGTACGGCCGCGGACGAGACGGGGGAGTGGCTGCCCGGTTCCGTGCTGGCCCAACTCGGCCGTCATGCGGCCCAGTTGCTCGACTTCGCGCCGGAGACCCGAGCCACGCGCCCGGACCCGCGCATCCCGGCCGGGCCCGAGCCCGCCATCCCTTCCCCGCAGCCCGAGCCAACGGTTCCGTCCCCTCGGTCCCAGCCCCAGGGGCCCGCCGCGCAGCCGCCCCTGCCGGTCCCGCCGCCGCCCGCGTACACACCGACGGCCTGGGCGGGGTACGGCCCGGTCCCGGCCGGTGCCGCGGGCTCCCTCCCCGGACGGTGGTGGGGGCTGGTGACGGCCGTGCTGGCGCAGATGCTGGTGCTGATCGGCGCGACGACCACGAGCGTGGCGCTGCCGGCCGTCTACGCCGACCTGGGCCTCTCGCCCGACGACGTGCGCTCGATGACCGAGGGCAGGGCACTGGCCTTCGGCTTGCTGCTGCTGCTCGGTGGGCACCTGTGCGATCTCCTGGGCCGCAAGCGGTCGGTGATCGTCGGCCTGGCCGGTTTCGCGGTGGCCTGCGCGGTCGGCGGCTCGGCCGGCTCGGCCGGTGCGCTCATCGGGGCGAACATCCTGCAGGGCGCGTTCGCCGCGCTGCTCTCGTCGGCCGTGCTGGCCCTGGTGTCCAGCGGCTTCACCTCCCCCCGCGAACGCGGCGTGGCCTTCGGGATCTACGCGGTGGTCATCGGCAGCGGCACGGCGATCGGCCTGTTCGTCGGCGGGTGGCTGACCGAGATCCTGACCTGGCGCTGGTGCCTGTACGCCGCGGTCCCGGTGGCGGTCGTCGCCGCGATCGGTACGGCCCTGATCGTGCGCGACCATCCGGCCCGCACCCCGGCCCGTCCCGACATCCCCGGTCTGCTGCTCGGCGCCGTCGGCCTCGTCGCCCTCGTCCACGGCTTCCTCGAGGCCGGGGAGCGCGGCTGGACCGACTTCCTGGTCGTGGTCCTCCTCGTGGGCGGGGTCGCGCTGCTGGCGGCCTTCGCGTGGTGGCAGACCAGGGCGGCCGGGCCGCTCCTGCCGCCGTACGTCTTCAAGGACCGCGACCGCGTCGGCTCCCTTCTCGCCCTGGCACTCGCCGGTGTGGGCGTGTTCCTCGTGTGCCTGATCCTGAGCATGTACCTCCAAGGCGCCCTCGGTTACAGCCCCGGTGCGGTCGGCGTGTCCGTGCTGCCCATGGCCGGTGCGGTCGCGATCGGCTCCGTCCTGGTCTCCGCCCTGCTGTACCGCAGGCTGGCGCCCCGCGCCCTGATCGTGTCCGGGCTGGTGTCCGCGGCGATCGGCCTGCTGCTCCTGACCGGTCTCGACGCCGACGGCGCGTACGCCACCCAGGTGCTGCCCGGCATGCTCCTCTTCGGCTTCGGCATCGGCCTGGCCTTCATGCCGCTCCTCGCCACCGCGACCGGCGGGATCTCCCCGCAGGACTCCGGCGCGACGGCCGCGGCGGTCTGCGCGGCCCAGCAACTGGGCGGCTGGGCCGGCATGCCCCTGTTCGGCAGCCTCGTCGCGGGGGTGGTCTCCGTGCGGATGGGCCACGCGACGGGCCTTCCGGACGGCCTGGCCGAGGCGGCCGAGAAGGGGATCCTGTTCCGCGGGCAGGCGCTTCCGGGGCAGCTCTCCGGCGCCGTGGCGAAGCTGGACGCGGCGGTCCTGGAGGGGTACTCCGTCGTCCTCTGGTGGGCGGCCGGGCTCACCCTGCTCGCGAGCCTGCTCGCCGGGCTGCTGGTCACGGCCAAGGCCCCCGGGCGGTGACACGCCGCCGGTCCGCACGGCCGGGGCCGGTCACCCGCCCCGGCCGTGTCCCTTGCCCGGCACTGGCCACGAGAGCGGGCAGCGGACGTGCAGCGCCCCGGGCAGCACCCGGATCGAGGCGAGGGTGTGCGCGAGCACCGACAGCACCCGCGCGCAGCCGGGGCAGCCGTCCGCCGGATACGCTCCCGGTATGAAGATCATGGCGGGTGCTCTTGCGGCTGGGGTGGGATTCGGCGCGGCCACCTCGCTCATCAACGCGCTTTCCTCCCCGTACGCGGAGCTCGGCGCCCCTCTTGTCGGCACCGTCTGGGCCGACGCCGCCAAGCTTCTCAGCCTGCTGGTGGACGCGGGTTGGTCCTGGGCCGCGCTGGCGGTGGCGGTGGGCTGGCTGGCCGGGACACCGGTCCGGGGCGCGTCGGCCGGGGCCCTGGCGCTGTTCGCCGCCACGGGGGCGTACTACGTGACGGACGCCTTCGCCACGGGGGCCGACACGGACCTGGTCAGGTGGTGGGTGGCGGGACTGCCGCTCGGGCTGATCCTGGGCGCGGTGGGTGCGGCCATCAGGCGGCCCGGACTGATCGGCCTGCTCGCGGCGTTGACGGTTCCGGTGGGTGCTGCCGTGCAGATGGTCGTGCTACCGCCCCGACCGCACCTCACCTTGACCCCGGTGATCGTTCTCGCCGAAGTCATCGTCTGGACGGGCGCCGTGCTCGGTGCCGGCTGGGCCGTCCACCGCTTCCGGGCCACGAGGCGTGCGGCCGTGGCCGGATAGCGTCGCAAGCACCAGACGCCGCACGGCCCGGCCTCCGGCCGAACGACGGCACGCGACGGGGCGAACGTTGCCTGATGCGGCACTAGGACACGCGTCCGGCGGCTCCCGGCAGGAACTCCACCAGCACCTCGTGGATCTGTCGCACCAGCGGCCTCAGCGCCCGGAACCGGGACAGGGCGATGGCGCGTGCGGCGATCGGCGCGGCGCGCTCGACCAGGCGGCGGCTGCGCTCGGCGTGCTCCGTGCGGTCGTACACCCAGTACAGCACCAGGCCCATCTGCATCAGCCACATCAACTGCGGCAGCAGCTCGGCCAGTTCGGGATCGGCCTTGGTGTCGGAACCGGCCAGGCAGCGCCGGTGGATGGAGATCGCGGCCTCCCGGGCCGCTACCGAGTCCGCCGAGAACGGGCTGAGCGGACTCTCCGGATCGGCGGCGTTCTTGAAGAACTGCGCGGCGAAACGGTGGTACGGCTCCGCCACGTCCAGCCAGGTGAGCAGGACCCCGCGCACCCGCACCGCGAGGTCCTTGTCGCCGTCCAGGACCGGCCGCACCGCCGCCTCGTGCTCGGTGGCGAGCCGGTCGTAGAAGCCCTGGACGAGGTGTTCCTTGTTCGTGAAGTAGTAGTAGGCGTTCCCGACGGAGACCCCGGCCTCCTGGGCGATGGCCCGCATCGTCGTCTTGTCGTAACCGCGCTCCTGGAAGAGCCGGAGGGCGGTTTCGAGGATGAGTGTGCGGGTCTGCTCGCTCTTGGGGACCCTGGCATCCTTCCCCTGGGATGCCCCGGTTTCCTTCACGTCCTTCGCTTCCTTCACCACAGCCCCGAGCGTATCCGCCCCGGTCGGTCCACGGACCCGCGGACCGTACAGGCAGCGCCCCCGCCACCGCTTCCGTCGCCGCACGGCCTCGCGGTCAGTGAACGGTACTTCGCGGCGGCGAGCACGGCCGCCCGGGCGAACGGCCGGCCCGCCGGGGTGGTCAGCCAGTGGGACGTGGGCCGGTGCTCGGCCAGCGCCCAGAGGCAGACGATCCAGGCCGACGTTCCCCGGTAGACCTGCCCCAGGTCACCGACCACCGTGATCTCGTCGAGCGTTCCGGCGTGGTCGAGCCGGGGGAAGCGGCGGCGTGCCTCCTCGGACGCCGCCGGAACGAGGTCGAGCGGGACCAACTGACGCTGCCCCACCAGCCACTGACGCAGATGGAGACAGAGCGGACAGTGCGCGTCGTAGAGCACCGTGAGGCGTCCGACGGGCAGCCGTTCCGGCCGTGGGACGCCCGCACCGGCCGTCACGGCGGGCTCAGACCGTACCGGTCGGACCGGCCCAGGGGCCGCCGCCCGGTCCGGTCCAGCCCTGCGGAGGCACCGGCGGGACCTGCTCGTGCTCCATCAGCCCGCGGCGGCGGATCCTGCTGAACACGTAGACGTTCCCCAGGTGCAGCGCGCCGAGGACGAGGAGTACGACGCCGAGCTTCACCGACAGCGCCTCGAACAGCCCGCGGGCGTCGGCGACCCCTTCGCCGCTCCTGAGGTAGAGCGTGACGAAGCCCAGGTTGACCAGGTAGAAGCCGACCACCAGCAGGTGGTTGACGGCATCGGCGAGCTTCTCGTTCCCGTGCAGCACATCGGCGAGGAACACCTTGCCGTTGCGGCTGAGCGTGCGCGCGACCCAGACGGTGAGCGCCACGCTGATCAGAAGGTAGATGACGTACGCGATGACAGTGAGGTCCATGCCCCACCCTCCTTTGAACACGTTCAAAAGGTGTTGTCATGGACTGTAGACCCATTTTTGAACGTGTTCAAGCGTGGGGGTGGGCCGATGCCGGTCGGCATGAAAGAGGGAAGGGCGGTCGGCCGGCTCCGGCTGCGAGGGCGGCCCTCGGCCTCGCGCTCGCGCGCCGGAAGGCCGACCGCCGGACGCCGCGCGCCGTACGGCCCGGTCTCAGGCCGTACGGCGGCAGCGTGAAGGAGAGCAGGGGCGACGACGGTGCGCGGTGCGCGGCACGCGGGACCGGCCGTCGCCCTGAAGGAACATCAGGCGCTCATCGCACGCGCCGAGTTGAGCTGGGCCATCACCCACGGGAAGGTCTCCGGACCGGTGGCCGGGATCATCGTCGAGTGATGCTTCCCGTCGCTGGTCACCGAGACCTGGATGAAGCCCGTGGTCTTCTTCTCCTTCATCAGGAGGAAGAGCAGACCGACCAGGCAGAGCAGGGCGAAGACGATCGCCAGCACGATCGCGACCGTGGGGATCCGCTCCTCGGTGTGCGACAGGTCGGTGGCGGACCACACGGCACCCTTGAGCGGCATGGTGCCGACCGGCGTGATGATCTGGTCGTTCACGACGGTGATGTCCCCGAGTGCCAGCAACGGGGCGCCGGCCACCGGCGCGCCCGGCTGCGCATAGCCGTGACCGGGCACCATCGGCTGGGCCGCGGGCCCCGGGGGGTAGCCGTAGGCGGGGCCGGGCTGCGCGGCGGATTCGGGCAGCGGCTGCGGGTACCCGTAGGCCGGAGCCCCCGCACCGGCGGGCCCGGTCCCCTGCCCGCCCTGCTGGGGAGGGCCCCACTGGTACGAGTCGTCCGCGTGCGGATTCGGATCGCTCAACGTTCCCCGCTCTCGATCAAGCCTGTGCCCCGGGCTCTGTCGCGCCGGCGGCGGCACACCGGTGTCCGTTCCGCACGACCGTACCGCCCGAACCGGAACCGCGCAGCAAGCGGTCCCGCATCCGGCGGGACCGGTTCGGGCACGACCGGTTCCGCCGGAAACATCCGGCCGGACACCGGCCGGATCGTCGTCACCCGGCCGACGGGTACCGGGTCACATCCGTCACCTTGCACTTCGTGTCCGCCGGGGAGTCGCCCAGCCCCTGCGCCTTCTGCGTCGACTTCTGCCCCGGGGCCAGGTTGTTCGCCGCGGCCATTCCCTCGGCCACCCGCGTGCCGGACCCGTCCACGAACTCCACGGTCACGATGTAGTTCGACTTCACGTCGCTGTGGTTCACGATCTCCACGTCCACGGACGGCCACTTGGTCAGATCGTTGACCTCGCACTTGGACAGTTTCACGTCCGCCGCGGCGTCGGCCTTGGCGTCGTTCTCCTTCTCGGCGGGCTTCTCCTCGGCGGGCTTCTCCCCGGAGGCGTCGTCCTTCGCCGGTGCGTCCTTCCCGGGTGCCTCGTCCACCGACGACTCCCCCGAGGAACTGCCCTCGTGCACGGCCCCGTTGCTCACCACGGACACGACCAGGGCCCCGCACCCGCCGAGCAGTACCAGGCCGCCGAGCACGGACAGGGTGATGATGAGCCCGGTCCGGCGCTGCTTCGGCGGCGGCACCGGCGCGCCCCACCCCGGCCCCTGCGGGTAGGGCTGCTGCTGGTACGGCTGCTGCGGGGACGGGCCACCCCACTGCGGAGGCTGCTGCGGTTGCTGCGGCTGAGGGCCGGGCGGCGGGAAGCCCTGAGACATGCGTGATCCCCCCAAAGGATGCTGGCGTGAGGAGACACGGTACGTCCTGGCCGGAACGTGTCGCATCACAAGTGTCGGAATCGTGACGGAACTGTGCAGGTCGTGGTTTCTCGCACAGGGCGTGCCTCCTTGCAGGCCTCTCGCGCGGAGGTTGCCTCTCGCGCGGCCGGGGAAGGGGCGGGCGGCTCCCTGCGTGTTCCTGCCGCCGGTACGGCGAACGGCCCCGTCCCGCGCCGAGGCGCGGGACGGGGCCGTGGGGGACGGCGGTGCCGTGAGCGGCCGGTCAGAAGCGGCGCGTGATCAGCGCCCGCTTGACCTCCTGGATCGCCTTGGTGACCTCGATGCCACGCGGGCAGGCGTCCGTGCAGTTGAACGTGGTGCGGCAACGCCACACGCCGTCACGGTCGTTGAGGATCTCCAGGCGCTGCTCGCCGCCCTCGTCGCGCGAGTCGAAGATGAAGCGGTGCGCGTTGACGATCGCCGCCGGGCCGAAGTACTGGCCGTCGTTCCAGAACACCGGGCACGAGGACGTGCACGCGGCGCACAGGATGCACTTGGTGGTGTCGTCGAAGCGCTCGCGGTCCTCGGCGGACTGCAGGCGCTCGCGGGTCGGCTCGTTCCCCTTGGTGATGAGGAAGGGCATGACGTCGCGGTACGCCTGGAAGAACGGCTCCATGTCGACCACGAGGTCCTTGAGGACCGTGAGGCCCTTGATGGCCTCGATCGTGATCGGCTTCTCAGGGCTGATGTCCTTGATCAGCGTCTTGCAGGCGAGCCTGTTCTTGCCGTTGATCCGCATCGCGTCGGAGCCGCAGATGCCGTGGGCACAGGAGCGGCGGAACGTCAGCGTGCCGTCCAGATCCCACTTGATCTTGTGGAGCGCGTCGAGCACACGCTCCTTCGGGTCGATCGTGATCTGGAAGTCCTGCCACTGGGCCTCTTCGGAGACCTCGGGGTTGAAACGGCGGATCCGGAAGGTCGCCGTGATGTACGGCGAGGCGGCGGACTGCGCCTCGACCTTGTCCAGAGTCGGGGTTGCCATCAGTACTTACGCTCCATCGGCTGGTAGCGGGTCTGGACGACCGGCTTGTAGTCGAGCCGGATCGACTCGGTGCCGTCGTCGGCGACCTCGCGGTACGCCATGGTGTGGCGCATGAAGTTGACGTCGTCGCGGTTCGGGAAGTCCTCGCGGTAGTGACCGCCGCGCGACTCCTTGCGGGCCAGCGCGGAGACCGCCATGACCTCGGCCAGGTCGAGCAGGTTGCCCAGCTCGATGGCCTCCAGGAGGTCGGTGTTGAACCGCTTGCCCTTGTCCTGGATGGACACGTCGTGGTACCGCCTGCGCAGCTCGGCGATCTTGTCGACGGCCGTCTTGATGGTCTGCTCGGTGCGGAACACCATCACGTTGGCGTCCATGCACTCCTGCAACTCCTGACGGAGCGCGGCGACCCGCTCGGAGCCCGTCGAGTTGCGCAGCCGCTCGATCTGCTCCTCGACCAGCTGCGCCGGGTTCTCCGGGAGCGGCACGAAGTCGCTCTTGGCGGCGTACTCGGCGGCACCGATGCCGGCGCGGCGGCCGAACACGTTGATGTCGAGCAGCGAGTTGGTGCCCAGGCGGTTGGCGCCGTGCACGGACACGCACGCGACCTCGCCGGCGGCGTACAGGCCCGGGACGACGGTGGTGTTGTCGGCCAGCACCTCGCCCTCGACGTTGGTCGGGATGCCGCCCATGGCGTAGTGCGCGGTCGGCTGGATCGGGATCGGGTCCGTGTAGGGCTCGATCCCGAGGTACGTACGCGCGAACTCGGTGATGTCCGGGAGCTTGGCGTCCAGCTGCTCCGGCGGCAGGTGCGTGAGGTCGAGGTAGACGTGGTCGCCCTCGGGACCGCAGCCGCGGCCCTCACGGATCTCCGTGTAGATGGAGCGGGAGACGACGTCACGGGACGCGAGGTCCTTCATGACCGGCGCGTACTTCTCCATGAAGCGCTCGCCGTCCTTGTTGCGGAGGATGCCGCCCTCACCGCGGGCGCCCTCCGTCAGCAGGATGCCCATGCGCCAGATGCCCGTCGGGTGGAACTGGAAGAACTCCATGTCCTCCAGCGGCAGACCGCGGCGCCACGCGGCGGCCTGGCCGTCACCGGTCAGGGTGTGCGCGTTCGACGTCACCTTGAAGAACTTGCCGGTGCCGCCGGAGGCGAAGATGATCGACTTCGCCTGGAAGACGTGGATCTCGCCGGTCGCCAGCTCGTACGCGACGACGCCCGAGGACTTCGTGACCCCGTCGACGTCCTGGAGCAGCAGGTCGAGGACGTAGAACTCGTTGAAGAACTCCACACCCTCCTTGACGCAGTTCTGGTACAGCGTCTGGAGGATCATGTGGCCGGTGCGGTCCGAGGCGTAGCAGGACCGGCGGACCGGGGCCTCGCCGTGGTTGCGGCTGTGGCCGCCGAAGCGACGCTGGTCGATGCGGCCCTCGGGCGTGCGGTTGAACGGCAGGCCCATCTTCTCCAGGTCGAGGACCGAGTCGATGGCCTCCTTCGCCAGGATCTCGGCGGCGTCCTGGTCGACCAGGTAGTCGCCGCCCTTGATCGTGTCGAAGGTGTGCCACTCCCAGTTGTCCTCCTCCACGTTGGCCAGCGCGGCGGCCATGCCGCCCTGCGCGGCGCCCGTGTGGGAGCGGGTGGGGTAGAGCTTGGTGAGCACGGCGGTACGGCTGCGCTTCGTGGACTCGATGGCCGCGCGCATGCCGGCGCCGCCGGCGCCGACGATGACGGTGTCGTACTTGTGGATCTGCATGATTTCCTCTGGTCCCTCTGGCCCGGCGCGCCTAGCGGATGTTCGGGTCGAAGGTGAAGATCACCAGCGTGCCCAGCAGGACGGTGAACACCGTGGCGGTGTACAGGAGCATCTTCAGCCAGAAGCGGGTGTTGTCCCGTTCGGCGTAGTCGTTGATGACCGTACGCAGGCCGTTGGCGCCGTGCAGCATGGCCAGCCACAGCATCCCCAGGTCCCAGATCTGCCAGAACGGCGAGGCCCAGCGGCCTGCCACGAAGGCGAAGCCGATCTTGGTGACGCCGCCGTCCAGCACCAGCTGGATCAGCAGGTGGCCCAGGACCAGGACGACCAGGACGATGCCCGACAGGCGCATGAAGAGCCAGGCGTACATCTCGAAGTTGGTGCGCGAACCCTTGGGGGTCTTGCCGGTGCGCTTGCGCGGCGGCTCGATGACCGGGGCCGGGTTGTCGACGTCGTAGAGGCTGACGCCCTCGACGGAGCCGATCGCGGCGGAGGACTCGGTGGACATGGGCCTCAGCTCCCGAAGACTTCGCGTACGGCGTGACCGAGGACCGGGTACAGGGCCCCGACCATCAGCACGATCCAGATGCCCACGACGGACCAGAGCATCTGCTTCTGATAGCGCGGGCCCTTGGCCCAGAAGTCCACGGCGACGATGCGCAGACCGTTGAGCGCGTGGAAGAGAATGGCGGCCACCAGGCCGTATTCGAGCAGCGCGACGATCGGCGTCTTGTACGTGGCCACGACGTCGTCGTACGCCTCGGGGGACACACGGACGAGAGCGGTGTCCAGGACGTGTACGAACAGGAAGAAGAAGATGAGGACACCGGTGACTCGATGAGCCACCCAGGACCACATGCCTTCCCGGCCGCGGTACAGCGTTCCAGCCGGCACGGAAAAACCCTCCGGGAGCGGGGATCGGGGCCGGCCGGCTTGACTGTCGGTCTGACCCGGCCGGGTACGGTCCACCGGCCCCGGCCATCGTAGCGACGGTTTGTCGGTTCGTTCGCGCCGGGGCCTGTGGTGTGATCAAAGTGGCAATCAAACAGCCACGGACGGGCTAGAACGGGACGTGTCGGCACGGCCGGACCGCCCCGTTCCGTTATGAATCCGATATCAGACCGATGATGCGCCCCCGGGCGAGTCGCCTCATCTCGTCGGCCGTGGTGACCCGTTCCTGGTCGGGGTCGTGGCCCAGTCGGGCCCGGATCCCGGCGAGCACCTGGTCCGGATGCTCGGCGGGGTCGTACGCGTCCAGGCAGATCACGAAGACGTGCCCGAAGCGGCTCTCGTACGCTGCGTGGGCGGCCCGCAGCGCCAGATGGGCGGAGTGCGGGGCGCTCTCGCGCAGCCCCGGCGCGGGCTCGGCGGCGAGCGCCTCGGCGAGGTCCGCGGGGGGCATGTCGTACCCCGCCTCCTCGGCGGCGGCCAGCAGCGCGCCCGGATCGGGGTACGGGCGGTGGGCGGCCAGCCGCCGCGCCCAGCGACGGCTGCCGCAGCAGGCGAGGAGGGCGGCTTCGGCGTCGGCGGGCGGCAGCGCGTTGAAGCGGGCGAGACCGGGGAAGCGGTGGGGGTCGGCGCCGGGCGCGGACGTAGGGGCAGGTGCCGCCTGGCCGGGGTGCTGAACGGGCAGGGCCGTGCGGATGGCCGGTTGCCGCGGTCTCTCCGGGAGGCCGGCGTGGGACTCGCTGGACCTGGACAGCGTGGTGCTCCTCGGGTCAACGGGTTCTGCGCACCTGGAGTCGGTGGGACGGGTGAGACCAGGCGGAGACAGGGTGAAGAGAGAGACGAATGGGCCTCAAAGCTAGCGAGGCCGGGCAACAGTCGTATGACGGATACGCGAACGTCACCCGGACGGGAGAGTTTCGGAACGCCTGAGGGACCGTTGGGATGTATCCAAACGTCTCGGCGGCCGTGTTCCAAGGAGCTCGTCGGCGTTTCGCCGTCACGGCGTGTCGTCCGGCCCGGCGTGTCGTCCGGCCCGGCGTTCGTCCGCCGCGGCGACCCGGCCGAACCGGTGTCTCCCTCCGCGCCATGGAGGGGCGCGGCCCACCGTTCGCCCCGACCGCTTCCCCATTTCCTTTCTCATACCGGAGGTTTCTGACCGATGTCGCCCTCACGCGGCGCCCTCGTGACCGGGGCGGTCCTCACCGCGGCGGCTGCCGTGACGGTCGCCGTCGTCGTCTGGCCGGAAGGCTCGGGCAGCGGACCGGGGGAGACGGGGGCCCGTACCCCCATCGGCTCCCCGGCCACCCCCTCGCCGAACCGGACCTATCCGCTCTCCACCGCCCCCCGCACCATTCCGGCCGTGCGCGAGCACATCGCGGCGCGCGGTCCGGGCTGGCGGCCCGGACCGGACGCCGGGGTCGTCCTCGCGGGCGGCAGCGGCGCGCTCGCGGACGAGGGCCGGTTGCTCGCACAGGAGCTGAGCATCCACTACCGGGGTGACGTCCCCGCCCGCCCGGGCGACGTGGAGCTGGCCCTCACCCCGGGCAAGGGCACCCCGGAGTCGTACACCCTCAGGGCCCGCGACGGACGGGTCACGATCAGCGGACCCGACCAGGCCGGTGTCTTCTACGGGACCCGCACCCTGAAGCAGTCGGTGCGCGCCGACGGCGTGATGCCCGAGGGCGAGGTGCGCGACCGCCCCGACCGGCCGCAGCGCGGATTCAACCTCGACATCGCGCGCAAGTACTACTCCGTCTCCTGGATCGAGGACCGGCTGCGCGAGATGGCCGACCTCAAGCTCAACCAGTTCGGCCTGCACTTCTCCGACGACCAGGCGTTCCGCATCGAGTCCGAGACCCATCCCGAGGTGGTGTCGCCGCAGCACCTGACCAAGGCCGAGGTGCGGCGGATTCTCGCCCTCGCGAACCGGCTGCACATCCAGGTCGTCCCGGAGATCGACTCGCCCGGTCACCTGGGCGCGGTCCTGAAGGCCCACCCCGGCCTCCAGCTGCGCAACGTGTCGGGGGTGCCCTCGCCCGGTTCGCTCGACATCTCCGACCCGGGGGCGGCGAAGCTCGTCGACGAACTCCTCGGCGAGTTCACCGAACTGTTCACCGGCCGGTACTGGCATCTCGGCGCCGACGAGTACCTCGCGCTGATGGCGCGGGACCCGGCGGCCTCCTACCCGCAGCTGCAACGCGCCGCACAGCAGAAGTACGGGCCGCAGGCCGGTATCAAGGACCTCGCCACCGGCTGGCTCAACGACCGCGCGGCGGTGGTGCGTCCGCACGGCAAGCAGCCCAAGGCGTGGAACGACGGATTCTTCCGGGGCGGCGTCGTCCACGCCGACAAGGACATCGAGGTCGAGTACTGGACGGGCAGGGAGTACGGAGCCCGGCCGCCGGAGGAGTACCTGGGCGAGGGGCGGAAGGTGGTGAACCTCAACGACGAGTTCCTCTATTACGTGCTCGGCCAGCCCAACAAATTCGTCTATCCCACGGGCAAGCGGATCTACGAGCAGTGGACCCCGCTCGTGCTGCGCGGCACCCGGCCGGTCGCGTCGCGCTGGTCCGGCCAGATCCTCGGCGGGCGGTTCGCGGTCTGGGGCGACCTCCCGCAGGCCCAGACCGCGGAGCAGGTGGCGGCAGGGGTCAGGATGCCGCTGCGGGCGACCGCCCAGAAGCTCTGGCACCCGGGCAGGCCGACGCTGAGCTGGGACCGTTTCCAGGCGCTGGCGCAGCGGATCGACACGGCGCGCTGACGGGGTCGGACCCGGCAGCCGGCCGCTGCCCTCCGTCCTGCCGCGCGGGGCGGAGAACGAGGACGACCGGGGCCGCCACCCCCCACAGGAGAGGCCCCGGTCGTCTTCCACGGGGCCGTAGGACGACCCCGTATTCCACTCAGCGCCGCCGCGGCGATTTCTGTCACACCGCACTCTGTCCGAAGAATGTTGCAGGTTGTACAAGCCGTGGACGTACTCACGCGTAAGGTCGTAGCGTGCTGACTCGCGCAGGGTGACGCGGCAGTGATGACCAGCTGCTATTCAAGACAGCAGGGCAGGTTGAGGGAGTGCTGGGGGACGACGCTGAGCTGACTGCGGCCGTACTCGCGGCGCAGGGCGGGGACGAAGATGCCTTCCGTACCGTGTACCGCGCCGTGCAGCCGCGATTGCTCGGCTACATACGGACACTCGTGGGGGAGTCGGACGCCGAGGACGTGGCGTCCGAGGCGTGGCTGCAGATAGCCCGCGACCTCGACCGCTTCAGTGGCGATGCGGACCGGTTCCGCGGCTGGGCGGCGCGCATAGCCCGCAACCGCGCCCTGGACCATCTGCGGATGCGCGGCAGGCGTCCCGCCATAGGCGGCGACGAATCGGAGCTCTCGGACAGGCCGGCCGCGTCCGACACCGCCGACGAGGCAATGGAGTCCCTGGCCACCGGCAGCACGATGTCGCTCATCGCCCAGCTGCCGCAGGACCAGGCCGAGGCCGTGGTGCTGCGCGTGGTCGTCGGACTGGACGCCAAGAGCGCGGCGCAGACGCTGGGCAAGCGGCCCGGGGCGGTGCGCACCGCCGCGCACCGGGGGCTGAAGCGGCTGGCCGAGCTGCTGCGTGTGAACGGTGCGAGCGGTGTGAACGGCGCGGGCGTCGAGGGCGACGGAGAAGCAGGAGGAGCGGAGGGAACGGAACAGGCGGACCGTGTTCGCGCGGATGATCCGGCGGACCAGGGTGCGACGGGCCGGACGACGGAGCTCGGTGCCGTGCCCGCCCAGCGTCCCGCACACCAGGGACTGGCGGCCCCGGCCGGTGTGACGCATACGCGTCCTTGGACGCAGAAGGACATGTGATGGCCGACGAGCGGTACGAATGGCTTGACGAGGACGCGGCGGAGCACCTGCTTCGCGGCGAACCGGTCGCTCCCCTCGACGGTCACCAGGTCACGGAGGTGCAGGAGCTGGCGGCGGCACTGGAGGCCGTCGCCCGGACCGCCCGCCCGGCCGTCGGCGAACTGCCGGGCGAGGCCGCGGCGCTCGCCGCCTTCCGCGCCGCCGCGCACTCCGCGCCTTCCGTGCCCGCGAACGCGGGCGCTCCCGCCACGGGCGCGGAGCCATCGGAGCACGCCGAGGTCACCGGGCACGCGGAGGAGGCGGGCGAACCGGTCACCGTCGGCGTGCTCGACCCCGTCCGCATCCACCCCGCCACCGGCGCGCCCGCTTCGACCGCCCCGTCGGCCGCGGGCTCCCAGGCGGCGGGCCGCGGCCGTGACCGCACCCGTACCCGTTCCCCGCGCCGGAACAGACCCGTCCGGTTCGGTCTGGTCGCCTCCTTCGCGGGCTGCGCGCTCGGCGGGGTGGCGATGGCCGCGAGCGCGGGCATGCTCCCCGGGCCGTTCGGCGGCCACACCCCCGCGCCCGCGAGTTCCGTGACGGCCGACGCGTCTCCCGATGCGGTCGGCTCGCAGGACATCACCGGCACGCACCCGCCCACCGATCCGCCGGTCTCCCCGGACGCGCCGCCCTCCGCGCCCCGGACCGGCTCCTCCGCCCCCGACGACCGGGACGCCGACAGGAGCGGCGAGGACGACGGCCCCGAGAACGGCGACGGTCGGACGACCGGCCGCGGGCCGGACGGCAAGGCGCCCGAGAACCAGGGGAAAGGGTCCTCCGGCCGCTGGTACGCCGAGGCGAAGCGGGCGTGCCGGGACTACCGCGACGGCGACCTGGACGACGAACGCAGACGCGCTCTGGAAGCGATGGCGAAGGGTGCCCGGAACCTGGAGCGGTTCTGTGACCGGATACTCCCCAAGGACGGGAAAGGGCAGAACGGGCAGAACGGGCAGGGTGATCAGGACGGGCAGGGCGGGTCGGGTGACAGCGACCGCACTGCCGAGGACGGCGACGACGACGGTGACGGCCAGGGCGAGGGTGTCGCGAACGAGCGGAGCGTGGGGAACGGGCGGAGCGTGGGGAACGGGCGGAACCAGGCCTTCGCGGCGGCCCGGTTCACCATCGCCCCGAAGCCGCCGTCCGTGATCCCGACTCCGCGGCGGCCCGCGCCCCCGTACGCGTCACCGTCCGCCTCGCCCTACGTGGCACCGCCCCCCTCGCCGTCCACGATCCCGTTCCCGATCCCGTCCTAGTAGTGCTGCGACCGGCACGGTTCACCGGCTCGCGGCGTCCGGCACGGCACCTCGCCGCGTTGTCGCATCACCCGAGTACGTCCAGTACACGGGTGATACTCCGCCTTGCGATGCACCGCACCGGACGCCGTGAGCTTCCCGGCAAACCTTTCCGGCCACAGCACTGGGCGTACCGGGCGGCGGACGGTCCGGCGGCCGACTCCTCGGGCGGCGAGCCGTGCGCACGGGGCTGCGCCGGCGCCGCCCACCACCAGGTGTGACGTTTTTCGAGGCCGTGACGCAGTACTGAATGCCGACTGGTCATCGGCAGCGCGACGAGCCTGGGTTCCCCCCGTACCTGTGGCTCAGCGCATCGGCGCGGGTGGGACATGTTCCCCCTGTCCCGCCCGCGCCACCCCGCTTCCGGCCGAGGGTTACGGCCCTCAGCCGTAGACGACGACCTTGTCCCCCTCCTTCACCTGGGCGAACAACGCGGCGATCTTCTGCTCGTCGCGGACGTTGACGCAGCCGTGCGAGGCTCCGGCGTAGCCGCGGGCCGCGAAGTCCGCCGAGTAGTGCACCGCCTGGCCGCCGCTGAAGAACATCGCGTACGGCATGGCCGTGTGATAGATCGTCGACACGTGGTGCCGGGACTTCCAGAAGACGGAGAAGGTGCCCTCGCGGGTCGGCGTGTACTGGGAGCCGAAGCGGACGTCCATCGACGAGACGACCCGGCCGTCGACCATCCAGGACAGCGTGCGGCTGTTCTTGCTGATGCACAGCACCCGGCCCGTCATGCAGCGCTTGTCCGGCTTGGTGGCCGGCAGGGTGGTCGGCGGGCGCAGTTCGGTCGCCGTCGGCGGGCGCGTCATGCCCAGCAGCCGCTGCCAGGTGACGGTGTCCGTCTCGCCGGTGGCGGCCAGGCCGCGCTTGGTCTGGAAGGACCGTACGGCGGTGGCCGTGACCGTGCCGTAGTAGCCGGTGGGGGAGCGGTCGAAGTGACCGATCTGCCGCAGCCGGGCCTGGAGCTCGCGCACCCGGTCCCCCTGGGTGCCGCCGGCGATCAGTGGCGTGCCCTGCGGGTCCGGTTCCGTCGACGGCTCGGGCGTGGTGGTCGGCTTGGCGGTCGCGGTGGCCGTCGGGGAGGCCGACGGGGGCGCGGCCTCCGGGGACGTGGCCGACGCGTCCGCCGTCGCCGACCGCCGCGCGACGGGCCTGGCGTCGTCGCTCGGCGTGGACCCGGGCGGTGGCGGCGCCGAGCCGTCGGCGGCCGGGGCCTCGCAGCCGGCGGTCGCGACGGCCACGGCGAGCACGGCCAGCGTCGCCTTGGCCGTGGCCCCCGCCCAGCCCCGTCTCCCGCGCCCCGCCCGGCCTCCGCCGCCCGTCCGCGCGATGGGCGGTGCGGTGTCCTGCGACCCGAGCGGTGCCCCGCCCCGCGACGCGTCTGCCGTGGTGCTGCGTATCATCTCGGTCCCCTGCTCCTCCGGGTTGCTCCGGTTTCCCTTGGAACGGATTCCCGCCCTTCCCGGTTGCCAAAGCCCGCACATGGCGGGGCGACCCGCGCATGATGGGGGGAAGCGGTCACGGCGACCCCCGGGCCGGGCGGGTGCTGTGAGCAAGGTCCCAGCGTCCGCCCCTCCATCGGCCTCGTGCCCGCCGATACAGTCCGTCGCGGGAACCCCATCATTACCGGTAAGTAGCTTGTGGTCGACAAGCGGCTTGGTGAAGCAGCTTCAGCGGGAGGCACAGCAGATGACGCGTGAGTCGGAGTCGGGACTGCCGATCGAGCCGGTGTACGGACCGGACGCACTCGACGGCTGGGACCCTGCGGAGAAGCTGGGGGAGCCGGGCTCGTACCCCTTCACGCGCGGGGTCTACCCGACGATGTACACCGGCCGGCCGTGGACGATGCGGCAGTACGCGGGCTTCGGCACGGCCACCGAGTCCAACGCCCGGTACAAGCAGCTGATCGCCAACGGCACCATGGGTCTCTCCGTCGCCTTCGACCTCCCCACCCAGATGGGCCACGACTCCGACGCGCCCATCGCGTCCGGCGAGGTCGGCAAGGTCGGGGTCGCGATCGACTCGGTCGACGACATGCGGGTCCTGTTCGACGGCATCCCGCTGGACAAGGTCTCCACGTCCATGACGATCAACGCCCCGGCCGCGCTGCTGCTGCTCCTGTACCAACTGGTCGCGGAGGAGCAGGGCGTCGGCGCCGAGAAGCTGACGGGCACGATCCAGAACGATGTGCTCAAGGAGTACATCGCGCGCGGCACGTACATCTTCCCGCCGGGTCCCTCGCTCCGCCTGATCGCGGACATCTTCAAGTACTGCCGGGCCGAGATCCCGAAGTGGAACACCATCTCGATCTCCGGGTACCACATGGCGGAGGCCGGTGCCTCGCCCGCGCAGGAGATCGCGTTCACGCTCGCCGACGGCATCGAGTACGTCCGCACCGCCGTCGCCGCGGGCATGGACGTCGACGACTTCGCGCCGCGCCTCTCCTTCTTCTTCGTCTCCCGTACGACGATCCTCGAAGAGGTCGCGAAGTTCCGCGCCGCCCGCCGGATCTGGGCCCGGGTGATGAAGGAGGAGTTCGGCGCGAAGAACCCCAAGTCGCTGATGCTGCGCTTCCACACCCAGACGGCCGGGGTGCAGCTGACGGCCCAGCAGCCCGAGGTCAATCTGGTGCGCGTCGCGGTCCAGGGCCTGGCGGCGGTCCTCGGCGGCACCCAGTCGCTGCACACCAACTCCTTCGACGAGGCGATCGCGCTGCCGACCGACAAGTCCGCCCGCCTCGCGCTGCGCACCCAGCAGGTCCTGGCGTACGAGACGGACGTCACCGCGACCGTCGACCCGTTCGCCGGTTCGTACGTCGTGGAGAAGATGACGGACGACGTCGAGACGGCGGCCCTGGAACTGATGCGGAAGGTCGAGGACCTGGGCGGCGCGGTGCAGGCGATCGAGCACGGCTTCCAGAAGAACGAGATCGAGCGCAACGCGTACCGGATCGCTCAGGAGACCGACAGCGCCGAGCGCGTGGTGGTCGGTGTCAACCGCTTCCAGCTCGACGAGGAGGAGCCGTACGAGCCGCTGCGCGTCGACCCGGCGATCGAGGCGGAGCAGGCGGCCCGCCTCGCGAAGCTCCGCGCGGAGCGCGACCAGGGCGCGGTGGACGCGGCGTTGACCGAGCTGCGGAAGGCGGCGGCGGGCACGGACAACGTCCTGTACCCGATGAAGGACGCGCTCAGGGCGCGTGCCACCGTCGGCGAGGTCTGCAACGCGCTGCGGGAGGTGTGGGGGGCGTACGTGCCGACGGACGCGTTCTGAGGCCCGGCTCTCCGATAATTCACCGCCTCTCCGGGAATCCACCGCTTCCGTCTGGACGGAGTGTCGTACCCACGTGCGAAACTCCGTTCATGCTGGGTGTCACCGACCTTCCTACCTATCTCGCCGGTCTGGCAGTGATCGTGCTGCTGCCGGGACCGAATTCGTTGTACGTGCTGTCCGTCGCCGCCCGGCGCGGGGTGCGCACCGGGTACGTGGCGGCGGCCGGGGTGTGGACCGGGGACACCGTGCTGATGACGCTGTCCGCGCTGGGTGCCTCGTCGCTGCTGCGGACCACACCGGTGCTGTTCGCCGTCGTCAAGTTCGCCGGTGCGGGCTATCTGACCTGGCTGGCCATCGGCATGCTGCGGTCGGCGGTGGCGATGTGGCGCGAACGGCACCGGCGGGTGGCCGAGCTGACGGAGGAGAGCGCCGGGGCGGAGGCCGCCGGGGTGATGGAGCGGCCCTACCGCCGGGCTCTGGTGGTCAGCCTCTTCAACCCGAAGGCGATCCTGTTCCTGGTCTCCTTCTTCGTGCAGTTCGTCGACCCCGGATACGCGTACCCGGCGCTGTCGTTCCTGCTGCTGGGCACGCTGCTGCAGATAGCCAGCGTCCTCTACCTGTCGATGCTGATATTCGGCGGCACCCGCCTGTCCGCCGCGTTCCGCCGCCGCAGGAGGCTGTCGGCGGGCGCGACCTCGGCGGCGGGGCTGCTGTTCCTCGGGTTCGCGGCGAAGCTGTCGTTCAGCAGCGTGTGACGGGATCCCTGTTTCGGTGTGTGACGGTGACTCCGGTTCAGCGGAGTGGGGGTACGGCCGGGGCGAGGCCGAGCCGGGGCGGACAGGCGGCGAGCCCGTGTGCGACGGTCAGGCACCGCTGACGGCGGGCGACGGCTCCGCGTGGTCCGGCGTCCGTAGCGCGGCGCGTACCAGTGCGCGGCCTCGGGTGGCCGTGCGGGCGCGGATGGTGGTGTCGTCGTCGGGTCGGGGGTGGCCGGGTCCGTCGGCCGGGGCCGCGCAGTCGTGGCAGAGGCCCTTGTCCGGGACCGGGCGGCGGCAGTCGTCGCACTCGGCCCAGCGGGGCAGGCCGGAGCCGGGCGGTGGCTCGGGCATCGCGTCCGTGGGGAACGAGGGCTCGGGCGGCGGGGGCAGTTTCCGGGTCAGGCGGTTGCGCAGGAGCGCCGAGGCGGAGTGGATACGGGCGGGCAGCCCGCCCAACAGGGCCCCGGCGAGGTCGCGTTGGTCGTAGCCGCGTTCCAGCCAGGCGGAGACCAGCGGCGCCAGGCCGAGCGCCTCGACCGCGCCGAGCCGCAGGCGCGGTTCCGGGCCGATCACCCGCAGCAGCGTGGCGACGGCCGCGCCGTGGCTCTCGGCGGACGACGGAGCGACGAGGCCCCGATCGGGCCCGGCCCCGGCGTCCGCTCCAGCCCCGGATACCTCTCCAGCCGTGCGTACGTCCCTGGGCGCGCATAGGTCCCTGGCCCCCGACGGCTCCGACGCCGTGGACGTCTTCGGGGGCTCCCCCGTACTCGTCGTGGGCACGGGGGCCGCGTCGCCCGTACCCGTTCGCCGACGCCGACCGGGGAGGGAGGGTTCTTTCCTTCGGTTCTTTACGGGGTTGGTGCCTGGGCCACCGGAGGGCGGCTCACCGGAACCCGGACGGTTGATACCCGGTACGGCCTGGCGGTTGATACACAAACCCGGGACGGGCTGCTGCGGGGTGTCGTAGACATGTGCCTCGCTGACGAAAGTCCCGTCCTCGCGACGGACTTTGTGGACCCGGTAGTACCCGAAGGCCGTCAGCTCCCGCAGCGCCTTCGCCACCGCCAACCGGCCCTGCGGACTCGTGTCGGCCATCCGACGGCCGTCCTCGGACCAGCCGTCGGGACGGGAAAGAAGATCGGCCAGAAGGCCACGGGCGGTGTACGACAACCGCCGGTCCTGCAACAACGCGTTGGGCAGAACAGTGAAACCGCACGCATGGCGGCTACGATGAATCTGCATGAGGAGCCCTACTCCTTGTGCCAGACCCCGGGGCGTTGGCGCGCCGCCGGGGTCACCTTATTGAGTTTCGAGGTCACAGAACGTACCACGCTCGCCACGTTCGGTTGCCCGGTCTGGCCAAGTCGCTCACGTCCGGCCGCCGTACCGAGGAGCGAGCCGCATACCGTCCATCTTTCGTTGCGTATGGTGACGAACTCCTCACGTGCTGCCGCGATGGCCTCTACCGTGAAGGGGTTTCCGCCCCACTCGGCACAGCGCGAAAGGTGGTCGACCATGGCTACGCGCAAGGAGATCGACGGCTCTGCGGGCGTTCCGCAGTTCTACGGAAGCGAACTCCGCTTCAAGCGGGAGCAGGCGGGTCTGACGCTCGAAAGACTGCTCGACGGAAGCTACTACGGCATCACGTACCTGAGCGAGATCGAGCACGGTCACCGCCGCATGCCCCCGGACCTGGCCCAGCACGTGGACCGGGTGCTGGGAACGGACGGGTTCTTCGAGCGGCGCTGCGAGGACGTGCGCAAGGCCAAGAGCAAGGGGCATGCTGCGTCCTTCGCCGGTGTCGTGGAAGCGGAGACGCGGGCGCGGACCATCGACCACTGGTGCGGCACTCTCCTTCCGGGGCTGCTTCAGACCAGCTCGTACGCGCACGCCGTTATCCGCTCCACGCATCCCCTGAGTACGCAGGAGGAGGCCGAGGCCAAAGTTGATGCCCGGATGCAGCGAGCCCGACTCTTCGACGACCCCAAGAAGCCTGAATATTGGGCGGTGCTGCACGAGTCCCTGGTGCAGCATTCAATTCTTCCACCTGCGGAAATGGCCGAACAGCTGGACAAAATCGCCGCTTTGGTGCGGCGGAGCCGTATCGCTGTACAGATCCTTCAGTGGAACGGCCCTGCTCTCCCCCTTACTGAGCTGCCGCTCTTTCTCTTGGACTTCGACGAAGAACCGCCGCTCCTCTACACCGAGGGTCCGTACCACGGTCAGACCATCGATGATCCGGCGCTCGTGAGGCAGTACCGCAAGGCATACGATCGGCTGAGGGCCGCCGCCTTGCCGCCGGAGGTGTCCCTCGCCATGATCGAAGAGGCGGCTGAGGAGTACCGGAATGACCAGCGTCGGTCTTAATCTCGGCACCGCCACTTGGCGCAAGAGCAGCTACAGCAACGGCAGTGGCGGTGAATGCCTCGAAGTTGCACAGGAGTTCGCACACTGGCGCAAGAGCAGTTACAGCAACGGCGACGGCGGTGAATGCCTCGAAGTAGCCGATGAGTTCGCGTCCTGGCGCAAGAGCTCCCACAGCAACGGCAGCGGTGGTGACTGCCTCGAAGTCGCGGACGGCCACCTCGGTCTCGTCCCCGTCCGCGACTCCAAGCGCCCCGACGGCCCGGTGCTCGTGCTCCCCGCGTCCGCGTGGACGCCGTTCGTCGAGTTGGTCAAGGCGGCCTGACCACCGCACACCGACGGAACAGGACCCCGGGTCGGGTCCGGGCCCCGTCGTGGGTCAGTCGGCCGGCGGCTTGGGCAGGGGTCAGGCCCTGGGAACCCCGGCGCGGCCTGCTCCGTCCCCGCACCGCCCTGCGGCGACAGCCCCCGTCAGCCCGTCGCCGCTCGCCGCAGCGTGCGGGCCTTGCGGGCGAGGCGGCGGACCGTCGCGTTGCGCGGGATGAACGCGAGCTGCCGGGGCACGGCGCCCGGCAGGCCCAGCGCGGTCAGCCGGCGCCGCTTGAAGTAGCGCCGGATGTCGTCCCGGTACCGGCTCAGGTAGCGCTCGGCCTCGGGCCGCAGCCCGGCCTGGAGCTGCGGCTGCATGGCGTATCCGACCGCGCTGACCAGCCCGGTCGGCTTCCCCCGGACCTCGTCGGCGGAGGGCGGCGACCAGCCGGTGACGGCGGACGGATCCTCCAGGTCGGGCAGCAGCGCGTCGACGATCGTCAGCGGGATGCGGTTGCTGTTCTGGTACGGGGCGAGCCGTTCCAGCACGGTGTCGGTGCCGACGCGGGCCACCGGGAGCCCGTAGAACGACGCGGCGGTCAGCAGCGCGGTGGAGAAGCAGCCGACGACCAGGGCCGGCCGCATGGTCCCGAACAGCGTCTCGGCGAGGACGGGGCTGTCCAGGACGGTCAGGTCGGCGCCGAGCCGTTCCGCCTCCAGCTCCAGCAGCCGCGCCCAGTGGGCCGGTGCGCTGGGGTGTGGCTTGAAGACGACCCGGGTGTGGCCGAGGGCGACGGCGCCGCGCAGCATCCGCGCGTGCAGCTCCTCCTCCTGCTGGGGCGTGAGGATGCCCAGCGTGGAGAGGTACTGGCCGAGCAGCAGGGCCGGGGCCGATGCCGGTCCGGAGGAGGTGGGAGAAGCGCCGAACGTGGCATCCAGCGAGGCGTCGAGGGCCGCAGATCCGGCCAGTTCGTCCAGCACCTCCAGGAAGACGTCGGTCGGTACGATCTCGGACTCGACGCCGAACTCGGTGAGCAGCAGCGGTCGCAGGCCCGGCACCAGGTCCAGATGGAGCAGCCTGCGGATGCGGGTGCCGAGCAACTGGTCGAGCCTGCTGCGGGTCGGGCCGTAGCTCATCAGGCCGTCGGCGTAGACGTGCACGGGGCTGTCGCCGAAGACCACGGCGAGGGCCTGGGCGGGGTTGGCCTGGATGGATTCGCAGGCGATCTCGACGGGCCCGTCCCCGAGATGCCACTCCCTGCGCACGGCCCGCTGCCACAGCGAGGCGTCCTGCTCCCGGGGCGACCATCCGGCGGGGTGGAACGGCCGGATGAATTCGTTCCAGGAATAAACGTCGTCGAATTCGGACTCCAGTTTCTCGAAACCGGGCCTGCGGTGGAGCGGTGTGCCCAGTTCGGGAGAGGCGGAGGTGTCGCTCACGACGAGAATGCGACGGTGTTCGGACCGGGGACCGAACAGGCCCGCACGCAACGCGGCGACGACCGTCGCGGCGGCGTACTGCGTGCACGCGGAGAAGATCTGAGTGGTGGACCGGCCGAACGGCGCCGTGTACGTGCCGGACATCAGGCCGCGACCTCCCGCGAAACGGAGCGGCGGCGTACCCGGCGCAGCCGGTCCGCACGGCGGTCGCCCAGCGAATTCAGCGTGTCCGAGAGAATGTCCTGGGGCATGCGCCGCAGAGAGGCCGCGCTCAGGGTGCGCAATTTCCGTGCCACTGCTGGTTCGAACCTTTCGATGGATTCCAGGTGATGTGCCATGACCGCGCAATAGGTCCGTACGGCCTTCGGCAGCAGCCGGTCGGCCTCCGGATCCTGTGCCGTTTCTTCGAGCACCTGGTCGAAGGCCCGGATGAAGTCGAGCTGTCGCACGTCGCCGATCTGCGTGAGCGAGGACGCCACCCCGCGCCGGTAGAAGACCCCCTGGAGCCCGACCACCGCGAAGGACTCGGCCTCGCGGTGCAGGCGCCAGATCCAGGGCCGGTCCTCGGCGGTGCGCAGCCCGTCCCGGAAATGGAGCAGCCCCGACTCGACGAGCCGGCGGTGATAGGCGCCGGCCCAGGCGTACGCGTAGTCCACGGGCGTCGACCGGTCGGCCGGCAGGATCACGTCGCGCGGCCGCATGACGGTGTCGCGCACGCCGTGCGGGACCTGGTGGACCGTGCGCGTCCGGTTCGTGAACTGCACATGGTCCGTACGGACGAAGTCGCAGTCCAGCCCGGTGATGGCGGCGAGCAGTCGCTCGTAGTAGCCGGGAACCACCCAGTCGTCGCCGTCGAGGAAGGTGAGGTATTCGCCCCGCGCCGCGTCGATCCCGGTGTTGCGGGCGGTGGCCAGGCCCCCGTTCGTCTCGTGTCCGACCAGGACGGCACCCGGGATCTCGCGCTCCGCGCGCGCGAGGATCTCCGGCGTCCCGTCGGTCGAACAGTCGTCGACGAGGATGAATTCGAAATCCTCGCGGGCGTTGGCCCGCAGGCTTCGCAAGGTATCGGAAGCATATGCCTGCACGTTGTAGAACGGCACGATGACGGAGAGCTTGACCACGTGCCACACGCTAGGCGCGGGGCCGTCATTTGCCTTGGCCCCGGAAAGGACGGCAGGTGAACGAAGAATGTCGAAATGATGAACCGGTTCGCCAGCCTGCCCGGCGCGTGGTTCTTGTGAGGGCGATTCGCCGATCGTCGGCGGGCTGTTAACCAGCTGTTGTGGTCGCGTTGGGCCGCGAATCGAAATGCCTTCCTAAGTTCTGGGGCGTGGCTCCACGTACCGATAAGACGACCGCCCTCCGGGTAGCCGTGCTCGCCGACTCCGACACCCGGTGGAAATGGGGCGCGCTCACCGCGCGCCGACTCACCGCCGGCGACCGAGGTGGTCCGGCGCAGCGCGTCGAGATCAGCGGACTGCTGCTGCGCGGCCGGGCCACCCCGACCCCGCGCCAGCTCGCCGAGGTCGGAGACGTCGGCATAGCGTCCGACCGGGTGCGCGAGGTCACGGCCGTCGAGTTCCTGCACGCGGTACGGGACGAGGGGTACGACGTCCTCGTCCTCGCCCTCGTCGGGGGAGCCGTCCAGGCGATGCTGCACGGACTGGCCGCGCTGGGCCCGGCGGCCCGGCCGGTGGTCGTCACCGGCTATGTCGGCGTCGTCTACGAGAAGCTCGCCGACGGGCTGCTGCTGCGGCACGGCGCGGACGTCGTGCTCGCCAACTCCCGCCACGACGCGGAGCGTTTCCGCGCGGTGTACGAGGGGGTCGGCGCCGACGCCTCGGCCGTCACGGAGGCCGCCCTGCCGTTCCTCGGCGGCGAGCCGTACCGCCCGAAGGAGGGCCGCGACACCGTCGTCTTCGCCGCCCAGCCCTCCGTCCCGGCCTCCCGAGCCGAACGCACGTACCTGCTGCGCCGGCTCGTCGAGCACGCCCGGCTGCACCCCGACCGCGAGGTGCTGCTGAAACTGCGGTCCAAGCCGGGCGAGCACACCACGCACATCGAGGAAATCCCGTACCAGCGGCTCGCGGAGCGGATTCCCGGCGGACCGCCGCCCAACCTCCGTCTGGTGTACGGGCACATGGGCGAGGTCCTGGACGGCGCCGACCTGCTGGTCACGGTCTCCTCGACGGCCGCCCTGGAGTCCCTGCACCGGTGCGTTCCGACCGCGGTCCTCACCGACCTCGGCGTCCGCGAGGCCCTCGGCAACCACCACTTCATCGGCTCGGGCCTGCTCACCTCCTGGGACCACCTGGACGGCGGCCACCGCCCGGAGCCCGACGCCGGATGGCTGGCCCGCCAGGGAGTCGCCGCCGACGGCACCTACGCCACCGCCTACGACGCCGCCCGCGCCCGCGTGAAGGACCTGCTCGCCGCCGGTCGGCTGCCCGGGATCGCCCCGTACTACACGCCCGCCACCGCCCCCGGCTACCTCCCCGGCATCCTCGCCCGCCACCACCTGGGCCCCGACGGCCGCCCACTGCCGGGCGCGCAGCGGTCGCGCGAGACCGGTGGGCTGCGCGGCGCGGTCCGCGAGGCGGTACGGGAGGCGGCGCGGGGCGCGTACCGACAGGGCGTCCAGCGAGTCGCCCCCGTCATCCGGCGGATGGGCGAGCTGTGACCGCCGCGCCCGGGGTCCCCGGACCCACCACCGTCGCGTCCGGCACCGGCGCTCGCGGAGCCGCCTCGCCGACCGCCCCCGGGCCCACCGGCCCCGTAACCACCGGCCCCACCACCCACCGACCCCGACCCCAGGAGCAGCGATGACGCCGCCCACCGTGCTCGCCGTGATCCCCGCCCGCGGCGGATCCAAGGGCGTCCCGGCCAAGAACCTCGCCCAGGTCGGCGGCGTACCGCTGGTCGCCCGCGCGGTACGCGCCTGCCTGGCCTCCCACGAGGTCACGGACGTCGTCGTGACGACCGACGACGCGGCCATCGCGGATGCCGCCCGCGCGGCCGGTGACACCTCCGGCACCCCGGAGCGGCTGCACATCGTGCGGCGCCCCGCGGCCATCGCGGGGGACAGGGCGAGCAGCGAGGACGCGGTGCTGCACGCCCTGGACGCGTACGAGGCGATGCGCGACCGCACCGCCGACGTGGTGCTGCTGGTCCAGTGCACCAGCCCCTTCGTCACGCGGGAGGACATCGACGGCGTCGCCGCCGCGGTCGCCCGCGAGGGGGCCGACACGGCGGTCACGGTCGCCCCCTTCCACGGCTTCCTCTGGCGCGACGGCAGCGCCCTGGAGGAGGGCAACCACGGCGTCAACCACGACAAGTCCGTCCGCCAGATGCGCCAGGACCGCCCCGAGGACCTGCTGGAGACCGGCGCCGCGTACGCCATGGACGTCGCCGGGTTCCGCGCCCACCGCCACCGCTTCTTCGGCCACACCGCCCTGGTGCGCACCGACCCCGCGCGGGTCCTGGAGATCGACGACCCGCACGACCTGGCCCGCGCCCGCGCGCTCGCGCCGCTGCTGGACCCCTCCCCGCTGCCCACCCTCGCCGACGTCGACGCGGTCGTCCTCGACTTCGACGGCACCCAGACCGACGACCGGGTCCTCATCGACGCCGACGGACGCGAGATCGTCGCCGTCCACCGCGGCGACGGCCTGGGCATCGCAGCCCTGCGCAAGGCCGGGCTGCCGCTGCTGATCCTCTCCACGGAACAGAACCCGGTCGTCGCGGCCCGCGCCCACAAGCTCCGCATCCCGGTCCTGCACGGCATCGACCGCAAGGACCTGGCCCTCAAGCAGTGGTGCGACGAACAGTCCATCGCCCCCGAACGTGTCCTCTACGTGGGCAACGACGTCAACGACCTGCCGTGCTTCGCACTCGCCGGCTGGCCCGTCGCCGTCGCGAGCGCCCACGACTCGGTGCGCGCCGCGGCGCGTGCCGTCACCACCACGCCGGGCGGCTCCGGCGCGATCCGCGAGATCGCCGCCTGGCTGCTGGGCCCCACCCTCACGAACCCCACCGAGTCCCCCAAGTGATCCCGGGTCCCCCCAGACCCACACCCCGAGTTAAGGAAACACACCTCATGAGCACCTCCCTCCTGCGCACCCTCGGCACCCGCACCGCGGGCCCCGGCCGCCCCGTCTACGTCACCGGTGAGATCGGCATCAACCACAACGGTGACCTCGACAACGCCCTCGCCCTGATCGACGTGGCCGCCGACGCCGGCTGCGACGCCGTCAAGTTCCAGAAGCGCACCCCGGAGATCTGCACCCCGCGCGACCAGTGGGACATCGAGCGCGACACCCCCTGGGGCCGCATGACGTACATCGACTACCGCCACCGCGTCGAGTTCGGCGAGGACGAGTACCGGGCCATCTCCGAGCACTGCGCCCGGCGCGGCATCGACTGGTTCGCCTCTCCGTGGGACACCGAGGCCGTCGCGTTCCTGGAGAAGTTCGACGTGCCCGCCCACAAGGTGGCCTCGGCCTCGCTCACCGACGACGAGCTGCTGCGCGCCCTGCGGGCCACCGGCCGCACCGTCATCCTCTCCACCGGCATGTCGACCCCGAAGCAGATCCGGCACGCGGTCGAGGTCCTCGGCTCGGACAACATCCTTCTCTGCCACGCCACTTCGACGTACCCGGCCAAGGCCGAGGAGCTGAACCTGCGGGTCATCAACACCCTCCAGCAGGAGTACCCCAACGTCCCGATCGGCTACAGCGGCCACGAGACCGGCCTCCAGACGACCCTCGCCGCCGTCGCCCTCGGCGCCGTGTTCGTCGAGCGCCACATCACCCTCGACCGCGCCATGTGGGGCTCCGACCAGGCCGCCTCCGTCGAGCCGCAGGGCCTCAGCCGCCTGGTGCGCGACATCCGCACCATCGAGGCGTCGCTCGGCGACGGTGTCAAGAAGGTGTACGAGTCCGAGCTCGGCCCGATGAAGAAGCTCCGCCGGGTCGCGGGCGTCGTCGCCGAGAACGAGGCCGCACCGGCCGCCGAGCCGGTCGCGGTCTGACGGGCCGACCGGTGAACCTCGCCTTCGTCGAGAGCCCGGTCCAGCTCCTGAACGTCCTGGAGTGGGCCTACGCAGAGGGAGGCGACGACCACGTCCTGGCGGACGTCACGGTCGTCGTCCTCCCCCCGGTCGACCCGATGTCGCGCGGCCAGCTGCGCCGGATGGCGGAGCTGGCCCGCGACGAGGGCGTCAACGTCCGATGGCAGGAGGCGCGCGGCGGTGCGGGCGCGCCCCTGAAGACCCTGCGCGCCCTGACCGGACTGCTGCGCGGCGCGGACCGGATCGTCATAGGGGACCCGTTCTCCCGTTACGTCCAGCTCCTGCTGACCATGGTCCGCGCCCGCCGCATCACGGTGGTCGACGACGGCACGGCCACCATGGAGTTCGTCGCCCAGCTCGCCCGCGGCGAACGCCTGGTGCGCTGGCACCGCAAGGGCAGCTCGGGCCCGCGCGAACTGGTCCTGGCCCCGGTCACGGCCCGCGCCCGCAGCCGCTTCACCCCCTCCGCGACGCGTACCGTCGAGGTCTTCACGGCGATGCCGGTCGAGGCCCCGCCCGGCGTCACCGTCACCCCCAACACCTTCGCCTGGACCCGCGCCCGCTTCGGCCCGCCGCGGCTCACCAAGGGCGCCGACCTGGTCGGCACCTCCCTCGTCGAGACCGGCGTGGTCGACCAGGACCGCTACCTGGAGGCCGTCTCCTCCCTGGCCCGCACCCACCAGGCCGCCCGCTACTTCGCCCACCGCCGCGAGTCCACCGAGAAGCTCCACGCCCTGGAGGCGGCCACCGGCCTGGAGATCGTCCGCCCCGACCTCCCCCTCGAACTCATCGCCCGCCGCGGCCCCATCGGCCGCACCGTCCTGAGCTTCCCCTCCACGGTCGTCCACACCCTGCCGCTCGCCCTGGCGGGCACGGAGGCCAGGGTCGCGGTCTGCGACATAGCCCCGGAATGGCTCCGTGACACCGCCTCCCCCCGCGCCCACGGCTTCCTGACCGGGGTCACGGAGACCGCCCGCGACGTCCAACGCCTGGCGCCCTGGCGGGCGACGGCGGTCGGGGAGGCGTGAGAGCGGCCTGACGCGGGCCCGACGGGAATCGGCGCGGGCAGGCCGCGCGTGATCGGACCGTGCCTCCGGGGCACCACCAGGGGTGCCCCGGACGGTTCGTCGGGGACGCGGTGCGCGCCCGTGCCCTCAGGCGTTCCGGCGCTCCAGCATGCGGGACAGCAGGTTGCGGGTGGCCCGCTGCACGTGCGGGTTCACGAAGCCGGGCTCGTAGAGCGCCAGCGGCCAGTAGAACGTTCCGGCGACGAAGACCTGCGTGCCCCGCTCGTCGACGCACAGGCTGGTGTTCTGCACGGTATGGCCCCGGCCCAGCCGGTCGTGGTAGGGGGACGCGGAGAGCAGCGTCTGCGTGGTGCCCGCGGGCCGTGGCATGGCCGGATCGAAGCCGTCGGCCTCGACGGCGATCAGGTCCGGAATGCTGTCGCCGTCCCGCAGACCGGTGCCCGACCAGAACCAGTGCCCGCTCTCCCGGACGACCAGGGGCGCGGGCGTCTTGAGGATGCCGTTGTACTGGACGCCGAGCAGCCCCTGCTCCGCGTGCCGGTGCTTCGTGCCCAGCTCGCGCCACCGCACCGTGGGCCCGCTCGGCCCCGGTTCGGGGTCGGTGGTCTCCTTGTAGCAGGTCACCACACGGTTCGGACCGCCGTCGGCGGCGTCCTCGACGCGGATCTGGAAGTAGATGTTGTTGGCGGTGAGGAACGCGAGATGGGTTCCGGCGGAGACGGCGCGCTCGGCGCAGTCGCGCATCTCCCTCGACCAGTACTCGTCGTGTCCGGAGAACATCATCACGCGGTGCTTCGAGGGGTCGACCCGGCCCTCGTGCAGGTCCACGCTGCTGGCATACGTGATGTCGTAACCGGCGCTCTCCGCCCACCGCGCCGCGCTGGTGTCCAGCTCGAACCAGTGCGGCGTACCCGACAGCGGGTAGGGCCGGTCGAAGGAGACCTTGAACGCGCGATCCCCGGGTGCGCCCCACACGCCTTCGGGGCTGTAGCCGCGGTACAGGTTCTTTCCGGTGCGTCCGTCGTAGGGCCAGAGGTTGTAGGCCTGGTACGTGGTGAACGGGACGACCATCAGGATGTCGGAGCGGCGCTCGGTGTCGCGTACGACGAAGGGTGTGCAACTGCCGTACCCGTCCTCGGTCGTGAAGACCGCCACGTAGATCCCCGACCCCCACGACCCCGGCACGCGCAGCGTCCACGAGACCGGCCAGTCGCAGGCGATGAGCCGGGCGTCGCCCTCGGCGGCCGGCCTGGTCCGCGGGTGCACGGGCACCGGGTCGCTGGTCAGCAGATGCCGGATGCCCGTTCCGCCGTAGTGCCCCACGCGGTGGACGGCCACCGTGCACGTCTGGCTGCGGTGCGACGACAGGTGGAAGTCGATCGACTCCCCGCGGCTGACGGAGGTCTTCGACGCGTAGCCCTGGATCTGGCCGACGGTGTCGGAGACCTTCTTCGTGCCGCCCCGCAGCCTGTTCCATTCCTTCGGGACCGCACGACTCCGCGGCACCGAGGGGCTGTTGCTGACGTGTGTGGCCGGGGTGGTTCCGTCCTGCACCCGGCATCCGGCAAGAGCGGCAGCACCGATTCCGAACGCGGCCAACGCCGCCCTACGGGACACCTTCGACACAGACACGCTCCGAGACCTGGACGCCGGGCCTGGTGCCCCGCGCGCGGACATGTGCGACCGGCCGACGCGGGAGTCCCGGCGCCGTTACCCGTCGGCGACCGTTCTCACTCCTGGTGAATGTGGCCGATCGTGAAGGATGATGGGGAGAAGATGTGGTTGGTTGCCTGCGGAAGGCATCGCGATGAACAGAGTGAATGAAATGTAATTTTTAGTCCGAAATTGCATGCCTCTCGCTGATTCGGTTCGGTGTGAGGGGTGATGGTTCCCTTTCGTCGCCCTTCCGTCGGCCTCCCTTCCGTCAGGGCCCGTTTGTCGGCCCCCTCCTTCGGCTCCCGCCTCCGGTCCGGAGCGGGGCGGGAGAGCCGGTGTCCGCGCACCCTGTGCCGGAGGGGTGGCGGGAAGGTGCCACCCCGAGCTCGGAGCGGCCCGCGCTCAGGGTTTGCTGGGGTCCGTCCCTGATGGTGGAAGGGGGCGGGCCGGAGCGAGTATCGGCCCATGAAGCAAAGTGAAGTGACGACCAGTCATATTCCTTTCGTCGGTGCGGCCCTGATCGCCGGACCCGTCCTGATGGCGGCGTACGGGGTGGTGCGGCTCGTCGGGCGGGGGCTCGACGACTACGGGCCCGGGGTGTGGTGGTCGGCGGCCCATCTGCTGTTCCTGGCCGGGGTGTTGGCGTTCGTGCCGGTCTTCCCGGGGCTGTGGAGGGCGGCGGGCGTACGGGGCGGCAGGGGGACGGCGGTCGGGGCGGCGGCCCTGATCGGGCTGGCCGGTGCGGCGGCGGTCGCGGTGCAGGCGGGGATCGACCTGGTCGTCGGGTTCCTCGCGGCGGACGAGGACGCCATGAGTGAACTGTTCGAGAGGGTGCAGGACGTGCCCGGGGTGGTGCCGCTCGTCTACACCGTGGTGCCGATGCTGTTCTGGCTCGGCCTGCTGGCCCTCGTCACCCTGCTCGCCCTCTTCCGCCGGGACCTGGTGCCGGGGTGGACCCCGCCGCTGGTGCTGGTCGCGACGGTGCTGATGGCGGTGGGCCTGGACCTGCTCCCGGTCGGCGGGCTGTGCCTCGGGCTCGCTCTGCTGCCGGCGCGGCGTGCGCTGTCCGGCGCGCGGAGGCGAGGGAGGCGAGGCGGAGGAGGGGCGTGAGGGGGACGAGGTGAGGGGGTGCGGGTCCGTTCACTCGAACGGGCCCGTTCTGCGCCCCGCGTGCGCCGGGCGATCGAAATGCGCGAGTTTACCCACCTCGTCGTCAGCTCACACGCGGCAACCCGGTCATTTATTCGTCTGTGTGGCTGAACTTTTCTTGTTTCATGGTCAGTTGAAGGGGGAAGAGACGTACCCTTCACCGGGTGAACCACTTGATGTCCCGCGCGTCCGATGCTGTTCCCACGACCTCTGGCGACCCCCTCCCCGGCACTCTGTCCGACACCCTGCGCGCCGAGTTGATCGCCTTCCGGCGCGACCTGCACATGCACCCCGAGCTGGGCAACCAGGAGTTCCGCACCACCGCGGCCATCAAGGCCCGGCTGGAGAAGGCCGGGCTGCGGCCCCGGGTCCTCTCCACCGGGACCGGACTCGTCTGCGACGTGGGCACGCGGGACGACTCCACCCGGCCGATGCTCGCCCTGCGCGCGGACATCGACGCCCTGCCGATCCCGGACACCAAGTCGGGGGTCCCGTACCGTTCCACCGTCCCCGACCGGGCGCACGCCTGCGGACACGACGTCCACACCACCTCGGTCCTCGGCGCCGGGCTCGTGCTCGCCGAGCTCGACCGCGAGGGGCTGCTCCCGAACCCCGTGCGCCTGATCTTCCAGCCGGCCGAGGAGGTGCTGCCCGGCGGGGCGCCCGACGCCATCGCGTCCGGGGCGCTGGAGGGCGTCGGCCGGATCATCGCCGTGCACTGCGACCCGAGGGTGGACGTGGGGCGGGTCGGGCTGAAGGTCGGCGCGATCACCTCCGCCTGCGACCGGCTGGAGATCGCCCTCGACGGCCCCGGCGGGCACACCGCCCGGCCGCACCTGACCACCGACCTGGTCACCGCCGCCGCCAAGGTCGCCACCGAGGTGCCCGCGCTGCTGTCCCGCCGCGTCGACGCCCGCGCCGGACTCGCCGTCACCTGGGGACGGCTGCACGTCGGGCACGCCTGTAACGTGATCCCGCAGCACGCCGAGCTCTCCGGCACCGTGCGCTGCCTGGAGCTGGCCGCCTGGCGCGAGGCACCCGACCTGGTGCACGCGGCGGTCGACGAGGTCGCCGGGATGTACGGCGCCAAGACCTTGATCAACTATGTCCGCGGCGTCCCGCCCGTCGTGAACGACGCCTCCGTCACCGATCTGCTCGCCGCCGCGATGACCGCGCGCCGCGGTGCCGACGCGATCGAGAGCACCGAGCAGAGCCTGGGCGGCGAGGACTTCTCCTGGTACCTGGAGCACGTCCCCGGCTCCATGGCCCGCCTCGGTGTCCGCACCCCCGGCGACAGTGCCCGGCTCGACCTGCATCGCGGCGATTTCGACGCCGATGAACGGGCCATCACGGTCGCCGTGGAACTCTTCACTGCCGCAGCATTGCTCGAGAAGGCCGCTTGACACTCGGGTGCGGCTTTACGGTCTGCCCGGTGAGTTCATCGGCGGACCGTTCTTGGCTGTGGCCGCGTCGGGCTGGTGCCTGCCGGCGGCGCCAGTCGGACCAGTGGAGCAGAGCGATGTCCCCCCGTGCCCCGGTTACAGCGGGTGCGCCGGTGGCGATGTTCGCTGCTGTCGATGTGGATCCGGTCTGGCGCAGGCGCAGGCCCCTCGCACCGGCTACGGAGTGCTGTCGGTGCTGCTGTCCGGCACTGGGGGAAGACGGCCGGGCGACGACGAGCCAGCCGTGATCCGAGCCATGGCTGCCTCGAAAGTGCCCGTCAGTGGACAGGACATATGCCATGGCGGAAGGCCACCACACGGTCCCCAGGAATGTCCGGTGATCGCGCGGTGGCCGTAGCCGTTCCCGGCAGAGTCTGCCACCAGGCCGACGCCCTCAGGCCGAGTGGGATTGCGCAGGACGCTGTCCTTGCCGATACAGGCCGGACAGCGCCCTGGGCACCGTCGTCAGATGCGGTAGACGTTCACGCCCACCTTGTACACACCGACATCGGGGCTGTCCGAGCACTTCGCGCTGGAAGTGTCTCCGTTGCCCTGGCCCCGGCCGTACACGACCCACTGTTTCCCGCGAGGGTCGATGCAGGTGACCTTCACTTGCTGACGCTCCAGCAAGGGCAGCATCCCCGTACATTTCGAGTAGCCGGTCCATGGCGCCTTGCTGGACTTCCACATGTCGCAGTCGGCCTTTTGGGCCCCGACCTCGCCCGCTGTGGCGCTCGGCGCGATCAATAGAGAGCCGGCTACTGCCACGAGAGCGAACGCTGAAGTGATTGAGCGTCTTTTCATCTCTGTCCCCCCTTGTGATGCTGGAATCAAGTTGCCCTTTGAAAGTGACTCTCTGGTCGTGTGGGCAAGATGAAGAGTTGCTGGATCAGTGATTCTCAGTGGTCGAAGGAGACGCTGACTTTGTGGACGCCGACATTTGGGTTGTCAGAGCATTTCGCGGTCGAGGTCTTGGCATTTTCTTTCCAGGGGCCGTAGACAATCCACTGGGATCCGCGAGGGTCGACGCAGGTGACCTTCACGCGGAACTTGTCGAACTTTGCCATGCCGCCGCAGTAGGCAGAACCGGACCATGGCGCACTGTTGGACGCCCAGGTGTTGCAGTCGCCGACTCGTATCCCGGCCGATGCGCCGGGCGCCAGCGTGAGTGTTCCCGCAGCGAGAGTGAGAGCGATTCCCGCGATGGCGGAGATCCTCTTTTTCGCGGTTCCCCCTCCGTTTTCCAGAAAAGCCGGGCCAGATGGTCGGCGCAGCGCCCGGTTTTCGGATGGTGAGATATTTTCCCCATCGCAGTGCGCAACTCATTTGAAAGGTCCGCACTGGCGTGAGCGAAGGGGTCGATAAATTCTTATCAGTGAACGATCGGGTTTGGCAATGGGATAGGAAAATGCGCAGGTGAGGGTCGCTGAATGGAGGATTCCGCTCCGGATTCGCGCGAGTTCTCCACTCCGCGACTTTGGGTGATGGTTACGGAGGGTGTCCAGACAGTTGCTCCGGGGTGCCTGGGGGTTGACACCGTCGTGGTTCGCGACGATCCGATAACGACTGGTGAACGGGTGCTTAAGTGACATCTACGCGCGTTACGATCGCCGCGAAACCAGCGCCGGAAGAGGCGCTTCGGTCAGGTTTGAAGGAGCCTTCCCTTGCGCCGGGTATCCAAGATCACCGCTGCGTGTGCCGTCACCGCGACCCTCGCGCTCACCGCCTCCGCGTGCGGTGAGTCGTCCACCGAGAGCTCCGGCTCCGACAAGGGCAAGATGAAGATCGGCATGGCCTACGACGTCGGCGGCCGTGGCGACAACTCGTTCAACGACTCCGCCGCGCGCGGTCTGGACAAGGCCAAGTCCGAGTTCGGCGCCGAGACGAAGGAGCTCACCGCCAAGTCCGGTGAGACCCCCGCCGACCGCGAGCAGCGCCTCCAGTCGCTGGCCGAGGGCGGCTACAACCCGGTGGTCGCGGTCGGCTTCGCGTACAAGGACGCGGTCGACAAGATCGCCCCCAAGTACCCGAAGGTCAACTTCGGCCTGGTCGACTCCGTTGCCACCTCCAAGAACGTCGACAGCATCGTCTTCGCCGAGGAGCAGGGCTCCTACCTCGCCGGTGTCGCGGCGGCGCTGAAGTCGAAGGACGGCCAGGTCGGCTTCATCGGCGGCGTGGACCTGCCGCTGATCAAGAAGTTCGCCGCGGGCTTCCAGCAGGGCGTTCTGGAGACCAACCCGAAGGCCAAGGTGCAGATCCAGTACCTGTCCACCGGATCGGACCTGTCCGGCTTCGGCAGCCCCGACAAGGGTGCCGCCGCCGCGAAGGGCATGCTCGACAAGGGAGCCGACGTCATCTTCGCCGCCGCGGGCGGCTCGGGTGCCGGTTCCATCGAGGCCGTCGCGGGCAAGGAGGGCGCCTGGTCCATCGGTGTCGACTCCGACCAGGCCCTCGACCCGTCGCTGGCGAAGTACAAGGACACGATCCTCACCTCCGTCGTCAAGAATGTCGACGGAGGTGTCTACGACCTGGCCAAGTCCGTCAAGGACGGCAAGCCGCTGACCGGCACGCGGGCGTACTCCCTGGCCGAGGATGGCGTCAGCCTGACCACCACGGGCGACCACCTCAAGGACATCCAGGCCAAGCTCGACGAGGCGAAGAAGAAGATCGTCGACGGCGCCATCACCGTCAAGTCCACCCTCTGATCCGGCCGGTCCGGCCGATTCGGACCAGATCGTGGACGGGGCCCGGTGAACCGCTTCGGCTGTTCGCTCGGGCCCCGCGACGCGTAGGGATTCCGCTTCGTTCGCGTAGTCGTATGTGCACGGACCGCCACTTGCTGTCAGGTGGTCAACGATTTGGTGATGCTACGCGCGTAGCACGCGCGGGGCGCGGTACCTTTTCACGCTCCCTGTCACCTCCGTCCTGCGGGTTTCCTCCCGCCGTGTCCATCCCTCCGTCCTCCTCGTCCCGCCTCCCTCCGAGTCCCGAGTCCCCCGTCCCCGTCCCGTCGCCTCCGCCCTCCGCTCCTGTCCAAGGAGAGTGCGCCATCAACGCGTCCAGCAGTCCCCATGCCGTGGAACTCCGCGGTATCACCAAGCGGTTTCCCGGGGTCGTGGCCAACCACGACATCGACATCACCGTGCGCCGCGGCACCGTCCACGCCCTTGTCGGCGAGAACGGCGCCGGCAAGTCCACTCTGATGAAGATCCTTTACGGCATGCAGAAGCCGGACGAGGGCACCATCGCGGTGGACGGCGAACAGGTCTCGTTCCACAACCCCGGCGACGCCATCGCGCGCGGCATCGGCATGGTGCACCAGCACTTCATGCTCGCCGACTACCTCACCGTCCTGGAGAACGTCGTCCTCGGCTCCGAGAAGCTGTACGGGATCGGCGAGCGGGCCCGCACCAGAATCAAGGAGATCTCCGACGCCTACGGGCTCGGCGTCCGCCCGGACGCCATGGTCGAGGACCTCGGGGTCGCCGACCGGCAGCGCGTGGAGATCCTCAAGGTCCTCTACCGCGGCGCCCGCACCCTGATCCTGGACGAACCGACCGCCGTCCTCGTGCCGCAGGAGGTCGACGCGCTGTTCGACAACCTGCGCGAACTGAAGGCCGAGGGCCTGACCGTCATCTTCATCTCGCACAAGCTGGGCGAGGTGCTCTCGGTCGCCGACGACATCACCGTCATCCGGCGCGGTACGACAGTGGGCACCGCCGACCCGAGGAGCACCACGAGCAAGCAGCTCGCCGAGCTGATGGTCGGCAGCGAACTCCCGTCGCCGGAGACCCGTGAGTCGACCGTCACGGACGTGCCGATGCTGACCGTCGAGGGGCTGCGGCTGAGCGCCACCGACCCGGACGGCGTGGTGCGCTCGGTGCTCGACGGCATCGGCTTCACCATCCACAAGGGCGAGGTCCTCGGCATCGCGGGCGTCGAGGGCAACGGCCAGTCCGAACTCGTCGACGCCATCATGGGGATGCGCCCCCTCGACGCCGGGACCGTCATCCTCGACGGCGCCGACATCACCCGCACTCCGACCCGCAGGCGCCGCGAGGGCGGCGTGGGCGTCATTCCCGAGGACCGCCACCGGCACGGGCTGCTGCTGGAGGCCCCGCTCTGGGAGAACCGCATCCTCGGGCACGTCACCGAGCCCCCCAACAGCAAGGGGGCGTTCCTCGACCTCAAGGGCGCTCGCGTGGACACCGAGCGGATCGTACGCGAGTACGACGTCCGCACCCCCGGCATCGACGTCACCGCGGCCTCCCTCTCCGGCGGCAACCAGCAGAAGCTGATCGTCGGCCGCGAGATGAGCCACCATCCCAAGCTGCTGATCGCCGCGCACCCCACCCGGGGCGTCGACGTCGGCGCGCAGGCGCAGATCTGGGACCAGATCCGCGAGGCGCGCCGCGACGGGCTGGCGGTGCTGCTGATCTCCGCCGACCTCGACGAGCTGATCGGGCTCTCCGACACCCTGCGCGTCATGTACCGGGGCCGGCTGGTCGCGGACGCCGACCCGGCGACCATCACCCCGGAGGAACTCGGCTCGGCGATGACGGGCGCGGCCACCGGACACCTCGAAGCCACGGACGGCCCGGCCCCCGAGCGTATCGCCGCCAACGCCACCGGCAGCGTCACCAGCCCCGAAACCGACCCCCGGGACGGGGGAGAGGACCGATGAAGAAGATCGACAAGGAGCGGCTGCTCCTGGGGATCGCGGCCCCCGTACTCGCGGTCGTGGTCGCCTTCCTGGTGACCGCGCTGGTGCTGGCTGCCACCGGCAAGGAGCCGTTCAGCGCCTTCGGCATCATGTTCGATTACGGTCTGAAGTCGGACAGCCAGGTCTACATCCTGAACAAGGCGACGACGTACTACCTCGCGGGTCTCGCGGTGGCCGTCGGCTTCCGCATGAACCTCTTCAACATCGGTGTCGACGGCCAGTACCGCCTCGCCGCCTTCTTCGCCGCCGCGGTCGGCGGCGCGCTGACCCTGCCGGGCGCCCTCCAGATCCCGCTGATCATTCTCACCGCGATGATCGTCGGCGCGATGTGGGCCGGGATCGCCGGTGTCCTCAAGGTCACCCGGGGCGTGAGCGAGGTCGTCGCGACGATCATGCTGAACGCCATCGCGACGGCGGTCATCGGCTACCTGCTCCAGCAGGGCCGCCTCGGCCACCTCGACGAGGCCGGCACGAAGATCTCGACCAAGCCGCTCCCCGAGTCCGCGCACTTCTTCGAGTTCCCGACCACGCCGACCCCCGTGTGGGGCTTCATCGCCGTGGCGGCCGTCGCCGGCGTCCTGTACTGGTTCACGCTCTCGCGGACCCGGTTCGGCTTCGACCTGCGCACCGTCGGCCAGTCCGGCTCGGCGGCCGAGGCCAGTGGCGTGGACGTCAAGAAGATGGTCGTCACCTCGATGGTGATCTCCGGCGCGGTCGCCGGTCTGGTCGGCATGCCGACCCTCCTCAACGACAGCTACGAGTACAGCGGCGACTTCCCGGTGGGCATCGGCTTCACCGGCATCGCCATCGCGCTCCTCGGCCGCAACCACCCCGTCGGCATCGCGCTCGGCGCCCTGCTCTGGGGCTTCCTGGAGCGTGGCACCGGCAAGCTCGAATTCGAGGGCTACGACAAGGAGATCGTCGGCGTGATCCAGGGCGTGATCGTCCTGTGTGTCGTCATCGCCTACGAAGTCGTCCGCCGCTATGGACTCAAGCGCCAGCAGAGCAAGGTCGGCGCGGAACTCGCCGCACAGGCCGCCGCCCGCGCCGACGACCAGGCCGCCCGTACCAACGACCAGCAGGAGGTGTCGGCGTGAGCGCCACGGCGACTTCCACTCCGCCCGCCGCGGCCCCCAAGGTCTCCGGCGGCAAGGGCGGCCGCACCCGCCTCTCCCTCCCCGTCGTCCTGCTGATCGTCGCGGGCGCCCTGCTCGCGCTGTCCGCCGTACGCGCCGTCACCGGCGCCCAGGACGTCACCTCCGCCGGGCAGATCAGCGCGGCGCTCGCGATGGCCGTGCCGATCGGGCTCGCCGGACTCGGCGGGCTGTGGGCCGAGCGGGCCGGCGTGGTCAACATCGGCCTCGAAGGCATGATGATCCTGGGCACCTTCTTCGGCGCCTGGGCCGGTTGGCAGACCAACCCCTGGCTCGGCGTCCTGGCCGGTGTCGTCGGCGGGATGCTCGGCGGGCTGTTGCACGCCGTCGCGACCGTCACCTTCGGCGTCGATCACATCATCTCCGGTATCGCCATCAACATCCTGGCGCTCGGCTTCACCACCTACTTCGCCAAGCTCTGGTTCAACGAGGGTGAGGCGGCGGCCAAGGGCGGCAGCCCGAAGCAGTCGCCGCCGGCCGACGACATCACCTCGGTGACGGTCCCGGGCCTCTCCGACTGGCTGCACTCCATAGAGAAGCACCACTGGTTCTTCGTCTCCGACCTGGCGGGTGTGCTCGGTGGCCTGGTCACCAAGGTGTCGCTGCTGACGATCCTGGCCGTGGTTCTCTTCGTCCTCACGTTCTTCGTGCTGTGGAAGACCTCGTTCGGGCTGCGGCTGCGTTCGTGCGGCGAGAACCCGGTCGCCGCGGAATCGCTCGGCGTGAACGTCTACACCTACAAGTACATCGCGGTGATCGTCTCCGGCGGCATGGCCGGTCTCGGCGGTGCCTTCCTCTCGCTCGTCACCTCGCACATCTACAACGAGGGACAGACCGGCGGCCGCGGCTACATCGGCCTCGCCGCGATGATTTTCGGTAACTGGCGGCCCGGCGGACTCGCCATGGGCGCCGGGCTGTTCGGTTTCGCCGACGCGCTCCAACTGCGCAACGGCGGCGAGTCCGTCCACGCGCTGCTCCTGCTGCTCGTTGTCATCCTCGCGGTGCTCGCCGCCTGGAAGCTCTATCGCAAGAGCTTCGTCCAGGGCGCGGTCAGTGCCGTGGTCGCCGCCGCGGTGCTGGTCTGGTACCTCACCACGGACAGCGTGCCCACCGAGTTCGTGAGCGCCACCCCGTACATCGTCACGCTGCTCGTCCTCTCGCTCTCCGCACAGCGGCTGCGGACGCCGAAGGCGGACGGCATGCGCTACCGGAAGGGCCAAGGCAAGTGACCGTCCCCGCCGAGGTCGACTGGGCGGCGCTGCGCAGCGCCGCGCGGTCCGCCATGACGCGTGCGTACGTCCCCTACTCGCACTACCCGGTCGGGGCCGCCGCGCTCGTCGACGACGGGCGGATCGTGTCCGGCTGCAACGTCGAGAACGCCTCGTACGGCATCGGGCTGTGCGCCGAGTGCGGACTGGTCTCGCAGCTCCACGTCACCGGCGGCGGGCGGCTGACCCACTTCACCTGCGTGGACGGGGCGGGCGAGATCCTGGTGCCGTGCGGCAGGTGCAGGCAGTTGCTGTACGAGTTCGGCGGGCCGGAGCTGGTCCTTCAGACGCCGGACGGGCTGCGCACGCTCGACGAGATGCTGCCGCAGGCGTTCGGACCGGGGCATCTGAAGCCGTGACGACCTCGCCCACGATGGGCGGTGGACGCTGCGACGCCGCTGACAATCGTGGGCGAGGCCGTAACCGGCGGCACCGAGCCGACCGTGGCCCTCCCGCCCGTCGGGAGGGCCACGGACCGGGCCGTTCCCGCCGCCGCCCTCTATGCGCGTAGAGTCATACGGGACTCTTGCGCACGTACGTACAGGCCGGAAGGACTCCCAGGACATGGACGCCATCTCCGTCATCCGCACCAAGCGCGACCGGGGCGAGCTGACCCCCGAACAGATCGACTGGGTCATCGACGCGTACACGCGCGGCGAGGTCGCCGACGAGCAGATGTCCGCGCTGGCCATGGCGATCCTGCTGAACGGCATGAACCGCGCCGAGATCGCCCGCTGGACCGCCGCGATGATCGCCTCCGGCGAGCGCATGGACTTCGCGTCGCTCTCCCGGCCCACCACCGACAAGCACTCCACGGGCGGCGTCGGCGACAAGATCACGCTGCCGCTCGCCCCGCTGGTCGCCGCGTGCGGCGCCGCCGTGCCGCAGCTCAGCGGCCGGGGACTCGGCCACACCGGGGGCACGCTCGACAAGCTGGAGTCCGTCCCCGGCTGGCGCGCGCACCTCACGAACGAGGAGATGCGACACGTCCTGGACACCACCGGCGCCGTCATCTGCGCCGCGGGCGACGGGCTCGCCCCCGCCGACAAGAAGCTGTACGCGCTGCGCGACGTCACCGGCACCGTCGAGGCCATCCCGCTGATCGCCAGCTCGATCATGTCCAAGAAGATCGCCGAGGGCACCGGCGCACTCGTCCTGGACGTCAAGGTGGGCTCCGGCGCGTTCATGAAGACCATCGAGGACGCCCGCGAACTGGCCTCCACCATGGTCGCGCTGGGCACCGACAGCGGCGTGCGGACGGTCGCCCTGCTCACCGACATGGCCACCCCGCTCGGCCTGACCGCGGGCAACGCCCTGGAGGTGCGCGAGTCCGTCGAGGTGCTGGCGGGCGGCGGCCCGAAGGACGTCGTGGACCTCACCCTGGCCCTCGCCCGCGAGATGCTGGACGCGGCCGGACTGGGGGACGCCGACCCGGAGAAGGCCCTCGCCGACGGCTCGGCGATGGACGTCTGGCGCCGGATGATCTCCGCCCAGGGCGGCGACCCGGACGCCGCGCTCCCGGTCGCCCGCGAGCGGCACGTGGTCACGGCCCCGGCCACCGGCGTGCTGACCCGGCTGGACGCGTACGACATCGGCGTGGCCGCCTGGCGGCTCGGCGCCGGACGGGCCCGCAAGGAGGACGTGGTGCAGGCGGGCGCGGGCGTCGAACTGCACGCCAAGCCCGGCGACCCGGTCACGGCCGGGCAGCCGCTGCTGACCCTGCACACCGACACGCCCGAGAAGTTCGAGTACGTACTGAAGGCCCTGCCCGGCGCGTACGACATCGCCCCCGAGGGCACCGACTTCACCCCGACGCCGGTCGTGCGCGAGCGCATCGCCTAACGACCTGGGGACCGCGCAGGCGCGCGCGTCGCGCCCCGGACCACCGGACGGGACCCCACTCCCGTCCGGGGAACGGGAACGGCCCGTCCGGACGGATTCCTCCGCCCGGACGGGCCGTTCCGGTGTACCGGTCGGTCCTACTTGCCGAAGTAGGCGTTGTAGATCGCCACCGAGGACTTGTTGCCCTTCTTGTCGGTGACATCGGCCTTGTAGGAGACGGACTTCCCCTTGGCCGGGTTCTTCACCGAGAGCTTGCCCGACTTGACCGCGGTCTTCTTCCAGGTCTTGCCGCCGTCATAACTGACGTACACCGTCAGCGACTTGAGGTTCTTACCGGCGGCCGCGCCCTGGACCGTCACCGGCACGGACGCGGTCCTGCCCGCGGTGACCTTGCCGTCCAGCGTCACATTGGGCGTGAAGCGGACCGTGGAGACCGGCAGCGCGGTCCGGGTGCCGGTCTTCTTCGACCGGAAGGTCCAACTGGCGTCGATCCGGCCGGAGACGGCCGACACCTTGGGGGAGATCCGCACGGAGGTGGTCAGCCGGTAGTCGGCCGTGCCGGCCGGCACGGCGCCGAGGGGCTCGCCGTCCAGAGGGTTCGCGCTCTGGAGGAGCTTCTTGCCGTTGCGGTACAGCACGGTCTTGACCGAACTGTAGGGCTGTTCGCCGAGGTTGCCGCTTCCGTCGGCCGACAGCATCAGCTGACCGTCGATTTCGTTACCGTCGCGGAAGAGCCCCAGGTCGGTGCCGAGCGCGGGGCCGAACACCGCGGTGTTGATCTTCTTCGCGTACGTGGCGCCCGCCTTGAAGGTCCGCGGGTCACCGAGCGAGTAGCCGGACTCGACGTTCGGGTAGCCGTCCGGGTCCACCCCGCCTTCCTGCAGGAAGTCGAAGGACCACTTCACCTTGTCGGCGGTGGACACATAGGCGGTGACGGTGCCGGGCAGCTTGTGCGTGGACAAGTCTCCCCAGGAGCCGGACGAACCGGGGAGCAGGCCCCATGCCCCGACCGCACCGGCCTTGCCCTTGACGGACGAGCCGAGAGCGAGGTTCACCTTGGCCATCTGACCGGCGGTGAACTTCCGCTTGTACCCGGTCGCGGCCTGGGTCACTGGCCCGCCGACCGCGATGTCGTACCGGGTCGCGGCCCCCTTGGTCCACGTACCGATCCACTGCTGGGAGAGCGAGCCGTCCGTCACCTTCGGGCCCAGGTGCGCGGTGCGCAGACCCTTGTACGACTCCAGGTACCAGCCGTAGCCGTAGCCGATGCCCTTGGTGTCGAACTGGATCTCGGGCGCGGCCAGCAGGTCCTTCGTGCCGGTGGCGGGCAGGGTGAACTCCACCGGCTTCGTCGTGCGCGCGTCGAGGGTCACGCTGGTGCTCTTGCTGATGTCCAGCTTCGGCTGGGTCAGCCAGTCGGTGCCCTCGGTGCTGTCCTCGGGGTCGGTGTGCACGGCCGTGTTGAGCACGTAGCCGCCCTTGGGCACGCGCAGCTTCGCCGTGCCGTTCTCGCCCGTCGGGTGCAGCCACATGCCGCGTCCCAGGCCGGAGAGTCCGGCCAGGTCGTTCTCGTAGAACGTGGCGGGCTTGCCGTCGCGTCCGATGACCTTGAGGGTGAGGTCGTACGACTCGATCTCGCGCTCGACCGCCGCGGCGGTGCGGACGGTCTGGCCGCCGCCGGTCCCGACGACGTACGCCGAGTAGCCACCGTCGGCGTTGCCGCCGAGCCGGGTGTCCACGGTCAGCGGCACGTCGACGGTGCCGCCCGCGGGGACGGTCACCTTGTCGGAGCCGAGGGTGAAGAAGCCGGCCGGGGCGGGCGCGCCCTTCGGCCCGGTGGCGGTGACCGCGAGGTCGAGGGTGACGTCCGTCGTCCCCAGGTTGCGGTACGTGATCTGCTTGGTGACCGGGGTGTCGTCGGTGTGCGGCCACTGCTGCACACCGAAGTTCAGCGACACCGGGTCGGCGACGACGGTCTGGGCGATCGCCCGGTCGACGGCGATCCGGCCCGAACCCTGCTGGAACGGGGTGTACTCACCCGGCTTCGTCGAGGCCGTGAGGGCCCCCTTGAGCTCGGTGTACTTCCAGTCCGGGTGCTGCTGCTTGAGGAGCGCCGCGGCGCCCGCGACGTGCGGGGTCGCCATCGACGTACCGGAGATCGTCAGGTAGCCGGGCGGGTTCTGGCCCTCCTCCCGGTCGATGACGGAACCGGGAGCGGCCGCCGCCGTGATGTCCACGCCGGGGGCGGTGACGTCGGGCTTGATCGCACCGTCGCCGACGCGCGGGCCGCGGCTGGAGAAGTCGGCCAGCTGGTCCTTGTCGTCGACCGCGCCGACGGTCAGCGCGGCGTCCGCGCTGCCCGGGGAGCCGACCGTACCGGGGGCGTCACCGTCGTTGCCCGCCGCGATGGCGAACAGCACGCCCTTCTCGGCCGACAGCTTGTTGACGGCCGCTTCGAGCGGGTCGACCTCCGGGCTGTCCGTGCCGCCGAGGCTCAGGTTGACGACGTCCGCGCCCTGCGCGACCGCCCACTCCATGCCCGCCAGGATGCCGGAGTCGTCGCCGAAGCCGCCGTCGTCGAGCACCTTGCCCGCGAGCAGCCTGGCGTCCGGGGCCACGCCCTTGAACTTCCCGCCGGACTTGGTGCCCGTACCGGCGGCGATCGATGCCACGTGGGTGCCGTGGCCGAACCGGTCCTTGGTGTCGGACGAGGTGGAGAAGTTCTTCGCCTCCAGGACCTGGCCCTTGAGGTCCGGGTGGGTGTCGTCCACGCCGGTGTCCAGGACGGCGATCTTGACGCCCTTGCCGGTGTAGCCGGCCTTCCAGGCGGCGGGGGTGCCGATCTGCGGGACGCTCTTGTCGAGGCTCGCCCTGCGTACGCCGTCCAGCCAGACCCGGTCGATCCCCGCGGCCGTGGTGCGCTGGACACCGCGCGACGACTTGTCGGTGAGCGCCTGCCAGATCTCCTGGGCGTCGTCCACCGGCGTGGTCACCGACTCGGCGTTCAGCGAGTTCAGGGTCCGGCCGACCCGGGTGGCGCCCGCGTCGTGGACCTCGGCCTTTGCGGCCGACGCCCGCGCGCCCCGGTAGGAGACGATCAGCTTCAGGCCGGACTTCTGGGCCCTGCGGATCTCCGCGCGGTTCAGCTCGGTGATGTCGAACAGCCGGCGGTCGAGCTTCCCGGAGTTGATCAGCCGGTGGGCGTCGGCGGGGACGAGCAGGGTGTGCCCGTCGCGCATCTGCCGCTGCACGGGTATGTGTTCACGCCCCTTCGCGGGCAGGAACCGCAGCACCCGGCCCTTGGCGTCCACCGTGACGCGGTCGCCGGTGATGAGCGTCAGCTCGTGCGTCGCCCCGGCGGCGGTGCCCGCCGACCGGGCGGGCGTCGGCTGGGCCGCGGCCGGGGTGGTCATCCCCGCCGCGAGGGCCACGGCGGCGGCCGCGGCGATGGTCGAGACACACGCGCTTCTCACGTGTTTGCGCAACTCTCCCCCTGGAGAATCAGGCGGCCCACGAGGGCCACTGGTCAGTCGGTCCGACGGCACGGTCGTGGTAGCCGGACAACCGAGCAGCTGAAGGCTGAACAGCCGGGCGGCGAAGGCCGAACCGTCGGACCGCTGGTACAGACCGGTCGTGTAGCTAGAGGGGGAATTGATCGCACAGGTTCACAGGTGGCGTACAGATGAACGTAGTTGACGCAAGTTGTTCGCTGACGGAGCGTTTGCGGGCACCGAACGGGACCCGGAGGACGGGGTGCGGCCCGCCACGGGGCGGTGATGAGGCCGGACTGCGCCGAGCGGACGGAAAGCGGAAGCGATGAGTTTCGGCCGCGGGAGCGGTCTGTCTGACGTGGAATCGATGACCCCGAACGTGTTCGTCGTCACCGGCCGCGTCACGCGGGCCGCGGTACCGGGACTCTGCGCCGAGCTGGAGTCCCTGCTGTACGACGCCGAGGGCACCGTACGCGTCCCGGACGACCGGGTGGACTGCGACGTGGGCGGCGTCGCACAGGTGGACCTGGCCCTGGTCGAGGCCGTGGCACGGCTGGGACTCGTCGCCCGGCGGGCGGGCGGCAAGCGCCTGCGCCTGCGCAACGCACCCTCCGAACTGCTCGCCCTGCTCGACCTGTTGGGGCTGTCCGGTGTGCTGGACGTGACCCACGGGGCGGAACGTGGGGACTGCGGGCCGGGGCCCGGGGCGGGCGGGCCGATCCCCGAAGGCCGCGGCTCCGGACCGGGGGCCCGGGCGCCGGAGCCGTGAGGTATGGGGGCGAGGTTCGGGACCCGGGACGCTGCCGGCGCGGGGCCGCAGGCGACGAGGCCTGAGGGGCGACGCCCCAGGGACGACTCTCCAAGGGCGACGCCCCAGGGACAACGTTCCAGGGGAGGCGCCCCAGGGACAACGTTCCAGGGGAGGCGCGCCGCCCGACGCCCGCCTGCCCCGCTCGTCCTCAGTCCCCGTCCCGGACCGCCTCGCCCTCCGTCTCGGCCCGCGCGCACACCCGCACCGAGAACGTGACCGTGCCGCCCTCCGGGACCACCGTCTCCGTGGGGGACGGCGACACCGCCGGGCCGCGTCGGCCGCGCTCAGTGTCATATCGGCCGGGTCTCACACCGCGTCGGTGTCGAGCCGGTCCGGCAGCCCGAACAGCGGGAACCAGCGGGGCGTGTCCAGGAAGCAGTGCATCCCCGTGATGGAGCCCTCCGAGACGTCGATGACCTGCACCGCCCACGGCACGAACCCCGGGCCGTCCGGATCCGGCTTGTAGTGCGCGAACGCCGGGGTGCCGTTGGCCTCCGTCGCCACCAGTCGCGAGCCCGCGCAGGCCGCGCCGATGGTCTGCATGAAGCCGGTGATGTCGGCGTGCCCCCGGAGCCAGAGGTCGAACGGCGGCATGGTCATCACGGCGTCCTCGTGGAGCAGCGCGGTCAGCGCCGCCATGTCGTATCCCTCGAAGGCGGCGACGTACCGTTCGAGGAGTTTGCGCTGCTCCTCGTCGAGCGGGTTCGCGGTGTCGGCAGGCTTGCCCGCGTGCTCCGTGAGCGTGGCACGCGCCCGCTGGAGGGCGCTGTTCACCGAGGCGACCGAGGTGTCGAGCAGCTCGGCGACCTCGCTCGCCTTCCAGGCCAGCACCTCGCGCAGGATCAGCACGGCCCGCTGCTTGGGCGGCAGATGCTGCAACGCCGCGACGAACGCGAGCCGCACCGACTCGCGCGCCACCGCGGCCTCCGCCGGGTCGTCGACCGACGGCAGGATCCGCCCGCCCGGCATCGGCTCCAGCCAGGTGTTCTCCGGCAGCGGGTTGAGCGCCGCGTCGGCGAGCGGTGTCGGGCCCGACAGGTCGACCGGCCGGGCGCGCTTGCTGCCCGCCTTCAGCATGTCCAGGCAGACGTTGGTGGCGATGCGGTACAGCCAGGAGCGCAGCGACGAACGCCCCTCGAACTGCTCGAAGCTGCGCCAGGCGCGCACCAACGTGTCCTGTACGGCGTCCTCCGCCTCGAAGGCCGAGCCGAGCATCCGGTAGCAGTAGCCGGTCAGCTCGACCCGGTGCCCCTCCAGCCGGCTGTCGATGTCCGCCGTCCCCGCCGGCACCGTCAGATCACTCATCGCTCCACCCCTGTTGCCCTGTGACACCGATCACTTCGGTCCTTCGGACGCTACCGGAGCCCACTGACAACGGGGGTGGGAAGCGGCCAAGCCGTGCCCGTCCCGGCACACCGCGTACGGGACGGCGAGGACGACGCGGGGCGAGGACGACGGGGTGCGGATGGACCCGGATGCGGACTCGGTCACGCGCCGACGGACCCGGGTTCGGACGGGCTCACGGCCGGCAGGTCCCGGCGCGGAAAGCGGTCGGACACCGACGGGCCCGGACGCCGACTCGGCTCAGGTGCCGGGCTTGCGCCCGTACACGTACACGTCGTCGCCGTTCTTCAGCAGCTTCCAGTACGCCTTCGCGTCGGCGTCCCGCATGTTGACGCAGCCGTGCGACCCCGGGTTGTTCCACATCTTCAGGCCGACCGAGTGGAACGCCTGCCCGCCGTCGAAGAACTGGGAGTACGGCATCCGCACGTGGTAGATCGACGACACGTGGTCGATGTTCCGCCAGTAGACCTTCTTCAGACCGGTGCGGGTCTCGTACCCGTCCCGCCCGGTCCGCACCGGCACCGGACCGAACTTCAGCTTCCCGCCGTCCTGGATCCAGCTCAGCTGCCGGGTCAGGTCCACACACGCGATGCGCCCCTTGTTCGTGGGGCACTTCTTGTCCTTGTTCGGGTTCTTGCCGGCCGCCTTCTGGGCCGTGAGCGTCTTCATCGTCCGCCAGGTGACCGTACCGGCGTAGCCGATCGCGGGGGTGACCCCGTAGGTGTTCTGGAACGACCGGATCGCCTTGCAGTCGGCGGCGGACTGCTTGCCGTCGACCGGCCGGTGCAGGTACTTCTCGACCTGCTTCTGGTACGGCCCGGTGGACGCCGTGCAGCTCGCGGCCTGCGCCGGTCCACTGGTGCCGAGCACGAGCGCGGGCGCCGCCGTCAGCCCGGCGACGGACAGCGCGAGTGCCCGCCGTGACCGGGCGCCCCCTATGGATGCCGTCAATTTCATCTCCGCCGACTTCCCTTCCTGAGTGGTGACGTGGTCCTGCCTGCTAGACGCGCGTCGGGGAGCCGATGGTTGTGTGCGCATACGTCTCGGTTCTGTCCCGGATCTCCGTATCCGTCGACGGGCCCCGCGGCAGCCCGTCGACCTTCTCACGGTCGCCGACCGGCCCCTCCTCCCGGTCTCCTTGTGAGGCAAGGAGCTTCCGGTGAGCGGCGGGGTCGTGGACGAGCGTGCGGGGGCGCGAACTCGGCAGGGAGCATCCACCGCTGCACCGGAGACCGGTCCAGCTGAGCGCCCGCGGGGGCCGCCCCTGCGTCCCGGATGCTCCGGGCGTTCCGGGCGCTGCGGATGTTCGGGCTGTTCCGATGGTCCGGACGTTCCGGATGGGGCGACCCTCGCGTGGGTACCGTGTGCGGTCCCGCGAGACGCCCACGCGGTCAAGGGCGGATCGGTGCCGTCACCGGGCCGGGGCCGTCGCGCGCCGCGCGGCCCGTGAGCCGTACAGCGTGACCGTGACGACGCCGAGAACCGCGAGCAGCCCCAGCGAAACGGTTCCGGACCAGCCGGCGGCGTGGAAGGCGACCGCACCGAGCGTGCCGCCCGCGCTGGATCCCAGGTAGTACGCGGACTGGTAGAGCGCCGACGCCTGGGCCCGGCCCCTCGTCGCCGTACGGCTCACGGCCGAGGAGGCGACCGCGTGCCCGGCGAAGAAGCCCGCCGTGATCAGCACCAGTCCGAGGAGCACGAGGGCCACGTCGTCGGCGAGCGAGAACAGCAGTCCGGCGGCGGTCGTGGAGACGGCCAGGTACAGCGCGCCCCGGCGGCCGAGCCGGGCGACCAGCTTTCCGGCCGCGGCGGAGGAGACCGTACCGACGAGGTAGACGAGGAAGATCGAGCCGACGACACCCTGCGGAAGACCGAACGGCTCCGCCACCAGCCGGTAGCCGATCACGGTGTAGACCGCGCCGAACACCGTCATGAACAGCGCGCCGATCGCGTACAGCCGACGCAGCAGCGGATCGGCGAGATGCCCGCACACCGTCCGCGCCACGGCCTTCGGGTTCAGCGAACCCGGGGCGAAGTGCCGCGCCTTGGGGATCATGAAGTGGAACGCGACCGCGCAGGCCGCGGCGAGCAGCCCGACCGCGCCGAGCGCCGCCCGCCAGCCCCACAGCTGGGCGATCCAGCCGGTGAGGACGCGGCCGCTCATACCGCCGATGCTGTTGCCCGCCACGAACAGTCCGATCGTGGCCACCAGCGCCTTGGGCCGCACCTCCTCCGCCAGGTACGCCATCGCGGAGGCGGGCAGCCCGGCCAGCGCCGCGCCCTGTACGGCGCGCAGCGCGACGAGCCAGCCCAGCGAGGGGGCGAAGGGCACGAGCAGCCCGACCAGTACGGCGACCGTCAGCGACGCGGTCATCATCTGCCGCCGCCCGAACCGCTCGGAGAGCGCGCTCAGCGGCAGCACGCACAGCGCCAGCGCGCCCGTCGCGGCGGAGACCGTCCAGCTGGCCTGTCCGGCCGTGGCGCCCAGCGAGGCGGAGACGGCGGGCAGCAGGGCCTGCGTGGAGTAGAGGAGCGCGAAGGTCGCGACACCCGCGGCGAAGAGGGCGAAGCTCATCCGGCGGTAGCCGGGGCGGCCGGGTTCGAGGCGGTCCGGCTCGGCGGTACCGACCGCGGCGGCAGGCCCCGCAATGGCGGTCGCGGCGGGTACGGGGGCGTCGGCTACGGGGGACGGCTGGGGCGAGGCGACCACGGTGATCGTGGCCGCCCCGGTACTGGCAGGAGGCATGCTTCGAACGTAGGCCCCACCGTTTCATGCGTCCAATGCATGAAACGGACATAATTAATCCCATGGTGCATGAACCCAGCTCACAGCCGCGGCTGTCACCCAGCAGTTACGAAGAAGACATTCGGGCCGTCCTCGCACCACGCCTCGCCCACTTCGCGGCGGTGGCCCGCCACGAGCACGTCACCCGCGCCGCGCACGAACTGGGCGTGCCGCAGTCGACGCTCTCGCGGTCGATGGTCAGGCTCGAACAGGACCTGGGGGTCGCCCTGTTCGCCCGCAAGGGCCGTACCGTCTCGCTCACTCCCGCGGGCCGCACCTTCCTGGCCTCCGCCGAGCGGGCCCTGTCCGAGGTCGAGAAGGCCGCCGACTCGGTACGGGCCGACGCCGATCCGGCCACCGGCAGGGTCGCCTTCGGCTTCCTGCACACCATGGGCTCCGAGACCGTGCCCGCCCTGCTCCGCGCCTTCCGCGCCGACCATCCCGGCGTACGCTTCCAGCTCGTCCAGAACTACGGCGAGGCGATGATCGAACGCCTCCGGTCCGGCGGCCTCGACCTCTGCCTCACCTCACCCGTCCCGGACGCCCCCGACCTGGTCGCCCGCCGCCTCGACGAACAGCGGCTGCGCCTCGTCGTCCCCGAGGACCACCGCCTCGCCACCCGCCGCCGCATCCGCCTCGCGGAGGCCGCCGACGAGAAGTTCGTAACCCTCGAACCGGGCTACGGCCTGCGCCGGATCACCGACGACCTGTGCGCCCAGGCGGGCTTCAGGCCCAGGATCGCCTTCGAGGGCGAGGAGGCGGAGACCCTGCGCGGCCTCGTCGCCGCCGGCCTCGGCGTCGCCCTGCTGCCCCCGCCCGCGGTGGCTCGCCCCGGCGTCGTCGAACTGACGGTGACGGCCCCGAGGGCGGCCCGCGAGATCGGGGTCGCCTGGCTCGACGGCCACCCGGACACCCCGCCGGTGGCGGCGTTCAAACGCTTCCTGCTGTCGCGCCGGGGGCACCTGCTGCCGGAGTGACGGGCAGCATGACCGAAGCCCCCGCCGCACTCCCGATCCGGGGAGCGAGGCGAGGCTTCGTCGCGCTCGGTAGCGGGTGGCGCGGTGGGTCAGATGGTGCCGAACCCTTCGGCCTTGACGCTTGCCACGAAGAACGCGAAAGCCTCGGCGGAGGCGTTCAGCACCGGGCCGTTCGGGTTCTTGGAGTCGCGAACGGGGACGATGCCAGTGGCAGACGCATGCGCCGGGGCCCATTCGACGCAGGAACCGCCACTGCCGCTGTAGGAGGACTTGACCCAGCGGAGGGAGGGAGAGTCGGTCGTCACGGGGCGCCCTTTCGTACCTCGTCGATCACGGCGACCGATGCCGCTTGGGACAGCGCTTCGGCCTGTAGCTGATGGTAGGCCCTCACCAGTGGTAGTACAGAGGTGATTTCCCTGTCCAGGTGTCCGTCGGTCTGGGACTCCACGTAGGACATCACGGAACGGTCGGGCAGAGTCAGCAGATTCACCAATCGGTTGAACGGGCGGCGTTCACCGATGGTGAAGGGAGCCACCTGGAGCACGGTGTTCGGCAGCTCGGCGAACTCGATGAGATGAGCCAACTGGCGGTCCATGACCCTGGCTCCGCCGATCGGTCGGCGGATGCAGCTCTCGTCCAAGATCGCGATCACGATGGGTGGATTGCGGCGAACCAGAGCAGCCTGGCGTTCCGCCAGGGACTGAACCCGCTCGGCTGCTTGCTCGGGGGTGAGCATGCCTCGCTTCACATGCCCCTCTTCAATGGCTCTCGCATACTCCGGTGTCTGGAGGAGCCCGGGGATCACTCCCACTTCGAACAGGCGGATCTCCGTTGCGCGTTCCTCTTGCCCCAGGTACTCCGGGAAGCCTTCCAGCAGGCTGCCGTTCCGGATCTCCCCCCAGGCACGCTCGAACGACTCGGCGGTGCCCGTAAGTCCGAGCGCCGTGTCCAAGCTCCGCGAAAAGCGCTGAGTCGGCGGCTTGCGGCCAGTTTCCACCCTGAGATGTGCCTGCCGGAGTAGCCGACCAACGAGGCGAGATCGTCTTGCTTCCAGCTACGTGCCTCGCGTGCGCTACGTACCCGTGCGCCGAAGGCCGCCTGCGGGCTTGCTTCAGGGTTTAACTCCTTGAGGCTTACCAATGTGCCCTCCGGCTACGGAACGTTGAAGACGGGCTGACTGTAGGTCACGCTGGGCCCCCTTGGTAGTGGAGTCACTACGGAGAGGAGCGGCACGTGCCTGCGAAGAGCGGCCCCCGAGCAGTGGACAGGAACCCCCACAACTCCCGGCCCCCGGAACGATCGTGGTGGACACCTCACAGGGCAAGCGCGTGGGGGAGTTCCGAGGGGTTGCCGGCCCCTACTGGTCGTTGCGGCCGGTCGGTGGCGGCGCCGAGTGGGAAGCCGAGCCCGCCCGCGTCCGGACCGCCGACCCGATAGAGCGCCTGCGCGCCGAGACCGCCCGCGCCAATCGTCGCAGCCGTGGCGAACTGCTGTGACGGGGCGGGTCCTTGCCGAGGTATACGCAGGTGACGCACGGACGACCTTCTATCTCGGCGGAGTGCTCGTCGCGTCCCCGCGGCTCGCCCTCCGGTGGCTCCGGGGGCAGGCCGAACGGCTCGCGAACGGACTGGACCCGGACCCCGGCACCCCGTGGATTTCCCGAGCGGCGTTACGAGCCGCGCCTTCGTCCGGGCCCGACGCCCCGGCCGAGTTGCGCGCCTGGGCCGCCGACGACGAGCACCAGGGCGAAGCGCTGCATCGGCTTGCTACTGGGGCCGAGTTCGAGTTCATCGCCCGGGACGGGGCGTGTTGGTACGGGCTTACGGCCCGCCCCTTGTGCATACCGGATTTCACCCAAAAGGCGGACACGCTGATCAGCGTGTAGCCCCTCAAAGCCCCGCCCGGCTGCCCCCATGTCGTGGAGACGGCGGCAGTCGGGCGGGCTCCACCGCGCAGACCGCAGACCGCAGACCGCAGTACGCAAACCCCAGCTCTACGGGGTGTCGGGCACCGTCTACCAACTCACGGACACCGGATGGCACACCTCCGAACTGGACGTGCTTTCCGCGTACGACAAGCGCCGGCTTCCCGGCATGCTCGCCTCCCGCCTCCACCGCAGGTTGCGCGGAGTGACCGGTCGTCGACCTGCCGTAGCCCCGCATAGCTTCCGTCGTCGGTGGGAAATTCCCAGGGCTCCGGGCCGCTCACGACCGGCAGCCATCCGACGGCGGTCGCTCGGCTCCGCGCGACGCCACAGGGGCGGAGCCGAGGACCCGTTCACGCGTACTTCTGGGGCGAGTCCATGAACGATCCCGCCGTACTCGGCTCGCAGGTCTGCGCCGAACTACTGCGGCAGGGCGCCAGGGACATCATCGAGGGCATTCCCCACTGATACGGATCGCGTGGCCCTCGTGCCCATCAGCCCCTTCGCAGAACAGGGCCCGTCCGGTCGCCCGCCCGATCGGGCGCGGCTCCGCGCTGCCCCGGCACGCCGTGCCCCTCCCCGTTACGCGAGACACCCACAGGAAGGGTACGTTCGTGCCAACTCTTCGAAGTGCCCGGCACGAGCTGTCTGCCGTCTGGATCCGTCAGCCATCGACGGGCGGGCCCTTCGGGATGGCCGGTGTCCCGGGAGTCAGCTCCGCATGGGTCTTACCTTGCCAGGGACTGACGGTTGCCGAGTAGTCTCCATGGAGCTTGACCGCTTCGCCGGGCATGAGCTTCGTGCAAGCCGAAGGAGTGACGGATCAGTGCGTCAGGTGGGGCTTTTGCTCGCAATGTCGCGATTCAAGGAAGTGAGTAAAAACAGCCGTCCTGCCTCCTGAACCCGCAGGTCAGGAACTGTGCTCCCCGCGCGTGCGGGGGTGGTCCCTCTCGCCCTTCTAAGGGGAGTTCGGATAAGTAGTGCTCCCCGCGCGTGCGGGGGTGGTCCCAGTGCAAAACCCATCCAACACCGGAGTGATGAGTGCTCCCCGCGCGTGCGGGGGTGGTCCCGCCGGCGCCCTCTCCCCCGAGGACCAGGCCGCGTGCTCCCCGCGCGTGCGGGGGTGGTCCCCCGAGCACACCCCGGGCCCGCAGGTCGTCAATGTGCTCCCCGCGCGTGCGGGGGTGGTCCCTCTCCTTCGGGGTGGTCGCCGGAGCCGGTGCGGTGCTCCCCGCGCGTGCGGGGGTGGTCCCCCCGCGACCACCGCCCAGTAGTACGCCTCACGGTGCTCCCCGCGCGTGCGGGGGTGGTCCCGCATCGGCCCCGGAACTGGGAAGGTCGGCTACGTGCTCCCCGCGCGTGCGGGGGTGGTCCCTCTTGCGCGATGTCCTCGGGGGCAGGGTGGGAGTGCTCCCCGCGCGTGCGGGGGTGGTCCCCGCCTGCGACCTGCGAGAACAGGGCGACGAAAGTGCTCCCCGCGCGTGCGGGGGTGGTCCCTGGTCACGGATGGGCGAATCGCCGTGGAAACCGTGCTCCCCGCGCGTGCGGGGGTGGTCCCTACGAAAACGGCAGGAGCGATCCGAAGTCGCCGTGCTCCCCGCGCGTGCGGGGGTGGTCCCAGGCCCCTGTCCGTCTGGCCAAGGCCAAAGCGGTGCTCCCCGCGCGTGCGGGGGTGGTCCCCCAGCGGGCCGACAGGGCGTCCGCGAACGCGTGTGCTCCCCGCGCGTGCGGGGGTGGTCCCAAGGGCACGGTGTCGAAGCTGGTCAAGGCCCTGTGCTCCCCGCGCGTGCGGGGGTGGTCCCTTCCTCTCGCACATCCACCGTGCCCACCGTCGGTGCTCCCCGCGCGTGCGGGGGTGGTCCCTCCCCCGCGAGGCTGTACGCGCGGGCCGTCTCGTGCTCCCCGCGCGTGCGGGGGTGGTCCCTGGGCATCACCGACCCGGAGCTGTCGGTAAACGTGCTCCCCGCGCGTGCGGGGGTGGTCCCGGGGCAAGCAGCTCGGGCATGCGATCCAGCACGTGCTCCCCGCGCGTGCGGGGTTTCGCCCCTTCCCGCAGCGCGGGGAGGGGCGGTTTCGTGCGTTCGGGGTCAGCCCTTACGAGCTGCTCCCTCTGGCCACACCACATCCACGGGCAGCCCCGCGGCCCGAGCCGCCTCGACTGTGTCGGCTGTCCCCCCGCCCTTCCCTGACGGAGGGCATCCGTCCCACACAGCAACAAGGCGATCAGCCCGCCGCAGCAGCTCGGCATTGGCAGCCTCGTACGCCCCCCGATGGGCGGTCTCATGAGAGAGGACGAAGACGTCCTCGGCGGCCCCCACCAGGCGGTCAAAGACCGGCGCGTGATCAGGCTTGACCTTGCTCTGTCGGTAGTCCTGGGAGGGGATGACGGCAGTCAGACGCCCACCAGCCGCAAGGACGGCCTCCGCGAACAAGGAGTCAGCGCCCTTGGCGATGCAGGAGACGCCGACAAGATCAGAGCTGTACTGAGTGAGCAGGTCGGCCAGGGCTGCGCGGACCAAGGGAACGGTGCCCTCGATCAGGTCCATGTGCCCGGTCACCGCAAGGGTTGTCACGTCGCTCTCCTTCAGGTCGACAGCAGGTCGCGGATACTATCCCGCGCCGCCCGCACGGAGCTGGAGGCGCCGTGGCCCACCGTGTACGGGTAGAAGCGCTTGAGCTGCGACCGGACACGCGCCGATTGGGTGCCCCGGGCCGCCTCGACCGCGCGGACCGCTTCAGCCGCGCCGCCCACCACGTCATTCGCCAGGAAGCTGCACTCGGCGAGGCCGATTCGGTCCAGAGCATGAGATCGGCCGGCCTCTGCACCACGCAGAGACAAAGCCGTCCGAATCTCGGTGGCCGCCTGGTCCGCATACGTACGTGGATCGCTGCGAGCAAGGTCGAGCAGACGCCCGCCGGTCACCCCCGCAAGCTCGGCTTCGCCGAAGTAGGCGATCCAGTACGGCTCGTCGTCGCCCTCGGCCGCATCACTCAGCGCCTCTTCTGCTCGTGCCGTGTCCCGTCGGAACCCAGCATGCCGCCCCTGCGCCGCGTATGCCCATGCCTCCCGGGTGTAGAGCATGGCTCGGACACGGGGCCTATGACGTTGCGTGCAACGTGATCCGAGGCGGCAGGTCATCGTCTTCCCCCGCGGGAATCCGCCGTGCACGGCGTCGACGCGCAGAACCTCATCAATGCGACTCGCCGTACGTTGAACTCACGATGAGGCTGAACGCCCGACCCGCAACCGCCTGGCCTTTACCTCGCGCAAGCTCCCCGCGCGCTCGCCCGAACCCGCCACCTCACCTCGTCCCCTCACCCCCGCAGCGACTTCCCGAATCCCGCCGCCAGGGGCATCCGCAGGCCCAGTGGCGGCGGGGCCGCGAGGGCGTCGGCGACGGGGCGGGCATAGGGGTGGCCGAGGAGCGAGCCGCAGATGAAGTTCGTGGCCAGGGCCGTGACTTCGGCACGGTGCTGGCGCAGTGAGTGGCCGTCGGAGTGGACCTCGAAGCGGCAGGTGTCGCGGTTGGTCTTCTTCGCGCGTGCGGCCAGGTGGAAGGAGAGTTCGGGGTCGGTGCGGGCGTCGTTCGTGCCGTGGACGAGCAGGACCCGTCGGCCGAGCAGGTGCTTGACCGGTTCTGGTTCCGGATTCGGTTCGTCCGTCGTGTTCGCGGGGAGCCAGGGGGCCATCGCCAGAACGGAGTTGACCGCCGTGTGGCCGCCCGCGCGCAGGGCGGCCCGGCCGCCCATGCCGTGGCCGGCGAGGCAGACGGGGACGTCGCCGTAGCGGCGTACGACTTCGTCCGCCGCCCATTCGGCGTCCGCCGCGAGCTGGGCGTCGGCCGTGTTCCAGCCACGGCAGCGGTAGTGGACCACGTGGACGGCGAGGCCGTCCGTGCGGCCGGCGCGGGCCAGGGTCCGGGCCAGGGGGAACTGGAAGGCGTACGAGAAGAGGGAAGGGCGGCGGTGCGAGGCGGGTTCGCCGTCCGGGAGCAGCAGGACCACGCCGCTGACCGCGGTCGGTGCTCCGGCCGTGCCGACGGCCCGTCCCAGTCTCGCGGCGGGTAGGGGGAGCGCGCGCTGTGCCATGACAGAACAGTGTCAGAAGCACGGGTGTACTCCACCCGTCTACGCGGTCACTGTTGCGTATCGACGAGCGACATTCTACGCGCGTAGGAGCTAGAGTGCCCGAATGATGAGTCCCACCCCGCACATGCCCGGCCGGGATCAGATCCGGCGTGCCCCCAAGGTCCTTCTCCACGACCACCTCGACGGTGGCCTGCGCCCCGGAACGATCGTCGATCTCGCCCTCGCGAGCGGATACGGCGGACTGCCCGAGACCGAGCCGGACAAGCTCGGCGTCTGGTTCCGCGAGGCGGCGGACTCCGGGTCGCTGGAACGCTACCTGGAGACGTTCGCGCACACCTGCGCCGTCATGCAGACCCGCGAGGCGCTGGTCCGGGTGGCCGCCGAGTGCGCCGAGGACCTCGCCGCGGACGGTGTGGTGTACGCCGAGGTGCGGTACGCCCCCGAGCAGCACCTGGAGGCCGGTCTGACGCTCGAAGAGGTCGTCGAGGCGGTCAACGAGGGGTTCCGCGAGGGCGAGCGGCGCGCTCGCCGGGACGGTCAACGCATCCGCGTCGGGGCGCTCCTCACCGCGATGCGGCACGCCGCCCGCTCCCTGGAGATCGCCGAACTCGCCAACCGCTACCGCGACCAGGGCGTCGTCGGCTTCGACATCGCGGGAGCCGAGGCGGGCTTCCCGCCCACCCGGCACCTCGACGCGTTCGAGTACCTCAAGCGCGAGAACAACCACTTCACCATCCACGCGGGCGAGGCGTTCGGTCTGCCGTCGATCTGGCAGGCCATCCAGTGGTGCGGCGCCGACCGGCTCGGCCACGGCGTCCGCATCATCGACGACATCCAGGTCGCCGAGGACGGCAGTGTGACGCTCGGCCGTCTCGCCTCGTACGTACGGGACAAGCGCATCCCGCTGGAGCTGTGCCCGACCTCCAACCTCCAGACCGGGGCCGCCGCCTCGTATGCCGAGCACCCCATCGGGCTGCTCCGGAAGCTGCATTTCCGTGCCACCGTGAACACGGACAACCGGCTGATGAGCGGCACGACCATGAGCCATGAATTCGAGAAGCTGAGCGAGGTCTTCGGATACACGCTCGACGACATGCAATGGTTCACCGTCAACGCGATGAAGTCTGCGTTCATCCCTTTTGATGAACGTCTGGCGATGATCAATGATGTGATCAAGCCCGGCTATGCCGAGCTCAAGTCGGAGTGGCTTTTCCAGCAGACCGCCGCGACCAGCGCTTCTTCCTCTCCGGGGGAGTGACACACGCGGATTTGAAGACGGCCGGTCCGCGCGGGCGCGCGGAATTCACCGGCCGTTTTCGCTGCGGGGGATGTTTGCGGGAGGGGTGGCGAGCTGACTACTTTTCAGAGCCGCTCGTTCCAGAGCCGCCCATTCCCCTTCCCCAAGGATGAACTCCCCATGAAGCATTCTGCTGCCAGGACCCTCGGTGCCGCCGCTCTCGGTGCCGCTTTCGCCGCCGTCGCCGCGGGGACCGCCTCCGCCGCAGTGCTGCCGACCGACGCCGCGGCCACCGCGCTTCCGGTCGCCGGTTCCGCTCTCGGTGCCGCCGCCAAGCCCGGACCGGTCGAGGGGGCCGCCACCAAGCTCCTCGGCACCGGCCAGCAGAAGCTCGTCGGCAATGTCACCGCCCCGGTCAAGGGCCTCCTCGGTGGCCTGCCGGCGGGTGGCGCGAAGACCGGCGGCCTCTCGGCCAGCGGCATCCCGCTCGGCTGATCCCGTAACGGGCACGTGTGGCACACGCCTGTGGGGCGGGCTTCCGGAATCGGACGCCCGCCCCACAGGCGTGTCGTGTCACAGGTATGTCGTTCGTGTCGTGCGTACTGTCCCGGGTCCCCCGCGTACTGCGGAGTCCTGCTACGAGGTCACCAGGCGGTGGCCGACGACTCCTCCTCGGACGGGAACAGCACCCACAGCGCCAGGTACAGCAGGAACTGCGGCCCCGGCAGCAGGCAGGACAGCAGGAAGATCACCCGCATGGTTCCCGCGGAGGTGCCGAAGCGCCGTGCCAGCGCGGCGCACACTCCGCCGATCATGCGTCCGTCTCGGGGGCGGGCAAGTGCGGCCATGGTGGGCTCCTTCGCGAACGTTGGTGGGGAGCAGTTCCGTCGTGCTCCCGATGTGTCCATCGTCGCTCGGCGAACGGGGGCAAAACGTCGCTCTACGGTGCCATCCCGACCCTGGGAATCGTCGGGGTCGAGCCCTGAGCCGTCTCGTCCGCCGGGTGCGGAACGGGCTTCGTCCGCCGCCGCCTCCTGCGCCGCAGCCGGGCCCGGCACATCGGCACGACCAGCAGGTGGGCGAGCGCCACGCCGATGGTGTTCAGCAGCAGCGAGTCCACGTCGACCCGCTGTCCGGGCACCCCGGTCTGCGCCAGCTCGATGCCCAGCGAGATCAGCGCTCCGGCGGCGACCGTACGGGCCATCGAGGCCCACGGGGAGACGAACAGGCGACCCCCGGCCATGGGCAGCAGGACGCCGAGCGGGGCGAGCAGCAGCAGCCCCTCGCCGATCCGGCGGGCGGCCTCGACCGGGCCGAGGGAGAGGTCGGCTCTGATGCCGGCGAGTGGTCGCAGATTCGAAGCGGTCATCCACGGCACATCGAGTGGACGCAGGGTCAGCCACCCGACGAACAGCAGATGCGCGAGGAGGAGAAGGATCCCGGCCGCGCGGAAACGGATGACAGTCTGGCTGTCCGAACCTTGACGCACGCCCCCCTAGACGCGTCGGGCGGTGGGATCGGTTCCGGGCCCCGGCTCAGTCGCCCGTCCCCATCCCCGTTCCCGCGTCGGTGTCCGTCTCCGTGCTCGCGCCCGTGCCCTGGCCGCGACCCTGGCCGGTGCCCTCGTCCGTGGGGGCCGTCAGCGGCGTCGCCGTCTGCGGCCTGGCCTTCGTCTCCGCGGTGCAGAGGTATCCGCGCGCCGGGTACTTCCCGGGGCCGCCCAGGACCACCGTGCCGTTCGGCGCGAGTGTCGTGCTCTCCGCGTACGTGCACACGATCTGTGCGAGTGCCTCGGTCGGCAGGTCCTCCGGCTGTTCGCTCAGCCGCAGCGTGGCCCGGGGGTCGCCGACGCGCGCCGCGCCTATCCGCAGCTTCTCCGGGACGGCCGTGGTGAACCCGGCCCGCCGCTCGTCGTCCGACGGTCTGCGCCGCAGCTCCTCCAGGACCGCCCGCGCGACGCGGGTCCGGTCCGTGGTCGACTCGTCGACCTGGACGGTGCGGTCCACCGTGGCCAGCTGCGAGGAGCAGACCAGATGGATCTGCATGGGTATGCCCTGGAGGGCCTGCGCGGTCACGTCCTGCGCGGGCATCGAGCACGGGACGCGGGACGGTGCGGGACCGGCGTCCACCGGAACGGACGTGGTCCTGATCCCGCAGCCCGCGGCCAGCACCGCCGTGAGCGCGGCCCCGGCCAGCGCCGTCCCCGAACGGCGTGCCCGGTGGTTGCTGCCCATCACGTCGCGTCGTCCTCCTCGTCCGGGCACCTCGTGCCGTCCCCGCCGGTGTCGGCCCTCTCGGTCCCGGAACGGGTGAGCGACTCGGCGTCGCGCGGCAGCCGCAGGACGAACACCGCGCCGTCGCCGTCCGGCGAGTTCGAGGCCGTGATGTCGCCGCCGTGGATGTGCGCGTTCTCCATCGCGATCGACAGACCGAGACCGCTGCCGTCGGAGCGCGGGCGCGAGGCGCTGGCCTTGTAGAAACGGTCGAAGACGTGCGGCAGGACGTCCTCGGGGATGCCGGGGCCGTGGTCGCGGACCTCGATGACGAGTTCGTCGCCCTCGGTCCGCACCGCGACCCCTACCGGCGAGCCGCCGTGCTTGAGCGCGTTGCCGATCAGGTTCGCCAGGATCACGTCGAGCCGGCGCGGATCGAGACGGGCCATGATGCCGCGCTCGGCGTCCAGGTCCACCGCGTCCAGCCAGGCACGCGCGTCGACGCAGGCGGTCACCTGATCGGAGACGTCGACCGTGTCGAGCACGAGCCGGGCCGTACCCGCGTCGAAGCGGGTGACCTCCATCAGGTTCTCCACCAGGTCGTTGAGGCGCCGCGTCTCGCTCACCACCAGATGCACCGCGGGCGCGATCATCGGGTCGAGACCGTCCGCCTCGTCCTCCAGCACTTCGGTGACGGCGGTCAGCGCCGTGAGCGGGGTACGCAGTTCGTGCGACATGTCCGCGACGAACCGTCGACTGGCCTCCTCCCGCGCGCTCATGTCCGCGACCCGCTTCTCCAGCGCGTCGGCGGTTCTGTTGAACGTCCGGGAGAGATCCGCGAGTTCGTCGGTTCCGGACACCACGAGCCGGGTGTCGAGCTTGCCCTCGCCGAGCTTGCGCGCGGCGTCGCCGAGCCGCTGCACGGGCCGCAGCACGGTCGTCGCCGCCGCCTGCGCCAGCAGCGCCGAACCGATCAGCGCGAGCGCGGTGGCGATCCCCAGCGACCAGGCGAGGGAGTTCAGGTCCTGCCGCTCCTGGTCCAGCGACTTCAGCATGTAACCGGTCGGGCCGCCGCCGGTGATCCTCGTACCGCCCACCAGGTACGGCATGCCGCGGATGCTGGTCCGCTGCCAGAACAGGTGGTACTCGTACGTGTTGTCCGCGCCCACCTTCTGTTCCTCGGTCACCGCCTTCTGCAGCGACGGCGGAACGTTGTCGAGCGTGAACGTGTCCAGGTCGGAGTTGCCGACGATGGGCTTGCCCGCGTCGCGCTCGTCGACCAGCAGCACGCTGTACCCGGGCGAACTGCTCGCCATCTGGACGGCGGCGTTCTGCAGATCGTCCTTGGTCGGCCGCAGCGGCAGCGACGCCGCCCGGTTCTGCATCTCCTGCCGGAAGTCCCCGAGCGCCGCGTCCTGGGTACGCGTCAGCACCGCCTCGCGGTTCAGCCAGTAGGCGATGCCCGAGGCCGACACCGCGGCGGTCAGCGCCACCAGTCCGAACACGACGACGAGGCGCAGACGCAGGCTCGTCCAGCGCAGCCCCGCGAGCAGGCTCCGTTCGGCGACACCGCTCACTGAGGCGAGTCCAGTCGGTAGCCCACGCCCCGAACCGTACGGATCAGGGTCGGCGACGACGGCACGTCCTCCACCTTGGCACGCAGCCGCTGCACGCAGGCGTCCACCAGACGGGAGTCGCCCAGGTAGTCGTGCTCCCAGACCAGCCGCAGCAACTGCTGCCGCGACAGGGCCTGGCCCGGCCGCCGGCTCAGCTCCAGCAGGAGCCGCAGCTCGGTCGGCGTGAGCTGGAGGTCCTCGCCGTTCTTCGTCACGGTCATCGCGGACCGGTCGATCACCAGGTTCCCGAAGACCGCGGAGTCGGTGGACTCGCGCTCGCCCCGGCGCAGCACCGCCCGGATGCGGGCGTCGAGCACCCGGCCCTGCACCGGCTTCACCACGTAGTCGTCGGCGCCGGACTCCAGCCCGACCACCACGTCGATGTCGTCGCTGCGCGCCGTCAGCAGGATGATCGGCAGCTGGTCGGTGCGCCGGATTCGACGGCACACCTCGAAGCCGTCGATACCGGGCAGCATCACGTCCAGCACGATCAGGTCGGGCCGCTGCTCGCGCAGCAGTTTCAGGCCGTCCTCTCCCGTCGCCGCGGTGGCCACACGGTGGCCCTGGCGTGACAGCGAGAGTTCGAGGGCCGTGCGGATGGAATCGTCGTCCTCGATCAGCAACAGGAAAGGCACGATGGTCATTCTGGCCCATGGTGGAGCCTCAGTTCGACCGTCGGCGCCCACACGTACACCCGCCGGGCGGGCCACGCGGCGACGACAGGCCCTGTGACAGGGCTGTGACAGTCGGGGGACAGCGTGATGAAACTGCCCCGGCAAGCTCGTTGGCACACGGAACGGCCGGACTCCACCGATGGGGGGCGCGAGATGAACGCAACTCACAGCATCACCGCAAGCGCAGTTGTCACGCGTCTCCACGATGTCGGCCGGAGCGCCGAGAAGTCCGGTGCCGGAGCGGGTACGGCCCTGCTGGAACGGGGCCGGGAGCACGGGGGAGCACGGGGGTGCGCCCGCGGCGCCGGGCGTTCGCACACGTCGTCGTCCGCGTCCGCCGACCAGGGCCGACGGCCCTGGATGGCGGTGGTCGACGCGTCCGTGGGGGGGAAGCACGGGGAAACCGCGTACGGGGAGGCCACGGGGGAGCGGAAGGCACCGGCGCGGGCCGAGGACGTCGACACGGCGTTCACGGCCTACGTCCGGGAGCGCCGCGCCTCCCTGTACGCGACCGCCTACCACCTGACCGGCGACCGGTTCGAGGCCGAGGACCTGCTGCAGAGCGCCCTCTTCTCGACGTACCGGGCCTGGGACCGGATCAGCGACAAGGCGGCGGTCGGTGGCTATCTGCGCCGCACCATGACCAATCTGCACATCAGCGCCTGGCGCAGGCGCAAGCTCAACGAGTACCCGACCGAGGAGCTGCCGGAGACGCCCGGTGACACGGACGCGATGCGCGGCACGGAGCTGCGCGCCGTGCTGTGGCAGGCGCTGGCCCGGCTGCCCGAACTCCAGCGCACGATGCTGGTCCTGCGTTACTACGAGGGCCGCACCGACCCGGAGATCGCGTCCATACTCGACATCAGTGTCGGCACGGTGAAGTCCAGCATCTGGCGGTCGCTCCGCCGGCTGCGCGAGGACGAGGTCCTCAGCTTCGGCCGTGACCAGCAGGAGTCCTTCGGCGAGTTGGTGGCCTGAGGGCGGGGGGATACGGGGGCGCCGCTTCGCGGGAGGCGGCGGAGTACAGGGGGAAGGGAAACACCGCGGGGGCGGACGGGCTGGGGGGCCTGTCCGCCCCCGTCGGCGTGTGTGAGGGGTGGGTTGTCGCGCGTGGGGGTGTGCGGGGCACGTCGCCCGTGACGGTGTGCGCGGGCGTGGGCCTGGGGGGTGTGCGTGGGGTACGACCGTGCGGGGCGTCGGCCGTCACACCGTTCCGCGTGCCGTGGGGGTGCGGCGGCAGCGGCCGGCTGCCGCGGCCGCCAGTCGGCCCAGCGCCTCCTCCTTGCCGCAGGGGTGGGCGCCCAGTGCCGCCTGCCGGGCCACGATCCGCCGTTCCGCCCGCATCAGCCGCCAACCGCGCCGCAGCAGGAACGGCACGGACTTGCGGCTCTCCCGCAGGTCCCGCATCAGTCGGCGGCGGAACGTAGTCGTCGGACGGCCGCGCAGGCACAGCGCGTCCGCGAGCACACCGAGCTCCTGACAGCGCTCGACTATGTCCGCCGCGAAGATCCCCTCGGCCACGAACAGCGGTGTGCGCGCCATGTGGAGGGTCTCCCGGCCGACCCGGGAGCTCGTGGAGATGTCGTACACCGGGACGTCCGTGCGCCCGGTGCGGCACAGCTCCTGGATCGCCGCGACCGCCGCGTCGGCGTCCCAGGACCGTACGGAGTCCCAGTCGATGTCCGTGCTGCCGGGAACGAGCGGCAGCGTGGGGTCGTCGCCCTCCTTGTAGAAGTCGTCCAGCCGCAGCACCGGCAGTTCGGTGCGGGCGGCGAGGTGGGACTTGCCGGAGCCGGACGGTCCGGCGAGCAGCACGACACGGGTCGGGATCGGTTGGGAATTCACAGGACACGAGTGTGAGGCATTGACCCGGGCAGGGGATCCCCCGGTGGTCGCGTTGGTATCGAGCATCACACCTCAACTACGCTGCGCACTCAATCGATTACACGACCGCATCGATCAGGTGGGAACTCATGGCACGTCACGCACTGAACACCTCCCGGCGCCACGCCCTGCTGAGGGCGGGTCTGACCATCACCGCGGTGGGCGCCGCGCTGGGCGCGGGAGGCGCGGCGGCCCAGGCGGCTCCGCTGCCCCTCGTGCCGGCCACGGGTGCCGACACCGGCATCGAGGGGGCGGGCAGCGCGGTGACCGGGGCGGTCGGGCAGCCGCTCCAGAGCGGCATCGCGCCGGTCACGCGGCTGAAACTCGACCCGCTGGCCGGGACCGGCACGGACCCGCTGGACAACACCGTCGGCACGCAGGTCGCCGACTTCAAGCCGGTCACCACGGGCGTCGTCACCGACCCGCTGACCAGCGGGGGCACACTGAAGGACCTGCCGGTGGCGGGGCAGGCGGTGGGCCTCCTGAACGGCTGACGTCGGCGCACCGACAAGGCGGCGGCCGGCTCCCGGAAGTCCGGGGAGCGGGCCGCCGCCGTGCTGCCGGAGCGCCGCGGTGCGCAGTGCCGGGGCCCCGGCTCCGGCTCAGTACGAGGAGCCCGACACGCCCAGCGCGCCCGTCGGGTGCCAGACCGTCTTGGTCTCCAGGAAGGCCGTCAGCCGGTGGGTGCCCGGATCGGCCGACCAGTCGAGGGCGCCCTCCCCGCCCACAGGCTGTGGACGCAGCACGCGCTTCAGGTTGTCCGCCGCCGCGACCTCCAGCTCCTTCGCCAGGGCCGGGTCCGCGCCCGTGAGGTCGATGGCGTTGACGTCCTGGTGGGAGGCGAGCGGCGTCGCGATCTCCGCAGTCCTCCCGGACAGGATGTTCACCACGCCGCCCGGCACGTCGGAGGTGGCCAGCACCTCGCCCAGGGACAGGGCGGGCAGCGGGGACGCGGCCGAGGCGACGACGACCGCGGTGTTGCCGGTCGCGATCACCGGGGCGAGCACCGAGACCAGCCCCAGGAACGAGGACTCCTGCGGCGCCAGGACCGCGACCACCCCGGTCGGTTCGGGCGTCGACAGGTTGAAGAACGGGCCCGCGACCGGGTTCGCCCCGCCCACGACCTGGCCGATCTTGTCGGTCCAGCCCGCGTACCAGACCCAGCGGTCGACCGTCGCGTCCACGAGCGCCGCCGCCTTGGACTTCGACAAGGCCTCCGCCTCCGCCACTTCGCGCACGAACTGGTCCCGGCGGCCCTCCAGCATCTCCGCGACGCGGTAGAGGACCTGACCGCGGTTGTACGCGGTCGCGCCCGACCAGCCGCCGAACGCCTTGCGGGCGGCCACGACCGCGTCCCGCGCGTCCTTGCGGGAGGACTGGGGGGCGTTCGCCAGCCACTTGCCCTTCGAGTCCGTCACCTCGTACACCCGGCCGCTCTCGGAGCGGGGGAACTTGCCCCCGACGTACAGCTTGTAGGTCTTGAACACGCTCAGACGGTTCGGACGGTTATCGGACATCGAGGTACGCCTCCAGGCCGTGACGACCGCCCTCGCGGCCGAAGCCCGACTCCTTGTAGCCGCCGAACGGCGAGGTCGGGTCGAACTTGTTGAACGTGTTGGCCCAGACGACGCCCGCCCGGAGCTTGTTCGCCACCGCGAGGATGCGGGAGCCCTTCTCCGTCCAGATGCCCGCCGACAGGCCGTACTGGCTGTTGTTGGCCTTGGCGACCGCCTCGTCGGGGGTGCGGAATGTCAGCACGGACAGCACCGGGCCGAAGATCTCGTCGCGCGCGATGGTGTGCGCCTGGGTGACGTTCGTGAACAGCGTCGGCGCGAACCAGTAGCCGGCGGTGGGCAGTTCGCAGGGGGCGGTCCAGCGTTCGGCGCCCTCGGCCTCGCCCGTCTCGGTGAGCGCGGTGATCCGGGCGAGCTGCTCGGCGGAGTTGATCGCGCCGATGTCGGTGTTCTTGTCCAGCGGGTCGCCGAGCCGGAGCGTGGACAGCCGCCGCTTGAGCGCGTCCAGCAGCTCGTCCTGGATCGACTCCTGCACGAGCAGCCGCGAGCCGGCGCAGCAGACCTGGCCCTGGTTGAAGAAGATGCCCGTGACGATGCCCTCGACGGCCTGGTCGACCGGGGCGTCGTCGAAGACGATGTTGGCGCCCTTGCCGCCCAGTTCGAGGGTCACCTTCTTGGAGGTGCCGGCGACCGAGCGGGCGATCCGCTTGCCGACCGCCGTGGAGCCGGTGAACGCCACCTTGTCGACGTCCTGGTGCTCGACGAGCGCCGCGCCCGCGTCCCCGTAACCGGTGAGGATGTTCACGACGCCCTTGGGCAGGCCGGCCTGGCGGCAGATGTCCGCGAAGAACAGCGCGGACAACGGGGTCGTCTCGGCGGGCTTCAGCACCACCGTGTTGCCGGTGGCGAGCGCAGGGGCGACCTTCCACGCCAGCATCAGCAGCGGGAAGTTCCACGGGATGACCTGGCCCGCGACGCCGAGAGGGCGCGGGTCCGGGCCGAAACCGGCGTGATCCAGCTTGTCGGCCCAGCCCGCGTAGTAGAAGAAGTGCGCCGCGACCAGGGGCAGGTCCGCGTCCCGGGTCTCCTTGATCGGCTTGCCGTTGTCGAGGGTTTCGAGGACGGCGAGCTCGCGGCTGCGCTCCTGGATGATCCGGGCGATCCGGAAGAGGTACTTGGCGCGCTCGGAACCGGGCAGCGCCGACCACTTCTCGAACGCCTTGCGGGCCGCCCCCACGGCCCGGTCGACGTCCTCGGCGCCGGCCCGCGCGACCTCGGACAGCACCTCCTCGGTGCTCGGCGAGACCGTCTTGAAGACCCGGCCGTCGGCCGCGTCGGTGAACTCGCCGTCGATGAACAGGCCGTACGAGGGCGCGATGTCGACGACCGCGCGCGACTCGGGCGCGGGCGCGTACTCGAACGCGGAAGCGGATGCGCTTGCGGAAGCGGATGCGGATGTCATGGGGATCAGTCCACCGTCACGTAGTCGGGGCCGGAGTAACGGCCGGTGCTGAGCTTCTGACGCTGCATCAGCAGGTCGTTCAGCAGGCTGGAGGCGCCGAACCGGAACCAGTGGTTGTCCAGCCAGTCCGTGCCCACGGTCTCGTTCACCAGCACCAGGAACTTGATCGCGTCCTTGGACGTGCGGATGCCGCCGGCCGGCTTCACGCCGATCTGCACCCCGGTCTGCGCCCGGAAGTCGCGCACCGCCTCCAGCATCAGCAGGGTGTTCGCGGGCGTGGCGTTCGTCCCGACCTTGCCGGTCGACGTCTTGATGAAGTCGGCGCCCGCCATCATGCCGAGCCAGGAGGCGCGGCGGATGTTGTCGTACGTGGACAGCTCACCGGTCTCGAAGATCACCTTCAGTCGGGCGTCGGGGCCGTCGGCCCGCGCGCACTCGGCCTTCACGGCCAGGATCTCCTCGTACACCTTGAGGTAGCGGCCGGAGAGGAAGGCGCCGCGGTCGATCACCATGTCGATCTCGTCGGCCCCGGCGGCCACGGCCTCGCGGACGTCCGCGAGCTTCACGTCGAGCGCGGCGCGCCCGGCCGGGAAGGCCGTCGCCACCGACGCCACGTTCACGCCGGAGCCGTCGAGCGCGGCGACGGCGGTCTCCACCATGTCGGGGTAGACGCAGACCGCCGCGGTGTGCGGGGTCGTGCGGTCGGTCGGGTCGGGGTGGACGGCCTTGGCGGCGAGGGCCCGGACCTTGCCCGGGGTGTCCGCGCCTTCCAGCGTCGTCAGGTCGATCATCGAGATGGCCAGATCGATGGCGTACGCCTTGGCCGTCGTCTTGATCGAACGGGTTCCGAGGGACGCGGCGCGCGCTTCGAGGCCGACGGCGTCGACGCCGGGCAGCCCGTGCAGGAAGCGGCGCAGCGCACTGTCGGACGCGGTCGCGTCCGAGAGGGGGGTGCCGCCCTGCTCGAACGCAGTCGAGAGCCTGGGGGAGGGAGCTGTGGTGGGCATGGTCACCAGATGAGCATATCTACGCGCGTAGCGGCGTGTACAGGGGGTGGGGTCCTCCGGGAACTCGTGCGGGGACGACGGAGTCCCGCCCTTCCGGGGGCCTGTGGGGCTCCGGTTCCCGTGGGGGCTGCGGGGTCGGTGCCGGGGCGGGATCCGGTGAGATCCGGCCGCCCTCCCGGACGCGGGCGACGTCAGGCAGAATCGGGCGCATGACGAGCCCCACACCGCCCGCAGAGCCGACCTACGCCGACCGGACCTTCCGGTCGTCCGCCGGGATCGCCGGCGGTGTCCTGCTGCTTCTGTTCCTCTGCTGGCTCGGCGGGGATGCCCTGGTCAGGGGGCACGGCCGGACGCCCTGGCTGGCCCTTGCCGGGCTGCTGGCCGTGGTGCCGCTCGTCGTCGCGTTCTCCGTGCGGCCCGCCGTCTTCGCGAACGACCGGCGCATCCGGATCCGCAACCCGTTCCGGACGATCACCCTGCCCTGGACCGAGGTCGCGGATCTGCGCGCCGGATATTCGAGCGAGCTGTTCACCGAGGACGGCACCAAGTACCAGATGTGGTCGGTGCCGGTGTCGCTGCGGCAGCGCAAGAGGGCGGCCCGGTCCCGGATGCGGGTCTCGGCGGAGGACCCCACCGGCCAGACCTCGGGGCTCGCCGACGTCCACGACACCAAGTCCCGGATGGCGCCCGCCGACCGGACCATGGCGGATCTGCGGGAGATGGCGGAGCGGGCCAAGGCGGTGGCTTCGGCCCCGACGGCCGAGGCTCCGGAAACCCCCGGCTCGGTGCGGTGGGCGTACGAGGTGATCGCGCCGGCGGTGGCGGGCGTGGTGTTGTTCGTCGTGCTGCTCGCGACCGGCTGAGACACGCCGGGGCGGGAACGGGAAGCAGGACCGGGAAGCGGGCCCGGGACGGGGCGTTCTGCCGCCGGGCGCGCTCCCGCCGGGCGCGCTCCCGTCAGGCGCGTTCGAAGTGGTGCGTACGGCCGACGACCGAGAAGCCGCGGCGTTCGTACCAGTGGCGCGGCCAGTCGGCGGCATCGGCGGTGAGGAACCTCGTACCGCAGTCCGCGTCGGCGGCCAGGCGCAGGGCGGTGGTCAGGACGGCGTCCGCGTGGCCGCGCCCGAGATGGGCCTCCGAGGTGATCAGGTCCTCGATCTGGGCCGTGCCCGTCGCCGGATCCAGGTAGAGGTCGGCCCAGGAGGCGACCTCTCCGTCCTCCGCCCGGGCGCCGATGAAGTGCACGATGTCGGCCCCGCGGTGACGGGCCCCGCGCCGGTCGACGAGGTGACGTATCACTTCGTCGTCGGCGTCCGGGAGGAAGCCCCGCCAGCGCCGGGCGAGCGGGATCCGGAACGCGTCGAGGTCCACCACCTCCGCGCCACCGCCCTGCGGCACCGGGCCCGTGTGCTGCATGACCAGGCAGACGGAGTGGGAGTAACCGGCCCGGACCAGCGGTCCCGCGCATGCGCTTCCGAGCTCGTCGTCGAGCACGGAGACCAGCCGGTACGGCAGATGCCCCAGCACCTCGTCCGCGACGGCGGGCAGCGCTTCGGGGCCGGCCGTCCCGTCGGCGGCCGGGTCGATGACGAGCTGGTTGTTCCCGCGGGAGTGGGCGAACGCGTCGTCGAGCACGGCGAATCCGCCCGGGACGTCGACGGTTCGAGCGGCCTGGCGGCGGGCGAAGCCCGACAGGAAGGTGTTGATCCGTCGCAGTTCCGGGGGAGGCATACGCGGCAGCCTAAGGGCTGTCCCGTCATGCCTGTGTCATCGAACTGCCGCCTGCCCGCCTGCCGCCTGCCGTGGTCTGACAGTGGCAGGCGGCGGGTGGCACTCCTGGGGCAGATCTACGCCCCCTCGGTGGCCGGGCGGTAGACGCAGACGTTCACGCCTGTGCCACTGGTGACGGTCGAGACCAGTTCCAGCGTGCGCAGTGCACCGTCGTCGGGGAAGATCGTCTTTCCGCCGCCGAGGAGCACCGGCATGATCATGAGCCGGAGTTCGTCGACCAGGCCCTCGCCGAGCAGCGCGCGCACGAGCGTGGGACTGCCCATGACCAGCAGGTCGTCGCCGTCGGACGCGCGCAGCTCCCGGATGCGGGCCATGGCTCGGTCTCCGGGGACGCGAGTGGTGTTGTTCCAGCCCAGCGCGTCGTCGTCCAATGTGTCGGACACGACGTACTTCGGGATGTCGTTCATCCGGTCGGCGAACGGGTCGCCCGCCCGCTCGGGCCAGGCGGCTGCCATCGTCTGCCAGGTCCGGCGCCCGAAGAGCAGGGCTCCGGCCCGGTTCATGGACTCGCCGATGAAGCCGCCCACCACCTCCGGGTCGAAGAACGCGTGCGACCACCCGCCGTGTGCGAAGTTCCCGTCGGTGTCCTCGTCGGGTCCCCCCGGCGCCTGCACGATGCCGTCCAGGCTCATGAACTCACTGATCACGATGCGTCGCATGGGTCTCGCCGCTCCTCGTTCGAATCGCCGGTGTGCGCGAATGCCGGCGTACGTAAGTGCCGGTGTATGTGTACCTGAGGGAGACTGCCCGGCCGTCCGGAACTCATCGGACGGTCGGGAAGCCGTGAGGTGCCCGGGGCCGGTCAGGGGCGCCGCTCGGGGTCCAGCAACTGCTCACGCAGCGCGGTGAGCTGGTGCGAGGACCCGACCGCGCGGGGCTCGTCGAGCGCGGCCGGCGCGAGCAGCGGGGCGTCCGCGACGGGCAGCCCGGTCAGCGACTCCGCCGTGATCCCGGTCGGCGTGTGCGGCGCGGTCAGGACCGCCTCGACGCGGTCCGCGTACGCCTCGCCGGTCCGGTGCTCGGTCGCGGCGGCGGGCGGCGGCCGAGGTTACGCGGGCGGGGTCACGCGGCGGTCCACCACGTCCCCGGCGCCGTCCGAGGGCGCCGGTACCGCTGCCGTCCGCCCGGAACCGGCCCGGCGGGGCGTGCGCGGGCGGGTGCGCCGGGAGGGAACCGTCAGCACCCCGAGACAGGCGACGACGAGGACGATCCCGGCCCAGCCGAGGACGGGCAGCCGCTCGCCCACGACCAGCACGGCGAACACCGCCGCCACGGCGGGCTCCAGCAGGGACAGGGTGGTCGCCGTGCTGACCGGCACGCGGGCCAGGCCGAAGCCGAACAGGACGTACCCGGTGAACATCGGTACCAGCGCCATGTAGAGGCCCACGCCCGCGTTCGTCCAGGAGGCGACCAGCGGTGCCCCGGTGGCGAGCAGCACCGGCACGAGCATCAGCCCGCCCAGCCCGAACACCGAGCCCATGGCCGCGCGCGACGGTACGCCGTGGGTGATGAGGCGGTGCGCCGCCCACGCGTACACGGCGTAGGTCACACCCGCGAGCAGCCCGAGGCCCACGCCGACGACGGTCCGGGCGGCGGAGCCCGTACCGGGCCCGGATCCCGAGCCGGCCCCTGCCGCCTCGGCCGCGCACAGCAGCACGGTGCCGGCCACTCCCAGCGCCGCGCCCGCCATCCAGCGCCGCGACAGGCGCCGTCGGTCGATGACCCGTTCGATCAGCGCCGAGGCCAGCGGGGCGGAGCCGATGGAGACGACCGTGCCCACCGCGACACCGGCCAGACGCATGGAGGTGTAGAACGCCAGCGGGTACAGCGCCACCCCCGCCCCGCCGACGAGCACGGCCCGCCACCGTGCCCGGAGGCCCGTGCGGAACCGTGCGATGCTCCGCCCGGCCACCGCCGCCTGGAGCAGCCCGCCCAGGCCCATCGCCGCGGCTCCGATCGCCAGCGGTCCCACCTGTGGCGCGAACGTCGCCGCCGTGCCCGTGGTGCCCCACAGCACCGAGGCCACCAGCACGGCGAGCGCGCCCGCCCCCGCTCCCGCGCCCGTGTCGACGGAGTGGTCGGCGGTCCGCGTCACAGGTCGTCCACCAGGCGCGCCGCCAGGTCGCGGGCGTGCCGCATCCGCGCGTCGTCCCCTTCGAGGCCCGCGCGCACGATGGCGCCTTCGAGCAGGAACGCCAGGTGCTCGGCCGTGGCGCGGACCTTCTCCTCCCGACCGGGCAGCAGCTCCGTCAGATGCCCGGCCAGGATGGCCTCCACCTCCTCCTTGTGCTGCCGCACCACCGTCCGGCCCTCGTGACCGTTGGGCAGTTCGGCGGCGGCGTTGAGCAGCCCGCATCCCCGGAACCCGTGCTCGTAGGCGAGCCGGGCGTGATCGGCGTAGGCGTCGAAGACGGCGAGCACGGCCTCGCGCGGGCCCCGCGCTCCGGCCAGGCGCTCCCGGTAGAGGCCGAGCCATTCCTCGTGCCGGGCCTGGAGGTAGGCGCGGACCAGATCGGCCTTGGAGTCGAAGTTGTTGTAGAGGCTCATCTTCGCCACGCCGGCCTCGGCCGTGATCGTGTCGATCCCCGTCGCCGCCACGCCGTCGGCGTAGAACCGGCGTGCCGCGGCATCGAGGATCCGGGTCCGCGCTGCCCCGCGCCTGCGCGTCACCGGCCGTTTCCCGGTGGCTTCCGTATCGGGCATGGCTGCCCCCTCTCCGTATTAGGTAGACCAGTCTATCTAATACGGAGAGGGGCGGGGTGGGTGAGGTATGTGGTGGGGCCCGGCTCGATTCCGGCGATCCGGTGCCCGTGTCATGTCGTGAGGGGGCGGGTGGCTCAGTAGTCCCAGTCGTCGCCCCAGCCGCCGCCGTGGCCGTGCCGGACCACCCGGAAGCTCGCGCCCACGCCGTTGAACACGGACACGCCTCCCTGGACGTGCTGCGGGATCACGCCCGAGGTGTCGCCGTACGGGCCGACGGTCGCGATCGGGCCGCCGTTGTCGCAGGTCGCCCCGGAGAAGACCTCGACGGTCATCCGGCTCTCGTTGAAGATGTTGAAGCTGGTGGAACCGAGGCCGCTGGCCGCGGTGATGCAGCCGTCGGGGTAGGCGGGGTACGTGCGCTCGTTGAAGTGGATGCGGCCCACGTGGTGATGGCCCCCGCCGTGCCCTCCGTCGCGGCCCCGACCCTCGTCGTCGCCCCCGCCCCTGCCCTCGCCGTCCTCGTCGTCGCCCCGGTTGCCGCCGCGGCCCGCGCCGCCCTCGTCGTCGCCCCGGTCGCCGCCGCCCCCGCCGCCCTCGTCGTCGCCGCGGCCCCCGCCGCCCTCTTCTCCTCCGCGCCCCTGTTCGTCGCCCCCGCTCTCGGCGCCGCCCGCTCCGGTGGCGTCCTTGCCTCCCTTCGGTGCGGTGGCCCCGTCGTGCGCGGCGGGGGCGGGTGCCTGCCGGGCGGCTACCGGGGGATTCTCGGGCTTCTCCGGGGCGTCGGCCGAGGTGAGGCCGGAGCCGGTGGCGGCCAGGGCCGCCGCGGCCGCGGCGGCGACGGCGACGGTGGTGGTGGCCGTGATGATGGTGGAACGCGTGGCCATGTCACTTTCTCCTGTCTGGGAGCGGTCGGTTGAGTAACCGACCCGTGACTGAACGTACTTTTGCTTACCATTCGTGTCATGTCGGGGCATATCGAACGGATGGTGTCGGTGGGCTGCCGGGGCCACGGACCATGCTCGGCTCGGCGGCGCGGGGGCCCGTGACGCCGCTGCCGGGCTGCCCGGCCGGCTCCGGCCCCAGCAGGGCCCGCCCCGGTCGCGGGGGGCCTGGAATCGGAGCAGGCCGCCGACCCCGGCCCGGGAACAGGCCCGGGAACGGGTCCGGGCCGTGCCCTCGTACCGTCGCCGCACAGCAGGCGGCAGTACGAGGGCACGGCCCGGCGGGCAGCAGGGCGTCAGATCCCGGCGGCCACCGCCAGATCCCGCTTGATCGCGTCCAGCAGTCGCGCCGCCTCCGCGCGGGCCTCGGGCAGGCCGTCCGCCGAACCGACCGGCACCACGACCTCCAGGTAGCACTTGAGCTTCGGCTCGGTGCCGCTGGGGCGGACGATCACCCGGGCGCCCTGGAGGTGGTAGCGCAGCCCGTCCGTGGGCGGCAGCCGCGCGCTGCCCCGCGACAGGTCCTCGGCCGAGACGACGTCGAGGCCGCCGAGCGCGGCGGGCGGACGCTCGCGCAGACGCCGCATGGCGTCGGCGATGACCGACAGGTCCTGCACCCGCACCGACAACTGGTCGGTCGCGTGCAGCCCGTGCTCGACCGCCAGGTCGTCGAGGCGATCGAGGAGCGTACGCCCGCGCTCCTTGAGGAAGGAGGCGAGTTCGGCGACGAGCAGCGCCGCCGTGATGCCGTCCTTGTCGCGCACGCCCTCCGGGTCGACGCAGTAGCCGAGCGCCTCCTCGTAGCCGTACCGCAGGCCGTCCACCCGGGCGATCCACTTGAAGCCGGTCAGCGTCTCCTCGTACCCGAGGCCCGCCCGCTCGGCGATCCTCCCGAGCAGCGAGGAGGACACGATCGACTCGGCGAACACGCCCGCGGCGCCCCGGTCCACCAGATGGGCGGCGAGCAGCGCGCCGACCTCGTCGCCGCGCAGCATCCGCCAGCCGCCGTCGGCCGCCGGGTCCGGGACGGCGACGGCGCAGCGGTCGGCGTCCGGGTCGTTGGCGATGACGAGATCGGGCCCGGCCCGGCGCGCGGTCGCGAAGGCGAGATCCATCGCACCGGGCTCCTCCGGGTTGGGGAAGGCGACAGTGGGGAAGGCCGGGTCGGGCTCGGCCTGTTCGGCGACGAGCACCGGCTCCGGGAACCCGGCGCGGGCGAAGGCGGCGGTCAGCACGGAGGTGCCGACGCCGTGCATCGCCGTGTACACGACCCGGGCGGTGCGCGGTGATCCGGCGGCGAGCACGGCGTCCGTACGGGCCAGGTACGCGTCCAGGACCTCGTCGCCGAGGACCTCCCAGCCGTCTTCGGGGCGGGGCACGGTGTCCAGCGGGCCGACCGCGGCGATCTCGGCGGCGATCCGGGCGTCCGCCGGGGGGACGATCTGCGAGCCGTCGCCGAGGTAGACCTTGTAGCCGTTGTCGCGCGGCGGGTTGTGGCTGGCGGTCACCTCGACGCCCGCGACGGCCCCCAGATGCCGTATGGCGTACGCGAGCACGGGGGTGGGCAGCGGGCGCGGGAGCACGGCCGCGCGCAGACCCGCGCCGGTCATCACGGCGGCGGTGTCGCGCGCGAAGTCGGCCGACTTGTACCGGGCGTCGTACCCGATGACGACGAGCCCGTCGCCCTGCCCCTCGGCCTTGAGGTACGCGGCGAGCCCGGCCGCGGCCCGGATGACGACGGCGCGGTTCATCCGCATCGGCCCGGCCCCCAGCTCGCCGCGCAGCCCGGCCGTGCCGAACTGGAGCGTGCCGGCGAACCGCGCGGCGATCTCGGCGGCGCTCCCGGCGTCATCGGCCTCGATGAGCACGGCCAGCTCGTCACGGGTCTCGGGGTCGGGATCCTCGGCGAGCCACGTCCTGGCCCGGGCCATGAGGTCCTGCTGCATGGGTCCGCCTTTCTGCGGGGTGGGTTGGGGAGCGGCGACGCCCGTCCGGGCGCGGAACGTTCCGGGCGCGGAATCCGTTCCGGGGTCCGTCGCGTCGGGTCCGTCACGCGCGCCGCGGCCGGTGCCCGGCTCAGATGCGTTCGAGCACCCGGGCCAGCAGCGCGCCCATCCGCGTGGCGGAGTCCCGCCCCGCCTGGAGGACCTCCTCGTGGTTGAGCGGTTCGCCGCTCAGCCCGGCCGCCAGGTTGGTGACCAGCGAGATGCCCAGTACCTCGGCCCCCGCCTCGCGTGCGGCGATCGCCTCCAGCACGGTGGACATGCCGACCAGGTCGCCGCCCATGACCCGGACCATGTTGATCTCGGCGGGCGTCTCGTAGTGCGGGCCGGGGAACTGCACGTACACACCCTCTTCGAGGGTGTCGTCGATCTCCTTGCACAGCGCGCGCAGCCGCGGCGAGTACAGGTCGGTCAGATCGACGAAGTTGGCGCCGACGATGGGCGACGCCGCGGTCAGATTGATGTGGTCGCTGATCAGGACCGGCTGGCCGGGACGCATGCCCTCGCGCAGCCCGCCGCATCCGTTGGTCAGGACGACGGTCTTGCAGCCCGCGGCGACGGCGGTGCGCACCCCGTGCGCGACGGCGGCGACGCCGCGGCCCTCGTAGAAGTGCGTACGGCCCAGGAAGACCAGGGCCCGCTTCTCGCCGATCCGGTACGAACGGATCGTGCCGCCGTGCCCCTGCACGGCGGGCGCCGGGAAACCGGGGAGTTCGGTCACCGGGAACTCGGCCTCCGGAATGCCGAGCGCGTCGCCCGCCGGAGCCCAGCCGGAACCCATCACGAGCGCGACGTCGTGGGTCTCGGTACCGGTCAGCTCGCGCAGGCGGGCGGCGGCGGCGTCGGCGGCGGCCCGGGGGTCGCCCTGGATGTTGTCCGGAATAACTGATGCGTTCACGCGGACGAGCGTAACCGCTGATTCCCTACGCGCGTAGATGCCCACGTGCAGAGACTGCGCAGGCTTTCTCGTGCAATCACACAAAATTGCCGGTGGCGAGGGGAATTTCGGACGCGCACGGGCCGGAAAGGCTGCCGCGGCCCGCGGCCCGCGGCCCGCGGCCCGCGGCCCGCGGCCCGCGGCCGGGCCCGTACGGGATCGGCACCGGGGCCGGGCCCGGCGCAGAAGCGGGTCGGGCACGGCCCAGCGGATGTCCGGCACGGGCCGGCGGAGGCCCGGCACGGGTCAGCAGGGGCGCTTGCGCAGTTCCATCACGTAGTCGTGCGGTGCGCCCGCGGACTCCGCCGCGTCCGCGATCTCGCCTAGGTAGCGGGCGGAGGGCAGGCCGCCCTCGTATCCGTTCAGCACGTACATCCAGGCCGGTTCCTCACCGTCCAGGGTGTGCACGCGCACCCGCATCCGCCGGTAGACGTCGAGGCCGACACCCTCCCAGCGGTCCATGGAGTCCTCGTCCATCGGCGCGATGTCGTACAGCGCCACGAAGACCTGGGAGCGGGGGGCCTCCACCACCGTGGCGAGCGCGCCTTCCCAGCCCATCTGCTCGCCACCGAAGGTCAGCCGCCAGCCGTTGAGCCAGCCGGTGCCGCGCAGCGGGGAATGCGGTGCGCGGCGTGTCATCAGCCGCGCGTCGAGGTTGCCGGCGTACGCGGCGTAGAGCGACATGTGATCGAGGGTACGGGAGGCGGCGGCCGGATCGTCGATTCCGGGGCGCAAGACCCCTTACGGGGGTCGCCGGGGCCGCCGGCTGGCCACCCGCTCGCGGCAGTCGGCGCGCGGGGTGACGGGCCCCGCCCGCACGGATGGAGGGCCCCGGGGCGAAGCACCTTGGCGCGTGCGGGACAATGAAGTACGTACTGCATTCCCCCGGGGCGATCCCCCGGACCCCCGGCCGGGGTGGCGGACGGCCGCGGGATGACACATACGAGGCGGACTTTTCGTGACCCGGATCGTGATCATCGGCGGCGGACCCGGCGGCTACGAGGCGGCGCTGGTGGGCGCCCAGCTCGGTGCGGAGGTGACCGTCGTCGACTGCGACGGCCTCGGCGGAGCGTCCGTGCTCACCGACTGCGTGCCCTCGAAGACCCTGATCGCCACGGCGGAGGTGATGACCACCTTCGACTCCTCGTACGAGGAACTGGGCATCATCGTCGCCGACGACACCCCCCACATCGACCGGGCTGCCCGCGTGGTCGGCGTCGACCTCGGCAAGGTCAACCGGCGTGTGAAGCGCCTGGCGCTCGCCCAGTCCCACGACATCACCGCCTCCGTCACCCGCGCCGGCGCGCGCGTGCTGCGCGGCCGGGGCCGTCTGGAGGGCCTCCAGGCCGCGGACGGCTCCCGTACGGTCGTCGTGACCGCCGCCGACGGCACGGAGGAGCGGCTCACCGCCGACGCCGTGCTGATCGCGACCGGCGGCCACCCCCGGGAGATTCCGGACGCGCAGCCCGACGGCGAACGCATCCTGAACTGGACCCAGGTCTACGACCTCGACGAACTCCCCGAGGAGCTCATCGTGGTCGGCTCCGGCGTGACGGGCGCCGAGTTCGCGGGCGCGTACCAGGCGCTCGGCTCGCGCGTCACCCTGGTCTCGTCCCGCGACCGGGTGCTGCCGGGCGAGGACCCGGACGCCGCCGCCGTGCTGGAGGACGTCTTCCGGCGCCGCGGCATGAACGTGATGGCCCGCTCCCGCGCCCAGGCCGCCAAGCGTGTCGGCGACCGCGTGGAGGTCACCCTGGCCGACGGACGGGTCATCTCCGGCACGCACTGCCTGATGGCCGTCGGGGCGATCCCGAACAGCGCGGGCATGGGCCTGGAGGAGGCCGGGGTCAGGCTCAAGGAGTCCGGCCACATCTGGACCGACAAGGTCTCCCGCACCACCGCCCCCGGTGTCTACGCGGCCGGTGACGTCACCGGGGTCTTCGCCCTCGCCTCGGTCGCCGCCATGCAGGGCCGGATCGCGATGTACCACTTCCTCGGCGACGCGGTGGCCCCGCTGGACCTGAAGACGGTGTCCTCCAACGTCTTCACCGACCCCGAGATCGCCACCGTCGGCTACACCCAGGCCGACGTCGACTCCGGCGCGATCGACGCCCGCGTGGTCAAGCTGCCGCTGCTGCGCAACCCGCGCGCCAAGATGCAGGGCATCCGCGACGGCTTCGTCAAGATCTTCTGCCGCCCGGGCACCGGCATCGTGGTCGGCGGCTGTGTCGTCGCGCCACGGGCGAGTGAACTGATCCACCCGATCTCGATCGCGGTCGACAACAATTTGACGGTGGAACAGATCGCAAACACGTTCACCGTGTACCCGTCCCTGTCGGGTTCGATCGCTGAAGTGGCGCGGCAGCTGCACACCCGTAAGCGGGCGGGCGACGCGTAGGCCCCTCCGGACCTCGGGGAACCCGGCGGTCGCCGACGACACCCGGCAACTCGGGCTGTGGAACGACCGTCGGACGATCAGTACGGAACAACAACAGGGCCGCTTATACCACTTGGCGACCCCTTGTATGTGCAACTTCTGCTATTCGGTGCAAAGTGCTGAAAACGCTCGGGCGATCACGTTACTGTCAGTTTCGTGTTCGCTGCAGAACGTCGCCAATTGATCCTCGAAATGGTGCGCGCCAACGGGGCGGTATCGCTCCGTGAGCTCGCCCGTGTCGTCCAGACCTCCGAAGTGACCGTACGGCGGGACGTGCGGGCGTTGGAGGCGGAAGGGCTCCTCGACCGCAGGCACGGTGGTGCGGTGCTGCCGGGCGGGTTCACGCGGGAGTCCGGCTTCCCGCAGAAATCCCATCTCGCCACAGCGGAGAAGACCGCCATCGCCGATGTGGCCGCCGGACTCGTCGAAGAGGGCGAGGCCATCGTCGTGGGGGCCGGTACGACCACGCAGGAGCTGGCCCGCAGGCTCGCGCGCGTGCCCGGCCTGACCGTCGTGACCAACTCCCTGCTGGTCGCCCAGGCGTTGGCCCATGCCAACCGGGTGGAGGTGGTGATGACCGGCGGCACGCTGCGCGGTTCGAACTACGCGCTGGTGGGCAGCGGGGCCGAGCAGTCCCTCCAGGGGCTGCGGGTCTCGCGGGCGTTCCTCTCGGGGAGCGGGCTCACCGCCGAGCGCGGCCTCTCCACGTCCAACATGCTCTCGGCGAGCGTGGACCGGGCCTTGGTGCAGGCCGCGGCGGAGGTGGTGGTCCTGGCGGACCACACCAAGCTCGGTTCCGACACCATGTTCCAGACGGTGCCGACGGATCTCATCACCCGTCTCGTGACGGACGAGCCGCCCGGCCACGACGACCGCGCCGCCACCGAACTCCAGGCCCTGGCGGACCAGGGCGTGCAGATCGCGGTGGCCGGTGCGGGAAGCGGAAGCCCGGGCACGGCCGAGGCGCCGCCGTCGGGACGGCAGGCGCGCCGCGACACGCCGCTGCCCGGCCAGCGCCGTACCCGCGGCGGCCCGGGGAAGCCGGGCGCGCCACCGCTGCGCGGCGCCGCGGTGCTGCCGGATCAGGGGCAGGCGCAGGGGCAGCAGGACCGGGCGAGGGTTGCGGACCTGCGACGCCGATAGGCACGCGCCCGAGAAGCCGCGCGGCCCATGGGTCCGGCAGCGGCTGGTACGGGTCGCGGCATGGCCGGTACGGGCCGGTCGCGCCTGATGCGGGCCGATGGGCATGCGGGGCCGGTACCGGCCCCGTGCGGGCCCGCGGGGTCGCCACCGATACGGCTCGATGGTGCCGACAGCGCCGACGAGGCCGGTGGGCCCGGTGGTTCCCGCGAGGTGTGAGCGGGCCTCAACCGCCTTCCGCGCCGGGCCCCTTCAGCCCACGCAGGGTCAACATCAGCAGCCGGTCCGCCAGTTCGGGGTCGTCCGGCGACTGCTCCGACGCCAGCGCGATCGCGTTCGTCAGCTGCATCAGGTCGTCGATGGACACCTCGGCCCGTACGGCCCCGCACGCCTGAGCCCGCGCCAGCAGGGCCGCCCCCGCCTCGCGCAGCGGCACGTTGCACTGCGCGAGGGCCGAAGTCTCGTCCCGCGACGTCGACATGAGCGCCTGCGCCAGGCCCCGGTACGCGCCCGCGTGGGTGATGATCGCGCCCAGCCACTCCACCAGACCCCGGCACGGCTGCTCCGCCGCCGCGAGTTCGCGGGACCGGCCGATCAGCTCGGCCAGGGCCTCCTGGAAGACGGCGTTCATCAGCGCGTGCCGGTTCGGGAAGTGCCGGTACAACGTGCCGATCCCGACCCCCGCACGGCGTGCGATGTCCTCCAGGGCCGCGTCGGTGCCGTGCTCCGAGAAGGCGGTACGGGCCGCGCTCAGCAGCCGGTCGTAGTTGCGGCGCGCGTCCGCGCGCATGGGCCGGGACGGCGTCCGTGCCGTGCTCGTCGCCGTGCTCGTCGCCATCGGGCCTCCCTCGTCGTCCGCCCCGTGATCCAGGATGCCATCGCGGACGGGCGGGCCGGGGACTCCTCGCGCGAACGACCGGGCCCCCGCGGGTGCCTTTCGGCTTCGCGGGGGCCCGGTGCGCAACGTCCGACGGGAGACGTCCGGCGCGGAACGTCCGGAACGGAGCGTCCGACGGGGAACGTCCGGTGCGGGGCGGCCGGTGGGGTCCGGTCGCCCGGACTGATGTCAGTCCTTGATCTCGCAGATCACGGCGCCGGAGGAGATGGAGCTGCCGACCTCGGTGGCGAGTCCCTTGATGGTGCCGGCGCGGTGGGCGTTCAGCGGCTGCTCCATCTTCATGGCCTCCAGGACGACGACGAGGTCGCCCTCCTGCACCTGCTGGCCCTCCTCCACGGCGATCTTGACGATGGTGCCCTGCATCGGGGACGCCAGGGTGTCGCCGGAGACCGCGGAGCCGGACTTCTTCGCCGCGCGGCGCTTGGGCTTGGCGCCCGCCGCGAGACCGGTGCGGGCCAGGCTCATGCCCAGCGACGACGGCAGCGAGACCTCCAGGCGCTTGCCGCCGACCTCGACGACGACGGTCTCCCGACCCGCCTCCTCCTCGGCCTCCGCGTCGGCGGGGGCGGCGAAGGGCTTGATGTCGTTGACGAACTCGGTCTCGATCCAGCGGGTGTGGACCTTGAACGGGGTGCCGTCGGCCGGGGCGAACGCCGGGTCGGCGACGACCGCGCGGTGGAACGGGATGGCGGTGGCCATGCCTTCGACGTTGAACTCGGCCAGCGCGCGGGCCGCCCGCTGAAGGGCCTGCTCGCGGGTCGCGCCGGTCACGATCAGCTTCGCCAGCAGCGAGTCCCAGGCGGGGCCGATCACGCTGCCGGACTCCACGCCCGCGTCCAGACGGACCCCGGGGCCGCTCGGCGGGGCGAAGACGGTCACCGTGCCCGGGGCGGGCAGGAAGTTCCGGCCCGGGTCCTCGCCGTTGATCCGGAACTCGAAGGAGTGACCCCTTATGACCGGGTCGCCGTAGCCGAGCTCCTCGCCGTCGGCGATGCGGAACATCTCGCGCACGAGGTCGAGACCGGTGACCTCCTCGGTGACCGGGTGCTCGACCTGGAGGCGGGTGTTGACCTCCAGGAAGGAGATGGTGCCGTCCGCGCCGACCAGGAACTCGACCGTGCCCGCGCCGACGTAACCGGCCTCCTTGAGGATGGCCTTCGACGCCGCGTACAGCTCGGCGTTCTGCTTCTCGGAGAGGAACGGCGCGGGGGCCTCCTCGACCAGCTTCTGGTGGCGGCGCTGGAGCGAGCAGTCACGGGTGGAGACCACGACCACGTTGCCGTGCTTGTCGGCCAGGCACTGCGTCTCCACGTGGCGCGGCTTGTCCAGGTAGCGCTCCACGAAGCACTCGCCGCGGCCGAACGCGGCCACGGCCTCGCGGACGGCGGAGTCGTACAGCTCCGGGATCTCCTCCAGCGTGCGCGCCACCTTCAGACCGCGGCCGCCGCCACCGAAGGCGGCCTTGATCGCGATCGGCAGTCCGTGCTGCTCGGCGAATGCCACGACCTCGGCGGAGCCCTCGACCGGGTCGGGCGTGCCGGCCACCAGCGGGGCACCGGCGCGCTGCGCGATGTGACGGGCGGCGACCTTGTCACCGAGGTCCCGGATCGCCTGCGGCGGCGGGCCGATCCACGTCAGGCCCGCGTCGATGACGGCCTGGGCGAACTCGGCGTTCTCCGACAGGAAGCCGTAGCCCGGGTGGATGGCGTCCGCCTCCGAGTCCTTGGCGGCCTGGAGCACCTTGGCCATGTCCAGGTAGCTGGTGGCGGGGGTGTCACCGCCCAGGGCGAACGCCTCGTCGGCCGCGCGGACGTGCAGAGCGTCACGGTCCGGGTCGGCATAGACGGCTACGCTCCCGATCCCGGCATCCCGGCATGCCCGGGCTACGCGGACAGCGATTTCGCCACGGTTGGCGATGAGCACCTTGCGCACGATGGCTCCCTCCTTGAAACAAGCTGAGTTTAGGGACTACCGACACGGCGCTACGACCCGTCCCCATTGGTGAGCTTGCCCACACGGAGTGTGATTCGAGGCTTGCTCAAGTCGCGAAATCCCTTGTGGCACCACGGTACGCCGGGATTCATGACCGCACAGTAGCCACGAGGTGTGGTCCGGGTCTCTGTTCATGCGACCAGCCGCGTCCGGCATTTCTTTGTGGAGTCCCCACTAATGGACGAACGATTCTTTGCCCGGCGCACGAAAGGGTGCGAGCCGTGCGGGGTGCGCACGGGGTGGGAGACGGAGCGGCGCGGGTGCGGGAGGGATGCGGGCCGCGCGAGGTCTTGTCCCGGGCGTTACCGGTTAGTAGGGTCCGCGCTGTCGGACGTACTGCAGGTAACACGTACTAGGGGTGACAGGAGGTGTGCGCCGTGATGCGCAGACCGGTGGCGTTCGTGGCCGCGCTCGCGTTGTTCGCGGAGGCCGTGGGCGTCGTGCTCGTCAACGGCATCCTCGCGACGGTCGTCGAGAACCAGGACATGTCCCTGGCCGGTCTCGAACCCGGCGCCATGTCCGGCGGCACCTGGGCGATGGGCGGCGTGTCGGGGCTCTGCCTGCTGCTGTGCGGGCTGGTCCTGCTGCTGACCGGCGTGCGCGACCGGGCCCCGGGCCGGCTCGGCCGCGTCGCCCTCATCGTCTGCGCCGTGGCGCACGGGGTGCTGGGGGCGCTGGCGGTGGGGCTGCTCGGCTGGATCGCGTTCGCGTTCCTGATGACGGTGCTCGGGCTGATCGTGCTGACGCTGGTGGTGTACGGCCCCGAGGACGATCGGCCCGTCGGCGTCGAACCGTCCGCCGTCCGGGGGCCCGCGGACGACGGATCCGCGGACGGGACCGGGCCGGGTGCCCCGGCGGCGGTCTGACGGGACGGGTTCGACGGAAGGGGGCCGACCGGAGACGGTGCGGCCCGTGGGGGCCGGACGACCGGCGAGGACCGGCCCCGCCGTGATCGGCCGACGGGGAAGACGCCAGGGGACTGACGGGAGTGGCCCGATCGGGTGGCCCGCTGGAGGGGGCCGACGGGGAGGGCTCAGGCCCACAGGTCGGTGACGGAGATCCCCAGTTCGCCCAGGAGCCGCCGCAGCAGCGGCAGCGAGAGCCCGATGACGTTGCCGTGGTCGCCCTCGATCGAGTCGACGAACGGGGCCGAACGGCCGTCCAGGGTGAACGCGCCCGCCACGTGGAGCGGCTCGCCGGAGGCCACGTAGGCGGCGATCTCGGCGTCCGTCGGTTCACCGAAACGGACGGTCGTGGACGCGGTCGCCGAGGCCGTGCGTCCGGTGGCGGTGTCGACCACGCTGTGGCCGGTGCGCAGCACCCCGGCGCGGCCGCGCATGGACTTCCAGCGGGCGGTGGCCTCCTCGGCGTCGGCGGGCTTGCCGAGCGCCTGACCGTCGAGTTCGAGGACCGAGTCGCACCCGATGACCAGGGCGCCGGCCGTCTCCGGCAGGCCGGCCACGGCCGCGGCCTTCGCCTCGGCGAGCACCAGCGCCAGTTCGGCCGGGGTCGGGGCGCTCAGCGCGTCCTCGTCCACGCCGCTGACGATCACCTCGGGCGCGAATCCGGCCTGTCGCAGCAGACCGAGACGGGCGGGGGAGGCGGAGGCGAGCACGAGACGGCGCTGATCTGTCATACGCGCCATCGTAGAAGGGGCGGAAGGCCGTCCGGCCCGCCGGTCGGCCCACCCGGGCCGAAGCCCGGCCGTGCCGGGGTCCGCCGGTCGCGGATCCCGGCCGCTCCGGCTCTCAGCGGATTCCGAGCACCAGCATCCCGACGAGCATCGCGAGAGCGAGCACCAGGCCCGCGCGCCGGATCATGTCCTGGGCGTCGCGCAGTTCCTTCGGCGGCTTGTTCTCGGGATCGGACCACAGCATGATCCGATCCTGCTGCGACCGCGCACCACGGCGCCTGAGTACCCGTACTCAGGCGCCGTGGTGCCTACGGGCCAGATCGTGCCCGGAGCGTCACCCGGGCCAGTACGTCCGTGCCCAGGCGCGCGGCCCCGGCACATGACGCGCACGGCGTGCGATGCGCCCCGGGTCGGCCCACTGCCCGGGCAGCGCCGACCCGCCGGAGGACGCGGCGGACGCCGCTGCCGTCGTCGCCGCGGCGCGCGCCCGGACCACCGCGAGCGCGGCGGCCAGCTCCTCGGGGGTCGGGTTGCCCCGTACGACCTTGATCATGGCAATGACCCTTTCCGGAGGGGGAGTTGTGTGGAGCAGGGTGTCTTCCTAAGGGCTGTCCCGTAACCCCCAGCGGGCGCGCGACGACAGCTATGGCATCTCGCCGCGTTGTCGGAACGTCCGCATACATCCAGTATGCGGACGCCCCTCCGCCTTGCGATGCACCGCATCCGACGCCGCGCGCTGATCCACCAGGGATTACGGGACAGCCCTCAGAGGGGGATGTTGCCGTGCTTCTTCGGGGGCAGGGATTCCCGCTTCGTGCGCAGCTGGCGCAGCGCCTTCACGATGTGGGCGCGGGTGTCGGACGGCATGATCACCGCGTCGACGTAGCCGCGCTCGGCCGCCACGTACGGGTTGAGCAGCGTGTCCTCGTAGTCGGTGATGAGCTCGGCGCGGATCGCCTCCGCCTCCTGGGGATCCGTGGCCGCGGCGATCGTCCGGCGGTGCAGGATGTTCACCGCGCCCTGTGCGCCCATGACGGCGATCTGGGCGGTCGGCCAGGCCAGGTTGATGTCGGCGCCCAGGTGCTTGGAGCCCATCACGTCGTACGCGCCGCCGAACGCCTTGCGGGTGATCACCGTGATCAGCGGGACGGTCGCCTCCGCGTAGGCGTAGATCAGCTTGGCGCCCCGGCGGATGATGCCGCCGTACTCCTGGTCGACGCCGGGCAGGAAGCCGGGTACGTCGACGAAGGTCAGCACGGGCACGTTGAACGCGTCGCAGGTGCGGACGAACCGGGCCGCCTTCTCGCTCGCGTTGATGTCGAGGCAGCCCGCGAACTGCATCGGCTGGTTGGCGACGATGCCGACCGGAGCGCCCTCGACCCGTCCGAAGCCGGTGATGATGTTCGGCGCGAACAGGGCCTGGGTCTCCAGGAATTCGCCGTCGTCCAGCACGTGCTCGATGGCGGTGTGCATGTCGTACGGCTGGTTCGCGGAGTCCGGGATGAGCGTGTCGAGTTCGAGGTCCTCGTCGCTGGTGGTGAGGTCCGCCTCCTCCGGGAAGACCGGCGGCTCGGAGAGGTTGTTCGAAGGGAGGTACGACAGCAGCGACTTGACGTACTCGATGGCGTCCTTCTCGTCGCCCGCCATGTGGTGCGCCACACCGGAGACGGTGTTGTGCGTGCGGGCGCCGCCGAGCTGCTCGAAGCCGACGTCCTCGCCGGTGACGGTCTTGATGACGTCGGGACCGGTGATGAACATGTGCGAGGTCTGGTCGACCATGACGGTGAAGTCGGTGATCGCGGGGGAGTAGACCGCCCCGCCCGCGCACGGTCCGACGATCAGCGAGATCTGCGGGACGACGCCCGAGGCGTGCACGTTGCGGCGGAAGATCTCCGCGAACAGACCGAGCGCGACGACCCCCTCCTGGATGCGCGCGCCGCCTCCGTCGTTGATGCCGATGACCGGGCAGCCGGTCTTCAGCGCGAAGTCCATCACCTTGACGATCTTCTCACCGTAGACCTCGCCGAGCGAGCCGCCGAAGATCGTGAAGTCCTGGGAGTACACGCAGACGGGGCGGCCGTCGACCGTGCCGTAGCCGGTGACGACGCCGTCCCCGTACGGACGGTTCTTCTCGATGCCGAAGTTGGTCGACCGGTGCCGGGCGAACTCGTCGAGCTCCACGAAGGAACCCTCGTCGAGCAGCAGGCCGATCCGCTCCCGCGCGGTCAACTTGCCCTTCGCGTGCTGCTTCTCGACCGCCCGTGCGGAGCCCGCGTTCGTCGCCTCGTCGATGCGGCGCTGCAGGTCCGCGATCTTGCCCGCGGTGGTGTGGATGTCGATCTCTTCCGGCTCGGACATCGGGTGGCGGCTCCCTGCCTGGTCACGGGGACGACTGTGGTGCTGATCATGATCAGGTGCTGGACACCGGCTGATCAGGTTCTGTCAGGTTCTGGAACACCTACTGAGCCGTAGCGTATCGGCGTGGATACGGTTCAGCAGTGCGTCGTTTACCACACCTAGTCTGGCTTGCATGACACCTTCGGATGCGCCTCACAGTCGCTGGTCGGACCTGGACCGACCGCCCCTGAACGTCCCCGCGCTGCGCCGCGGGCTGCTGCGGCCGGGCGGCCTGTGGACCTCGCTCGACGTCGTGGAGACCACCGGGTCCACCAACTCCGATCTGGCCGCGCGGGCGGCGTCCGGGCTCGCCGAGGGCACGGTGCTGGTCGCCGAGGAGCAGACGGCGGGCCGCGGCCGGCTCGACCGCACCTGGACGGCCCCGGCCCGTTCGGGGCTGTTCTTCTCCGTCTTCCTCGTGCCCGGCGACATCCCGGTCGCGCGGTGGGGGTGGCTGCCGCTGCTCACCGGCGTCGCCGTGGCCACCGGGCTGGCCCGCGCGGCGGGCGTCGACACCGCCCTGAAGTGGCCCAACGATCTGCTCGTCACGGTGGCGGGCGAGGAACGCAAGACGGGCGGCATCCTCGCCGAGCGGGCCGGGGACGGCGTCGTCGTCGGCACCGGCCTCAACGTCACCCTGCGCGCCGCCGAGCTGCCCGCCCCCACCGCCGGATCGCTCGCCCTGGCCGGGGCCGTCTCCACCGACCGGGAGACCCTGCTGCGGGCCGTACTGCGCTCGCTGGAGCACTGGTACGGCCGCTGGCGGGAGGCCGACGGCGACGCGGCGGCCAGCGGGCTCCAGGAGGCGTACGCGGCGGGCTGCGCGACGCTCGGCCGGCCGGTACGCGCCGAGCTGCCCGGCGACCGCACGCTCACCGGCGAGGCCGTGGCGATCGACGGCGACGGCCGGCTGGTCCTGTCCACGGACGAGGGCCTGCGCGAACCCCTGTCCGCGGGCGACATCGTGCACCTGCGGGGAGCCGGGGGCGAGCTGACCTGACGCGCCCCGGGACGTCCCACCGGGCCCACCCGCGCACCGGGCCCCGGGAGATCCCGCACGGCCGGCCGGCCACTCGCACGTCCGGGACGCCCCGCACGGCCGCCCCGGCATGTCCTGGACCGGTCCGCCCGGCGACCGGGAGGTTCCGCCCGGCCGCCGCCCGCCCGCACGCCGCCCCCGGGACGTCCCGTCCGGTCGTCGGGAGAGCTGCTGCCCGGTCGCCCCGGGGACGTCCCGCCTGGTCACCCCGCGACGTCGGAGTACGGCTCACGGACGTGAGCCACGGCACACCTGCCGTAAAGTTGAGGCGATCCACCGACAGATCGGCAGGGAAGTGCGCAGGGAACGGGCAGGAGGCGGCTGGTGACCGTCGACGACACGACCTCCGGCGCGGGCGAGGAGCCCCCGTCGGAACCCTCGGTCCACCCGACGCCGCATCACGAAGTCGACCATACGGCGGAACCGACCGACGACCCCCTCGCGATCCGGCTGGAACAGCTCATCCTGGGCGCCGACCGCCGTTACACGCCGTTCCAGGCGGCCCGGACCGCCGGCGTCTCGATGGACCTGGCCTCCCGGTTCTGGCGGGCCATGGGCTTCGCCGACATCGGTCAGGCCAGGGCGCTCACCGAGGCCGACGTGCTGGCGCTGCGCCGCCTCGCCGGTCTCGTCGAGGCCGGGCTGCTCAGCGAGCCGATGGCGATCCAGGTCGCCCGGTCCACCGGGCAGACCACCGCCCGGCTGGCGGAATGGCAGATCGATTCGTTCCTGGAAGGGCTGACCGAGCCGCCCGAGCCCGGCATGACCCGTACCGAGGTCACGTACCCGCTGGTCGAACTGCTCCTCCCGGAACTGCAGGAGTTCCTGGTGTACGTGTGGCGGCGCCAGCTCGCCGCCGCCACCGGCCGGGTCGTGCAGGCGGCCGACGACGAGGAGATGGTCGACCGGCGTCTGGCCGTGGGCTTCGCCGACCTGGTCGGCTTCACCCGGCTGACCAGGCGGCTGGAGGAGGAGGAACTCGGCGAACTGGTCGAGGCGTTCGAGACCACCGCCGCCGACCTGGTCGCCGCCCATGGCGGCCGGCTCATCAAGACCCTCGGCGACGAGGTCCTCTACTGCGCCGACGACGCCGGAACCGCCGCCGAGATCGCGCTGCGCCTGATCGAGGCGATGAACCAGGACGAGACGATGCCCGCGCTGCGCGTCGGCATCGCCTTCGGCACCGTCACCACCCGTATGGGCGATGTCTTCGGTACGACGGTGAACCTCGCCAGCCGGCTGACCTCCATAGCGCCGAAGGACGCCGTGCTGGTGGACGGCGCGTTCGCGGAGGAACTGACCCGCACCGGCGACGCCCCGGCCTCCGAGGCGCAGGCCGCCGAGCAGGCGGCGGCGGCCGAGAAGGAGCGCCAGGAGGGCCTGGAGCCGACGGCCCTGCCCACGTACCGCTACGGACTGCAGCCCATGTGGCAGCGGCCGGTGCGCGGCCTCGGAGTCGTCGAGCCCTGGCTGCTGGCCCGCCGCGGCACGTCCTGACGCCGTCCGCGGCCCTTGCCGCACGTCCTGGGAGTCGGCCCGCCGCCTGCGGCTGCTCGTGGCTCCTTGTGGTGGCAGGCCCGTGGGGCGTTCCGACGCGGCCCGCGTCACCGCGGCGCGTCCTGACGCCGGGCGCACCCACTGCTCGCGGCGCGGCCCCGTGGGGCCCTCGGGCGGGGGTCGGTGCCCCGGCGCCTCCGTGCGGCCTCGGCCGGGCCGCTGTCGGAGCCGCCCCATAGGATCCCTCCGGTAACGCTCGTTAACCGGAGGGGTGAAGTCATGACCGTCGCGTCCGTCACGTCCGAGCAACGGTTCGGGGAGTTCGTCGTCGTACGGGTCCACGAGGGCCAGGAGCACGTCGCCGAGCTGGTCCTCGACCGGCCCAGGGCCATGAACGCGGTGTCCACGGACATGGCCCGCTCGATCGCCGCCGCCTGCGCCGCGCTCGCCGCGGACCCCGCCGTCCGGGTCACCGTCCTCACCTCCAGCCACGAGCGGGCCTTCTGCGTGGGCGCCGACCTGAAGGAGCGGAACTCCTTCACCGACGCCGAACTGCTGCGCCAGCGCCCCGTCGCGCGCGCCGCCTACACCGGGGTGCTCGAACTGCCGATGCCGACGATCGCGGCGGTGCACGGCTTCGCGCTCGGCGGCGGGTTCGAGCTGGCCCTGTCCTGCGACCTGATCGTCGCCGACCGCACGGCCGTGGTCGGCCTGCCCGAGGTGTCGGTCGGCGTCATCCCGGGCGGCGGCGGCACGCAGCTGCTGCCGCGGCGGATCGGCGCGGCGCGCGCGGCCGAGCTGGTCTTCACGGCCCGGCGGGTGGAGGCGGCCGAGGCGCACGGGGCCGGTCTGGTCGACGAACTGGTCGAGGCGGGCCGGGACCGCGAGGCGGCGCTCGCGCTCGCCGGGCGGATCGCCGCCAACTCCCCGGTGGGGCTGCGGGCCGCGAAGCGGGCGCTGCGGCTCGGGCACGGCCTCGATCTGCGGGCCGGCCTGGAGGTCGAGGACGCCGCGTGGCGGTCGGTGGCCTTCTCGGGCGACCGGGCCGAGGGCGTGGCCGCGTTCAACGAGAAGCGGAAGCCGAACTGGCCCGGCGAGTGATGCGCGCGTGGTGAGGCGGGCGATGCCGGGCGACGTGACGCGAGTGGCGCGGACCGGGTGGCGCCCTGAGGGGACCGGTCGAGCGGTGCCGCGCGGCGCCGAGCGGAGTTACGTTAAGTGTTCAAAGAGACACGCAGTGAATATCTTCCGCGCCCCAAGCTGATCAAATCACCACAAAAATACATAAGCTGTGGTGATGGGTGGTGAAGATGCACGGCTGCGGGCCGTGGTTGCGCTTGCGCAGGCGATGGCGGCGGCGCACACCCCTCGGGGGTCGTGGCGAGCGGCCGCGCTGGGGGCGTGCGAGGCGCTGGGCGGCACGTTCGCCGCGCTCTCCGTGTGGGAGCGCGGGGGCGGTCGGCTGCGTGTGCTGGTGAACGCGGGTGAACGGGGCGAGGGGGAGGAGGAGTTCCCCGAGGACGAGACGTACCCGGTGCACCGGTTCCCGGAGATCACCGAGTTCCTGCACGAGCGGTGGGCCGCCGGTGGCGAGCCCGACGCCTGGGTGGAGACCGCCGACGGGCCGGTGGACGGCGCGTCGGGCGGGGGAGCGCCCGGGCGCGGGCGCGGCTACTGCCACCAGCGGGTGGTCGCCCTGCGCCGTCGCGGGCGCGGGTCCTGCGTGGTCGCGCCGATCGTCCTGCACGGGCGGGCCTGGGGCGAACTGTACGTGGCGCGCCCGGTGGGGGAGCCGGTGTTCGGGCGGGAGGACGCGGACTTCGCCACCGTGCTGGCCGCCGTCGTCGCCGCCGGGATCTCCCAGGCCGAACGGCTCGAAGAGGTCCGCAGGCTCGCGTTCACCGATCCGCTGACCGGGCTGGCCAACCGGCGCGCGGTCGACGTGCGGCTCGACGAGGCGGTGGAGCGGCATCGCGTGGACGGTGCGGTGGTCAGCCTGGTCGTCTGCGACGTCAACGGCCTGAAGCGGGTCAACGACACGCACGGCCATGCGGTCGGCGATCGCCTGCTGGAACGTTTCGGTTCGGTGCTGTCCCGTTGCGGCGCCATGCTTCCCGGTGCGCTCGCGGCACGGCTCGGCGGCGATGAGTTCTGCCTGCTCGCGGTGGGCCCCGAGACGGACGAGGTGGTCCGGGTGGCCACCGAACTCTGCGAGCGCGCGGCCGAGTTGGAGCTGGGGGACGGGGTGGCGTGCGGGATCGCCTCGACCGGCGACCCGGTCGGCCCGGTGATCTCGGCGCGGCGCCTCTTCCGGCTCGCGGACGCGGCGCAGTACCGGGCGAAGGCGGCCCGTTCCACGGGGCCGGTGGTGGCGGGGCGCGACGGCGAGGTGCTGCGGCTGGCCGACGCACCGCCCCCGTCCCCGCACGAGCGACGCCATCTGCGCGGCAGCCACCGCTGAGCGGGCGCGCCCGCGGCCGACGGCGGACGTGCGACCGGCCCGGCGTCCGCACGGGCGGTGGTCCATCGATCCGTGGGCGGGGCGCGGGCCGCGTGCACGGAGTGCGGGCCGCGCGAACAGGGCAGCGGCGGCGCGGACCGGGGTACGGGCGGTGTGAACGGGGCACGGGCGGGGCGGCGGGCCGGGTGACCTGATCGGTAAGGACTCAACCGTACGACCACTGGTGACATGGCGGGATTCAATCCGTACGCTGCTGAATATGGATATGCACACAGTCGTGGTGGGGACGTCCGGAACCACGGCCCAGGACGTCATCGCCGTGGCCCGCGACAACGCTCGCGTCGAGCTCTCCGAGGCCGCCGTGAACGCGCTCGCCGCCGCTCGCGAGGTCGTGGACGCGCTCGCCGCCAAGCCCGAGCCGGTCTACGGCGTCTCCACCGGATTCGGGGCACTCGCCACCCGGCACATCGGCCACGAACTCCGCACACAGCTCCAGCGCAACATCGTCCGTTCGCACGCCGCCGGCATGGGCCCGCGGGTCGAGCGCGAGGTGGTCCGCGCCCTGATGTTCCTGCGGCTCAAGACGGTAGCCTCCGGGCGCACCGGCGTACGCCCCGAGGTCGCGCAGACCATGGCCGACGTCCTCAACGCGGGCATCACCCCGGTCGTCCACGAGTACGGTTCGCTCGGCTGCTCCGGCGACCTGGCTCCGCTCTCCCACTGTGCCCTGACCCTGATGGGCGAGGGTGACGCGGAGGGCCCCGACGGCGTCGTGCGCCCCGCGGGCGAACTGCTCGCCGCCCACGGCATCACCCCGGTGGAGCTGCACGAGAAGGAGGGCCTCGCCCTTCTCAACGGCACCGACGGCATGCTCGGCATGCTCGTCATGGCCCTCGCCGACCTGCGCAATCTCTACACCTCCGCCGACATCACCGCCGCCCTCTCCCTGGAGGCGCTGCTCGGCACGGACAAGGTGCTCGCCCCCGAGCTGCACGCCATACGCCCCCACCCGGGCCAGGGCGCCAGCGCCGACAACATGCTGCGGGTCCTCGCCGGATCCGGCCTGACGGGCCATCACCAGGACGACGCCCCGCGAGTGCAGGACGCCTACTCGGTGCGCTGCGCGCCCCAGGTCAACGGCGCCGGGCGCGACACCCTCGCCCACGCCGCGACGGTGGCGGACCGCGAACTGGCCGCCGCCGTCGACAACCCCGTCGTCCTGCCCGACGGACGGGTGGAGTCGAACGGGAACTTCCACGGCGCGCCCGTCGCGTACGTACTCGACTTCCTGGCGATCGCCGCCGCCGACCTCGGTTCGATCTCCGAGCGCCGCACCGACCGGCTGCTGGACAAGAACCGGTCGCACGGGCTGCCGCCGTTCCTCGCCGACGACGCGGGCGTGGACTCGGGCCTGATGATCGCCCAGTACACCCAGGCCGCCCTGGTCAGCGAGATGAAGCGGCTCGCCGTGCCCGCGTCGGCCGACTCGATCCCGTCCTCCGCGATGCAGGAGGACCACGTCTCCATGGGCTGGTCGGCGGCGCGCAAGCTCCGTACCGCCGTCGACGACCTCGCCCGGATCATCGCCGTCGAGCTGTATGCGGCGACGCGTGCCATCGAACTGCGGGCCGCCGAGGGGCTCACCCCCGCCCCCGCCTCACGGGCCGCCGTCGAAGCCCTGCGCGCGGCGGGCGTCGAGGGGCCGGGGCCGGACCGCTTCCTGTCGCCGGACCTGGCCGCGGCGGACGCGTTCGTCCGCAGGGGGGCGCTGGTCGCGGCGGTCGAGCCGGTCACCGGGCCGCTGGCCTGAGCGGACCTCGCGGGCGATCCCGGTCGGTGGCGCGGCCGTTCGGGGGCGGGAGAAGGCTCTGTGCGGCTTCGGGGCAGGGCCGAGTGGGCCCAGTGGGCTCAGAGCGACTGTGTGTCGGCGCGGCGGATCGAGTAGGTGACGAAGGCCGCGCCGATCCCCAGGAACGCGGCGCCGCCGAACAGGTACGGGGTGGTGTCGACCCCGCTCCCGGTGTCGGCGAGCTCCAGGCCGGACGACGACGCGTTCACGGCGGTGCCCGCCCCATCGCCGTGGGCGTCCGGGGCTTCCGAGGTGCCCGGGGCGTCGGAGGTGCCGGGGGAGCCCGACGCACCAGGGGCGTTCGACGTCACCGGGGTGACGGAAGGGGCCGAGGCGTCGGACGCGGCCGAGACGACCGTCGGGTCCGTGCTCCGGTGCGCCGAGCCCGCGCTCCGGCCTGTCGGGCCCGTCACACTCGTCGTGGTTCCGCCCGTCCCGTCGGTCCGTTCGTCCGTCGCGTTGGCGGACGGGACGAACCACAGAGCGGCCAGCAACGTGCCCGCGGCAGTGGCGGTCAGAAGCGGGCGGCGAGCGACGGCCACGGATGAACCCCCTTGTCACAGCCGTGAGTCAGGCATGCGCACCGATGCTAGTGAAACCAGCGGGTCATGGGAAAGTCGCATGTTCGCGGCCCCCGCGCCCCGCGCACGAGCCGTTCGCTCCGGAGGTATCACGGCGCGTCGGGCTCCGGGCGGCATGGTGTCGGAAATCACGGCCCCCGCCGCCCTCGAAAGCCGCCGCGAAGGGGGCTGTGGCGGGGGAGTTGTCGGTGGCGTCCCGCACAATGGGAGAAACCTCGACGGACACGACGACGCGAGCCGTGCCGCGGACCGGGGCCGACTCCCGGACGGCCCGGCTCCGGTGAGCGGGACGCGGGTCGGCACGGGACGGGACACGGATCGGGACCCGGACACAAGTCCGGGACCGGAACCGACCGGACCGGAACCGACCGGACCGGAACCGACCGGACCGGAACCGACCGGATCGGACCGTACCGGAGCGTGCTGTGTACCGGGCCCGCAACAATGGCGGGCGCCGGGGAACCATCGCCGCCCGGGACGCGTCGGTCAGTGTTGTTCCCCACATCTTCAGGGGATGTGGAACGGAGGGCCCATTCCATGGGTTCTAGGTGTGTTGACGGGTCTCGCCGGTCACCGGCGGCTCCGCTCGGGGTTTTTGGGGAATCGGCAACGATGGAGATGCGTGTGATGACGGACAGCAAGCGGCGCAGGGCCCTCACGGTCGCGTCCGCACTGCTCGGTGGCGTACTGGCGCTCACGGCCTGCGACAGCGGCAACGCGGACGGTGGCGCCGAGGGCTCGAAGAAGTCGCAGGCGGCCGAGGTCGACAAGGCGGCCGCCAAGGACGCGTCGGAGGCGCAGATATCCATCGCGCCGAAGAACGGTGCGACCAACGCGAGCATCAACAACGCCGCCAGGGTCACCGTGGCCAAGGGCACGCTGACGCAGGTCGCCATGACCACGCAGGACGGTGCGGAGGTCAAGGGCACGCTCGCCGCCGACGGCAAGAGCTGGCAGCCGGACGCCCAGCTGGAGCGCTCGACCACGTACAAGATCAGCGCGACGGCCAAGGACTCCAAGGGCCGCGAGGCGCACGAGAACACCTCCTTCACCACCGTGTCGCCCGACAACAGCTTCATCGGCAACTTCACCCCCGAGGACGGCTCCACCGTCGGCGTCGGCATGCCGGTGTCGATCAACTTCAACAAGCCGATCACGGACCGGAAGGCCGTTCAGGCCGGTATCACCGTGACGTCCAGCAGCGGCCAGGAGGTCGTCGGCCACTGGTTCAACAACCAGCGCCTCGACCTGCGCCCCGAGAACTACTGGCAGGGCGGCTCCACCGTCACGCTGAAGCTGGACCTGGACGGTGTCGAGGGCGCGGACGGCGTCTACGGCGTGCAGCAGAAGACGGTCACCTTCAAGGTCGGCCGCAACCAGGTCTCGACGGTCGACGTCGCCGCGCGCACCATGACCGTCGCCCAGGACGGCAAGACGATCAAGACCATCCCGATTTCCGCGGGTTCCTCCGCCAACCCCACGTACAACGGGCAGATGGTGATCTCCGAGAAGTACAAGGAGACCCGGATGAACGGTGACACCGTCGGCTTCGGCGGCGAGTACGACATCAAGGACGTCCCGCACGCCATGCGGCTGTCCACCTCCGGCACCTTCATCCACGGCAACTACTGGGGCGCGCGGTCGATCTTCGGCGGCGCCAACACCAGCCACGGCTGTGTCGGCCTCGCCGACGTGAAGGGCGCGGGCGACGCGAACCAGCCCGCTGCCTGGTTCTACAACAACTCGCTCATCGGCGACCTCGTCATCGTCAAGAACTCCCCGGACAAGACCATCACCCCCGACAACGGTCTCAACGGCTGGAACATGAACTGGGCGGAGTGGAAGGCGGGCTCCGCGGTCTGACGGACACGCGGCTCCCTCCGCTCCTTTCCGTGGCGCCGGACGCGGCACCGGAGGCGTATCCGTCGCACCGGACGCGGCCGGACCCCGCGTCCGTACGGAACCCCTCTTCCGCACGCACGAAGGCGACGGCACCCGGATCCTTCCGATCCGCGGCGCCGCCGCCTTCGGCGTTCCCGGGTCTTCGCGGCATTCTCATCCGGCTCTCATCGCGGCCTCAACCCGCCATCACGAGCCGTTCCTAGCCTCACGTCATGTTTTTCACCTACCTCCGGCGCGAACTGCGGCGCCGCAGAAAGGCGGCGCTGGTCGTCGCCTCGGGACTGGCCCTCGGTATCGCGCTGGTCATCATCGTCAGCTCGGTCTCGTCCGGGATGGGCAAGGCCCAGGACAAGGTCCTGCAATCGCTGTACGGCCTCGGTACGGACATGACGGTCACCAAGGCCCCCGCCGCACCCGGTTCCGGCGGCGACGCGCGCCCGAGGTTCGATTTCGACGCCAAGGACAACGACGACGGCTCGACGCAGAGCAGCGACCGGGTCATGGTCCAGGGCTTCCAGACGCTCGCCTCCTCCACCGTCGACACGATCGGTGGGCAGGACGGGGTGGCGGACGCCGCGGGCGGGCTCGGCCTGACCGTCATGAAGGTCGACGGCCAGTTCCGGCGCGGCGAGTTCGAGCAGCGGGGCGGCACGGCCCAGGGTGACCGGAACGGTCCGGGCGGACAGGACGGACCCGGCGGCACCACCCAGCCGCAGGGCGAGGTCAGGGGAGGCGGTGCCTCCTTCGGCGTCGACTCCTGGACCCTGTACGGCACCGACGTCACCAAGCAGGCCCTCGGCCCGCTCACCTCCTCGAAGATCACCCAGGGCCGTACGTTCAAGGCGTCCGAGACCGATGCCGCGGTCGCCGTCGTGGACTCGGCGTACGCCAAGGAGAAGAAGCTCGCGGTCGGCAAGACCGTGACCGTCCACGGCACCGGGTTCACGATCATCGGGGTCTCGACCGCCGACAGCGGTGACGCGGCCGCCGACCTCTACATCCCGCTGAAGCGGGCGCAGACCCTCTCCGACTCCAAGGACGAGGTCACCACCGTCTATGTGAGGGCGACGGACTCGCAGCGGATCGACCAGGTCAAGTCCGCCATCCAGAAGAACGTCTCCGGCACCACCGTCACCACCTCCGCCGACCTGGCCGACACCGTCTCCGGCTCCCTCTCCACCGCCTCCGACCTGGCGGCGGGCGTCGGCAAGTGGCTGTCCGTCGCGGTCCTGGCCGCCGCCTTCCTGGTGGCCGGCCTGCTCACCTCCTCGGCGGTCGGACGACGGGTACGGGAGTTCGGCACCCTCAAGGCGCTCGGCTGGAAGAGCGGCCGGGTCACCCGCCAGGTCGTCGGCGAGGCCCTCGTGAACGGACTGCTGGGTGGCGCGCTCGGTATCGCCGTCGGTCTCGCGGGCGCGTACGTGGTGACCGCCATCAGCCCCACCCTCACCGCACAACTCGGTTCCTCGGGTGGCGGCATGGGCGGCGGCCGGTTCATGGGCGGACCGGGCGGGCCCGGTGGGCCGGGCGCGTCCCGGACGCTCGACGTCGCGCTGACCGCCCCCGTCTCGCTCACCGTGATCCTGGCCGCCGTCGGGCTGGCCGTGGCGGGCGGACTGATCGCCGGCGCGTTCGGCGGCTGGCGAGCCTCCCGGCTGCGCCCGGCCGACGCCCTGCGCCGCGTCGAGTAGTCCGTCCGTCCCTCTTCCCCACCCCCGGGTGCCACATTCCAGCAGGAGCTGAGTCGACCCATGTACACACTCACAGACGTCACCAAGCGCTATACGCGAGGCAAGTCCACCGTCGACGCCCTCGCCGGTGTCGACCTGACCATCGAGGACGGCGGGCGACTGGTCATCCAGGGCCCCACCGGCGGCGGCAAGTCCACACTGCTCCAGATGCTCGGCGGACTCGACCGCCCCACGAGCGGCAGCGTCGAACTCGACGGTGTCGATCTCGCGAAGCTCGGCGAGGCCAGACTCACCAAGGTGCGGGCACAGAACATCGGCTTCGTCTTCCAGAGCTTCAACCTCATCCCGACGCTCACCGCCCAGGAGAACGTCGAGACGGCGCTCGTACCGCTCGGCGGCAGGGCGGCCGAGCGGCGCCGGCGGGCCGCCGAGGCACTGGACTCCGTCGGACTCGGTGAACGGCTCGGGCACCTGCCCAGCGAGATGTCCGGGGGCCAGCAGCAGCGCGTGGCGATCGCCCGGGCCCTGGTCAAGCGGCCGAAGGTGCTGCTCGCCGACGAACCCACCGGCAACCTCGACGAGTCGATGCGCGACGAGGTCATGGAGGTGCTGGAGACCATGTGGAAGGAACACGGTCTGACCTTCGTCATGGTCACGCACGACAGCGCCCTCGCCCGACGGGCGCCACGGCTGGCCACGATCCGCAAGGGCCGGGTCTCCATCACGGAGAACGCGGCGGCCTGACCGTCCGGGCGGCCCGACCGTCCGGTGTCCTGACCGCCCGGGTGGCCTGGACCGATGGGCCCTCCTACGGTCCCTTCTCCGTCCCCCTCCGCCGGTCCTCTCCCCGGCCTCCCGGCATCTCGTACACCCCGCTCGACTCGCCCGACCCGCACCCGCCCGCACGAAGGCGGCGGCATCCGGATCCTCCGATCCGCGGTGCCGCCGCCTTTTGGGACTGTCTGACGTCGAACCGTCCACCCGTTCAACTCACCTGTAGGCACTAGTGTTCATCGCCGCTCCTGCTCGACTACTGAACGGAACCATCCGTGCGACCCTCTGCGCAGCCCGCCGTCGAGACGGCCGGATCGTCCGCCCGGCGTGTGCGTCCAGGAGAGACCGAGCGGGGCGTCTTCCTGCGGCGATACCGCGTGCCGCTCCTGGCCACCCTCCTGTCCGTGCCCCTGTACGCGTTCTGGGCGGCCTTCCTCGCCACCGGCGGCGGAGACCTCGCGGCCCAGGTGTTCTGGTCCGGTTTCGTGGCACGGCACCCGGGGGCTCCGTACAGCCTCTCCTGGTACGGCGGCATCCACGTCGGCAACTACAGCGTCGTCGCACCGCAGTTGATGGCCCTGCTCGGGGTGCGGACCGTCACCGCGCTCTCGGGGGTGGCCGCCTCCTGGCTGGCGGCGGCCCTGTTCGTGCGCAGCGGGATGAGGAATCCCTTGTGGCCCGCCCTGGTGGCGACGCTGACGCTCTGGTGCAACGTGGCCTCCGGGCGGTCCACGTTCGCCCTGGGGGTGGCGCTCGCCCTGGTCTCGTGCCTGGTGCTGACGGGTGGTGCGTGCCGACCGGTCGTGGCCGCCGTCTTCAGTGCCCTGGCGACGATGGCGAGTCCGGTCGCCGGACTCTTCCTGCTGGTCGTGGGCGCGGGCCGACTGCTGAACCGGGAGTGGCGGAAGGCGGCCGTGCTGTGTGTCCCGGCCGTGGCCGTGGTCGGACTGACCACGCTGCTGTTTCCCTTCAGCGGCGAGATGCCCATGGCCACCAGTGATGTCTGGAAGCCGGTCCTCTTCGGCGTCCTGCTCGTCGTGCTGGCGCCGCGGGAGTGGCGGGTGCTGCGGTTCGGCGCCGGGGTCTACGCCGTGGGGGTCGTGCTGACCGCTCTCGTTCCTTCGCCGGTGGGATCGAACGTCGTCCGGCTGGCCGAGCTGTTCGGGGCCCCGGTCCTGCTCGCCGCGCTCCTGGCCCACGGGGCGCGGCTCTGGCGGAAGGTCGCCCTCGGTGCCGCCCTGGCGCTGTCCCTGCAATGGGTCACCCAGCACGCCGTCCACGTACTGGAGATGTCGACGCCGGTCCCGGCATGGGCCACCGGGACGAGGGGAGTGGTGGCCGCTCTCGATCGCCTCGGCGCCGACCGCACCCGCGTCGAGGCCGTACCGGCCATCGACCACCGGGAGACCACCGTCCTCGGCCCGCACGTCAATCTGGCCCGCGGCTGGAACCGTCAGCTCGACGTGGAGCGCGGAGCGCTCTTCTACGACGGATCCTTCTCCGCCGGGAGCTATCGCTCCTGGCTCGACCACTGGGCGGTGGGGTACGTCGTCTTGCCGGAAGGCACCCCGGACTGGGCGGCGAAGGAGGAGGCCGCACTCGTGCGCGGCGAACCGGACTGGCTGCGGCTGGTCTGGCGCGACCCGCACTGGCGCGTCTACCGGGTCGAGCGGGCGACACCCATGGTCTCGGGCGCCGGCGCGTCCGTCGTCGGTGGCGACAGCGCCGGGCTCGTCGTGCGGGCTCGCGAGCGCGGGTCGGTGACCGTCCGCGTCGCCTACTCGCCCTGGCTGCGGGCGGACGGCGGATGTCTGGAGCGCGCGGGTGAGTGGACCCGGCTGAGGGTGCCGGGGGCCGGCGACTACCGGATCGGTTCCTCGTACCTGCCCTCCCGGCAGGGGAAGTGCTGAACGCCGCCCCGTCCTGCTGAGCGCCGCCGCACCATCCTGAACGGGCGCCGCCGCACCGTCCTGATGGCGTCGCGGCCCCGATGGCTCGTGCGCGGCGCCGCCCTGGTTCGTACCGGACGTCGTCGTGCGCGCGCCGGACATCGCGCGTGCGGACGGTCCGTACGGCGGAGTGCGTGCGGACGGTCCGTACGGCCGCGTCATGGTGTAGCCGGCTGCACCATGACTCCGGGTGGGTGGTCCCTCGTGGCGGACCGGCCCGGCCGGTGATGATGAAGACCTCACCCGCCGACCCCCGACCACGGAGGAATCACCATGAAGTCCCTGCTCTGGATCGTTCTCGTCGCCGCGCTCGCCGCCAATGTCTTCGCGAGCTTCGGCGTGCCGAAGGAGAGCACGCAGATAGTGCTGAGCGTCGTCTCCGGCCTGATCGTGATCGGATCCGGTACCGGGCTGTGGATGCTGCGCGACCGCAAGGACGCCTGAGCCGGATGCCGTAGCGATATGTCGCTTTTGTCGTGAATCCGAGGGTGGGTTCCGGTCGAGCCGGGACCACTATGTGGATGCCGTGGTGTACCTCGTGGGGCGCACTGGGACAATCGAAGTGCCACAACGGTTCTGTACGTCGCCTTCGTGAGCCGCCGAAGCGTGCGATGTCTGGGCGACGCCCTCAATGGGGAGGGGGACCGCTGGTGTCCCCGGGACGGGGCACCTTCGCGCGCGACTCCGACCCATGGAAGGTCTTGATCAGATGCAGACCACCCCTGAACCCGTCACCCCGCACGCCACCGAGAGCCGGGTCATCGAGCCGCTGTACGCCGAGATCCTCCGCCGCAACCAGGGCGAGAAGGAGTTCCACCAGGCGGTGCGGGAGGTCCTGGAGACCCTCGGCCCGGTCCTCGTGAAGCGGCCGGAGTTCGTGGACGCCCGGATCGTCGAGCGGGTCTGCGAACCGGAGCGCCAGCTCATCTTCCGCGTGCCGTGGTCGGACGACTCCGGGGACATCCACGTCAACCGCGGCTTCCGCGTCGAGTTCAACAGCTCGCTCGGCCCGTACAAGGGCGGCCTGCGCTTCCACCCCTCGGTCAACCTCGGCATCGTGAAGTTCCTCGGCTTCGAGCAGATCTTCAAGAACGCGCTCACCGGCATGCCCATCGGCGGCGGCAAGGGCGGCGCGGACTTCGACCCGAAGGGCCGCTCCGACGCCGAGATCATGCGGTTCTGCCAGTCGTTCATGACCGAACTCCACCGTCACCTCGGGGAGTACACCGACGTCCCCGCCGGTGACATCGGTGTCGGCGGCCGCGAGATCGGCTATCTGTTCGGCCAGTACAAGCGGATCACCAACCGCTACGAATCCGGCGTCCTCACCGGAAAGGGCCTCGGCTGGGGCGGCGCCCAGGCGCGCACCGAGGCGACCGGCTACGGCTGTGTGCTCTTCACCGCCGAGATGCTGCGCAGCCGCGGCGAGTCCCTCGACGGGCAGCGCATCGCCGTCTCGGGCTCCGGCAACGTCGCGATCTACGCCATCGAGAAGGCCCAGCAGCTCGGCGCGACCGTCGTGACCTGCTCCGACTCCGACGGCTACGTCGTGGACGACAAGGGCATCGACCTCGCCCTGCTCAAGGAGATCAAGGAGACCGGCCGGGGCCGGATCTCCGAGTACGCCGCGCGCCGCGGCGAGCACGTCACGTACGTCCCCGGCAGCGGCGTCTGGAACGTCCCCTGCGACGTGGCCCTGCCCTGCGCCACCCAGAACGAGCTGCACGAGGCCGACGCCCTCGTCCTCGTGCGCAACGGTGTGAAGGCGGTCGCCGAGGGCGCCAACATGCCCACCACGCCGGAGGCCGTGCGCGTCCTCCAGGAGGCGGGCGTCGCCTTCGCCCCCGGCAAGGCCGCGAACGCGGGCGGCGTGGCCACCAGCGCCCTGGAGATGCAGCAGAACGCCTCGCGCGACTCGTGGACCTTCGCCCACACCGAGGAACGCCTCGCGGAGATCATGCGCCACATCCACGACTCCTGCTACGAGACCGCCGAGCGCTACGGCAGCCCCGGCAACTACGTGGTCGGTGCCAACATCGCCGGCTTCGAACTGGTCGCGGACGCGATGCTGGCGCAGGGCCTCATCTGATCCCTGCGCCCGGCGACACCACGGGCCCCCACCCTCCCGGGTGGGGGCCCGTGGTGCTCGGTGCTCGTCACTCCCCGGCGGGAGCGACCCCGATCGGGCAGGAGACGCCCGTGCCGCCGATGCCGCAGTAGCCGGCCGGGTTCTTGTCCAGGTACTGCTGGTGGTACGCCTCGGCGGGCCAGAACGTGCGGTCCTCGGTCGGGAGGATCTCCGTGGTGATCGTGCCGTGGCCGGAACCCGTGAGCACCTTCTGGTACGCCTCGCGGGAGGACTCGGCGGCCACCGCCTGCTCGGGGGAGTGGGTGTGGATCGCCGAGCGGTACTGCGTACCGACGTCGTTGCCCTGGCGGAAGCCCTGGGTCGGGTCGTGGGACTCCCAGAACAGCTTCAGCAGCTCGGCGTAGGAGACGGTGCTCGGGTCGAAGACGACGCGGACCGCCTCCGTGTGACCGGTCAGTCCCGAGCAGACCTCCTCGTACGTGGGGTTCTGCGTGTATCCGCCCTGGTAGCCGACGAGCGTCGTCCAGACGCCCTCCGTCTGCCAGAACTTGCGCTCGGCGCCCCAGAAGCAGCCCAGTGCGAAGTCCGCGATCTCCAGGCCCTCCGGGTACGGGCCCAGCAGCGGGTTACCGAGGACCGTGTGGCGGGACGGGACGGCGAACACGGGCTCGGGGCGGCCCTTCAGGGCCTCCTCGGGGGTGGGGAGCTGCGGGGGGCGGCGGTACGAGAACATGCGGGGCTCCTCCGGGCCTGGAATTTCCGGTCCGTACAACGCGCCGGGGGCGTCGGAGATTCCGGCGCACCGACCTTCTCGGTGCCCGGCGCCGCCTCTGCCGTCCCCGCCGTCCCGCCGCGGCCGTGGCGGTCGGCCGCGGTCAGTCGTCCTCCGCGACCTTCAGGGCGCTGTACTCGTGGCACCTGGTGAAGAAACTCTTCGGGGACCTGCAGTACGACCACGGTGCGTACGGCGACGGGACGTTGTCGGCGACGGGGCAGTCGATCAGGCGGAACTGCTCCACCGCCTCCTCGTACCGGTCCTGCCAGTACAGCGTCCAGGCGAGCATGTGGCGGGCCCGGACCATCCGCCCGTCCTCGGGGCCGGCCGCGGCGGCAGCCACGTCGGCCAGGCAGGCATCGGCCGCGGCGATCAGCTCCGGTCCCTTGTAGTACTCGTCCGGGTCCGTTTCCGAGCTGCTCCGTTCCTCCTTGAATGCGGCGTACAGCGGGAGCAGCGAGAGCAGCCGGCCGGGGCTGCTCAGCCTCGCCGCCTCGTGCGCGAAGTACCCGGCCTGCCGATACGAGCCGGCCCAGTGGTGGCACCAGTACCGGAGCGCCGTGTCGTGGGCCGCGAGGTGGGGCCCGTCGCGCACGACGATCTTCGCCCACAAGGCACGGCACTCGGCCCGGTCGTAGCCGAGGGCGAGGGCGCAGGGGATCTCGGCGACGTACGGACACGGGTCGTCGCCCCCCAGCGCCTGGGCCTCGTGGCACGCTTCGCGGGCCCTGGCCATCACCTGGCGGAAGACGGAGGACTGCTCCCAGGTGGGGCTCTGCCTCGGGCGCGTACCGTGCGCCTGTGCCGCGACGGCCACCAGCGCGCCAGCGTGTACGAGGGCCGCGCCCGCGTCCTCGGGGCGTTCGGCGCGCCAGACCAGCAGCCAGGCGTCGTCGGCCGCGGCCTCGTCCTGGAGGACGGCGGCGCGCCGGTATCGCTCCTGCCGGTCCCGGCCCGCTTCGCGGAGGAAGACGGCGCCTGCCCGCCAGTCGCCGGAGCGGAGGGCGGTGCGGACCTCCTCGTCGCGGACCTCCTCGTCGGGGATCTTCTTATCGAGGATCTTCTTGCCGGGCGGGGCGGAGGAGTTCTCCGGGGTGGTCCATGGCAGCGTCTTGCGTACCTTCTTCCGGACCTTCGTCCAGAGGTACTCGCGCATGTGGAGGGACTCGCGCAGAGCGGTGGCCGACGGGAGCAGCCGAGGCGTCGTCGTGGAGAGCTCCGGTTCGGTGCGGGGAAGGGGGTGGAGGTCGGGGTCGAGCAGGGCGCGCAGCGGCGTCGTGTCCGGGACATCCGCCACCGCCGCGTCCAGCGCCGCCAAAAGCAGCTCCGCGTGGCCCGGCGGCAGCTCCAGGGACGCGTCGTCGTCGGTCCATGGCAGCCGCCAGCGGGCGCGCCCCTGCCGTACGTACTCGGCCTCGGCCAGTTTTCGGAGCCCGAAGCGAAGTCCGTGCCTGGCGAACTCGCGGGCCACGCGACCGGTCGCCTGCCGGGCCCTGGCGGACGTGTGGAGGTAGTCGGCGATCTGCCACTGCGCGCCCGTGTCCACGGCGTCGAGCGCCTCGGCCACCGAGCCGTCGCCGCCGGTCACCGCGGCGACCGCCCTGACCATGTACCGCGCCGCCGACTCCTCGTGCACCGCCGCCGACTCGTGCAGCAGATCCGGCCAGTCGACCCGGCGCAGTCGCAGCAGCTCCGGTGCCAGCACCTGCTCCTCGACAGCGGCCAGCGTGCGCTCGGTGTCGACGAGCAGGTCCAGGGCCGGTGCCACGGGCGCCGGCGCGCGCCCGTCGTCCGGCAGCGCCTCGATCCGGGCGATGCGCTCCGCGAGCGACCCGTGCGTGCGAGAGGCGCCCGCTCCGGGCGGCAGGGAGTCGCGCCACTCGTCCAGCGCGTCCCTGCGCGCGGCCAGCACGTGCCGGAGGCCGCCGAGGATCTGGCCGGGCGGGGGCAGCAGCCCGGCCTTCACGCCGAACAGGGCGTACGAGTCCATGTACTCCTCGTGCGTGAGTCGGAGGATCTGGAGCTCGCGCAGCGCGCACGCGCTCACGTCACGACCCGCGATCCGCGCGGCGGCGACATCGGCCGCGGCCTTCGCGCGGTCGGTGTCGGAGATCGTGACGCGCGCGCAGAAACGCTCGTACCTCTCGTACCGCGCCGCCAGCAGGCGGTACGAGGCGCCGGCGTGGCCCGGGTCGATCTTCTTGGACTTCCGGCCCTTGGCGCGTGCCTTCTCGGCCTTCCGCTCCTGGTGTTCCCGCTCCCTGGCGACGGCCTTCTCCGCCTGTTCCCGGAAGTGGGCGACGGCGCGGGCGGTCCGGTCCCGGCCACGCGTGACGACCGCGGCGAGGCGGGTGTCGCCATCGGCGTAGCGGCTCATCTCGTACGCGAGTACGAAACGCAGCTGGGCCTCGGACATTCCGGCCAGCAGCGGTATTCCGACGAGGAGTCGGCGTCGGCCGGTGACCAGGCCGAGGAACCTGGTGTGCTCCACGGCCGAGGCGCTCACCTCGGCGGTGAGTACGAGGTCGTCGGGCGCGCGGGTGCCGGCCCGGTCGGCGAGGTCGCGGACCATGGCCCAGAGCCGGGGCTGCCGGGAGTCGTCGACGCGCAACCCGCGTACGTCGTCGCGTTCCGGAGCGCGAGGCAGGGTCATGCTGCGCACGATCGAGAGCGCGGGAACCGAGGTGCGGGCGAGGAACATCACGGCGACGGGAAGCCATGTCCAGCGGAACACGGCCCAGCCGGCGACGCAGAGGGCGGCGAGCAGGAGGATGCCCAGCAGATGGAAACCGGCGAGCAGGGCCACGGCGCGGGCGGCGCGCAGAGCTGGGGTCATCGGGTGGATTCCCCCAAGGGGAGGGCGGCTGGCGGTGGCGACGACGGTGGTGCTCGCGGTGTGTGCGGGGAATCGGAGTATGCCGTCCCGCGGGCGGGCCCGGCAATGCGATATGCGCGCGGCCGGGCCCGGGGCGGACTCGCGCCACCCCGGGACATCTCTCGTACGCAGAGCGGGAGTTGGGCGCCGGGGTGTGCGAATACCCGGGCGACGCCGCTGCGGCACGCGGCCGTCGGGCGGCGTCGCCGGAGCGCGCGGCTACCGCGGCAGCGTCGCCGGGTTCCCGCCGTTCGCCTCGTAACCCGCGACCGCCAGCGCGCGGTGGACCGTGTACGCGGCGGCCGGGTCGGGGCTGTGGGTCCACGGCAGCGCGCCCACGTGGCCGTCGACGCGGACGATCTGGTTCATCGCCTCCGACCAGCGCTCCATCCGGACCAGGAAGAAGACCAGCAGATGGCGCACGTGGGCGAGCATCGGATCGTCCTGCCGGGCCGCGTGCACCGTGAACAGGGCGCCCTCGACCGCCTTGGTCACCACCGCGCTCCGGTAGAAGCCCTGGACGAGGTTGACCTCCGGCAGGTGCTCGTACACCGCGAAGAGCGGCAGCGCCGCCAGCAGCGAGCCCTGCGGGGCGCGGGCGGCGGCCGAGGTGGCGAAGCGGTCGGCCTCCTCGCGGGAGCCGTGCCACTTCTCGCACCAGTAGTGCAGCGCGGCGAGGTGCGCGCCCATGTGGGCCGGGGCGCGGTCGATCACCTTCGCCCACAGCTGGTCGAACTCCTCGTGGGAGTAACCGAGTCCGCGCGCCACGGCCAGCTCGACGAGATACGGAACGGGGTCGCCGGGCGCCAGCGGCGCCGCCTCGCCGCAGACCGTACGGGCCTCCTCCAGGATGATCCGGAAGTCGTCCGTACCCGCGGTCGACGAACGCCACGCCTGCTGCACCAGGAACTCGGCGTGCACCGCCGCTCCTCCGGCGTCCTTCGGCGCCTCGGCCCGCCACGTGCGCAGCCACGCCCCACCGACGCCGGGCCGCTCCGCCAGTTCCAGCGAGGCCGCACCGGCGAACGCCTGCACCCGCTGCCAGCGCGCCTCGCCCTCCTTGGGCGTGCCGGCCAGCAGCTGGGAGGCCGCACGCCAGTCCTGGGAACGCTGGACCACTTCGAGCACGTCGAGGAGATCCTGGTCCGGACCCGGCAGCCGGATGTCCAGCTCCTCCTGGCGTGCGAAGCCGTAGGCGTCCGGGTCGGCGGCGTCCGGTGAACCGGGCGCGACCTGGCGGATTCCGCCGCGGCGGCGCAGCACGAAGGGGCCGATGACCGCGGTGAGCATGCACAGCGCGATCAGGAACCAGAGAATCTCCATGCCCCCATTGTCACCGGACGGCCCGGAAGCGGGGTGGGGGACCTCGTGACGAACTACGCTCGGGCCCCATGAGCGACCAGCACAGCTTCGAAACCCTCGCGATCCACGCGGGAAACACCGCCGATCCCCTCACCGGCGCCGTCGTCCCGCCCATCTACCAGGTGTCCACGTACAAGCAGGACGGTGTGGGCGGGCTGCGCGGCGGCTACGAGTACAGCCGCAGCGCCAACCCGACCCGTACCGCCCTGGAGGACAACCTCGCGGCCCTGGAGGGCGGCCGTCGGGGTCTGGCCTTCGCCTCCGGTCTCGCCGCCGAGGACTGCCTGCTCCGCACCCTGCTGACCCCCGGCGACCACGTGGTCATCCCGAACGACGCGTACGGCGGCACGTTCCGGCTGTTCGCGAAGGTCGTCTCGCGGTGGGGCGTGGAGTTCTCGGTCGCCGACACCTCGGACGTGTCGGCGGTACGGGAAGCGATCACCCCGCGCACCAAGGCGATCTGGGTGGAGACCCCGTCCAACCCGCTGCTCGGCATCACCGACATCGCCGCGATCGCCGATGTGGCCCGCTCGGCAGGGGCGCGGCTGGTCGTCGACAACACCTTCGCCAGCCCCTACCTCCAGCAGCCCCTCGCCCTGGGGGCCGACGTGGTGGTGCACTCCACCACCAAGTACATGGGCGGCCACTCGGACGTCGTCGGCGGCGCGCTGATCGTCAACGACCCCGGTCTGGCAGAGGAGTTGGCGTACCACCAGAACGCGATGGGGGCGGTGGCCGGACCGTTCGACGCGTGGCTGGTGCTGCGCGGCATCAAGACGCTCGCGGTCCGCATGGACCGGCACAGCGAGAACGCCACGAAGATCGCCGATCTGCTGACCCGTCACCCCAAGGTCACCCAGGTCCTCTACCCGGGTCTGCCCGAGCACGCGGGGCACGAGGTCGCCGCCAAGCAGATGAAGGCGTTCGGCGGCATGGTGTCGTTCCGCGTCGCGGGCGGCGAGGAGGCGGCGGTCCAGGTCTGCGACCGGGCCGAGCTGTTCACCCTCGGCGAGTCGCTGGGCGGTGTCGAGTCCCTGGTGGAGCACCCGGGACGGATGACGCACGCCTCGGCGGCGGGCTCCCCGCTGGAGGTTCCGGCCGACCTCGTCCGGCTCTCCGTCGGCATCGAGTCCGCCGACGACCTGATCGCCGATCTGACGCAGGCGCTCGGCTGACGGACCCGGCCCGGGACCGGGTGTGTTCCGGGCCGGGCGGGCATCGAGTGGGTGCCCAGGGGCGGGCCGGGCGTCGGGGCGGGTGTCCCGGGGCCGGTATCGGGATCCCTGCCGGGGGCACAGGGATCCCTGTCAGGACGGGCCCGGGACGTGAGCCCGGGGCGTCCGCCCGGGACACCTGCCCGGGACGCCTGGTCGGCAAGTCGCCCGGGAGGCCCGCCCGGCCGGCACGACCGGAACATCCGTCCGGGAGACCGGCGGAGACGTCGCCCCGGCTCCGCCGCGTATCCGCGCTCACCAGCCGTCCGCCGGGGTCGTCGCGGCGGGCGGCGTCCGCCACGGCTGTACCGTGGCCGCCCACACCGTGAACGCGACCACCGCGGCGAACGCCACCAGCAGCAGCACCCTGCGGGCGAGCCGCCGTCGGCGCAGCAGCCTGCCGCCGCGCGTCACGGCCCGTCGCGCCAGGTCGGCGGGCACCTGCGGGTGCGGGCCGTCCAGCATGCGCCGGACCTCGTCCTCCTTGTCGCCGCGGCGGCTCACGGCGCCGCCCGCATCGGCCGTCGTGGCTGTCGGGTTCCCCCGGGGCTCCGACGCGGTCGCCGCGGCAGCCACCGGGACGCCGGGCGGCGGGCGCCGCGCAACGTGGCCACCGAGCGGTGGCAGACCGCCCGGAGCCGGTCCACCGGAAGCCCCAGCAGCGCCGCCGCCTGCTCCTCCGCGACCCCTTCGTACAGACGCAGCACCAGTACCAGGCGCTCCTGCGGGGTCAGCGGGTCCAGCGGCCCGCCGCGCGGCCGGTGGTGGCGCCAGACCTCGTGGGCGAACCGGACGACCAGTTCCCGCCGGGCGCGGTCGTACGGGTCCTCGCCGCGCAGCCGTTCCCACCGCGCGTACGTGCGGGCCAGCGCGGCGGTGAGCAGTCGCTGGGCCCGCGGGTTGGCGCCGGGCGGGCGCAGGGGTTCGGTGGTGAGCAGCGTGGCCGTGTGCAGCAGCCGGCCCGCCGCGCCCGCCACGAAGGACTCGAAGTCCCGGGCGCGGTGCCGTTCGTGGTCCGCTCGGCGCTCTCGCACACGGCACATCCGAGCGGCTGCCGGGGCCCCTGGTCAAGAGGCGTGCGCCGACCGGGCTCACCCGGTCGCCCGGCGCGTCGGCCGGTGCGTCCGGTCCTTCGGGGAGCGGTCAGCCCGACGGGGGCGTCTGGTGCGCGGTCTGCCGGGCGGCGAGCGCCGCGTTGAACCGGGTGAGCAGCGTGCAGAACGTCTCGCGTTCCTCGGCCGTCCAGCCGTCCGTGACCTGCGTCATGAGCTCGCGCCGGGAGTCGCGCACCTCGTCCAGCCGTGCCTGGCCGCGCGGGGACAGCTGGAGCACCACGGCCCGGCCGTCCTCCGGGTGCGAGGTGCGCTTGACCAGGCCCGTGTCGACGAGCGGCGCGACCTGCCGGGTCACGGTCGAGGAGTCGATCCCCATGCCCGCGGCCAGGGCCTTGACGCCCATCGGCCCCTCCCGGTCCAGCCGGTTCAGCAGCAGATAGGCGGCCCGGTCCATGGAATTGCGCACCTGGCCGACGCCGCCGAGGCGGGTCTGCTCGGCACGGCGGGCGAACACCGCGACCTGGTGCTGGAGCGCGTCCAGGACGTGCTCGGTTTCCGTGGGCTCGGGGGCCGCGCCCCCGGAAGGAGACGCAGCTGTCGTCATGTCCTGAGGGGGCATGGCCGGGAGCTCTCTTCGTACGGTGTCGGATGGGTGGGGGACAGAGTACGCGGCCCCGGGGCAACGCGTACCAGTGCTGCACAAACCCGTGAACACCGGCGCAGGACGGGACCGCGGGCGACGCGGCGGATCTCCCTCGGGCTGCGAGACTTGCCGTATGGACTTCCGCACTCCCGGCCATCATCCCCCGCTCATCCTCGACGACGTCCGCGGGGCGCAGAAGATGCTCTCCGGCGTGGCCAGGGTGACGCCCATGGAAGGCAGCCGTCACCTGTCGGGCCTCGTCGGGGCGCCGGTCCACCTCAAGTGCGAGAACCTCCAGCGCACGGGTTCGTTCAAGCTGCGCGGCGCCTATGTGCGGATCGCCGGCCTGTCCCCGGTGGAGCGGGCGGCCGGGGTCGTCGCGGCGAGCGCCGGGAACCACGCGCAGGGCGTCGCGCTCGCGTCCTCGCTGCTCGGCGTGCGCTCGACGGTCTTCATGCCGGTCGGGGCGCCGCTGCCGAAGGTGGCCGCCACCCGCCAGTACGGGGCGGAGGTCCGGCTCCACGGCCATGTCGTCGACGAGGCGCTGGCCGCCGCGCAGGAGTACGCGCGGGAGACCGGCGCGGTCTTCATCCACCCCTTCGACCACCCCGACATCATCGCCGGGCAGGGCACGGTCGGCCTGGAGATCCTCGAACAGTGCCCCGAGGTGCGCACGATCGTCGTCGGGGTCGGCGGCGGCGGGCTCGTCGCGGGCGTCGCGCTGGCGGTGAAGGCGCTGCGGCCCGACGTACGGGTCGTGGGCGTGCAGGCGGCGGGCGCGGCCGGCTACCCGCCCTCGCTGGCCGCGGGACACCCGGTGTCGATCGGCTCGCTGAACACGATGGCCGACGGCATCAAGGTGGGGCGGCCCGGCGACGTGCCGTTCGGGATCGTCCGGGAGCTGGTCGACGAGGTCCGCACGGTCTCCGAGGACGAGCTGTCCAGCGCGCTGCTGCTCTGCCTGGAGCGGGCGAAGCTGGTGGTCGAACCGGCGGGCGCGAGCCCGGTCGCGGCGCTGCTGAGCGATCCGGAGTCGTTCCGCGGACCGGTGGTGGCGCTGCTGTCGGGCGGCAACGTGGACCCGTTGCTGATGCAGCGCGTCCTGACCCACGGCATGGTGGCGGCCGGGCGCTACCTGAGCCTGCGGCTGCGGCTGTCCGACCGGCCGGGGGCGCTGGCCACGCTGCTCGGCGTGCTCTCGGTGGTCGACGCCAACGTGCTCGACATCGGTCACGTCCGCACCGATCCCCGGCTCGGGCTGACCGAGGTCGAGGTGGAGCTCCAACTGGAGACGAAGGGGCCGGAGCACTGCGAGGAGGTCTCGGCGGCGCTGCGCGAGGCCGGTTATCTGGTGATGGGCTGAGGTCCGGGCCGGGCTGTACCGGGCCGGCCCGGGCCGCGTTTGCCGTGCGTGGTCCCGTGCGTGGTCCCGTGCGTGGCGCTTCACGTGTTCACCTACGCGGCGCTTCGCCCCGTGAACGCGCGGGTGCCGCCGGTCCCTTCCGGGTCGGCGGCACCCCGCGTCGTCGATGCCTGCGGATCAGCCGGTGTAGGGCTTCGCCGCGAGGATCTTCACGCTCGCCATCTTGCCGTTCGGCAGCTCGTACTCGGCCACGTCGCCCGTGCGCTTGCCGTTGACGCCGGTGCCGAGCGGCGACTGCGGGGAGTACGTCTCGATGTCCGAGCTCGCGTACTCGCGGGAGGCGAGCAGGAAGGTCAGGGTGTCGTCCGGGTCGCCGTCGAACGCGATGGTGACGACCATGCCGGGCTCGACCACGCCGTCGTCGGCGGGTGCCTCGCCGACCTTCGCGTGCTCCAGGAGCTGGGTGAGCTGGCGCACGCGCAGCTCCATCTTGCCCTGCTCCTCCTTGGCCGCGTGATACCCGCCATTCTCCCGGAGGTCACCCTCCTCACGGGCCGCCGCGATCTTTACGGAGATTTCCGTGCGCGCGGGACCAGACAGGTACTCCAGCTCGGCCTTGAGCTGGTTGTACGCCTCCTGCGTGAGCCAGGTGACGTTTTCGCTGGTCTGGGTCACAGGGTGCTCCTCGTCGGTACTGGGAATACAAAGCATCGCCCTACCCGTAAGCATGAGCCTCTACGGGTGGGCGAAACCACGAGCCTAACAATTCACCGGGAAAAGGGGGAGGAGGTAAATCATCAGGACTGCGTATGTGCAGGTCAGCGGCTGTTGGAGCCGCCGGGTGTCGCTGTGCGGCGGGTCAGTTCGCCGGGCCGCCGTCGGCGGTGCAGCCGATCAGTTCGACGCTGGTCGCCCGCGCGGTCGTACGCAACGACACGATGCGGTCCACGCGGCCGGTGCGGTCGTCGAAGCGGAAGTCCTTGCGGGCCACTTCGCTGCCGTCCTCGTGCTGGGCGCGGAGGGTGCAGTAGCCCTTGGCATCCGCGTCCTTGCGCACCTCCAGGTGCACGTCGACCCGCTCGTCGGAGACGACCTTGCGCTTGATCATCTCGGCGCTGATCTGCTGGCCGGAGACGTAGTCGTAGCCGAACCACCCGATCACACCGAGGAAGGCGACGCCGAGCACCGAGCCGATGATCCTGAGCCCGCGGTCGGCGCGCTCGTCCGCGGAGCGGCCGTAGCGGTTCTCCGGAAGCGCGTCGCGCACCGCCGTCATGATCGTTCCTCCCGTGCCGGGGACCGAGGAATTTTCCGCCCCCCGGTTCGGTCACTATAGAAGCCCCGGACCGCCACCCGACCACCACCCCGCGCCCACGTCCCGCGGGGACGACACACCACGTCGACGTCGACGACACACGACGTCGGCGTTGACGACACCGCGTAATCGCGACCGGATCGCGACCGATCACTGAGGACCCAGATTGACTGAGCAGCTGCGTTTGATGGCCGTTCATGCCCACCCCGACGACGAATCGAGCAAGGGCGCGGCGACGATGGCCAAGTATGTGTCCGAGGGGGTGGACGTGCTGGTCGTGACCTGCACGGGAGGCGAGCGCGGCTCCATCCTCAACCCGAAGCTCCAGGGGGACGCGTACATCGAGGAACACATCCACGAGGTGCGCAGAAAGGAAATGGACGAGGCCCGGGAGATCCTGGGTGTCACGCAGGAGTGGCTCGGCTTCGTCGACTCGGGGCTGCCCGAGGGCGACCCGCTGCCGCCGCTGCCCGAGGGCTGCTTCGCGCTGGAGGACGAGGAGAAGGCCGCGGGACGGCTCGTCCGCAGCATCCGCGCGTTCCGGCCGCAGGTCATCACGACGTACGACGAGAACGGCGGGTACCCGCACCCCGACCACATCATGACCCACAAGATCACGATGATCGCGTTCGAGGGAGCGACGGACACCGAGACCTTCCCGGAGTCGGAGTTCGGGCCGGCCTGGCAGCCGCAGAAGCTCTACTACAACCAGGGCTTCAACCGGCCGCGCACGGTGGCGCTCCACGAGGCCCTGCTGGCCCGGGGGCTGGAGTCCCCGTACGGCGAGTGGCTCAAGCGCTGGAAGGAGTTCGGGCAGGAGGAGCGGACCCTCACCACGCACATCCCGTGCGCGGACTTCTTCGAGATCCGCGACAAGGCGCTGATCGCGCACGCGACGCAGATCGACCCCGACGGCGGCTGGTTCCGCGTCCCGATGGACCTCCAGAAGGAGGTCTGGCCGACCGAGGAGTACGAGCTGGCGAGGTCTCTCGTCGATACCTCCCTCCCCGAGAGCGACCTCTTCGCGGGCATCCGCGACAATGCCTGATATGTACGCGACTCAGGCACTGACCGACCTCGTCACGCTTGCCGACTCGTTCGACAAGAACAAGGTGACCCCCGGCGTCCTCGGCTTCATCGTCTTCGCGGCGCTCGCCGTCGGCGTGTGGATGCTGATGAAGTCCATGAACCGGCACATGGACAGGGTCGACTTCGAGGAGGCCCCGGATCCCGCGGTGACGGCCGACGCCACCGCGGGAGCGGGCGCCGCGAAGCGCAAGTAGGGCCGACGGAAGCGCGAGCGCGGAGGCGGAAGCGGCGCACGCGCGGAAGCGGGTGGAGTGGGCGCGCCGCCCGCCGCGCCCTTGTACCGCCGTGCCCGCCATGCCCATGACCTCCCGGGCGTGGCGGGCACAGCCTCATGCCCCGGGACGGCCTCATGCCCGCGCGTTGCGCCCGGGCCTCATGGTGCCGGGCGTCCTGCCCGTCGGCCGTACCCGGCGTCCGGCCGCGTTCCGCGGTCCCGCGATGCCGCGCGGCCGTGAACCACCGCGTGATCCCGCGCACTCGCGTACGGCCGTGAACACCTCCATGCGCTCCTCCGGTCCGCCGTCGCGGTGCCCTCGGCGACTCCGGGCCGCACCGGCCGATGTGGCTACCGTCACACGACTTCTTCCGGGGCGATGTCGTCCGGACGCGGGGTGCCGGGCGTATGCCTGGTGAGACCGAGGAGATCCAGGAGCTGTTTGTTGACCGTCGAGGAGTTCGAAGAGTTCTACGCGCGGAGCGACGGACCGGTCGCGCCGAGCCGGAGCACCAGCCCGCCACCGTCCTCCCCGTCGACCCCGTCGCATCCGCCGTCCCCGTCGTCCTCCGGCCCCTGACCGGGGCAGCCGCGCGCACCTCGCGTCCGCCGCTCCTGTCCGCCTCCTGTTTCTCTTTTTTTCTCCTTCCTGTCCGACTGCCCCCTTCCCTCTGCTGTCCGCCCTCCCGTCCTCGTCCGCCTCCGGTCCGTCCGCGGGCCGGCGCCCGTCCGGCCCGCCGGCCCGTCCGAAGCACCCGAACCGTCCGGCCCGTCCGGCCCGCCCACCCCGACCCCGGAGAACCCGAAGTGACCCTCCCTCCCCCCAGCCGGCAGCACGAGCACCGGCCAGCCCGGACCGGGACCGTCCCGAACCCGTCCGTCACCGCCCCGGCGCCGGACAAGGGCGACCTCGGCCGGTCGCCGCGGCCGCTGCGGTGGCTCGCGCCGGCCGACCGCGAGGTGCTGTGGCTGTACCTGCTGACCCGGGTGGGCATCTGGACCGTCGCGTACTGCACCCGCTGGCTGTTCGCCGACGACGGCCGGAGCCGGCACGCCGGTGAGTTCTTCTCGTCGTGGCAGCGGTGGGACTGGTGGCACTACCTGCACATAGCCCAGGAGGGCTACTTCCCGAACGGGCAGGGGCCCTGGATGTCCGAGTGGGACAACAGGGAGGCGTTCTTCCCGGGCTTCCCCTTCCTGCTGCGGGCCGTCCATGTGGTCGTCCCGAGCTGGCCCGCGGCCGGTGCCCTGATCTCGTTCGTCGCCGGGGGCGTCGCCGTGGTGGCCCTCGCCCGGATCGCCCGGCTGTACCTGCCGCAGGACGAGGCCGGGCCCCGGGCGGCCCTGTTCTTCCTGCTCTCCCCGTGCGCGGTCTTCCTGGCCGCCGGTTACACCGAGGCGCTCTTCCTCGCCCTGGCCCTGCCCGCCTGGCTGGCCGCCCAGCGCCTCAACTGGCCGCTCGCGGCCGTGCTGACGGCCCTGGCCACCACCGTCCGGGTCAGCGGCCTCTTCCTCGCCGCGGCCCTCGCCGTCCACTTCCTGGTCACCGCCCGCACCGCCGCCCACTGGCGCCGCCTTCCCTGGCTGTTCCTGCCCGCCCTCGCCCCGCTCCTGTACAGCTGGTACCTGCACGCGCACACCGGCGACTGGATGGCCTGGAAGCACGCCGAGGAGCGCGGCTGGTACCGCGACTTCCACGCCCCCTGGGAAGCCTGGGCGAACACCTGGCACGCCGCCTTCGGCCACTCCCAGGCCACCGGGTACGCCCTGATGAGCCAGGCCGAGCTGCTCGCCATGCTGGTCGGTGTCGCCCTGTGCGGCCTGCTGCTGTGGCGCAGGCGCTGGCCGGAGGCCGCGTACATCGGGCTGAGCCTGTGGGCCCTGGGCACCTCCTACTGGTACACGTCCATCCCCCGGGCGACCCTCCTGTGGTGGCCCCTGTGGGTCGGGCTCGCCGTGTGGAGCCTGCGCAGGCCCCTCGTCAAGACCGCCTATCTCGCCGTCGCCGCCCCCCTGATGACCGTCGTCGCCGTCACCTTCCTCTCCGGGCGCTGGGCGGGCTGAGCCGGGACGGAGCGCGGCAGGTCGACCGGGACGGAGCGCGGTGGAGGGCGGGCCCGTCCGGGCCGTGGAGGCCCGAGGCGTACGCCGCGCCCCGTGGCGTGGGCGCGTCGTTCCCTCGTGTGCGACAGGATGGGGACATGGCCAACCGACTCGCGCACGCCACGTCCCCGTACCTGCTCCAGCACGCGGACAATCCCGTCGACTGGTGGCCGTGGGAGCCCGCCGCGTTCGAGGAGGCACGTCGGCGCGGCGTGCCCGTGTTCCTGAGCGTCGGGTACAGCTCCTGCCACTGGTGCCATGTCCTCGCCCACGAGAGCTTCGAGGACGAGGAGACGGCCGCCTTCATGAACGCGCACTTCGTGTCCGTGAAGGTGGACCGCGAGGAGCGCCCCGATGTCGACGCCGTCTACATGGAGGCGCTCCAGGCGGCGACGGGGCAGGGCGGCTGGCCGATGTCGGTGTTCATGACCTCCGAGGGCCGGCCGTTCTACTTCGGCACGTACTTCCCGCCCGAGCCGCGGCACGGCATGCCGTCGTTCAAGCAGGTGCTGGAGGGGGTGCGGGCGGCCTGGGCCGAGCGGCCCGACGAGGTGACCGAGGTGGCGGGGAGGATCGCGCGGGACCTGGCCGGGCGGCAGCTGGACCTCGCCCAGGCCGGACCGCCCGGCGAGGCGGAGCTCGCCCGCGCGCTGCTCGAACTCACCCGTGCGTACGACCCGGAGACCGGCTGGTTCGGCGGGGACACGAAGTTCCCGGCGGGCATGGTCGTGGAGTTCCTGCTCCGCCACCACGCCCGGACCGAGTCCCATGGAGCCCTCGACATGGCCGAGGGGCTGTGCCGGGCGATGGCCGGGTCGAGCCTGTTCGACCAGGTCGGGGGCGGCTTCCACCGGTACGTACTGCGCCAGCGCCCCGGTGGACCCCTGGTACCGCACTTCGAGAAGATGCTCTACGACAACGCGCAGCTCTGCCGGGTGTACACGCACCTGTGGCGGGCGACGGGCTCGGAGGAGGCCCGCCGGGTCGCCCTGGAGACCGCCGACTTCATGGTGCGCGAACTGCGCACCGCCGAGGGCGGTTTCGCCTCCGCGCTCGACGCCGACAGCGTCGAGGACACCAACGGCGCCGGGAAGGCCGAGAACGCGGTCGGGTCCGGTCGCCATGTCGAGGGCGCGTACTACGTGTGGACTCCCGAGCAGCTCCGCGATGTCCTCGGGGAGCAGGACGCGGCCTTCGCCGCCGCGTACTTCGACGTGACGGAGGAGGGCACCTTCGAGGGGGGCGCCTCCGTCCTCCGGTCGGCCGGTGCGGAGTCCGACGCGGACGGGGAGCGGGTCGCCGACGTACGGGCCCGGCTGCTGGCCGCCCGTGAGGAGCGCCCCTGCCCCGGGCGGGACGACAAGGTGGTCGCCGCCTGGAACGGCCTGGCGATCGCCGCGCTCGCCGAGACGGGCACCTGCTTCGACCGGCCCGATCTGGTCGAACGGGCCACCGAGGCGGCGGATCTGCTGGTCCGGGTCCACATGGGGGACACCGCCCGGCTGGCCCGTACCTCCAAGGACGGCCGGGCGGGCGGGCACGCCGGGGTCCTGGAGGACTACGGAGACGTGGCGGAGGGCTTCCTCGCCCTGGCCGCGGTCACCGGCGAGGGAGTCTGGCTGGAGTTCGCCGGTTTCCTCCTCGACATCGTGCTCCAGCACTTCACCGGCGGGGGCGGGCAGTTGTACGACACGGCGGACGACGCCGAGCAGCTGATCCGCCGCCCGCAGGACCCCACCGACAACGCGGCCCCGGCGGGCTGGACGGCGGCGGCCGGCGCGCTCCTCTCGTACGCCGCACACACCGGTTCGCAGGCCCATCGCGCCGCCGCGGAAGGGGCGTTGGGCGTGGTGAGGACGCTCGGCCCGCGGGTGCCCCGGTTCATCGGCTGGGGGCTCGCCGCCGCCGAGGCGCTGCTCGACGGGCCGCGCGAGGTGGCGGTCGCCGGTCCGGTCGGGGGCGAACTGCACCGTACGGCACTGCTGGGACGGGCGCCCGGCGCGGTGGTGGCGGCCGGGGAGACGGGCGGAGCGGAGTTCCCGCTGCTGGCCGACCGGCCGATGGTGGGCGGCGCGCCGACGGCGTACGTGTGCCGGCACTTCGTGTGCGACGCCCCGACGACGGATCCGGAGGAGCTGGCCCGGCGCCTGGGATCCGGCCCGTCAGGCCCGTCCGGCCCTTCCGAGGCGGGCCGCCGCTCGTCCTGAGAGGCGGGCGGCGGTACGCCACCGGCCGGACACGGGCCCGGGGCCCCGGACGCGCTCCCGGCCGGGGCCGGGAGGAGCACCACGGCGTCGTCGGGCCGCGGCATCGGGGACCGGTTACAGCGTCAGGCCGTCTCCGAGCGCGTCCAGCGCCTGCCGGATGAGGGCCGGCAGATCGTCCTTCTGGCCGTGCTCGCCCCAGTACAGGGTCACCTCGCGCAGCACGCCCAGCGCCGCCGCGACGAACACCCGGACCACCAGGTCGTCGGCGCCGCGCCCGCTGCGCTCGGCCAGCACCAGGGCCAGCATCCTCGCCGTGTCCGACATGGTCTCCGTCATCCGTGCCCGGACGGCGGGGACCTCCACCACCAGTCGGGTGCGCCGGCGCACCTCCTCCTCGTCGCTCACGAGGAATGTCGGCAGCATCTCGGTCATGACGATCCGCAGCGACTCCAGCGGCGGTTCACCGGCCGGCCGCTCGCGCAGCCCGGCCTCCAGGACCGGGCCGTAGGCGTCGGTGAGGACGATGTCCTCCTTGGTCGCGAAGTAGCGGCACACCGTGCTCGGCGACACCTCGGCCGCCTCCGCGATCTGCTCGATCGTCGTCGTCTCGTACCCCTGCTCGGCGATCAGCCGGTACGCCGCCCGGCGGATCGCCGTCCGGGTCTTGAGCTTCTTCCGCTCGCGCAGCCCCGGCTGCGACGGGATCCCGGGCGCGGCGGACGGTCCCCCGGACGCGGCGGACGGCGCCCCGGAGGCGGAAACGGAAGGGGTACGGGAGGTGACGGCCATGGTCGTCATTGTCGGCCATCCACGGGTCCGGGGGCCATGGACGGCCATGAACACGGCCCCGAACGAGGCACGGCCGCGGCTCGGGGAGCCACGGCCACTGGGCGAGGACGACGGGTAACGGCGGGAAACGGAAGACCGGGGAGCGGGCCGGGCAGGTCGGCGGGGCCACGAGGGCCGGGAAGCGGGGGAGCGGGCCGACGTGGGAGTACGTGGGCGGCTCGGGAAGGTGTGCGTGCGCAGCCGGGTGAGGCGGGGCGGCTCAGGAGTGGTTGTAGGCCACCAGCGAGATGCCGACGTAGTGCACGATGAAGGCCGCCAGCGTCAGCGAGTGGAACACCTCGTGGAAGCCGAACCAGCGCGGTGACGGGTTCGGCCGCTTGATGCCGTAGATGACGCCGCCGGCGCTGTAGAGCAGCCCGCCGACGACGACCAGCACCAGCACCGCGATCCCCCCGGTGCGCAGGAAGTCCGGCAGGAAGAACACCGCGGCCCAGCCCATGGCTATGTAGCAGGGCGTGTAGAGCCAGCGCGGGGCGCCCACCCAGAACACCCGGAAGGCGATTCCCGCGGCCGCCGCCACCCACACCGCCCACAGCAGCGGCCGCCCGGTCGACTCGGGCAGCAGGAGCAGGGTCAGCGGGGTGTAGGTGCCCGCGATGATCAGGAAGATGTTGGCGTGGTCGAGGCGGCGCAGCACCGCCTCGCCGCGCGGGCCCCAGGTACCGCGGTGGTAGAGCGCGCTCACCCCGAACAGCAGGCACGCGGTCAGGGTGTACACGGCACAGGCGATGCGCCCCCGGGCACTGTCGGTCAGCGCGATCAGCGCGACCCCCGCGACGATCACGGCGGGGAACATCCCGGCGTGCAGCCAGCCACGCAGCCGTGGCTTCAGCGGGACGGTCGGTGCGGTCGGGGTGGTCGAAACGGCGTCGGGTGCGGCCGTGTCCGGTCCGGCCGGCTCGGGCGCGGCTGTGGCGGCAGTCATTCCCGCATCGTACCTACGGGACCGTAGGTAACGGACAGAAGTGGCCATGCTCACGTGTGCGGCCCTCTGGACATATGGGCGCAGGGGTCGGATGATCAAATGAGTGCGGTCGGCACCGGATGAGCGCCAACGAATTCGAAGGGGACGAAGCGTCCGGGTCGCAGCCCCCACGGGGCCGAACAGCAAATACCCTCGACAAGGAGCGATCGTGGCGCGCGACATCGCGGCTCCCCTCACTGCCCCCACCAATCACCAGGTCCTCGTCTCCTGGGTGAACGAGATCGCTGCCCTCACCCAGCCGGACCGGGTGGTCTGGTGCGACGGTTCCGAGGCCGAGTACGAGCGCCTGTGCGGGGAGCTCGTGGCCAAGGGAACGTTCAAGAAGCTGGACGAGACCAAGCGTCCGAACTCGTACTACGCCGCCTCCGACCCCAGCGACGTCGCCCGAGTCGAGGACCGTACGTTCATCTGCTCCGAGAAGGAGGAGGACGCCGGTCCGACGAACCACTGGAAGGCTCCCGCCGAGATGCGGGCCATCTTCACCGGGGAAGAGGGAAACGGCTTCACCGGTGAGAAGGGGATCTTCCACGGCTCCATGCGCGGGCGCACGATGTACGTCGTGCCTTTCTGCATGGGCCCCGTCGGGTCCCCGCTCTCCGCGATCGGCGTCGAGATCACCGACTCCGCGTACGTCGCCGTCTCCATGCGCACCATGACGCGCATGGGTCGGGCCGTCCTCGACGAGCTGGGCACCGACGGCTTCTTCGTCAAGGCCGTCCACAGCGTCGGCGCGCCCCTGGAGGAGGGCCAGGAGGACGTCCCCTGGCCGTGCAACACCACCAAGTACATCTCGCACTTCCCCGAGGACCGCGAGATCTGGTCGTACGGCTCCGGCTACGGCGGCAACGCCCTGCTCGGCAAGAAGTGCTACGCGCTGCGCATCGCCTCCGTCATGGCGCGTGACGAGGGCTGGCTCGCCGAGCACATGCTGATCCTCAAGCTCACCCCGCCGCAGGGCGAGGCGAAGTACATCGCCGCGGCGTTCCCGTCCGCCTGCGGCAAGACCAACCTCGCCATGCTGGAGCCGACCGTTCCCGGCTGGACCGTCGAGACCATCGGCGACGACATCGCCTGGATGCGCTTCGGCGAGGACGGCCGCCTCTACGCCATCAACCCCGAGGCCGGCTTCTTCGGCGTCGCGCCCGGCACCGGCGAGCACACCAACGCCAACGCCATGAAGACCATGTGGGGCAACTCCGTCTTCACCAACGTCGCGCTCACCGACGACGGCGACGTCTGGTGGGAGGGCATGACGGAGACCGCTCCGGCCCACCTCACCGACTGGCGGGGCAACGACTGGACTCCCGCGTCCGACACCCCGGCCGCCCACCCCAACGCCCGCTTCACCGTCCCGGCCGGCCAGTGCCCGATCATCGCGCCCGAGTGGGAGGACCCCAAGGGCGTGCCGATCTCCGCGATCCTCTTCGGTGGCCGCCGCGCCTCGGCCGTTCCGCTGGTCACCGAGTCCTTCACCTGGCAGCACGGCGTCTTCCTCGGCGCCAACGTGGCCTCCGAGAAGACCGCCGCCGCCGAGGGCAAGGTCGGCGAGCTGCGCCGCGACCCGTTCGCCATGCTGCCGTTCTGCGGCTACAACATGGGCGACTACATGGCGCACTGGCTGAAGGTCGGCGCGGACAAGCCGGACCAGTCGAAGCTCCCGAGGATCTACTACGTGAACTGGTTCCGCAAGAACGACGCGGGCAAGTTCGTGTGGCCCGGCTTCGGCGAGAACAGCCGCGTCCTGAAGTGGATCGTCGAGCGCCTGGAGGGCAAGGCCGAGGGCGTCGAGACGCCGATCGGCATCCTGCCCACCAAGGACGCCCTGGACACCGAGGGCCTGGACCTCTCCGACGCCGACCTGGACTTCCTGCTCACGGTCGACAAGGACGTCTGGCGCGAGGAGGCGGGCCTGGTCCCCGAGCACCTCAACACCTTCGGCGACCACGCCCCCAAGGAGCTGTGGGACGAGTACCGCGCCCTGGTCCAGCGCCTGGGCTGACCCCTCGGGGCGCGCCCCGTGCGCGGGCGCGTCCTCGCACGCCCCGTGGCCGGGCCATTGGACATCCGCCCTGACCTGTGGGGTCGACGGCCCGCCGCGGTCCGGTCCCCGGAACCCCCTCACGGTTCCGGGGACCGCCCTTGCCCGTCCGTCACCCCCGTACAACGGCGTACGGGGGTGACGGGTGTACGGTCCCGCGCCCGGGGTGGGAGTACGGGCGGCGCGCGTACGCAGGTGCGGGCCGGTCTTCGGGCGCCCTTTTTCGCGCAGAACGTCCGGGCAACGCCGCATGCTTGCGCACAGGACCTCCACAACGCTTCGATGTTCCTCCCTCTCTTCTCCGGTCATGCCGGCCGGAGGTCGACAGGGCCTGTGGGGGACTCGGTTGAACAAGATCCGGCACCATGGACGCATCGCGGCGGCACTGGCCGCGCTGACACTCACCGCCGCGGGGCTCACCGCCCTCACCCCGCCCACCGCCGCCCGCGCGGCGTCGACGGCTTCGGTGACGGTGCGGGTGCGCAACTGATCCTGGTTGCAGTGGAGTTGTGACCTGGCCGTGGTTCGCCCATGGCCCGGTCGCGTACGCAGTGCCCTGGGTACGCCGTCCGCCAGGTGCGCCGTGATCGTGTGCGGGAGGCGGAGGGAAGCGGCCCGCACACGGATCAGCGGCGACGCAGCCGCTTGCGGACCTTCCGCGCGACCGTGCGCCAGTCCACGGCGACCAGCACCACACGCCCGTCCGGCCGCTGTGCCGTCCATGCCGCCATCGGCCGGACCCCGTGCGCGTACAGCCGCTTGGCGCGTGCGCGGTCCGGGAGGGGGCGTCGCTCCCCGCCCCCGTCCGGTGCCGGGAGCAGCAGTGGCACGTCGTGGCTGCCCCGGCCGTTGTCCGCCGTCACACGAAGCAGGATTTCCCACCGGCCGGGGCGGTGGGCGTACCGGTGGAGGCCGAGCGGGTCCAGGACGACACGGGCGGTCAGCGGGGCGTCGGTGGGCGTGGCCCTCCCCACGGGAATCAGCACCTCGTAGCCGTCGGCGTGGCGCAGCACGACGCTGTGCCGGACCCGTCGCGAACCGGTGCCGCGGTAGTGCGAGCTGCGCACCAGCAGGGCCGCCCGCCGTCCGCCGTCGAGCCACTCCAGGGCGTCGGGGCCGGGTTCGAGCTCGGCCCAGGCGAGGCTGTCGTGACGGGACAGGGAGAGCAGTTCATCGATCCGCCCGCCCTCGCGCAGCAGCCGGGCGCGCAGCTGGACGAGTGGTGAGAAACCGGTCATGACCTCCTGCGGAATGAACTCGCGCAGCACCTCGCCCGCGATGCGGGCGTACGACTCCTGGCGCTCGGCTGAGGTCCAACGATGGTAGTTCGGGCCGAACTTCGCCATCAGCTCCACCTTGGCGAACCGCACGAGCAACTCGTTGCGCCGCTCGCCGGGCTCGGTCAGTTCCACGATCGAGCCCAGGGCCGCGCGCACCGCCGAGTAGAACGACTCGGCCGGTGGCTGCTGCTTCGTCAGATGGGCGAATCCCTCGCGGTCGACGAGGTAGTAGCAGTCGTAGTCGGCGACCACCGAGATCGCCCGCGCCCGCAGATAGGCGGGGACGATGAACGGCTGCTCCTCCGCCAGCCGCACCCCTTCGGCGAAGCGCAGACCGTGTTCGACCACGAGCGAGCGCCTGAAGAGTTTCTGCGGGGTCAGGCTGAACATCGCCCTGGTCGACCACACGTCGCCGCGTTCGACGGTCGCGGCGAACGGCTCGGTCGGGGCGCCCCGGCCCACGCCCCGGATCCGGCCCAGCACCACGTCCGAGTCGTTGCGCTCGGCGATCTCCACCATCCGCCGCAGCGCGTCCGGGCCCAGGTAGTCGTCAGGGTCGGCGAAGAACAGGAACTCGCCCCTCGCCATGTCGACACCCCGGTTGCGAGGACCGCCGGGAGCCCCGGAGTTGCTCTGGTGCACGACCCTGACGTTGGGGTGCCGCTCGGCCCACCCGTCCAGTACCGCACCGCTTGCGTCGGTGGAACCGTCGTTCACGGCCACGACCTCGACGCGCTCGAATCCCAGGCTCTGCCGCGCGATCGACTCCAGGCATTCGTCCAGGAAATCGGCGGCGTTGTAGACCGGGATGATCACGGTGACCGCTACGTCACTCATGTCGACCTCTCCGCAGTTGCTCTCACGCTCCGGACGGGCGTGACACCGTCCAGACCGACGTTGTGCGGGGAGGGTTGCCCGCTGCGGACAGCGGATCCCAACGATGGCGCGCGCGACATCTGTCCGTCCGCGGCCATTCACCGGGGCGTTCGAAAAAAGCGGCGAAAGGGGTATTTCTCCGATAGTTGAATGGCGCCCGGCCCACGCGCCTCCGCGGCCCGTGGACCGGGGCCGTCAGCGGGCGCCGACCAGTCGTGACGGGGTGCCGGACGCGATGGGCGAGGCCATCGCCGCCGTGTGGGCGTCCATGCGCTCGGCCGCGAGGATCGCGACGACGGTGTCGGCGCGGGACGCGGCCACCACCAGAGCCCGGCCCGCGAGGGCGTGTGCGCGGCGGTGGAGGGCGGGTGCGGGTGCTTCGCTCCGGCCGGCGTGCCGGGCCGGCGGCGTACCGCGCAGCCGGGCGACCTGTTCGGCGATACGGTCGCCCGCCGCGTCCAGCCCCAGTTCGTCGGTGACCGCGAGCAGTGCGGCCAGGTGTCCGGCGAGCTGGATGTCCAGCTCCTCCTCGCGGGAGCGGTGCGGGAAGTCGCCGGCGTGGTCGGCCGGTGTGTGGACCGATTTGGTGCGGATCGGTTCGTACATGGATGGCCTCCTGGTGTCGCTGTGAGACCATCCTACATTAGATTTAGTCTAAAGTTGTCCCTGATCGAGGTGCGGGTGGCGTCCGGCCGCGGCGGGGCCGGACGCCGCGTCGTGGCCGGACGTCGTGGCCGGGCCCGTTCGACGGGGCGGGCATCGCCCCGTCAAGGCTGGCCGTATCCGTCCAGGAAGTGCGCGATCCTGGTCACCGCGTCCGTCAGGTCCTCGGCCGAGGGCAGGGTCACGACGCGGAAGTGATCGGGCTCCGGCCAGTTGAATCCGGTGCCGTGCACGACCATGATCTTCTCGGCCCGCAGCAGGTCGAGCACCATCTGCCGGTCGTCCTTGATCTTGTAGACCTTGGGATCGAGGCGCGGGAAGAGGTACAGCGCCCCCTTCGGCTTCACACAGGTCACGCCCGGGATCCGGGTCAGCAGGTCGTACGCCACGTCCCGCTGCTCCCGCATCCGACCGCCCGGCAGCACCAGCTCGTCGATCGACTGCCGTCCGCCGAGGGCGGTGGCCACGGCGTGCTGGGACGGCATGTTGGCGCAGAGCCGCATGTTGGCGAGGATCGTCAGACCCTCGATGTACGAGGCGGCGTGCGCCTTCGGGCCGCACACCGCCAGCCAGCCCGACCGGTATCCGGCCACCCGGTAGTTCTTGGAGAGCCCGTTGAAGGTGAGCACCAGCAGGTCGGGGGCGATGGTCGCGGTGGGGGTGTGGGTGGCGCCGTCGTACAGGATCCGGTCGTAGATCTCGTCCGAGCAGACGACCAGGTTGTGCCGCCGGGCGATCTCCGTGAGCCCGCGCAGCATCGCGTCGTCGTAGACCGCGCCCGTCGGATTGTTCGGGTTGATGATCACGAGCGCCTTGGTGCGGTCGGTGATCCTCCGCTCGATGTCGGCGAGGTCCGGCATCCAGTCGGACTGCTCGTCGCAGCGGTAGTGCACCGCCGTGCCGCCCGCCAGCGAGACCGACGCCGTCCACAGCGGGTAGTCCGGAGCGGGTACCAGCACCTCGTCGCCGTCGTCGAGCAGCGCCTGCATCGACATCTGGATCAGCTCGGAGACGCCGTTGCCCAGATAGACGTCCTCGACATCGAGGTCGATGCCCTTGGTCTGGTAGTGCTGCACCACCGCCCGCCGCGCGGACAGCAGTCCTTTCGCGTCGCCGTAGCCGTGCGCCCCGGAGAGGTTGCGCAGTATGTCCTCGAGGATCTCGGGCGGGCACTCGAACCCGAACGCGGCGGGGTTGCCGGTGTTGAGCTTGAGGATGCGATGACCGGCCGCCTCCAGGCGCATCGCCTCCTCCAGCACGGGGCCCCGGATTTCGTAACAGACGTTGGCGAGCTTCGTGGACTGGATGACCTGCATGTCCCGGAGCTTACGGCCGGGCCTCCGGGGGCGCCGGGCTTTCGTCGCCGGTTGCCCCGCCCGGCGCATCGGGCCGCCGTCACCGTGTCTTCCATAGCCATGCGTCCCCCGTCCCCGGACCGTGGGATCGCCGGTCGGGGACGGGGGCGGGGCTTGGAATGGGCCGGAACGGGGACGTGACGCACACGGACGGGTGAGATGGGACACGTGCGGGTGCCGGACGCTCGCGTGGGCGGGGCGTCCCCGAGGGCCCCGGTCCGAGCAGGGGCGGGCGCCCCCGGGGCCGGGTCGGGTGTGGTGCCCGGGTGCCTGGGGGCGGAAGCGCATCCTCACGGTTCGGTCCGGCGCGCGCCGAGCCGGGGACCCGACCGAACCCGGCACGCGCCGAGCCGGGGACCCGACCGGACCGGGCACGGACTGTCGGGTCCGCGGGGAGTCGCATTCCCTAGCGTGACTGTTCGTTAGGGAAGGAGTCCGGGGTGCTGGAGCGGCTGAATCAGGCCATGGAGCACATCGAGGGCCGCCTCGGTCAGCGGATCGAGGCGGCCGAGCTGGCGCGGATCGCGATGACGTCTGAGTACCACTTCCGGCGGATGTTCTCGGCGCTGGCCGGGATCCCGCTGTCCGAGTACGTCCGGCGCAGGCGGCTCACGCTCGCGGGGGCCGAGGTGCTGGCGGGGGAGCGGACGCTGCTGGAGATCGCGGTGCGCTACGGCTACGGCTCGGGGGAGGCGTTCGCGCGGGCGTTCCGGGCGATGCACGGCGTCGGTCCGGGCGAGGCCAGGCGGACCGGTGCGGTTCTGCGCTCCCAGCCCCGGATGTCCTTCCGGCTCGTGGTCGAAGGGAGCGGGAGCATGCGATACCGGATCGTGGAGAAGGAAGCGTTCCGCGTGGTCGGCAGGAAGGCGCGGGTTCCGCTGGTGCACGAGGGGGCGAACCCGGCCATCGTCACGTTCGTCCGGGGCATCGGCGAGGACACCGTACGGCGCATCGGGGAACTGTCCGATCAGGAACCGCGCGGAATCGTCGGGGTGAGCGACGATCTCGCCGCGAGCAGGGCGGAGGGGACCGAACTCGACTACTACCACGGCGTGGTGACGGGCGCGGCCGTGCCCGAGGACCTGGACGCGCTGGAGGTCCCGGCGGGCACCTGGGCCGTCTTCGGGAGTTCGGGGCCCTTCCCGCAGGCGCTCCAGTACCTGTGGCGGGACGTCTTCACCCAGTGGTTCCCGTCCAATCCGTACCGGAGCCGGCCGGGGCCCGAGATCCTGGGCACCCGGCTGTCGGAGGACGGTGGCCGGGCCGACGCCGAACTTTGGATCCCGGTGGAGCACGTGACCGGCTGAGGCGCTCGGCGCCGGGTCCGGGCGGGGCACATGGCGGCTCTGGGCCGGCCCGTCGAGGGCCGGGCCCGGGCGTGGCCGGAAACCGCCCCTTGTTGAGGGTCCCCTCCGTACGCAAGCATGCGCATGTCAAGCCGAAGGAACTTCGGTAGCCGGGGTCGTCGAGGCCCCGCGCATGTCGCTGGAGGGGACCCCCACATGAAAAAGCCTCTCGTCGGTGCGCTCTTCGCCGTTCTGCTCCTCGGGGCGGGAACCGCACCCGCCGTCGCGGCCACCGGCCAGGAAGCGGCGACGGCCGGCACGGCGGCGGTCGGCACGGCCGCGGCCGACACGGTCAAGGCGAAGGTCACGCCCCAGGCGGTCAACTTCGCCGGGACCGTGGCGCTCAGCAACTGTTCCGGCTCCGTCGTCCGCACGCCCGACTCCCAGCCCTCCGACCCCGCGCTGGTGCTCTCCAACGGGCACTGCATGGAGACGGGCTTCCCGGGCCCCGGTCAGGTGGTGTTCAACCGGTCGTCCAGCCGTAGCTTCACCCTGCTGAACGCCTCCGGCAACGGCGTCGCCACGCTGCGGGCCAGCAAGATCGCGTACGGGACGATGACGGACACCGATATCTCGGTGTACCAACTCACCAGCACCTACGCGCAGATCGAGAGCAACTACGGCATCAAGGCGCTGGAGCTCAACACCGCGCACCCCGTCCAGGGCACCGCGATCACGGTGGTCTCCGGCTACTGGAAGCGCACGTACTCCTGCAACGTGGACGGGTTCGTCTACCGGCTCAAGGAAGGCCAGTGGACCTGGAAGGACTCGGTCCGCTACACCTCCGCCTGCCAGACCATCGGCGGCACGTCCGGCTCCCCGGTGATCGACAACGCCACCGGCAAGGTCGTCGCGGTCAACAACACCGGCAACGAGGACGGCCAGAGCTGCACGGACAACAACCCGTGCGAGGTGGACGAGAGCGGCAATGTGACGGTGCGTGAGGGAATCAACTACGCCCAGCAGACCTACGGCATCGTGCCGTGCATCGGCCCGGGCAACGAGTTCGACCTCAACCGGGCGGGATGCGCCCTGCCCAGGCCGTGAGCCGCTGAGCCCTCCGTCGCCGTGACCGCCCGTGCCGACCGGGCGGCCGCGGCGACGCCGTGCGTCGGGCCCGGGGGTCGCGGGCTCAGGGCTTGCGGGTTCAGGCCCTGCCCGTGCGCGTGATCGCTGCCTCGATCCCGTCGAGCAGTACGTCGAGGCCGACGGCGAACGTCTCCCGTGCCTCGCGCTCCAGGAACGGCATCGTCTCCTCGTCGCCCTCGGCCGAGCCTCCGCCCGCCTCCTCGCCGTACTCGCCTCCGCCGTCGCCCTCGCCCTCGCCCTCGCCCTCGCCCGTGTCCTCGTCCGTGGCGGACGGCGGTCGCGGCGCGCCGGCGCGTTCCATCGCGCTCAGGCTCGGATAACGGTCCGCGAAGTCCGGAGCCACTTCGCCCAGCAGCGCCGAGCGGGCGAACCACCACTCCTCGTCCGGCTCGCCCGTCGCCACCGCCGCCTCCCGTGCCTCGGCGACCGTTCCGGCGCAGCCCCGCACGAAGTGGGTCAGCGTGCCCACCAGTCGCCGCACCAGCCGCGCTTCGAGCCCGGTTCCGGTCAGCAGGCGTACGAGGGTGTCCAGTGCGGCGTACTCGTGCGGGCCGAGGACCGGACGGGCCTGGGAGACCTGGAGCACCCAGGGGTGGCGCAGAAGGAATTCGAGCGTGTCCCGCGCCCATGTGGTCAGCCCGGCCCGCCAGTCGTCGTCGCCCGGCCGCTCCCCTTCGGCGCTCGGGTGCCTGCCGCCCTCCGGTGCGTGTGCCTCGGTGAAGGCCGCGTAGTCCCGGGGCAGTTCGGCGTGGACCGCGTCGTACATGAGGTCCAGCAGCTCGCCCTTGCTGGGGACGTACGTGTACAGCGCCATCGCCGTGCGGCCCAGCCGCTCGCCCACCGCGCGCATCGAGAGCGCGGCCATGCCCTCCTCGTCGGCGACGGAGATCGCGGCGGTCACGACGGCGTCCACGCTCAGCCCCGGCCGGGGGCCCGGACCGGGTGTGCGGCGCGGCTGCTCCGGCCGCTCCGCGCGCCACAACAGGGACATCGAACGCCGGGCGTCGCCCTGTCCGGCATAGACCACCACTTGCAACTCCTTACGCCATAAAGTAATTTCGCCGAGGCGATTTCAATTCCTTATGACGTAAAGTATCAGGAGAGGTCGGTGTCGGGATGGGTCACGCGTTGCCTGTGTCGTACGTACGGGTCGTGGGCGTGGAGCGGATCACTCCACGGGTCGCGCGCGTCTCCTTCGCCGCGGACGTGGGCGCGGACGTGCGGAGTCTCGCGGAGATCCTGGAGGACCGCCCCGATCAGCAGATGAAACTGTGCTTCCCCCGGGAGGGGCAGGACGTGCCCCGGCTCCCGGTGCCCGACGCCGACGACGCGCACGGCATGCGGTGGTACGAGGCGTACCTCGCGATCCCCGAGCCCGAACGTCCGCTCATGCGCGGCTTCACCGTGCGCGGGTACGACCGCGTGAGCGGTGTGATGACGGTCGACTTCGTCCTGCACGGTGACGACGGCCCCGCCGCCCGCTGGGGCCGGGGCGCGCGCCCGGGGGACGTGCTCGGCATGGTCGGCCCGTCGGCGGCGTACGCCCGGCCGCTGCCCGCGGCCGACTGGTTGCTGCTGGCCGGTGACGAGACGGCGCTCCCGGCGATCGGGACGCTCCTGGAGTCCCTGCCGACCGGGTCGCGCGCGGTCGTGTACGCCGAGGTCGCCGACGCGGCGGAGCACCGGATGCTGCACTCGCCGGGCGAGGTGTCCGTCCACTGGGTGGACCGGGACCGGGGCGGGGCGTTGGTGGACGCGGTACGGGCGGCCGAACTGCCCGCCGGGCCGGGGGCCGCCTGGCTGGCCGGTGAGGCCGGGGCGGTACGGGCGCTGCGCCGTCACCTGGTCGGGGAACGCGGACTGCCCCGGAACGCCGTGGAGTTCAGCGGCTACTGGCGGGCGAACCTGACCCAGGACGACGCGCCGACCGAGGAGGACCTGGTCTGGGCCAGGGAACGGGCGGCGGAGTTGGCAGAGGCGGCGAAGGCAGCGGAGGTGACGGAGACCTCGTAGCCCCCATATGCCTTATGGCCCTCATGGGTCTCATGGCCCTCATGGGCTCCGTCGGGGCCCGGGGGTCGCTGCGGCCTTCATGCGAGGGCCCAGCCCTCGCCCCGCCCCTCACCCCCGTACGGTCCGTCCCTCGCCGCGTACGGCGCGGCCCGCCAGTACCTGGGTCCGGCGGCCGTCCTCGATGACGAAGCGGCCGTCGATCAGTACGTGCGGGATGCCGGTCGGAAGCGTGCGCGGCTTCTCGAACGTCGAACCCGCCGCCACCGTCGCCGGATCGAACAGGACCAGATCGGCGCGGTGGCCCTCGCGGACGTACCCGCGGTCGGTCAGGCGCAGCCGGCGTGCGGGGCGGGAGGTGAGGTGGGCGACGCACTCCTCCAGCGACAGGATGCCCAACTCCCTTACGTACCGGCCGAGATACCGCGGGAAGGTGCCATAGGCGCGGGGGTGCGGCTTGTCGCCCTGGAGGATGCCGTCGCTGCCCCCGGTGTGCACCGGGTGCCGCATGATCCGCCGGACGTTCTCCTCGTGGCCCACGTGCTGGAGGATCGTGGAGCCGAGCCGGTCCTCGACGAGCAGCCGGCGGGCGGTCGCCCAGGGTGCCTCGCCGCGCAGCCGGGCCGACTCGGCCACCGTACGGCCGACGTACTCGCCGAGGCCCGGCGCGGTGACTCCCGAGATCTCGATCGTGTCCCACTCGATCGGCACGCCGTGGCAGCCGTCCGAACCGACCACCTCCATGGCGTGCCGTATCCGTTCCGCGACGGTGGCGTCGGCGAGGCGGGCCAGCACCGCGTCGGGGCCGCCCTCGCCCGCCCAGCTCGGCAGCATCGCGACGAGGGTGGTGCTGCCGGGGGTGTACGGGTAGCTGTCGAGGGTGATGTCGGCGCCCGCGTCCAGCGCCGCGTCGAGCAGGGCCAGCAGCTCCGGGGCCCGCCCCTCGTTCACCCCGAAGTTCATGGTGGCGTGGGCGAGATGGAGCGCGCAGCCCGCGTTCCTGGTCAGCCGCACCATCTCCTCGTACGCGGCCAGCGCACCCGCCCCGTACGAGCGGTGATGGGGGCAGTAGTAGCCGCCGTACCGGGCCACCACCCGGCACAGTTCGGTGAGTTCGGCGTCGTCCGCGTACATGCCGGGCGTGTAGGTGAGGCCGGAGGACATGCCGACCGCGCCCTCCGCCATGCCCTGGGCGACGAGTTCCCTCATGCGGTTCAGCTCGGCCTCGGTGGGCGGGCGGTCCACCCAGCCCATCGCGTGCATCCTGACCGTGCCCTGCGGGACGAGATAGGCGGCGTTGACGGCGATGCCCCGGCCGTCGAAACCGTGGTCCAGACGGTCCAGGTACTCGCCGACCGTGCGCCAGTCGAAGTCGACGCCGGGGTCCTCGGGTCCGCCCCCGTTCCAGCCGGCGATGGTGCGGCGCACCTCGGCGAGCGTCCGGTCGTCGGCCGGGGCGTACGACAGGCCGTCCTGGCCGAGGACTTCGAGCGTGACGCCCTGTGCGGCCTTGGCGCTGTGGTCGGGGTCGCGCAGCAGGGCCAGGTCGCTGTGCGCGTGCATGTCGATGAAGCCGGGGGAGAGGGCGAGCCCGTCGGCGTCGAGCACGCGGCGGCCCGAGGGGCGCGGGCCGGGCGCCTCCTCGGGGTGGATCGCGGTGATCCGGCCGCCGTCGACCGCCACGTCGGCGCGCCGGCCGGGAGAGCCGGTGCCGTCGATGACGTACGCGTCGCGGATGACCAGGTCCATGGGATCGCCTGTCTGTGGATCGAGCGACTGATCGGGGATCGGGGCCGATGGGGGATCGGGAGCGATCGGGGATCAGAAGAAGGTGCGGATGTAGTCGGTGACGGTGCCGTCCGCCTCGACCAGCGGGATCAGCTGCCACTTGTCGAAGCTGGTGCACGGATGCGACAGACCCATGCCGACCCAGTCGCCGACCTCCAGCTCGGCACCGGGCTCGGTGCGCAGCCAGGTGTGCTGGTCGGAGAGCCCGCCGACCGTGATGCCCGTCGCGGGCCGGATCGTGCCGTCGCGCCCGGAGCGTACGACCTGGGCCTGCGGCAGGTCGAGGTCGTACGCCGCGTCCCGCTTGCCCGCGTTGAGGAACGCCTGCCCGGGGGAGGGCCGGGAGACGACCTGGGCCCAGAGCCGGAAGGCGGGCCGCAGGGCCCCCTCCTCGGGGACGCGGTTGAACGGGGTGAGGTGGCGGTAGTGGCCGTCGTCGTGCGAGACGTACGCCCCCGAGCGCAGCAGCTTCAGTACGGGGCGGGAGAGTTCGGGGAGCTGCGCGAAGACGTCCGCCACCGCGTCGAACCACGCACTGCCGCCCGCACTGATCACGATGCCGTCGTCGGTGGCGTCCGCCACGCGCCGCGCGGCCGCTCCGGCCCCTCCCGCGGCCGGTTCGGCTGCTTTCCCGGCTGCTCCGGCTTCCCCGGCTTCTTCCGGTGCCGTTTCCGGTGTCGTTTCCGCTGCCGCGAGCCGGCCTCCCCGGTCCTTCCGGCCGAACCTGCCCTCCCGGTCGAAGGCGACGGCCAGCGCGACGAGCCGCCGCAGCCAGTCGCGGACCCGCTCGTCCGACGCCTCCGGCACCTCGCCCTCGTACCCGGCCACGCCCACCAGCCGCAGGGTCCCGGTCGCGGCCACCGCGTCGGCGACCGCAGCGCACTCCGCCTCGGTGCGTGCGCCGGTGCGCGCGCCCTCGCCCGCACCCAGTTCCACGACGACGTCCACGGGGCGGGACGCGCCCGCCGCCCGCAACGCCTCGTCCATCAGCTCCACGCCGCGCACCGAGTCGATGTAGCAGACGAAGCGGAACTCCGGGTCGCGGTCCAGCTCGCCGGCGAGCCAGCGCAGGGCCGCGGCGTCGACGAGTTCGTTGGCGAGGAAGATCCGCCGGATCCCGTACGCCCGGTAGACCCGCGCCTGGTGCGGCACGGCCGCCGTGATGCCCCAGGCGCCGTGCTCCAGCTGGCGGGCGAAGAGCTGCGGGGACATGGACGTCTTGCCGTGCGGGGCGAAGGCCAGCCCGTGGCGCTCCGCGTACGACTCCAGCAGGGCGAGGTTGTGTTCGACCGACTCGGCGGACAGGGCGAGCACCGGGGTGGTGAAGCCGCCCGTGAAGAGATCGCGCCGTTCGGCGGCGAGGGCGCCGACGGTCAGGCCCTCGGCGTCGGGCGGGAGCGCCTTGAAGCGGTGGTCGATCAGCTCGTCGGCGAGTCCGGCCACGGGGCGGTCGGCGGCCAAGGGTGCCTCCTCGGTCGAAGTGGTCGTCACGGCGGAAGCCGTTGTTGCATCATATGCAACGTCCGTTGCGTATATCGCTTGTCGGTGTCTAACATCCGAGCCGACACCGGGTCAATGGCAGCACGGCGCCGGGGCAGCTGCGAGACCGGGCGCCACTCTCCGGGATCCGTCGCACCATCCTGGCCGTCGCACCACCCCGACAATCGCCCCGACCACTGCCCCGACCACCGCACGGGCCGCTCACCGGCCGCCCACCGCCATGTCAGCCGCCCCGAACGACCGCACCACCGATCACGCGAGGAGCCCCGAGTGCCCGGAACCCCGGCCAGGACCGCCGACACCGGCTCCGTCCCGCCCTTCGACGCGCCCGCCGGTACGGAGGCGCCCGTCGGCGCGTCCGTCGGGACGCGCACGCGCACCGGTGAGACCGGCGGCTCCGTACCGCCCGTCGACGTCGTGTGCCTCGGCGAGTCCATGGTGACGTTCCTGCCGTCGCGGCCCGGCCGTCTCGCCGACGTGCCCTCCTTCAGCCGCGGCATCGGCGGCGCCGAGTCCAACGTCGCCTGCGCGCTCGCCGCGGCCGGCCACCGGACGGCCTGGGTCAGCAGGGTCGGCGCGGACGGGTTCGGGGACCATCTCGTCGAGGCCGTCGCGGGGTACGGGGTCGACATCTCCGCAGTGCGGCGCGACCCGACGCGGCCCACCGGCATCTACTTCCGTACCGCGACGGACCGGGGGACCGACGTGCACGAGGTCGCCTACTACCGGGCCGGTTCCGCCGCCTCCGCGATGTCCCCGGACAACGTCCCGTACGAGGCGCTGTTCGCGGCCCGCGTCCTGCACCTGTCCGGCATCACGGCGGCGCTCTCCGCCGACTGCCTGGCCCTGCTCCGCGACCTGACCTCGCCCCGCCCCGGCCGCCCGCTGGTCTCCTTCGACGTCAACCACCGGCCGGGCCTGTGGCGCGACGCCGCCGCGGACCCCGGAGTACTGCTGGACCTGGCCCGCGGCTGCGACCTGGTCTTCGTCGGCGAGGACGAGGCGGAGGAGGCGTGGGGGCTGAACGGGGCCGAGGCGATCCGCGCGGCGCTCCCGGGGCCGGCGGTCCTGGTCGTGAAGCGCGGGGCCGAGGGGGCCACGGTCTTCGCGCGTACGGGAGGCGCCGTCGTCGGAGAGGCGGGCGACGGAGCAGCGGATGCCGGAGCAGCGGACTCCGGAGGGACCGACACCGGGCGGACGGACACCGTCACCGGCGTCCCCGCCCTCGGCGTCGATGTCGTCGCACCCGTCGGCGCCGGTGACGCCTTCGCCGCCGGGTTCCTCTCCGCCACCCTGCGGGGCCTGGGCGCACGCGACCGGGTCCGGCACGGCCACCTCATGGCCGCCGCCGTGCTCACCGTCCCCGGGGACCTCACGGCCCCGCCGTCCCGCGACCGCGCCGACGCCCTCGCCGCGCTGGACGACGACGCCTGGGGGAGACTTCGTCTCGGCCCCGGGTGGACGGGGGAGGAACAGGAGGTACGTACGACGTGAGCGACCGCGACCAGCGAACGGGCGGGACGGGCCGGCCCGGCGCCCCGAGCGAGCATCCGGCCGAGTGCCCCTCCGGGCCTTCGGCCGAGCGCCGGTCCAGGCATCCGGCCAGGGGCGGCGAGGACCGCATGAGCGGCGAGGGCCGCGGGGACAGCGAGGCGCGCGCATGAGCCAGACCGTCGACCGCGCGCTGAGCATCCTGCCCTTGCTCGCCCAGGGGCCCGCCGACCTCGGACAGGTGGCCGAGCGGCTCGGCGTCCACAAGTCCACCGCGCTGCGCCTGCTCCGTACGCTCCACGAACACGGCCTCGTCTACCGCCAGCAGGACCAGCGCTACCGCCTCGGTGCCCGCCTCTTCGCCCTCGCGCAGGAAGCCGTGGAGAACCTCGACGTACGCGAGATCGCCCACTCCCACCTCGTCGAACTCAACGAGAGCTGCGGCCACACCGTGCACCTCGCGGTGTACGAGGAGAACGAGGTCCTCTACATCGACAAGGTCGAGAGCCGCTACCCGGTCCGCATGTACTCCCGGATCGGCAAGCCCGTCGCGATCACCGTCGCCGCCGTGGCGAAACTGCTCCTCGCCGACCTTCCCGAACCCGAGCGGCGCGCCGTCGCCGAGAGGCTCGACTACCCCATGTACACGCCCCGTTCGACCCCGAACGCCGGTGCCTTCCTCAAGGAACTCGCCGTCGTCCGCGAACAGGGCTGGGCCACCGACCTCGGCGGCCACGAGGAGTCCATCAACTGTGTCGCCGCCCCCGTCCGGGGCGCGGACGGACGCGTGGTCGCCGCGATGTCGGTCTCCGCGCCCAACGTGGTCGTCACGGCCGAGGAACTCCTCACCCTGCTCCCGCTGGTGCGCCGCACCGCCGACGCCATCAGCCGGGACTACTCCGGCACCAACCAACCCAGGAGAGCCTGAACAGCCATGACCGAGAAGATCGCCCTCACCCCGAGCACCCACACCACGCCGCCGGCGAAGTTCTCGCACGGGGTGAAGAAGGGGAACATCCTCCAGGTCGCCGGCCAGGTCGGTTTCCTCCCCGCCGTCGAGGGCCAGGCACCGACCCCGGCCGGTCCGACGCTGCGGGAGCAGACCCTCCAGACCTTCGCCAACGTCAAGGCGATCCTGGAGGAGGGCGGCGCGACCTGGGACGACGTGATGATGACGCGCGTCTACCTCACGGACGTGGACCACTTCGCCGAGATGAACGAGATCTACAACGCCTACTTCGCCGAGCAGGACCTGAAGGCCCCGCCCGCCGCCCGCACCACGGTCTACGTCGGGCTTCCCAAGGGCCTGCTCATCGAGATCGACGCGCTCGCGGTCCTCGGCTGATCCGACCCCGTACGGGACCGCAGGGCCGCGGAGCACCGCGCCGCGCCCCTGCGGCCCCGGCCCCCGGGAAACCGCCCGTCGCGTCGGCGGCCGTACCGCTCGGGCCTCAGCGGCTGTACGTCGTGCACAGGACGTTCTTGCCGCCGTCCACGTCGTAGATCCAGTAGTAGTTCCGGTCGTCCCGGCTCCGGGAGCAGTAGCCCTGCGGATAGGTCTTCTGCGCCCGGTGGTACCCGGTGATCCGCAGGGTCGCGTTGAAGCCTGCGGGAACCTTCTCCGCGTCGCAGCTCCAGACGTTCATGAGGCGTGACTCGGTGACCTTCGTGCCGCTGATCCTGGCCACGAAGCACTGGCCCGTGCGGAACTGGCGCTCCACGCACAACGACACGCCGAAGTCCGGCACCGAGCCCGAGTGGTACCAGTACGTACGGCCGTTGCCCACCGGGCAGTCGCCGAAGCGGATCCCCTTCCGCGCGGACGTCACCCGCGTGTAGGCGTCGGCGGCGCCGCAGGACACCGTGCGCGGCACGGACGTGGACCAGTCCTCGTACCCGTCGTCGTACGCGGTGAGGCAGTCCCCGGTCGAAACGTTGCGGAAGGCGGTGTCGGCGGCGTCGGGCGTGGGTGCGGGGTCGTCGACGGTGGTGGAGGCGGACGAACGGGAGCCGCTTCCGGTTCCGCTGCCGCCACCGGAGGACGAGGTGTACCCACCGCCGGACGAGCTGGTGGACGTGCTGGTGCCGCCACCGGTGCTGCCGTCGGAGCCAGGTTTCCACGGCTGCCAGATCAGCAGCACGACGAGGACCACCGGCAGGAGCCACCAGCCGCCGGAGGAGCCGTTCCCGGTGGCCGGGGCGGCGGCACGCGAGCCGGAGCCGGCGGCCGAGCCGGAGCCCGCGCCGGAGGAGGAGGCCGAGGAGGCGGACGGGCGCGAGGACGACGAGGCCCTGGTGCGGGCCCGCTCCTGACGGAGCCGTTCCTCGCGTCGCCGCTTCTCGGCCCGTTCGGCGTCGAGCCGGGCGGCCCGCTCGCGAGCGGCCCGCTTCTCGGCCCGCTCCCGTTCCGCGCGTTCGTGCTCACGGGCCGCCCGCTCCCGTTCCCGTGCCCGCTTGCGTTCCTCCTCCTCCCGCTTCCGTTCCTCCTCCCGCTGCCGCTCCCGTTCGCGCTCCCGTTCCTGGGCCTTCTCCCGTTCCGCACGTGCCCTCTCCTCCGCCGCGACGTCCCCGGTGTACACACGGGTCCGGGGCGGAGGCGGCACCGCCGACGTGCGCTGGTCCACGGTCGGCTCGTCGGGGCCGGCCGTCGCGGAGCGGCGCAGTTCGTGGCCTCGTCGCTCGTACTCCTCGATCAGTGCCGTCCAGCGCGGCGGCAGCCAGCGACTCCCGCTCTGCGAGAGCGGCAGCCCGGCCATCGACCGCCGGAACTCGCGCAGCACGTCCGCCGGTGCGGGACGGTCCGCCGGCCGCACCGCCAGACAGGGACGGATCAGCGGGACGAGGTCCTTCGGCAGCCCGTCGAGGTGCAGTTCACCGCGCTGCACCCGCGCGAGCAGCGCGAGCGTGTCGCCGTCGGCCCGGTACGGAGGCCGTCCCGTGGCCAGATGGAAGAGGGTCGCGCCCAGTGAGTACACGTCGGAGGCCGTCGTCGAGCCCTCGCCGCGAGCCTGCTCGGGCGAGGTGAAGGCGATCGTGCCGAGGGTGAGGCCGGTCAGGGTGAGGTCGTTGGCGTGCGAGATGCCGAAGTCGATCAGGCGGGGGCCGGTCAACGGCAACAGGATGTTCTGCGGCTTCACGTCCCGGTGGACGATGTTCCCGCGATGCAGCACGACGAGCGCCTCGGCCGTCCCGGCCGCCAGCCACCGCACCGCGGATGCGGGTAACACCCCTGCGGAACGCACCAGTTCGGACAGGGAGGGGGCGGGTATGTAGTCGATGGCCATCCAGGGGACTCCGGCGTCCGGATCGGCCTCCCGCACGCGCGCCGTGAACGCGCTGTCGATCCGTTGCGCCACCTTCACCTCGCGGGCGAACCTGCGCCGGTCGACGGGGCTGACCTCCCCTTCCGCCAACAGCGTCTTGACCGCCACGAGTTGTCCGTCCGCGGCCTGAGCGAGGTAGATCCGTCCCATCCCGCCGGAGGCCAGCCGCCCGAGCAGCCGGTACGCCCCGAGCGTCGCCGGATCGCTCTCGCCCAGTGCCTCCAGCCGTGGCCCCGCCATGTCGCTCCCCCCGTCGCCGCATGGTGTGCCGAACAGGGTCCCACGGGAACCCCGCGGCCGTCCCGTGCCGCGACGGCGCGACGTCCATGACGGGTTCGTTCAGGACGGGAGGTGTGGAAGCACTGCGCGGCGGAAGCCCTCTGACACGCGCAGCAGCGCCGCCGGGGGAGCGGCGGCGCTGCTGGTCGGGGATGCTGCGTGGCGGTCGACGCCGTGGCGGGGTTGCGAGCTGCTGCCGGTTTCCACTGAGGTGAGTTGTGGTGAGCGGGAGCGAGTCCTTGCGGTGGGTTCGCGGGGTGGGAACGGAGGTTCTGGAGCCGAATGGGTGACCTCGGCGGTGGTTGCTCGTTGGGCTGGGTGGCAGGTGTCCAGTCGGGGGAGGGGGTGATGTGGTGGGTGGTGTGCGGGAGTTGGCCGGGTCCTTCGTGGTGTCCGGGCCTTGCGGGGTGGCGGTCCGGGACCGTCTGAAGCACCTCACGCCCCAGGACGAGAGTGTTCTGCGCGCGGTCGGTGAGCATCAGGGCCGCCTCGCTTCGCGTGATCTCAAAGCTCGCTGTGCGGATGGCCTGGAGCACAGCGCGGACACCTGGGCGTCGCGCAAGCGGAACCTGACCGCACTGTCTTCGCCACGGATCGCGGGAGCGATCACCAAGGCCACGCACGGCCAGTGGGCACTGGCCCGTCGCTGCCAGGCGGCACACATCCAGACGCTGGAAGCCTGGATCAGGACGCTGCGTCACCGCCTGTCCCTCCCGATCGGGGAACCCGGGACGAAGCAGGCCGCGGGCGGCTACCGCTCCAAGGGCGAGTGGTTTCGCAAGTCCCGGCGCCTGGCCGCGCTGGAGGCACGGCATGCGGCCGTTGTCGCCGACCGGCAGGCCGGACGGGTGCGGGTGGTGCGGGGCGGCAGACGTCTCCTCAACACCCGCCACCACCTCACCCCAGGCCCGGCTCACCAAGGAGCGGTGGCGGGAGCGCTGGGAGGCGGAACGCTGGTTCATCGCCGCCGACGGTGAGTCGGGCAAACGGTTCGGGAACGAGACCATCCGCATCACCCTGGCCGGCGAAGTGTCCATCAAGCTGCCCGCCCCGCTCGCACACCTGGCCAACACCCGCCACGGCCGCTACACCCTCACCGCCCGCATCGGCTTCGCGCACCGGGGCGCGGAGTGGGCCGACCGCATCACCGCCAACCGGGCCGTCGCTTACCGCATCCACCTCGACACCGACCGCCGCAGCTGGTACCTCACCGCGTCCTGGCAACGCCCCGCCGGCGGACCATCCCGTTGGAGACTGCCCGCGCCCGGGGCATGGTCGGCGTCGACACCAACGCCGACCACTTCGCCGCCTACCACCTCGACCGGCACGGCAACCCCGTCGGCGACCCGCACCACTTCTTCTATGACCTGACCGGCACCACTGCTCACCGCGACGCACAACTCCGCCACGCCCTGACCTGCCTGATCCACTGGGCCAAGCGAGTCGGTGTCGTCGCGATCGGCATCGAAGACCTCGACTTCACCACCGAGAAGACCCGCGAGAAACACGGCCGCCGAAAACGGTTCCGGCAGCTGATCTCCGGCATCCCGACCGGCAGACTCAAGGCCCGGCTGGTCTCCATGGCAGCCGAACAGGGCCTGAGCATTGTCGCGGTCGACCCCGCCTACACCTCGGTGTGGGGTGCCCAGCACTGGCAGAAGCCACTGGCCACCCCGCACCGCACCATGACCCGTCACGATGCCGCCGGCATCGCGATCGGACGACGCGCCCTCGGGCACCCGGTCCGGCGTCGAACGGTACCGCCCCCACACGACCGGAGTGATCGTGCGGGGGCATCGGACCGCCCAGGCCCCACCAGGCACCCGAGGACGTGACGGAAACCGCCCACCCGCAACGGACCGGCTCCCCGGAGGGCCGTCACCGAACGGGAAGCGAAAGCGGGGACCGAGTGCATCCAAAACCGTTCGGGATGCGCCCAGCACGCGGCAGTGGGTCCAGGACTCACTCATGCGTACTGGTTAGGAACGGTTACGGCAGTCCGTGGACGTGCGGGGCCACCGCGTTCGACCAGGCGTTGCCCGACTTGGCGTCCCAGTTGGTCGACCAGGTCATCGCGCCGCGGATGCCCGGGTACTTCTTCGAGGGCTTGAAGCTGCCGCAGTTGGTGCCCGAGGCCAGGCAGTCCAGGGCCGCGTTCACGACCGACGGGGAGACGTAGCCGCCGCCCGCACCGCTGGTGGAGGCGGGGAGACCGAGGCCGACCTGCGAGGCGTCGAGGCCGCCCTCCAGCTGGACGCAGGCGAGCGCGGTGAGGAAGTCGATCGTGCCCTGCGAGTACACCTTGCCGTCGCAGCCGAGCATCGAACCGCTGTTGTAGTACTGCGTGTTGACGACGGTCAGGATGTCCTTGACGTTGAGCGCCGTCTTGAAGTACTCGCCCGAGGTCGACTGCATGTCGATGGTCTGCGGGGCCATCGTGATGACGAGGCCGGAGCCCACCTTCTGCGACAGCTGGCGCAGCGCCTTCGTCATGTACGTGGAGTTGAGGCCGTTCTCCAGGTCGATGTCGACGCCGTTGAAGCCGTACTCCTGGATCAGGGTGTGGATCGAGTTCGCGAAGTTGGTGGCCGAGGCGTCGCTGTTGACCGAGATGGTCCCCTTCTCGCCGCCGACCGAGATGATGACGTTCTTCCCGGCGGCCTGCTTGGCCTTGATGTCGGCCTTGAACTGGTCGACGGTGTAACCGTTCAGCCCGGCCGTGTCCAGGTTGAAGGTGACGGCGCCCGGCGTGGTCGTGGCGTCGGCGAAGGAGACCGCGATGATGTCGTAGTTCGCGGGCACGTCGCTGAGCTTCTGCACGGTCGCGCCGTTGTTGAAGTTCTGCCAGTAGCCGGTCACCGCGTGCTTGGGCACGGAGGGGTTCGGGTTGGGGGTGCCGCCGTCCTTGGCCGTACGTGCGCTGATGGCCGCGGACTTGACGGACTCGCCGGCCGCGTTGGTGGCGGTCACGGCGAACTGGTACGCCGTGTCGGCGGCCAGGCCCGTGACGGTGGCGGAGGTCCCGGTGGTCGTGGTGGCCTTGGCGCCGTCCTTGTAGACCGTGTAGCCGGTCGCGCCGGACACCGCGTTCCAGGAGAGCGACACGGAGGAGGTCGTGGTCGTGCCGACCGCGAGACCGGAGGGCGCGCCGGGAACCTGCGGCGTCTCGCCGCCACCGTCGCCGCCGTCGGGGCCGCTGACCGAGACGTCGTCGACCAGGTAGGCGGCCTGCCCGTACCAGCCGTGCGTGTACACCGTGACCGAGGTGGTGCTCGGGCCGGTCTTGAACGTGGTCGTCAGCTGGGTCCAGCCGGTGGAGCCGGGCGACCAGGTGGAGACGTCGGTGGTCCCGGTGCCGGTGGCGCCGAGGTACGCGTACCCGCCCTGCACCCAGGAGCTGAGCGTGTAGGTCGAGTCCGGCTTCACCTTGACGGTCTGGGAGCAGCGCGCGTTGTCCTGTCCGGCCGGGGTGGCCTTGAGGGCGCCGGTGCCGCCGTGCACGGGGGAGGAGACCACCTCGCCGGTGCCGCCGGAACACGTCCAGTCGGCCAGCCCCGCCTCGAAGCCCGGGTTCTTGGCGACGTTGACGTCGGCGGCCTGGGCGCTGCCGACGAGGGCGGTGGCCGTGAGCGCGCCGGCCGCGAGGACGGCCATCGCGGTGCCGAGCAGCGGCCGGGTGTGGCGCATCCGGGCTCTGGGCCCGTGGGCGGGGGAGAGTTCCACTTTGCTGCCTCCGTGGGGGAGTCGGGGGATCGGACGGTGAGGGCCGACGGGTGGGGACCGGCGGGTGGGGAAGGCGGACGCGGCTCACGGGCCGGTGTCCGGGGTGGACCGGGGAGCGTGCGGGGCGGGTTGACGGGGCGTTGGTGCTGCGGCGGTGCGTCCCCGGAGCACGGAGATGGGGGTGAGGTTCGGGGACGGGGCCGGGGGTGGGGGACGACTGGCGGGGGAAGTAGGGGAGAACGGGGGCGTGTTCGACCGTGTCGGTCGGCGGTACCGCCGCTGTCCGGGGAGTTGCGGGGGATGGCGGGGCGGGGGAGCCGGACGGCGGCGGTCGCCGCTGGCCGCTAAAGCTGGTCCAGACCAATCGAGTTGTCAAGACCTCTGGCAGCGACCGCGGTCGGGTACCCGGTCGCCGGGCCGGCTTCCCGGTCGCCCCGCCGGTCGTTCGCGAACGTCCCGTGAACACCCCGCGAACCCTTCACGATCACCGCCGGGCCTCCATGAATTGACGTTTTGTTGACCCCGTCCCGCCCCGTGCGGGTGACGTGGTCCAGGTGCTCGGACAGTGACCGCCCGCCCGTCGTCGGGTCGCCGGGCGCCCCGGTTCCGCATCCGGCCTGACATGCGGAGACGAATTCGGGGTCACGGCCGCCGGAAGGCCGATCCGTAACTCTCCGCAGTGGTATAGAAGTTAACGATTTTCGATTTGATCCGATTTGGCGCGCGAGCGTTGACCCGGCGTCTTCCTCGCGTTGTCGTACTGGCCTCCGGAAAGTGTTCTCTGCCAGGTAAGACGTGGATAAAGTGCTGAGGCAGAGCGCGGATCAGAAGTAATTGCGGCCGACGTCATGACCGATGTTTGGCCGGAGTTGAAACGGGGAACGGTGTGCCGACCGCAATAGCAGTGACAAGTGCTGATCTGGTACTGCCTCCGGCCGACCAGCAGACGCCGACCGCCGCGCTGCTGCAGGCTCCGGATGCCCAGCCGCTGGAGATGGCCATCGGGGACATGCACGTGCTGCTGGAGCAGCACGGCTACGTCGTCGTTGTCTACCCGAGTAGCATCGCTCCCGCCCATGAACGTCGGCTATACTCCGTGCGTTCCGTTCTGGAGAGCGATCGCATCGCTCTGCTCAAGGTGGACCTTCCTCCACTGGGCGTCGCCGTGCTCGTGCGGCAACTGCGCCAGTTGTCCATCTGCGACTTCAGCCCGGGAGTGGTCGCCTCCGCCGCCCGGCTGCTGTCCCACTACATCCATGCGGGCGCGCTGCTGCACTCCGTCACCAAGTTCGACAGGGTGCCGGTCGACCTCCGCACCCATGCCAAGTCCTGGGTACCAGGCTCCCAGTTCGCGGTGGTCGCGAGTCCGGAGCCACAGCTCGTCACGATCGGCCCGAAGGCGGAACCGCCGACCGGCCCGGAATTCCCCACCGAACTGATGACGGCCAAGGGGCAGTCGCAGTCCGAGTGGGTCAAACAGACCCTCGCGCCCGCGTGGAAGGTCCAGACCGTTCACGAGGCCGCGCTTCCCTCCGGCTCCCCTGGCTGGTGGGGAACCGGAAAGCTGGTGGAATTCGCCGCCTATCTGCCAGACATCTCCGTCCTGTACCAACTGGTGTGCTCCGTGCGTCGGGACATCTGCCACTGGTGCGGAATGGAACTCATAGGTGACCTCTGCGGGTTCTGCTCCTCGCCGCTGCCCGCGGCGGAGAACCGAATCCACCACGCCGGTGTCCTCAGCCACGGAGCGCCCGCACCACCACGGTCCTAGCGCTTCCGCTTACCTCCGTGGACGCCCTCCTGTCCGCTGCCCCACGCATCCGAATCGAACGAGGTTGTCCGGCCCATGAACTCCCGCCAGCGCCGCGGCGTGATACTCCTGCTCCTGTCGGTTCTGTGCGCCTTCGGCGCCTTCGCCGGCGTGCTCTCGGTGATCAGCGACGTCAACTCCAAGGTGGGCCCCGAGGTTTCGGCCTACCAGCTCAAGTCCGACGTCGCCCCCTACACCGCCCTGTCGTCCGGGCAGTTCGAGAAGATCTCGATGCCCAAGCGCTGGCTCTCCACGAACGCCGTGACCGACCTCTCCGAGGTGAACGGCAAGATCGCCGTCACCCAGCTGCGCAAGGGCTCCCTGCTCCAGTCCGACATGATGCAGAAGCGCCCCGAACTGCAGCCCGGGGAGCAGGAGATCGCCATCATGATCGACGCCGCGACCGGCGTCGCCGGCAAGATCACGCCCGGTGCCACCGTCAACATCTACGCCACGTTCGCCGGTGAGCGCGACGGGGATCCCTCCCAGTCGAAGGTCATCGTCTCCAACGCCAAGGTGCTGGACGTCGGCAAGCTGACGGCCCTGGAGCCCAGCCGCGACGGCAAGTCCAACATGGGCACCGAGGCCGTCCCGATCACCTTCGCCCTGAACACGCTCGACACCCAGCGCATCGCCTACGCCGAGTCCTTCGCGCAGCACGTACGCCTCGCGCTCCTGGCCTCCGGAAGCGACAGCACCATCCGTCCGGGCGACCGCACCTACACGCTCGACAAGGACAAGTGAGGATCGGATGACCACGAGGATCCTCCCGGCCGTCGGTGACGTCGACGCGGCCAGATCCGTCACCACCCTGCTCAGCCAGCTCCCCGACGCCGAACCGGCCGCCCCGGTCGGCGACTCGACGCAGCTCATCGACACCCTCGCCCGGCTGGCCGGCGAGTCGCTCGACGAGCTGCCCGAGGTCGTGCTGGTCCACGAGCGGATCGGTCCGGTGCCGGCACTGGAACTGATCCGGGAGGTCTCGCTGCGCTTCCCCGCGATCGGGGTCGTGCTGATCACCGCCGACGTCACCCCCGGCCTGTTCTCGTCCGCGATGGAATCGGGTGCGCGAGGCGTCGTCACCCTGCCCCTGAGCTACGAGGAACTCGTCAACCGCGTCCAGTCCGCGGCCCAGTGGTCCGCGGGCGTCCGCCGCCACCTGAGCACCGGCGCCGAGGTCTTCACCGGCCCCGGCGGCGCCGTCGTCACGGTCAGCGGCGCCAAGGGCGGCGTCGGGACCACCGTCACCGCCGTACAACTCGCCCTGGCGGCCCAGGCGTCCGGGCGCAATGTCGCCCTGGTCGACATGGACCTCCAGGCGGGCGACGTCGGCTCGTACCTCGACGTGCAGTTCCGGCGGTCCGTCGTCGACCTCTCCACGATCACCGACATCACGCCGCGCGTCCTGTCCGACGTCGTCTTCACCCACAACACCGGACTTTCCCTGCTCCTGGCACCGGGTGAGGGCGAGAGCGCCGAGGAGGTCAGCGACCGCTCGGCCCGGCAGATCGTGAGCGCGCTGCGCACGCGCTACGAGGTCGTGGTGATCGACTGCGGCAGCCAGCTCCAGGGCGCGAACGCGGCGGCCATCGAGATGGCCGACACGGCCCTGCTGGTCACCACCCCGGACGTCATCGCGGTGCGCGGTGCCAAGCGCCTCGTACGGATGTGGGACCGGCTCCAGATCCGCAAGGCGGAGGAGACGGTCACCCTCGTCAACCGTTTCACCCGCAACACCGAGATCCAGCCGCCCCTCGTCGAGAAGATCACCGGAACGCGGATGGCCGAGACGGCCGTTCCCGCCAACTTCAAGGAACTCCAGGCCGTCGTCGATGCCGGCCGACTCCACGAACTCGACTCCAAGAGCACGGTCAAACAGGCCCTCTGGGCCCTTGCGGGCGAGCTCGGCATCGTCAAGGTTCCTGAGAAGGCGGAGAAGAACGGCGCGAGGAGCGGCGCGAAGTTCAAGAACGACCGGGGCTCGATCGGCCGCCCCCGCGGCGGCCGGCGCGACGGCGACTCCCGGAACCGGGCGACGACCAAGGGGGCAAGTTGACCAATGGCACTCACCGAGACGACAGACACGGGGATACCGGGAAGGCATCGCGCCGATCCTTCCCGGCCGGGCGCCCACGGGTCCTCCCGGGCGCGCGGCCGGTCGCGTGACGGGCTGAACGGACGCGAGCGGGCGCATGGGCGGTCGCGGCTGCGGGAGCGGATGTCCGGGCGCGAGCGCGACCGGGGCCAGACCGCGATCGAGGGCCTGGGCATGACCCCGCTGATCATCCTGCTCGGCATCGCGCTCTGGCAGTGCGCCCTGATCGGCTACACCTTCTCCCTCGCGGGCAACGCCGCCGACCAGGCCGCGCACCAGGGCGCCATCACGGAGGGGATCCGTGGGGTGGAATGCCAGGAGGCGGCCAGGGAGGACCTCCCGGACGCCTGGGAGGAGACGATGAGGACGACGTGCAGGCGGAACTCGTCGGGCATGTACACGGCCCAGGTGAGGCTCAAGGTGCCGGTGCTGGCGCCCGGAGTGCTCAACTGGCCGTTCACCGTCACGGGTCACGGCGCGTACCCGATGGAGGGCTGAGCGATGAGCGTGAGCACACTCGACGGCACGGCCCCGAACCCCACTGAGGCCACCCGCCACGACCGCGGACAGGTCGCCATCGAGTACCTGGGCTTCCTGCCTCTGCTGCTCCTGGTCGGCCTCCTCACGATCCAGACCGGCATCGCCGCGTACGCCGCCAACCAGGCGGGCACCGGGGCCCGTGCGGCGGCCCGTGCGGCCAGCATGTCCATGGGCGGCTGCGACGACGGAGCGGCCAGGGACGCGATGAGCGGCTGGACCGCCGCCCGGGCCGAAGTCCGCCCGGACGGCTCCTCCTTCGACGAGGTCACCTGCACGGTCAGCGTCGAGGTGCCCGACATCATCCCCGGCGTCAACATCTGGGGCAAGGCCGAACGCAGTTCCACGATGCCCCGCACCTGACCCCGGGCCGTACGGCACGGCCGTCCCGTAGGCGGTTCAACAAGCAAGTCGGAACGAGGAGTGACGCAATGAGTCTGCGGGCACGCATGAACGCCCCCGAGAAGAACGGCGGGGGGCGGGAGGACAGCCACATGGTGGCGGCCTACCGTGCCAAGCTGCTCGAAGAGATCGACCTGGCCGAGATGTCCTCGCTCGCCGCCGCAGACCGGCGGGCGAGGCTGGAGCGCGTCCTCAGCCACATCATCAGCCGCGAAGGTCCGGTCCTCTCGACCGTCGAACGCACGCAACTGATCCGCCGGGTCGTCGACGAGGCGCTCGGTCTCGGCATCCTGGAACCGCTCCTGGAGGACGCGTCCATCACCGAGATCATGGTGAACGGGCCGGACCAGATCTTCGTCGAACGCAGCGGCAGGGTCGAACAGCTCCCGATGCGCTTCAGCTCGCACGAGCAGCTGATGCAGACCATCGAGCGCATCGTGTCGACCGTCAACCGCCGCGTCGACGAGTCGAATCCGATGGTTGACGCGCGTCTGCCCAGTGGTGAGCGTGTCAACGTGATCATCCCGCCGCTGTCGCTGACCGGCGCGACGCTCACCATCCGACGGTTCCCCAGGGCCTTCACGCTCCAGGAGATGATCAGCATCGGCTCGCTCGACGAGCAGATGCTGATCCTGCTGTCCGGCTTCGTCCAGGCCAAGCTCAACGTCATCGTCTCCGGCGCCACCGGTACCGGCAAGACGACCCTGCTCAACGCGCTCTCCGGACTCATCCCGAACAGCGAGCGCATCGTCACCATCGAGGACTCCGCCGAACTCCAGCTCCAGCAGAGCCATGTGATCCGACTGGAGTCCCGACCGGCCAACGTCGAGGGCAAGGGCCAGATCACCATCCGCGACCTGGTCCGCAACTCCCTGCGTATGCGCCCCGACCGCATCGTCGTCGGTGAGGTCCGAGGCGGCGAGTCGCTCGACATGCTCCAGGCCATGTCGACCGGTCACGACGGTTCGCTCGCCACCGTCCACGCCAACAACGCCGAGGACGCGCTGATGCGTCTGCAGACCCTGGCGTCGATGTCCGAGATCGACGTCCCGTTCGAGGCGCTGCACGACCAGATCAACAGCGCCGTCGACGTCATCGTCCAGCTCACCCGGCACGCCGACGGTTCCCGAAAGATCACCGAGATCGCCGTCCTGGACTCGCACGGCCGCGACCCGTACCGCATCGTCTCCGTCGCCCGCTTCAACGCCCGGCCGATGGACTCCGAGGGGCGGATCGACGGCGACTTCCAGTACCTCCCGATCCCGCGCAGGATCGCCCAGCGCCTCTACATGGCCAGCCAGCCCATCCCGCAGGCCTTCGGGGTCGCCGATTCCGCCGAACAGCTCGCCACCCGAGAGGCCAACTAGGTACCGAGCCATGACCAATCTCCCTCTTCTCACGATCGGCGTCACCCTGCTGGCCGGTGTCACGGGCGTCGCCGGCCTGCACGCCTACTCCGGCGGCAAGGCCGACAGCGACGCCCTGGTGGACCGGCTCTCGCGCACCGGCCCGGTCACGGAGGGCGGGCGCCACCGCCGCTTCCGGGCCATCGACAGGAGGCTGCGCAAGACCGCCCTCGGCGAGAAGCTCGAACTGAAGCTGGCCGCCACCGGCCTGGAGATCACCCCCGGCGAGTTCCTCGTCTACGCGATCCTCGCCATGGCCGCGCTGTGGATGATCGCCTCGTCCATGCTCGCCAGCTTCTTCGGCCCGGTCGCCGCCCTCATCGGCCTCTGGGGCACCAACGCCTTCCTGAACTGGCAGCGGACCAAGCGCACCGAACGCTTCATCAACCAGCTGCCCGAACTCGCCCGCATCCTGGCCAACGCCACCCAGGCCGGCCTCGCCCTGCGCACGTCCATCGGCATGGCCGCCGACGAGATGGAGAACCCGGCGGGCGAGGAACTGGCCAGGGTCGCCCGCCGTCTCGCCGTCGGCGAACCACTCGAGGACGCGCTGAGCGAGATGACCGACCGGCTGCCCTCCCGCGAACTCGTCGTGCTCGTCACCACCCTCGTCCTGTCCAACCGGGCCGGCGGTACGGTCGTCAGCTCCCTGCGCAACCTCACGGAGACGCTGGAGGAGCGCAAGGAGACCCGGCGCGAGGTCAAGACCCAGCTGTCGCAGGTGACCGTCACCGCCTACGCCGTCCCGATATTCGGCCTCGGCGCCATGCTCCTGATGAACGCGGTGATGCCCGGCGCGCTCGACCGCATGACCGGCGCCTTCATCGGCCAGGTCGCGGTGGTCATCTCCATCGCCCTCTACACGATCGGATTCATCGTGATCCGCCGTATGTCCCGGATCGACGTCTGATGGGCGGGGGAAACATGGACCTGCTGCTCGCCGGCCTGATGGGCCTCGCGGTGTACGGAATCACCGCCGGTATCCGTATGTACCGGCGCGATGCGAAGCTCCCGGGCGACCTCGCGATCGCCCTGGAGGTCGGCGCCACCCGTACCAGCGCCGTCGGCTCCGGCATCGACCGGCTCGGCATGCGCTGGGCGCCCGCGGTGCTGCGGATGATGGGCCCCAAGGCCGTCAACAAGAAGCGCCGCCAGATCGACCTCGCGGGCAATCCCGGCGGTCTGACCATCGATCGCTACGCCGCCCGCCGCGCCGTCTACGGCGGCCTCGGCGCGTTCGGCGCCCTCGTCATGCTCATGCGCGGCCAGCTCTTCCTGGCCCTGGTGCTGATCGCGTTCGGCATGTTCTGGGTCGAGGTCGGCATCTGGTCCGCGGTGCGCGTACGCCGTGACCACATCGACCGCACCCTCCCCGACTTCCTCGACGTGCTGGCCGTCGTGGTGTCGGCCGGCCTCGGCTTCCGCCAGGCCCTGGCCCGCGTCGCCGAGAAGTACGAGGGCCCCTGGGCCGACGAGCTCAGCATCACCCTGCGTCAGATGGACATGGGCGTCAGCCGCCGCGAGGCATTCGACCAGCTCCGCAAGCGCAACGACTCGGAGCAAGTCGCCATGTTCGTGACGACGCTCCAGCAGGGCGAGGAACTCGGTGCCCCGATCGTCGAGACGTTGATCCAGATCGCCAACGACATGCGGCGCACCGACGCCCAGAACGCGCGCCGCAAGGCCGCCAGGGCGGTGCCCAAGGCGACCTTCGCGGTCACGACCTTCCTGCTCCCCGGAACGCTGGTGCTGCTGACGGTGGGCTTCGTCTACGGAGCCAACATCGACTTCGGCTTCCTCACCGGCGGCGGATGACATGACCGGTCGAGCGGTGGCCGGTCGGCCGGAGGGAGGTGAGGACACATGGCGTTCCAACTCGGCGGTACTCAGAGCGGGCTGGACGCGGAGGTGCGCCAGGCGATAGCCGATCCCGGTTCGCGCCCGGCGTTCGCGATCCAGCTCAACGCGCTCCAGGCGATGTGCCGACAGGTCTTCGGCTTCCGGCTCGCGATGATCGCCATGGCCACCCCGTTCGCGATCGCCCGCACCGCGGCCGGCCCGGCGTCCTGGCTGATCGGCTCTGCCATCCTCGTCACGTTCATGGGCTCCTACGCCCTGTTCCGCGACTGGGAACGCTTCGGCCCCGTCCTGCTGCGCCATTCCTGGCTGCTCGGCATCGACGCCTTCTTCGGCGCCCTGCTGCTGGTCACGGCCACTCCCGAGTCCACGCTCGCCTATGTCACCGTGTGCACCCCGCTGCTGGCCGGGCTCGTCTCCGGTTGGCGCGGGGCGGCGGTCTTCGCCGCACTGCAGACCGTCATCGTCCTCGGCCTGTACGTCACGGACCACAAGCTGCATCCTGCCGATGCCACGGCAGTTCTCCTCCCCGGCTTCTGTGTGATCGCGGGCGCCCTCGGCGTCGCCCTGCGCAATCTGCTCCTCCGCTTCGGAACGGCCAGCCAGGCCCTGACCGAGACCAGGGCTCGTCTCGCAGTGAACGAGGCAGTGGAGGGCGAGCGCACCCGCCTCGCCCGCGAGATGCACGACTCGGTCGCCAAGACCCTGCACGGCCTGGCTCTGGCCGCCGACGGTCTGGCCGGATCGTCCGACCGTATGGACCCGTCCACCATCAAGCACCAGGCCGAACTGGTCGCCCGCGCCGCCCGGCGCGCCGCCGCCGAATCCCGGGAGCTCCTCTCCGATCTCCGCCGCGAGTCCGGACTCGATGGAGGCGTGGACGTCGTACGCGAACTCCAGGCCCGGACCGAGGACTTCAGTCGTCGTCACGGCCTCACGGCCACCTTCCGCCTGTACAACGACATCCCCGTGCCGACGGTCCCCCAGGCGGTCGCTCGTCAGCTGCTCACCGTCGCCTCCGAGGCGATGGAGAACGCCCACCGCCACGCCTGCCCCACCTACCTCGTCGTGCTCGCGGGCGTGAAGGGCGACGTCCTGCGTGTCAGCGTGTACGACGACGGCTGCGGCCTGCCCGCGGGCATCACCCTCGACGACCTGCGGCACGCCGGACACTTCGGCCTCGTCGGCATGGTCGAACGGGCCGCGACCATCGGTGCCCGCATACGCATCGGAAAGGGGCAGGCGGCCAAGGGCACCGAGGTCCGCCTGGAACTTCCGATCGCCGCTCTCAGCACCACGGCAGAAGCGAAGCAACCCGGATGACCGGCCATCGACCGGGCACTGAACCCGAACAGCGGCCAGACCCATCCGATCGAAATCCACCCTCACCCCCCATAGAACCCTGAGAGGAGGTCGCAGATGCCGGACGACGTCTCCCGCGCGTCGGACCAGGACTGGACGGCGCGGAACCACGCCTCCCAGCACATGTCCCAGCACGTCACCCCGCTCACCTCGGAGACCGGTGCCCAAGCGTTCCCGGTCCCCGTACCCGTCACCCAGCAGTCCGCGGCATCCGAGTCCCTGCCCCCCTTCCCCGCGCCGCCGGCCCCACCGGCCGTCGGCGCCCTTCGGGTCGTCGTCGCGGACGACAACCCCGTGGTCCGGGCCGGCCTGGGCGTCCTGCTGTCCGGCCGGGACGACATCGACGTCGTCGCCGAGGCCGTGGACGGACGGCAGGCCTACGACATGGCCGTCCGGCACCGCCCGGACGTCGTTCTGCTCGACGTCCGGATGCCCGGCGTCGACGGCATATCCGCGCTGCCGCACCTCGTGCAGGTCGCACCGGTCATGATGCTGACCTACAGCCGCGAGAACGAGATAGTCCACGAGGCGCTGCGTCTGGGCGCGAGCGGCTATCTGGTCCACGGCGAATTCACGGCCGACCAACTGGTGCAGGCCGTACGCGACACGAAGAACGGGCGCGCCCATTTCACCGCCACCGCAGCCAACGCCCTCCTCGCCCACATGCGTCAGGGCCCGGGGCCGCAGGGACGGCCCCTTCCGGAGGGGCTCGGAACGGCCCTGACCACGGCCGTTCCTTACCAGGGCATGGGCGCCGACGGCCACGGCCCGGGCCTCGCCAAGCACCACGATGCGCCTGCATACGCCCCCGAGCCCGAAGCCGCCCCACCTGCGACGCGAGAAGCTCGACCGCCGCAGGGTCTTTCGCATCTGCAACCGGTTGTGGCACAGTCTTCCATGGCCGGGGGAGCGAGCACATCCCTCAACAGGCAGCAGTACGGGCTGAGTTCACGGGAGGTGGAGGTCATGGAGCTGATCGCGTCCGGCATGAGCAATCAGCAGATCGCCGCCACCTGCTTCATCAGCGAGAAGACGGTCAAGAACCACATCAACCGCATCTTCACCAAGTTGCACAGTGCAAGCCGCAGCGAGGCCATCGCCCGCTGGCTCGGCACGGCTCCCGCGACGGTGCCCGGGGCGCGTCGGTCCGGTGGTCGCCGTGGCTGATCGTGCGAGCGCGAACGGCAATCGGATCGCCGGCGTATGCGCGGGGCGTGGGGCCCAGCACGCGCCGACCGAGACCCAACTGACGCTTTGGGCCCGGGAATGGGCCCTGGGACCCTCCGGCGGACAGAGTGCTTCGCCGTATGTTTCTCATGTCGCCGGCGGCTCCGGCCAGGAGGAAGCCGGATCTGCGGGCGACGCCCACGAAACGTGCGAGTCGGCCGTCCACCGGTCGGCCGAACCCGGAGGGGAACCCCATGTCGAACATCACCCTGAAGACCGCCGTCCGCGTCAACGGTTGGGCCAACACGGCGGTCAGCGCCATCCAGAAGCGCTGCGAGGCCAAGGACCGCGGCCAGACGGCGTTCGAGTACCTGGGCATCATCCTGGTGGTCGTGGCGATCATCGGTGCGATCATGGCCACGGGTATCGGTGGCGCGATCTCGAGCCGGATCTCCGGCCTGGTGGACTCCATCACTGCGGGCTCGTGATCGGTAGAAAACGCCGCGATGCAGGGCAGGTTTTCCCCATCTACATGATGATGGTGGCATTCCTGCTCTTGCTCGCGTTTGCGTTCTTCGCTGTTGGCAAGGCTGCGGCTTTGCGTAACGGGGCTCAGGGCGCGGCAGACGCAGCAGCGCTGGCCGCCGCATCCGAGTCCCGTAAGCAGTTTGAGGGGCCTTTCCTTGCTTCGCTTCCCGGAAAGATGCTGGACGCGTTCCTTCAGGGGCACGCAGTGCTCGGCTGCCCCGCCGCTCAGGGGCTCGCATCTGCGAACAAAGCAGATGTCAAAGCTTGTCGCGCGATGCCCGGAGGCTATCGAGACCTGATCGAGGTCAAGGTCAAGGGTCGTGATTCGGTTGACTCGTCGGTGATTCCCGACTCGAAGAAGAAGCGGGCGCAGGCCAAGGCTACGGCCCTGATCGAGTGGCGCTGCCCTGATTGGGAGTCCGTGGACTTCGACGACGACGGCGTCCAGGACATCTACTTCTTCTCCTGCAAGGGAGGGGACTTCCTGGAGATCCAGCCGAGCAGTCCGCCTCCGTGGGACCGCGTGAGCAAGATCCTCTTTGACGTGCGTCTGGTCGAAAACTGACAGCGAACGACGAGTAAAGGAATCAGAATCCATGAGCATTCGGTGCTCCACCAGGTCCAGAAGGGCCGTGGCGGCCGTCTCGCTGACGGCGGCCCTGGCTCTCGCCGTGGCCGGTTGCGGTACGGATGACGGCGGAAAGTCGGAGAACACCGGCTCGCAGTCGTCCACCGTGCCTTCCGCCGCCACCGGCTCCTCCGATGGCGACAAGGCCGCCAAGCAGGAGGACACGGCGGCTGATGACAATGTGGACCCGAATGTGAAACTCGCCCAGGTCAATGGGCGAGACGGGCTGACCCTCGTCGTCAACGAGGTGAAGCGGGACACCGGCGGATTCGTCACGGTTAGCGGCCTGATCAAGAACGACGGGGACGGCATTCGCAGCGCCGGACAGTGGGCGGGCAACGAGAGCGTCATCGTGGCCAAGAACCCGAACTCCGTAGCGGGTGCGACACTCGTGGACAAGATCGGCAAGAAGCGCTACTACGTCCTGCGGGACACGGAAGGGCGGTGTCTCTGCACCACCGGGCTGACGGCTATTCAGCCAGGGAAGTCGGTCTCCGTCTTCATGCAGTTCCCGGCTCCGCCGGGAACCACCACTGAAGTCGACTTCACGCTGCCGACGTTCGGCACAGCCTCGCTGAAGATCTCTGGGTGATGGCCGACATGACCCACACCTTGACCCGCCGCAGGCAAACGCGGCTCGCGGGCCATGTCGTCGCGGTCGCTTTGCTCGTGGCGAGTTCCATGGTCCTGGGGGCGTCGAACGCGGTCGCCGACGACGACCCGAGCGTGCCGCCCGGCATGGAGGCCAATTCCGTGCCTCCCGTCCACATCGACCCCGACGATCCCGACCTGAAGATGCCCGAGGGTGGCACGCTCGCACCCGCGAAGGTCCTCGACATCGTCCAGGTGATCGAGGACGAGGGCGGTGAGGAGCGTCGCGAGGACAGCAACGCGAACGTCAAGTTCGCGCTCCAGGCCGAGGTCCTCTTCGGCAAGGACAGCGCGAAGCTGAGCCCCGCGGCCCACTCCCGCATCGCGGCCATCGCGGCCGAGATCAAGAAGCAGAACGCCACGAAGGTGCGGGTGTTCGGCTTCACCGACAACCTCGGCTCGGCGGCCCACGGTGACGTGCTGTCCAAGCAGCGCGCCAACGCGGTGCAGTCGGTGCTGGTCAAGGACCTGGGCTCGACCGTCGCCTTCGACATCCGGGGGTACGGGGAGCAGTACCCGGTCGCGAGCAACAGCACGGAGGAAGGCCGCAAGAAGAACCGTCGCGTGGAGGTCTCCTTCCCGCGCGGCAGCTCTTCCTGAGACATCCGCGCCGACGGCAGGGTGTTGGGTCTCAAAACTCGCTGCATGATCTCAGCGAGAACTGCACGGCGGCGGCACTCATGCCGCCGCCGTGAGACTCGCAGGTCGGGGCGTCATCCATTTGGGTGGCGAGAATAGTGATCCGTCCCGCCTGCGTTCGCTGCGTTCGCTGCGCTGGCACCTTGGCTGCACAGGAAGTTGATCTGCGGCTGGGGGTGTGCGGTGGGGGCAATTCGCCGCGTCCGTGAGCGTCCGTCCTGAGGGGCGCGCGGTGGTGGAGGACCGGGCCTGGAGCGAGGTGTCCTGTAGCCTCTCGCCGCTGATGTCGTAATCTCACAGGCCGTGTCGTACCGATGTCGCATACGACATCACCGTGAGACTAGCGCGTGCGTGCTGCTGCTCAGTGCCTCGTCTCGTACCTGGTCAGGACCACGCCGCCGGGAAACGTCCGCGTCTCCACCAGGTTCAGGTTCACCCAGCTGTCCAGCGCGGTGAAGAACGGCGTGCCGCTGCCCACCAGGACCGGATGGGCGGCGATCGCGTACTCGTCGATCAGCCCGGCGCGCATGGCCGCCCCGGCGAGCGTTGCGCCGCCGATGTTCATTGGGCCGCCGTCCTCGGCCTTGAGCCGGGTGATCTCGGCGATCGCGTCGCCGGTGACCAGGCGGGTGTTCCAGTCGACCTTGTCGATCGTCGAGGAGAACACCACCTTCGGCGTGTCCCGCCAGTTCCGCGCGAACTCGATCTCCGCCGGGGTGGCGTTGGGCTGCTGGTCGCCGGTCGGCCAGTAGGAGCTCATCGTCTCCCACAGCTTGCGCCCATACAGCGACAGGCCACTCGCCTGCTCGTGGTCGAGCCACCACTGGAACAGCTCGTCGCTCGGCGGTCCGCTCCAGCCGATGTCGTCGCCGGCCGCGGCGATGTAGCCGTCCAGGGTCAGGTTCATGCCGTAGATCAGTTTCCGCAAGGCGCAGCCTTCCGTCCGTGGGTGTCCGGCGTATAGACCAGCGCGGCGCGGGAAACTCATCGGTGCGCGATCTGGGCTCGCCGGTAGTCCTCGTGCTCGGGGCTCAGCGTGGTGTACTCGGCCGACTCGGGCAAGCCGCCTGATCTCGACCTCGCCCTCGCGAGGAAATGCCACGGATTTGAGACTGATCACGGGTGACAAGGCCGTGGGACAGCCAAGAACGCCCAGGTCACGCAAGATCGATATGTCACGAGCGGCGAGACCCTACAGGGCCCGGTCTCGTGGGGACGCACCCCATGGGACCGGGCCCTGCCGTGTCATGTCATGCCGTGTCATGTCGTGTCGTGCCAGGAGGCCGGGTCGGCCGTGCCGGGCCGCCTTCGGCGTCGTTCGGTTTGCCGCGGGCGAGTTGCCGGGTCGGCCGACCCGGACCGGGGCGAGGGCCGACGGGGGCCGGTACGGCATGGATACGGGCGCTTTAGGGTGGCCGGTGGAGGCCACGGCACCGGCCGGGGAGCGAGAGGAGGGCGCGGAGCGTGAGCGGCGACGGGCGGGAGCTGGGCGAGGCCCGGCGCGAGCACTGGCAGCGGACCTACGGCTCGCACCCGGGCATGTACGGGCAGGAGCCCTCACTGCCCGCGAGGTACGCCGCCGGGGTCTTCCGGGAGGCGGGGGTCGCGGACGTGCTGGAGCTGGGCGCGGGACACGGCCGCGACGCGCTGTACTTCGCGCGGGAGGGCTTCACCGTACGGGCCCTGGACTTCTCGGCCACCGGGCTGGAGCGGTTGCGCGTCGACGCCGACCGCCGGGGAGTGGGCGGGCGGGTGACCACCGCGGTGCACGACGTGCGCGATCCCCTGCCGCTGGCGGACGCGTCGGTGGACGCCGTGTTCGCGCACATGCTGCTGTGCATGGCCCTGTCCACCGAGGAGATCCACGCCGTGGCCGGGGAGGTCCGGCGCGTGCTGAGGCCCGGGGGCGTCTTCGTCTACACGGTGAGGCACACCGGTGACGCCCACTACGGTTCCGGCGAGGCCCTTGGCGACGACATCCACGAGCACGGCGGTTTCGCGGTGCACTTCTTCTCCCGGGGCCTGGTCGACGCCCTCGCCGAGGGCTGGACCCTGAACGAGGTCCACGCCTTCGAAGAGGGCGAGCTCCCTCGTCGCCTGTGGCGCGTCACCCAGTCCCTGGCCCGGTGAGGTCCGGATGACCACCGCTCCCACCCCGCCCGCGGGTCTCACCGTCGACGGCACCGGACTGCTCTGCGTCACGCTCCTGCTCCGCCTGAGAAAGGCGATCGACGGCGCGGAGGCGGGCACCGTCGTGCATGTGATCGCCACCGACCCGGCCGCTCCGCTCGACCTGCCAGCCTGGTGCCACATGACCGGTCACGAGTACCTCGGCCCCCTCCCCGGCGAGCAGCCGGTGTACGCCTTGCGGCTGTCCGCGGACGCCCGCCCCACCCGGCCCGACCGGCCGTGGCACCGGGCCGGGGACTGACCCGTACGCGCTGTGGGCACGGGCTCTCCGGGCATGGGTTCTCCGGACCGGCAGGTGCCCGCCTCCCCGGCCACCGCCCCTGACCCGTTTGCTTCGGCCGGGCGGCGGCGGGCGCGCGGCCTCGCATAGCGTGAACCATCGGGCACCCGGAGCAGTCGACCGACGTGCGGGTGGCCTGCTGGCCGGCCTCCGTCCCCGGCCGCCCTCCCCGACCCGCGGAGGCCGCACATGAAGCTCGGCTTGCACTACTGGAACTACTCGACCCCGGCCGACCCCGCCCTCATCGCGCCGACCCTCGCGGAGTCCGTACGCGTCGCCGAACAGGCGGACATCGCCTCGTTCACCGTGATGGACCACTACTTCCAGATGGAGACCGGGCAGACCGTCGCCGACGATCCGATGCTGGAGGGGTACACCACCCTCGGCTACGCGGCGGCGCTGAGCGAACGGATGACGCTCGGCCTGATGGTCACGGGCGTGATGTACCGGCACCCCGGCCTGCTGGCGAAGATCGTCACCACGCTCGACGTACTGTCCGGCGGCCGGGCCAGGCTCGGCATCGGGGCCTCCTGGTACGAGCGGGAGCAGTACGGGCTCGGCGTGCCGGTCGTCCCGGTCGCCGAACGGTTCGAACGGCTGGAGGAGACGATCCTCATCTGCCTCCAGATGTGGAGCGACGACAACGGCCCGTTCCGCGGCCGTCACTACCAGCTCGCCGAGACCCTGTGCGTACCCGAACCCATCGGCGAACGCCCGCCGATCATGATCGGCGGCGGAGGCGAGCGGAAGACGCTGCGTCTGGTCGCCCGGTACGCGGACGCCTGCAACCTGTTCGCCACCGGCCCGGAGGAGGTCGCCCAGAAGCTAGGGGTGCTGCGCGCGCACTGCGCGGCGGAGGGCCGTGACTACGACGCCGTCGAGAAGACCGTGATGTACAACGGGCCGGTACTGGAGAGACCGGACAGGTTCCTCGCCGACGCGGAGGCGTACGCGCGTCTGGGCATCGGGGAGATCCAGGTCCTCCCGGACCGCCATCCGGTCAGCTTCACCCACCAGATCGCCGAGCACATCGCGCCCCGGGTGGCGACGATCTGACCGGTCCCACCCCGGTGCGGGGTTCAAGCGGGGCCACGCCACAGGGCGGACGGGCCCCGGACGAGCAGGGCCCCGGGTGGACAGGGGGCCGAGGGGCCGGCTGGGCAGGGGCACGGAGGCGGACAGGCCAGGGCCCACGCGTCCGGGCCGGGACCCATGCGTCCGGGGCAGGCCCCGAGGGGCCGGACGGACAGGCCGGGGTTTGTGTGTCCGGCCGGGGCCCGGGCGTCCCGGGCAGGGCCCCGGCCCGTTGCTCAGACCCCGGTGGTGCCGTCGACGATCTCCCGGATCAGGTCGAGATGGCCGTTGTGCCGGGCGGTCTCCTCGATCAGATGCAGAACGATCCAGCGCAGGTCGGGATGTCTGCCGTCCGCGCGCGGACGCTTGGCGGGCGTGTCCAGGTCGTGGGACGCGACCAGTTCGCGGTAGCGGGCGGTCCGTGCCTCGTACGCCGACAGCACGTCCGCGAGTGGCATGTCCACCGCGATGCGCATCTCGCGGTCGGGGTCCTCCTCCGTCCAGGGCCCCTCGTCCTCACCGCCGAGGAACGCCACCTCGAACCAGTAGTACTCGACCCAGCTGAGGTGGTTGATCAGCCCGGCGATCGTCATCAGGGGGGAGCCGGGGAGCGGGGCCCGGCGGGCGTCCTCCGGCGAGATCCCCTCGCATTTGGCGCGCGCCGTGTCGCGTGCGTAGTCGAGGAAGGTGGCCAGCTGGGTGCGCTCGTCCCAAGCGGGAGGCGAATCGGTGCGTGTCATCGGCGTACACGATCTGGCATCCGGGGACCCCTGTCCACCGCATTGTCCCAATGGGGCCCGTGGCTGGGTCCGTGGGCCCACGCCCGGGCGGGCGTGGCTCATTACGCTCGTACCGACCAATCGTGAGCCCCTGGGCGGCGCCGCCACGAGCGCCCGTCCGGCGTGTCCACGCGCACCTTGATCTGCACGCTCCACCTGATTCCGTTTCATGGGGTGATGTGTCGATGAGTGATGGTTTCTTCTACTCGTACCACCTCGGCTGGAGCCGCCCCGATGCCGAGTCGCTTCTCGGCGACCTCGACGCGGCGGGACTCCGGCTCAACCACCCCGTCACCAGGCGGGTCACACTGATCGGGCCGGGGCCCGACCCGTGGGGCACCCTGTCGTGGGTGACCCGGGAACAACTCGTGCTGCTGGCCGGTCTGCAACGGATCGACAGCGTCGACTTCCTGCTCTGGACGGACGGCGGGACCGACGTTCCGGCACGGGTCAGGAAGACGGGCGACGGCGTCGTCGCGCTCGAATTCGGCCTCGGACAGCTGACGCGGGACGAGCAGGAACTCGCCGCGCGGGCCATCCGGGAGGCGATAGGGCGGGCATCGGTGCTCTGCATCGGGTTCGTCGTCGACCGGGAGGGCGCCTCCGCCGCGACCGACTGGAACGGGGTCGTCGTCAACGGGACGACGTTCTTCGACAGTTGGCCCGACACGCTCGCCGTGCGGCACGAGATCGCCGCGATGCAGCCGCAGTTGTCCGGGGTGGCGTCTTTCGACCAGTCGCCGTGGATGCTGTTCGGGAGCGAGGTCCCCAGCCGATAGGCGGCGGGGCGGTCCTCAGAGCCAGCCCCGCATCGCCGCGAAGCCCGCCAGCAGCCCCACCGCGAACACCCCCAGCATGAGCGCGAACAGCGCGGGCATCACCACCGGGCCCCATGCCCCCGGCCCGGCCACCGTGGCGTGCTTCGCCGGGTCGGCCGGGTCGTAGCTGACCCGGACGGGCGCCCCGACCTCGAAGCCGAACGGCCCCGGGGCGTGGTCGGTGAACTCGATCTCGCGGCCGTCGCGGGTCCGGAACGCGAAGACGTACTCGACGGCGTAGCCGCGGTCCGAGCCCGGGCCCCGGTCGACCGTCCGGCGGTCCGCGCACCGCCCCTCGACGTGCTCGCCGTGCCGGATCAGCCGCAGCACCCGGCGCAGCCGCAGCGCGGACCGGACGGCGAACGCGCCGAGGAGCAGGCCGAACAGAAGCAGGAAGGTGGCCGTGCCCCCGGGCAGGATCTGCATGAACGAGTGCTCCTGATCCGTCGACTCGACTCCGTGAGTGCGCTGCTGCTGAGTGCGCCGATGCGTGGCCGGACTGCTCCACGGACGCGCCGCCGCGTGTCCGCCCGACGCTACCGGGATTGATCGCAGTACACCGCCTTCAGGGCAGTGGTGAAGCGGTTCTCGGAACTTCCGGCCCGCTGGTCACAGCGGGCGATTGTGCTGTTCGATGTACGGGTGGACGATCGGCAGTGGAGCCCCGTCGGCTGATCCGGCGAGGTAGGACCTCGACCACAGGTTGTCGGTTCGCCAGTAGTGCTGCACCAGGTCGGGGAACTTCTGGCGCAGTCTGCGGGAGCTGACGCCCTTCAGGCTGTTGACCGGCTTGGAGACGGCGCCTTGGGCGGGACGCTCACCAGGAGGTGGGCGTGGTCGGCCTCGCTGTTGAACTCGGCCAGTTCGGTCGCGAAGTCGGTGCGTACGTCCCGCAAGGCCACGGGGTCGAAGAACCGGGCCAGGGCCCGGATCAAGGTTGCCCGCGCCCATGCCCGGACCGCCGATGCGCGGCGCGAGTTCCACACCAGCTCTCCACAGAGATCATCCGCGAGAACCAAGCGGTTGCGGTGGAAGACCTGATGGTCAAGGGTCTCGCCCGTACCCGCCTCGCGAAGTCCGTGCACGACGCCGGATGGTCGGACTGGCCGTGTCAGCCTGCGGAGCGCTGGTAGGACCGGGACCCGTCCCGGCACAGCGCAAAGAACCAGGAACCCACCGAGACGGTCAGCCGACCGTGGCAGGAATCCCCACCCTTCAGGGAGGGGAGCGGAAGTCAATTGACCGTGATCGACTCGACGAACGCGTCGAGGTCCTGCCGGCTCAGCGAGCCCTTGACCGCGTTGATCCGTACGGCGAACGGCACGTGCTTCGAATCGACGCCCGCGACCACGACGCCCGTCATCGGCGTGCCCTGCGCCGGGGTCCGGTCCTTGCCGCTCGACGTGAACTCGTAGTCGATCCTTCGGGCGTCCCGGGCGCTCTCCGGCCCCGTGAGCCGCACGTCCGAGGTCTCCTTGCGGGTCGCTCCGAGGCCGATGCCCGCACCTGCGGCGGCCGCCGCCTCACCGGCGTCGTCCACGCCCGTGGCGAAGTCGAGCTGCACGGAGACCATGCCGGTGCGCAGCCCGTCCTCCTCCTTGAGCGCCACGGCGGCGTTCGCCTTCGCGCGCTCGGCGGCGGGCTGCTCCTTGTACCCCTTCTTCTCGGGGTACCCGACGGACAGGCTCTTCGTGTCCAGCGTGCCCCAGCCCTCCGGGACGGAAGCGGCCTCGTCGCCGCAGCCCGTGAGCAGGGTGAGACCGATGGCGGCGGCGGTGACCGCGCCGATTGCCCGGGACATCTTCATCGTCGTCGTCATCGTCCATCGCCTCTTCGTCGTGCGTGATTTCCGTGCGCCGTCGTCGAAACGGGCGGCCGTACCCGTGGCCGGTGCCCTTTCCGGCGCCGATGCCTCTCACGGCACCCGCGCCCTTCCCGGCACTACAGCTACAGGTACGGCCGCCCCTTTGGCTACCCGTGCCGACGACCCGCGCCGGCACGGCCGTGCTCCCTCGTCCAGCGGCTCCGCGCTACTTCGCGCAGTAGCTGTACGGGAGGTAGGAGCGCTTGTCGCCGTTCGGGGCCCCGAGGAACTCCGCGTCCGTCAGGGTCTCCTTCTTGTGTTCGTCCGAGATCGAGAACCCGAGGCTCATGCCGAGCGAGACCTCGAAGCCGAACTCCTGGGCGTCCGTCTGACCGTGGTACTTCATGGTGCTCGACAGGCCGTCCTGGAACATCAGCTGCTCGAACGGGTCGGTTCCGGTCGGCTTCTGCTGCATGGAGCGGTCGCCGAACATGTACTCGAACGGAGCGGTGTTGTTGCCGGAGCCGTTCAGCCACTGCTCCGCGACGGCCCGCTTGTCCTCGGTGGCCTGGTCGGTGTCCTTGCCGAAGATGATCGAGTTCGTCGTCACCTCGATGCCGGTGTCGCCGGAGGAGTCGGTGCCACTGACCTTGCCGCCGCGCTTGTCGCCGTCCTTCTTGCCGTTGTCGCCGCTGATGTCGCCCTTGTTGGCGGTCGAACCGCCCTCATGGGTCTGGGTCATGTCGATGCGGACGATCTTGCCGGTCTTCTGGTCGCGGGTGACGGTGATCGCCCCGGTCCGGCTGTCCTTCGCGGAGGCGGCGCCGCCGTACGGGCCGGCCGTGCCGCTGACCTTGCCCTCCAGTTCGAGCTTGGCGGTGTACGTGTACGACTCGTTGCCGTTCACGTCGTCCTTGGTGATGGTCACCTCGGGGGAGAACTTGGCCTTGCCACCGAGCTTGGCGCCCAGCTTGGACTCGTCGCCCGAGCTGATGGAGAGACCGCCGTCGGCGTACGCGTTGAGACCGATCGTCGAGTACGAGATCTTCTTGTCGCCGATCTTCTTCTCGACGTCCTTCTTCTTGTCGGCCCACTTCATGCCGGAGTACCAGCCACCGCCGTAGCCACCGCTGTACTTGGTGGAGGTCTCCCACATCTTCATCTCTTCGATGTCGTCGCGCATCTTCTGGGCCTCTTCCTCGCTCTTGAAGACCCAGGTGTCACCATTGGTGATCTTGATGCCGCCACCGACGTCGACGTCCGCCTTGCCCAGCTTGCCGAGCTTGACGCCGGGGGTGCTGGCGGTGGCCCCGGCGGACGCGGCGTCCGTGAACGTCATGTAGACCAGCTTGTCGTTGTCGTCGACCTTGCCGTCGCCGTTCACGTCCGTGTTGGCCTGGCTGACCTTCTGCTGGAAGCCGTACTCGTTGCCCCACTCGAACCAGCCGATCTTGACCTTGCCGCCGACGGTGTCGGAGATGCTGGAGACCTGGCACATCTTGGGCTCGTAGTCGGCGTCCGTCTTCGGCTTCGCGGTGGTGTCGCCGCCGCCGCCCGAGGAGCAGCTGCCACCGCCGCCGCCCATCGAGCTGATCACGCAGAGGATGCGCTCGCCGATCTGCCCGCCGATGCCCGCCACGGCCATCGCGCCGATCATCGTGACGACAAGGACGATCACCCCGAGGTACTCCATCGCGGTGGCCCCGCTGTCCCGCCAGGAGTACGGGTAGGACGTGGGCGACTCCTGGTCCTCGCGGTCCTCCAGCAGCCGGTGCACGGCCAGTCCCGCTGCGGAGCCGGTCGCCAGTGTGACGACCGGCATCAACGTGCCCTCGAAGCCCACGAGATGCCAGGAGACGGCGAGTCCGTAGACGACCGCGGCCACCGGGACACCCAGCGCGGCGAGCAGCGTCAGCACCCGGGACTCGCGCCGCTCGTACGGGAGCACACGGACCGAGGCGAGGACCGTGAGCACCGTGGTGATGACGTTCGGCACGTGCAGCAGGCCGAGACGCCAGCCGAACGAGGCGAGTCGCTCCTCGGTGGCGAGCAGCTCGACGAGCCCGCGCGACACCAGGTATCCGGCGGCGATGTAGACCAGGGCACCGGCGGCCCAACTGCGGGTCAGGGCGAAGAAGACGCCGCTGCCCGCACCGGAGGCACCACCTCCGCCCCCCGGTGGTATGTGGCCCGCGTTTCCGCTTCCCCAGCCCCCGCCACCCGTCACGGTTCTTCCTCTCCGACGCCCACGTGCCCTGCCCGTACCCGCCGTTGTGCATGCGGGTGTGGACGTGAGCGTACGGACGTACGAGCCGGGTGACCTGGGCCCTTGGCCCCAAAGTCGGGCCCAACGGCCGATGCCCCGCACCGCCCGCGAGGGATGCGGGGGAGAGCGGGGCAGCGGCGCGGGGAGGCCCGGGGCGGGAGGTACGGGACGGGTGGTGGAGGTCAGTCCAGGTCGTCCGCGAACGTTCCCGCCCGCTCCGCCACTTCCGGCTTCCGCACCCGCAGCACCGCGAAGCCGACGACTCCGAGGACCAGCGCGCCGACGAACACGTACGGCAGCACGTTCAGCGGCCACTCCGGCACGGGCCACAGGTTGCGGTAGAAGACGTAGATCATCGCGGCGGCGCCGATCAGCCCCAGACCCCAGGTGAGAAGCAGACCGCGGGCCCCGATCCGGCGCACGAACAGGGGCGCGGCCAGACACACCAGGGTGTAGCTCAGCATGTAGCCGAAGACGCCGATGGTGTCGATGTACGTCGTCGCGTCCAGCGGCGCGGTCCCGGCGCCGACCACGAGCACCGCCGGGAGGGCGATGAACGGGGTGACGGCCCAGATCGCCGCGGACGGGGTCCGGTGGCGCGGGTGGGCGACACCGAGCCGGGCCGGCATCACGCCCTCGTTCGCCATGCCGAACAGCAGCCGGGCGGCGACGGTGACACAGGCCATGACCACGGCCACGAACGACGCGGCGAAGCCCGCGTGCAGGAAGAACTTCAGGAAGCCGAGACCGGACATCTCCGCCAGCTCGTCCATCGGGTCGGAGCTCTTCCCCAGCGCGTCCGCGCCGCCGAACCCGGCGACCTGCGCGTACGTCGCGAACATGTAGAGCACACCGGCCAGCACCGCGCTGCCCATCACCGAGCGGGGGATCGCCTTGTACGGGTCGGTGGCCTCGGCGCCGAGCGAGGCGGCGCCCTCGAAGCCGACGAAGCCGAGCACGCCCAGCACCACGGCGAAGACGATCCCGTCGAGGGTGGAGCCGCTCAGGCTCAGCTGGTCGGTGTCGATGACGTTCCCGCTCTTGAAGAAGGCGGGGAGCAGGACGACGACGATGAGGACGATCGACACGACCTCCAGCACGGAGGCGACCCGCGCCGCCGTCCGCACACTGGCGATCGTCAGCCGCACGGCGACCGCGGCCAGCAGCACGTCGAGCAGGATCTGGCCGGTGACCCCGGTGAACAGACCGATGCCGATCTGGTCGAGGGCGCGCGCCGTGTAGTACCCGGCGCCCGCGAGGGAGCCCGAGCCGATGCACACCGCCCCGATGAGCAGCGCCCATCCGGTCACGAAGGATCCGGGCGCCCCGAGCGAGAGCCGGGAGAACGCGTACAGCGAACCCACCCCGGCGCGCCTGCGGGCGAAGACGCAGATGCAGTACGCGATGGCCAGGACGGCGGCCATGGCCAGGAAGAACGAGAACCAGGCGCCGTTGCCGGCGGACGCCGCCATGCTGGCGGGCGCGAACGCGATGACGGCGCTGGGCGCGACGTTCGCGACGCTCTGCGCGCCGACCTCGAACGTGGAGACGGAGCGGTGGGCCAGCCCGTCGGCCTGCTGGTGCGCGGCGCCCCGCGATCCGGTCCGGGGACCGGGCTGCTGCCCGGTCTGCTTTTCGGCGGTGCTCATGTGCGGTTCTCCTCCTTCTCCGTCTCCATCATCAGCAGCTGGCGCAGGGCGTGGCCCGAGGCGAGGTCGGCCAGGGCGTCGCCCGCCTCGTCCAGCGGACGGCGGGCCGAGATCATCGACTCCACGTCGAGGTCGCCGGACACCACGAGGTCCACCAGGGCCGGGATGTCACGGGCGGCGTCGACCGAGCCGTAGTTGGAACCGAGGATGCGCTGGTCGGCCTCGGCGAGCGCGAGCGGGTCGAAGCGCGCGGTGCGGCCGGCCGGCGGCAGGCCGACGATCACGGCGGCGCCGCCCTGCCCGAGCGCCGCGATGGACTGCTCGGTGGTCTCGATCTTGCCGATGGCGTCGAACACGTAGTCCAGGCCCTCCGGGACCAGGGCCCGCAGTGCCTCGACGACACCGCCGTCCCGCGCGTCGACCGCGTCCGTCGCACCGAGCCTACGTGCCAGCTCCAGTTTTTCCGGTACGACGTCGACGGCTACGATCCGGCCGGCCTTCGCCAGCCGGGCGCCCTGCACGCAGGACAGCCCGACACCGCCGCACCCGATGACGGCGACCGTGGCCCCCGGCCCGACGCCCGCGGTGTTGCGCACCGCGCCGACACCGGTGGCGATGGCGCAGCCGACCAGCGCGATCACGTCGAGCGGCGCGTCCTCGCGCACCTTGATCGCACCGGAGGCGGGGACGACGACCCGCTCGGCGAACGAGGAGACGCCGAGGTAGTGGTGGGCCGGTTCGCCGTCGATCGAGAGCCGACTGGTGCCGTCGTACAGCACCCCGCCGGGCGCGACGAGCTCGGCGACCAGGCTGCACGCGGCCGGGCGTCCGGAGACGCAGAATCGGCAGGTGCCGCAGGACGGGACCCAGGAGAGCACGACGTGGTCGCCCGGTCCGAGGCCGGTGACGCCCTCGCCGACCGAGGTGACCACGCCCGAGCCCTCGTGCCCCAGCACGACGGGGACGGGGTGGTCCCACTCGCCGCGGATGACGTGCAGATCGGAGTGGCAGACGCCGGCCGCGGCGACGGCGACCTCGACCTCTCCGGGGCCGGGCGGGGCCAGGGTGACGTCGGTGACGGTCACCTCCTGCCCGGGTGAGCGGAAGATTGCGCCGCGCACGGTGCGTGCGGTGCTCTTCTGGGAGGACGGGGAGCTCATGGGCTACTCCTCGGGTGGTGCGGGACAAGCAGGGGGAGGGGGAGGGCGGGCGTCACGGGGACGGGACGGCCACCGGGGCGCCTTGTTTAGCGCCATTAAACTTTCGTCAGAGTTTTACAGCACTAAACTCGACGGGTAAAGACCCTTCCGACATGTGCTCCGATATGTGTTCGTCCCCGGCCACTCCCCGTGACCCCACCGCCAGGTAGCGTGTCCGCCATGTCCGCAGCCCCTGACAGCCACATGTCCACGATCGGTCCGCGGCTGCGCGAGCTCCGCCTGGCGCAGCGGCTGACGCTCGCTCAGATCGCCGAGGCGGCGGGCGTCACCAAGGGCTTCGTCAGCCTCGCCGAGCGCGGCAAGACCTCGGTCTCCGTGCCCACCCTGATCCGCATCTGCGAGGCGCTGGGCACGGGCATCGCCACGCTCTTCGACTATCCGGACCAGGACGTCGTCAAGAGCGGCCGGGGCGCCAGGCTGGAGATGGGCGGGCACGGCATCGAGGAGTTCCTCCTCACCCCCGCCGAGGAACGGCACGTCCAGGTCATGCGGACGATCCTGAGCCCCGGCGGCGGCTCGGGCGGCGCGTACAGCCTGGAGGCCGAGACGGTCTTCGCCTATCTGGTACGGGGCACGCTGCGGCTGACGGTGGACGGCGAGCCCAGGTTCCTGGAGGCGGGGGACTCGACGACGTTCTCGGCGCGGGCCGCCCACGCCTGGGACAACCCGGGCGGGGACGAGGCCGAGGTCCTGTGGTCGATCGCCCCGGCGCTGCCGCGCTCCCGTACCAAGCTGCGGTCATAGGGCGGCCGGACGCGTACCCGCCCCATCCGCGCGCGGCTGCCGCGCCCCGGCGCGTGCCCGGCAAACCTTTCCGGCCACAGCACTAGCGCACCCGGTCCGTCTCCTCCTGGACGATGCTCACCCGCGTCCCCGGCCGCAGCCCCCACGTCTCCATCGCCCCCGCCTCCGACTCGATCACGTGCCGGGCCCGCAGCCGGGGCAGCCCGAGCCGGCCCGGCTTCATCGTGCGGACGGCGATCACGTTGAACTTCCGGTCCACGTACGCCACATCGATGGTGAACCGCATCCCGAAGGTGTGCACGCTCCCGCACGGGGTGATCAGCAGGGCGCCGTCGATCCCGTCCTGTCCGAGCAGTCCCCGGCTCCTGGTCCGGTACGTGGCCGCGATCCGCAGCGGTATCGCCGCTGCCTCCGGTGTCTCCGGTGCTCCTGGCCCCTGCCCCTCCCGTGCGTCGGTGACCGTCAACGTGCCGTTGCCATTGCGCCATTGAGCCATGGCCACGACGGTAGCGTCCGGTGACGGCCGCTGGGTCCGGAACGGTACGAGGTGGGCCCCAGGACCCATGACCCGTGTCCGGTGCCCGCCTAGGGTCGGCAACGTGTACGCCATGCTGACAGCGCTCGCCGCACTCTGGGGAGCGGCGTCGGGGCTGCTGGTCCCGCGCGCCGCCTACCGGTTCTCCGTCGAACCGGAGGAGACCTGGCGCGACACCTGCCCCGAGGGCCACGCCCTGACCGGGGCCCTCGGCGGCTGGCTCGGCTCCGCGCGGTGTGCCGCCTGCGCGGAGGCGGTGCCGGTGACGACCGCCACGGCCACCGGGTCCGGAGCCGAGGGCGGCGGTACGGGCGAGCCGGTCGGCGCTGCGGGGGGCACGGCCGCCGGGCCGAAGGGCGCGGGTCCGGACCCGGCCCCGGACCCGGGCGACGCGCCGGGTGACGCGGACGTCGTGCGGGCCGGGGCCCGTTACGCGCCCGGTGTGCTCGTGCCCGTGGTCACCGCCCTCGCCTGCGCCGTCCTCGCGGCGGCCGTCGGCCCCCGCCCCGAGCTCGCCGTGTGGCTGCTGCTGGCTCCCGTCGGCGCGCTCCTCGCGGCCATCGACCGACGGGTCCACCGGCTCCCCGACCAGCTGACCCTGCCCGCCGCCGGAGCTGTCACCGCGTTGCTCGGCGTCGCCGCGCTGCTTCCAGCACACGCCGGGAACTGGGTGTCCGGCCTCCTCGGCGGGGCGGCTCTCGGCGGCTTCTACTTCCTGCTCTTCCTGATCAACCCCAACGGAATGGGCTTCGGGGACGTCAAGCTCGCCCTGTCCCTGGGCGTGGCCCTCGGCTGGTACGGCTGGACGGTCCTGTTCGCCGGCGGGTTCGCGGGCTTCCTGCTCGGCGCGGTGTACGGGTTCGGGCTGATGGTCCTGAAGCGGGCCGGGCGCAAGACGGGCATCCCGTTCGGCCCCTTCATGATCACGGGCGCGCTGATCGGCATCCTCCTCGGCGGCCTGGCCGCCTGATCCGGCCCGCCGAAACGCGGTGGCGCCCGCCGCGCCCCGGCTGGCACGATCCCCGTATGTCCGGGACACCCGCAGAAGCACCACGACCAGAGCCAGGACCGGGAGCAGAAGCGACACGAGCGGCGGCAACGGCGACAGGGGTGACAGGGGCGCGAACGGCGGCGGAACGCGCGCGTTTCGACGTCCTCGTCGCCGAGGCGGCCGCCGTCCCCGTCGAGGGCTGGGACTTCTCCTGGCTCGACGGCCGGGCCACCGAACAGCGCCCCTCCTGGGGCTACGCCCGCGCCATGGCCGACCGGATGGGCCGCGCCGGGGCGGCGCTCGACATCCAGACCGGCGGGGGCGAGGTCCTCGCCTCCGTACCGAGGCTGCCGCCCCTCGTCGTGGCCACCGAGGCGTGGCCGCCGAACGTCGCCCGCGCCACCGCCCTGCTGCACCCGCTCGGCGTGGCCGTGGTCGCCGACACGGACGAGCCGCCGCTGCCGTTCGGGGACGGCGCCTTCGACCTGGTGGTCAGCCGGCATCCGGTGATCACCTGGTGGCCGGAGATCGCACGGGTGCTCGCGCCCGGGGGCACGTACTTCTCGCAGCAGGTCGGCCCGGCCAGCGTCTTCGAACTGGTCGAGTACTTCCTCGGCCCGCAGCCGCCCGAGGTGCGCGGCGCCCGCGACCCGGAACGGGCCCGGGCCGAGGCCGAGGCGGCCGGGCTCGACGTCGTCGATCTGCGGATGGAGAAGCTGCGTACCGAGTTCTTCGACATCGGCGCCGTCGTCTACTTCCTGCGGAAGGTGATCTGGATGGTGCCGGGCTTCACCGTCGAGGAGTACCGCCCGCGACTCGCCGAACTGCACCACCGGATCGAGACCGAGGGTCCGTTCGTCGCCCACACCACGCGGTTCCTGATCGAGGCACGCAAACCCGGGTAGGCCGCGGCCTCTGCTCACGGACAGGGGTGCGACCCTGTACGGAGAGTACGTGGGAGGGAACTGGCCATGAGGACGGGCGACGGACGAGGAGCGCCGCGGGTACCGCGGCAGGGCAGGGCGGACTGGCTCAGGGGTGCGCGCATCGTCGGGGTGTACGGCGTCCGCTACCGGCCGGAGGGTCTGATGGGGGAGCCCGAGGCCGTCGAGTTCCTGCTGGCAGACGGGCAATCGGTGCTGCTGACCTGCGCCTCCGACTGGACCCTGCGGGTCGGCCCCGGTTCGTGGCCGCGGCTGCCCACCTGGTGCGTGCCGTCCGGGCAGTGGGAGTTCGCCGCCGTGCCGAACCTGCCGCGGCCCCCCGAGGGCGGCTGGACCGTCACCCGTACCGAGGAACGCAGGGACGAGCGGGGCGAGGTGTGCGAGGCCGTCATCCGGTGCGAGGACGGGCGTTTCGTCGTCATCGGCGGCGAGACCCTGGCGGTCCGCTTCACCCGCGACCACCGCGGCGCACCGGCCACCGCCTGAGCCCTCCCGGTTTCGTGACGCGCCGCTCCGGGGCCGGGAGCGCACCGGAGTCCTGCAAGTTCGCAGAGTAATTGTGGAGTGGCGTGGCACGCAGCACCACTTACGAAGGGTTATGGTGGAAACCCCCCCTCGGGCCGGTCCGTAACCCCCCCCACGGACCGGCCCGTTTTTTGTGCGCCGGATCCGGGCCCGGTGTCCTGGCGCCGCATCCGCGCCGAGCCCTGTGCCACGGCCCTCCGCGCCGCCCCGTACGGGGGAAGACCGTCCGCCTGCCCGGGGGGAAGACCGCTCGCCGGTGGGGGAGGGCGCCCCGGCCGGACGGGGCCGTCAACGCGGATCGTCAAGGCAGCGCCCCGAAGGCCATCCGCCTCCCGAACTCCGTCCCGTCCCCGGCTCCGGCCCCGCCCGCGCGGGACCGGGCCCGGGCGTCTCCGTTCCCCCGGTCCCCGGCCCCTTCCGTCAGCCGCGTCCGGCCCAGATGTTGGTGCCCTCGGTGTCCACGGCGAAGGCGTCGATCTCCCGCAGCTCCTCGACGGACAGCGGTGGACCGGCGAGCGCCGCGACATTCTCCTCCAGCTGCCGCACGTTCGACGCGCCGATCAGCGCCGAGGTCATGCGGCCGTCCCGCAGTACCCAGTTCAGCGCCAGCTGGGCCAGCGACTGGCCGCGCCGGGCCGCTATGTCGTTCAGCCCGTTCAACCGGCGGACCACCTCCTGGGAGAGCAGCCCGGGGTCCAGCGACTTGCCCTGGGTGGCGCGCGAGCCCTCCGGGATGCCCGCCAGGTACTTGTTCGTGAGCAGGCCCTGGGCCAGCGGCACGAAGGAGATGCAGCCCATGCCGGCCGCCTCCAGGGTGTCGAGCAGCCCGTCTTCCTCGATCCAGCGGTTGATCATCGAGTAGGACGGCTGATGGATCAGGGCCGGTACGCCCATCTCCCTCAGCAGTCGGGCGGCCTCGGCGGTCTGCTCCGCGTCGTACGAGGACACACCCACGTACAGGGCCTTGCCCTGCTGGACCGCGGAGGCCAGCGCCCCCATCGTCTCCTCCAGCGGGGTGTCCGGGTCGAAGCGGTGCGAGTAGAAGATGTCGACGTAGTCGAGCCCCGTCCGCCGCAGTGAGGCGTCCAGCGACGACAGCAGGTACTTGCGGGAGCCCCACTCCCCGTACGGGCCGGGGTGCATCTCGTAACCGGCCTTGGTGGAGACGAGCAGCTCGTCCCGGTACGGAGCGAAGTCCTGCCGGAAGATCTTGCCGAAATTGAGCTCGGCGGAGCCCGGCGGAGGCCCGTAGTTGTTCGCCAGGTCGAAGTGGGTCACACCGAGATCGAAGGCGCGGCGCAGGATCGCACGCTGGGAGTCGAGCGTGCGGTCGTCGCCGAAGTTGTGCCAGAGGCCGAGGGAGACGGCGGGGAGCTTGAGCCCGCTGCGTCCGGTACGGCGGTATTCCATGGAGTCGTAGCGCGAACCGGCAGCCCGGTAGAAGAGAGGAGAATCAGTCACGTTTCCCTCCTTATCACGGACTTGTGACAGGCCGGGTTGGGCCGGTCTGCCGCCCGCGCAGTAATGTTGCGGTCCCGGGGACAGCGAGGGCACGCGCGGAGCGATGGACTTTGCGGGGCGGTGCGGCGATCCCCAGAGAGGCGACCCCGGACCCCGGTCGACGGGGCGGGCGGGCCCGCATGGAACCGAGAGGTGAACTCAGTGAACTTGCGCGACCTGGTGTACAGGCTCTATGCGCGCCGGGTGGAGGCCCGCCTCGACCACACCCAGGTGCCCAAGCACATCGGCGTCATCCTCGACGGCAACCGGCGCTGGGCGAAGGCGTCCGGCGGCACGGCCGCGCAGGGGCACCAGGCCGGGGCCGACAAGATCCAGGAACTGCTCGGCTGGTGCAGCGAGACCGATGTGGAGGTCGTCACTCTCTGGCTCCTGTCCACGGACAACTTCGACCGGCCCGAGTCCGAGCTGACCCCGCTCCTTCGCATCATCGAGAACACCGTGCGCGACCTCGCCGCGGACGGCCGCTGGCGCGTCCACCACGTCGGCACGCTCGACCTGCTGCCCGCGCACACCCAGACCGTCCTCAAGGAGGCCGAACAGGCCACCCTCGGCGTCGACGGAATACTGGTCAACGTCGCCGTCGGCTACGGCGGGCGCCAGGAGATCGCGGACGCGGTCCGCTCGCTGCTGCTGGAGCACTCGGACAAGGGCACCTCCTTCGAGGAGCTCGCGGAGATCGTCTCCACCGACCTGATCTCCGAGCACCTCTACACCCGGGGCCAGCCCGACCCCGACCTGGTCATCCGCACCAGCGGCGAGCAGCGGCTGTCCGGCTTCATGCTCTGGCAGAGCGCCCACTCCGAGTACTACTTCTGCGAGGTCTTCTGGCCGGCCTTCCGCCGCGTCGACTTCCTGCGCGCCCTGCGCGACTACGCGGCCCGCCACCGCCGCTTCGGCGGCTGACCCCGCACGGCGCGGGGCACCGCCGCGCCCGGAACACCGCCAGCGGGGGACGGCACCCCGCAAAGACGTCACCCGCGGGGGACGCCATCTGCGGGGACGGCATTCGCCGAGACACCACCTGCCGGGATGTCATATGCCCCGGACAGCGGCACCGCACAGCCGGGCCGTCACATGCCCGGGACACCTCACCCGGCCCGCCCGCGCCCACGGCGCGGCATGGCTTCGCGTGTTCGAGGGAATACCTCTGGCAGGTCGACGTCCGGTCGCAGGCAAGGCGGACGTCGTGTCCAAGTGAGCGGCATGGAGTCCGCTCGCCCGGGAGGCCCTTTGCACACGAAGGACCGTACACAGTGCGTCCGACGCGGAGGGCCGGTGCTCGGCCCGTGCATCGGGGCCGCAGCCCGGTCCGTCCTCTCCCATAGGGATGTTCCGCGACGCCGTCCACCCCAACCTCGTCCGAGGGGGTACGTCCTTCCGTGGTGACCAGCACAAAGCGCCGCATGTCCGACAGGCGCACCTACGTTCTCGACACCAGCGTCCTGCTGGCCGATCCCAACGCCATGGCCCGGTTCGACGAGCACGAGGTCGTGCTCCCGATCGTGGTGGTCACGGAACTGGAGGCCAAGAGGCACCACCCGGAGCTGGGGTACTTCGCCCGGCAGGCCCTGCGCCGGCTGGACGACCTGCGGACCAGGTACGGCCGCCTGGACGACCCCATCCCGCTGGGGGACCTGGGCGGGACGCTGCGCGTCGAGCTCAACCACTCCGACCCCGGCGTGCTGCCCGCCGGCTACCGGTTGGGTGACAACGACTCACGGATCCTGGCGGTCGCGCGCAACCTCCAGGCCGAGGGATACGACGTCACGGTCGTGTCGAAGGACCTGCCGCTGCGCATCAAGGCGTCCTCGGTCGGGCTCCTCGCCGAGGAGTACCGTGCCGAGCTGGCCATCACCGACTCGGGCTGGACGGGCATGTCGGAACTGCCCCTGGCCGCCGACCAGGTGGACCTGCTCTACGGGGAGGAGACGCTGTACGTCCCCGAGGTGGCGGACCTGCCGGTGCACACCGGGCTGGTTCTCCAGTCCGAGCGCGGCAAGGCCCTCGGCCGGGTCACCGCCGACGGGAACATCCGCCTGGTGCGCGGCGACCGCGAGGTCTTCGGCATCCACGGCCGCAGCGCCGAGCAGCGCATCGCGCTCGACCTCCTCCTCGACCAGGACGTCGGCATCGTGTCGCTGGGTGGCCGGGCCGGCACCGGCAAGTCGGCGCTGGCGCTCTGCGCCGGTCTCGAAGCCGTGCTGGAACGCAGGCAGCACCAGAAGGTGATGGTCTTCCGCCCGCTGTACGCGGTCGGCGGGCAGGAGCTGGGCTATCTCCCCGGCACCGAGGCCGAGAAGATGAGTCCCTGGGCGCAGGCCGTCTTCGACACCCTGTCCGCGGTCGCCGGGCGCGAGGTGATCGAGGAGGTGCTGGGGCGGGGGATGCTGGAGATCCTGCCGCTCACCCACATCCGGGGCCGCTCGCTGCACGACTCCTTCGTGATCGTCGACGAGGCGCAGTCCCTGGAACGAAACGTCCTTCTGACCGTGTTGTCGCGGATCGGGGCTAATTCCCGCGTGGTCCTCACACATGACGTGGCCCAGCGGGACAACCTGAGGGTCGGCCGGTACGACGGAGTCGTCGCCGTGGTCGAGAAGCTGAAGGGACATCCGCTCTTCGCGCATGTCACGCTCAGCCGTTCCGAGCGTTCCCCGATCGCCGCACTGGTGACCGAAATGCTGGAGGAAGGCCAGATCTGATACGGGATACAACAGTTGGTGCCGCCCGGCGAGCGCAGCAGCTTAGCCGGGCGGCATCGTGCTGCGGTGGCTTTTCCGTAAATCACTTGCTCCAAACGAGGTGTGAGCTTTCCCACGCAACGGAGAATTGCTTCCTGGCGTGACGTTCCGGCAAAGTCTTGCTTCCGTCAGGCCCCGCATACGGCACACCCGCACCTCCAGAGGTGCCATGCACCACACAACTCAACAACCGTCAGCCGTATGCCGCCCGCGAGTACCACGCGGCGCTCCCGCTCCGGGGCGCCCACCGGGCCCGTGCCTCCCGTGACCCAAGCAGTAGGGAGGCCAGTGCCAGGGGCACGATTGCGCCCGCGAGGTCACCTAAGCGGGCGATGCTGGAAGGAAACCGTGTGAGCCGGATCTCGGTCCGGGGGTTCGCAGTGGCATCGGCCACCGCGGTCACCACCGTCGGCGCCGTCGTAGGCGTTGCCTCGGGCAGCACTCCCGCTGCCGACGACAACAACTTCGAGGCGACCGCAGCCGACACCACGCTGCTCGCAGACATCCCCGCCGGTCAGCAGGCCCAGGTGCAGACCGCCTCGCTCACGCAGCAGGCCGACGCCCAGGCGTCCGCGGCCGACGCGGCGGCGAAGAAGTCCGCAGAGGAAGCGGCCCGTATCCAGGCCGCCAAGGACGCCAAGACGAAGAAGCAGGCGGCCGAGGCGAAGCTGGAGCAGGAACGCCAGGCGAAGAAGGCGAAGGAAGCCGAGCGCGCCAGCCGTTCCGAGGTGCGCAGCACGGCCACGTTCGCCCAGCAGAGCTCGTACACCGTGGCCCAGGTCCAGGCGATCGCGCGGCAGATCGTGCCCGCCGACCAGTTCCAGTGCTTCAGCAACATCGTGAACCACGAGTCCACCTGGAACTACCGGGCGAGCAACCCGTCCTCCGGTGCCTACGGTCTCGTGCAGGCGCTGCCCGGCTCGAAGATGTCCTCCGCCGGCGCCGACTGGCAGACCAACCCGGCCACCCAGATCAAGTGGGGTCTCAGCTACATGGACGGCCGTTACGGCAGTCCCTGCGGCGCCTGGTCGTTCTGGCAGGCCAACCACTGGTACTGAGTTCCGGTACCGGGATCTCAACCTTCCGAAGCCCCTCACCGTCCTACGGTGAGGGGCTTCGCGCGTGTACGGTCGGGTCCGGACGGCCGGGCGGGCGCGGGAGCGCGGCGCGTGGCGGGGAGAGGGAGCGGGGGGAAGAGAAACGATCATGTCGAGACTTCCGGGGTGGCTCGGCCGCCTTGGCACGGAACTGACCGCACTGGGCGAGCGGCTGGAACGGCGCACGGCCGGGGCCGAGGGGGGCGAGGTCGCCATGGCTGACGAGGGCGCGCCGGTCGGGCCGCCGATGACGAGTGCGTTCGTACCGGACGACGCGGTCCGGCGTGAACCCGCCGACCATGTGCCGCCCCCGCCCACGTACGCCCCGTCGGTCGCCGCCCGGCCCGATCCGGTCGCGGCGATCCCCTGGAGCATGCGGGTCGCCGCCGAGGCGGGCTGGCGGCTGCTCGTCCTGGCGGGCACACTCTGGGTGCTGGCGAAGGTCATCAGCACCGTGCAGCTGGTGGTGCTGGCGTTCGTCGCCGCACTGCTCGTCACCGCGATGCTCCAGCCCACCGTCGCCTGGCTGAAGCGGCGCGGGCTGCCGCGTGGTCTCGCCACCGCGGTCACCGCGGTCCTGGGCTTCGTCATCATCGGCCTGGTCGGCTGGTTCGTGGTCTGGCAGGTGATGGACAACCTCGACACCCTCTCCGACAAGGTGCGGGCGGGGATCGAGGAACTGAAGCACTGGCTGCTCGACAGTCCGTTCCACGTCACCGAGCAGCAGATCAACGATGTCGCGAAGAACCTCAGCGACACCATCGGCACCAACACCGAGGAGATCACCTCCGCCGGGCTGCAGGGCGTCACCGTGATGGTGGAGTTCCTGACCGGGACGCTGCTGGCGATGTTCTCGACGCTCTTCCTGCTGTACGACGGGAAGCGCATCTGGCAGTGGGTGCTCAAGCTGGTGCCCGCCCAGGCCCGTCCGGGCTTCGCCGGGGCCGGGCCGCGGGCCTGGCGGACGCTGACCGCCTATGTGCGGGGCACGGTCATAGTGGCGATGATCGACGCGATCTTCATCGGGCTGGGGATCTGGTTCCTCAATGTGCCGATGGCTGTGCCGATCGCCGTGTTCATCTTCCTCTTCGCCTTCATCCCGCTGGTCGGCGCGGTGATCTCCGGGGCGCTCGCGGTGGTCGTGGCGCTGGTCACCGAGGGCGTGTTCACGGCGCTGATGGTGCTGGCCGTGGTGCTCGCGGTGCAACAGATCGAGGGCCACGTACTGCAGCCGTTCATCCTGGGGCGCGCGGTGCGCGTGCATCCGCTCGCCGTCGTCCTGTCCGTCGCGGCCGGCGGCATGGTCGCGGGCATCGGGGGAGCGGTCGTCGCGGTGCCGCTGGTCGCGGTCACCAACACGGTGGTCGGCTATCTGCGCGCCTACGGGCAGGAGGAGGCACTGCGGCACTCCCCGCCGCCGCGCGGGGCGACCGCGCTGGACATCGCTCCCACACCCGCGCCGGGCCCACCGCCCGAGGGCCGGGACGGCGACGCCGGGAACGGCGGTGGCGGGAAGCACGGCGCCGACGGGCCGTGAGCGGCGGCGACCGGTGCCGGGGAACCTCCTGCGGGAAATGCGAAGCGGGAAGCGAGGCAGCAGGAGGAGCGGCGCGGGACGCACGGGAAGAGCCCCGGGGACGGTCGGTCGTCCTCGGGGCTCTTCCCGTGCCAGGGGCGGTGCCGGTCCTACTCGGCGAGCACGGCCTCGGCATCGAGGGTCACGCCGACCGCCTGGATCACCGCAGCGATCTTGAAGGCTTCCTGGATCGTCTCACGGTCCACGCCGGCCTTGCGCAGCACCTGCTCGTGGGAGTCCAGGCACTGGCCACAGCCGTTGATCGCGGAGACGGCGAGCGACCACAGTTCGAAGTCGGTCTTCTCCACACCGGGGTTGCCGATGACGTTCATCCGCAGACCCGCGCGCAGCGTCCCGTACTCGGGGTCCGACAGCAGGTGCCGGGTCCGGTAGAAGACGTTGTTCATCGCCATGATGGCGGCGGCCGACTTCGCGGCGGAGTACGCCTCCGCGGAGAGGTTGGCCTTCGCCTCCGGCTCCAGCTCGCGCAGCACCCTCGGCGAGCGCGAGGCGATCGCGCAGGCGAGGACGGTGCCCCACAGCTGCTGCTGCGGGAGACCGCTGTTCCCGATGACCGAACCGAGGTTCAGCTTCAGGTCCTTGGCGAAGTCAGGGACGGCGGCCTTCAGTTCGTCGAGTGCCATGGCGCTGTCAGCTCACTCGCCCGCGAGGAGCGCGACCGGGTCGAGGGTGTCGTCGCCCTTGGACCAGTTGCACGGGCACAGCTCGTCGGTCTGCAGGGCGTCGAGGACCCGCAGGACCTCCTTGGGGTTACGGCCCACGGAACCGGCGGTCACCATCGTGAACTGGATCTCGTTGTTCTGGTCGACGATGAAGACGGCGCGCTGGGCGAAGCCGTCCTCGCCCTCGATGCCGAGCGCGCGCATGAGCTCGTGCTTCGAGTCGGCCAGCATCGGGAAGGGCAGGTCGGTCAGGTCCGGGTGGTCCTTGCGCCAGGCGTGGTGCACGAACTCGGAGTCACCGGAGAAGCCGAGGACCTGGGCGTCACGGTCGGCGAACTCGTCGTTCAGCTTGCCGAAGGCGGCGATCTCGGTGGGGCACACGAAGGTGAAGTCCTTCGGCCACGCGAAGACGATCTTCCACTTGCCCTCGTAGGTCTTGTGGTTGATCTGCTCGAACTCCTTGCCCTTCTCCAGCGAGACACAGGCGGTCAGGTCGAACTCGGGGAACTTGTCACCGACAGTGAGCACGCGCTCTCCTTGCAGCGTGGAACTCCCGGGTCAGGGGAGTTCCTGAGGGTTGGACGATCACCACCTTGGCACAGAGTGCATTGATAGTGGAAATAGCTACAATCGGTCGTGATGATCGGAGGTGCCTATCAGTGGCGCGAAGTAATCACGGCGGCCAGGGGCACCGGACGAAACAGCCCAGCCTGTCGCAGCTGCGGGCCTTCGCGGCCGTCGCGGAGCATCTGCACTTCAGGGACGCCGCGGCGGCCATCGGGATGAGCCAGCCGGCCCTCTCCGGGGCCGTGTCGGCGCTGGAGGACGCGCTGGGCGTGCAGCTCATCGAGCGTACGACGCGCAAGGTACTGCTCTCGTCGGCGGGGGAGCGGCTCGCGGTCCGGGCGCGGGCGGTGCTGGACGCGGTCGGCGAACTGATGGAGGAGGCCGAGGCGGTCCGGGCCCCCTTCACCGGAGTGCTCAGACTCGGCGTGATCCCCACCGTCGCCCCGTATCTGCTGCCGACCGTGCTGCGCCTGGTCCACGACCGCTATCCAGAGCTCGACCTCCAGGTGCACGAGGAGCAGACCTCCTCGCTGTTGGAGGGGCTGGCCGCCGGACGGCTGGATCTGCTGCTGCTCGCCGTGCCGCTCGGGGTGCCGGGGGTGAGCGAACTCCCGCTCTTCGACGAGGACTTCGTGCTGGTCACGGAGCGGGACCACTCGCTGGGCGGACGCGCCGACATTCCGCGCGAGGCACTGCGCGAGCTGCCGCTGCTGCTGCTCGACGAGGGGCACTGCCTGCGTGACCAGGCGCTCGACATATGCCGGGAGGCGGGGCGCGCGGAGGGCGCGGCGGTCACCACGTCCGCGGCCGGGCTCTCCACGCTGGTGCAGCTGGTGGCCGGCGGCCTCGGGGTGACGCTGCTGCCGCGTACCGCGGTGACGGTCGAGACCGGCCGCAACGACGCGCTGGCCACCGGGTACTTCGCGGAGCCCGCGCCCTCGCGCCGGGTGGCGCTGGGGATGCGTACGGGCGCCGCGCGGCACGAGGAGTTCGAGGAGTTCGCGGTCGCGCTGCGCGAGGCGATGCGGACGCTTCCGGTGCGGGTGACGGCGGGGACGTAGCCGTACGGAGAGCGGTCGTCACGAGAGAGCTGCCGTACGGGGCGGTCGTGCGGGAGAGCAGTGTACGGCGGAGCTGTCGTGCGGGGACGGCCGTACGGAGAAGGGGCGCGGCTCCCCGGCGGACCGGGAACCGCGCCCCGGCGGCCGGGCGGCCGCACCCTTCACGGCGCCGCGCGGACGCCGTCACTCCGTACGCAGGCCGTCCGGCCGCATCATGCGCCACAGTGGCGGCAGCGACAGCAGGGTGACGAGCAGGACGAGTCCCGCGCCCGCCCCCGCCAGCGGCAGGAACAGCCACCAGTCGGTCACTCGCATGCCGATCATGCGGACCAGCACGGCGCCCAGGCCGACGCCGCCCGCGACCGCGACCGTGACGCCGATGAGCACGGGAACGGCCGTCTGCCAGAGGACCGACCAGGCGAGCGTCGTGCGGCGGGTGCCGAAGGCGACCAGCACCGACAGCAGGCGCTTGCGCTCCCGCAGCTGCTCCAGCTGCGAGACCAGCATCGCGGCGGCGATCAGCAGCAGGGTCACGGTCGCGCCGACCTGGAGACCGCGCTGCACACTGGCGTACTTCTTGTCGCGGGCCACCGACGTCAGGGTCGTGACCCTCATCGCGGGGTCGATCCTGGCCGCCGTGTTCCGTACGTGCTCCGCGACGTCCTCGACGCTCTCGTCCACCCGGATCTGCGCGGTGGTCGTCGCGCCCGGCAGCTTGCTCGGGTCGAGCGCGCCGGTGGTGGCCATGATGCCCGTGGAGTCCTCCCCCAGCGGGCTGCGGCGGGCGACGACCGTCCGGGAGTCGGCGGGCAGGGTCCACCGCGTCGCCTTCCGGCCGAGCTCCGTGCCGATCTCGACCTCCTTGCCCTTGCGGGCCGTCCGGTCGACCCAGTCGGACATCTTCTTGTCGTTCCGGGGGTGGACCACGAAGGTGTCGCCGTCCTCGCAGGAGTCGATCCGGGCCAGTTCGCGCAGGGTCCCGCAGTCGCCGACGACGAGACCGGTGGTCGGCTGGACGTCGTCGTCGGCGTACCTGCCGGGCCGGGTGACGTACACCTCGACCTTGCCGATGACGGCCTCGACTCCCTTGGTGGCCCTGAACTCCTCGATGGTCCGGGTGGCCGCCTGAGGACCGACCTTCTCGGAGAACGTGTAGAACTGGGCCCGTGACGGGTCCTGTCCGGTCATCCTGGTGAACTCGTCGCCCACCGCGGCGAACAGCATCTGCAGCGCCACCGCGCCCGCGACCGCGACCGTGATGCCGCTGACCGCGCGGGCGGCGGCCCCGCTGCTCAGCTGGAGCCTGCGGGTGGCGAGCTGCCAGGGCACCGGGCCGCCGTGCAACCGGTTCACGCACGCCCCGACCAGCCAGGGCAGCAGCAGCGCGAGCCCGACCAGGACCAGCACGGCACCGCCCGCGATCGGGTACGGATCGACCGGGGAGTACGGGTCGACCTTGCCGGTCAGCCCGAGCACCGCCAGACCCGCGACCGGCACCAGCAGCCGCCACCAGAGCCGGCGCCCGCGGCCGCGGCCGTTGCGCACGACACCGAGCGGTTCGATCACCACCGAGCGCAGGGCGGCCAGCGTGACCAGTACGGCCGCCACCGGAACGGCGACGACGACCAGCGCCGTCAGCAACGGATCGGGCACCAGGTCGGCCGGGAAGGCGCTGACGTCCCACACTTCCACGTGCCCGGCGAGCCGGCGCCCCGTCAGGAAGATCGCCGCACCGGTCAACAGGCCGAGCAGCGCCCCGAACAGGGCCTCGCCGGCCGCGATCCGGCGGGTCATCCGGATGTCCGTGCCGACCAGGCGGAGCGCGGCGAGCCGGCGGTCGCGGCGGTCGCCGCCGAACCGCACCGCCGTCGCGATGAAGATCGCGACCGGCACCAGCAGCACCACGTAGATCATGACGACCAGCACGATGAGGACGGGCGGCATGTTCTCGCCCAGCCCCGGGTCGCCGTAACCGGCGATCCGGTGACCGCCGTCGGCGGCGGTCAGGGTGTCGCTGCCCGCGTAGTAGAACAGGTCTCCCGGCGAGACCAGGCCGGGGTCGGCGATCGTGCCGGTGATCCGGTACGGCAGCCGTTCCTTGAGGAGGGCGCCCTCCGGGGAGTCCAGCAGTTTCTTCAGCGCGGGGGAGGCCACCATCTCGTCCGCGCCGGGGAAGCGCGCGACGCCCGGCGGGAGCACCGGGTGCGCGCCGTCCGCGCGCATCAGGTAGCCCTCGACGACGTGGCCGCGGAACTCGGTCTCCGTGCCGATCCGCAGGACCGAGGTGTCCGACTTCTCGGCCGGGACGCCGGGGCCGCCGGCGGCGACGCTCTCGGCGCGGGCGGCGCTGCGCGTGTGGCGTTCCTGGAGCAGGTGCGGTGCGGAGGCGGCGGTCAGGAGCAGGGCCACCCCGAGACCGACGCCGACCGCGGTCAGTACGGTGCGGGCCCAGCCCTCCCGCCCGCCGCCGACGGCGAACCGGATGCCGAGGCCGAGGTCGCGCAGCAGTGCGGCGATGCCGGTGGGCGCGGTCGTGGCGGGCCGGGGCGGGGCCGCGGCCGGTGCCTTCCCGCGGTCGGGCAGGGTCATGCGGCGTGCTCCAGATCGCGGGTCCGCCCGTCGCGCACGGTGACGTCGCGGTCGGAGTACGCGGCGACGCGGGCCTCGTGGGTCACCAGGACCACGGCGGCATTGGTGGACCGGGCGGCCTCGGTGAGCAGTTCCATGACCCGTTCGCCGTTGAGCGAGTCCAGGGCGCCGGTCGGCTCGTCGGCGAAGATCACCTTGGGGGAGGCGGCCAGTGCGCGGGCCACGGCGACGCGTTGGCCCTGACCGCCGGAGACCTCGCCGGGGCGCTTGGCGCCGACCGTGTCCACCTCCAGGCGTTCCAGCCAGTGGAGGGCGGTGCGCTCGGCCTCCTTGCGCCCGGCGCCGGCCAGCCGGAGCGGCAGGGCGACGTTCTCCACACAGGTCAGCTCCGGGACGAGCTGGCCGAACTGGAAGACGAAGCCGAACTCGGTGCGGCGCAGGGCGCTGCGTTCGGCGTCGGACATCGCGGTGAGCGCGCGGCCCGCGTAGGTGATCGTGCCCCGGTCGGGGGTGACGATGCCGGCGAGGCAGTGCAGCAGGGTGGACTTGCCGGAGCCGGAGGGGCCCATCACGGCGACGACCTCGCCGGGGTGGATGGAGAACGAGGCGCCGTCGAGCGCCGGGGTGGAGCCGTAGGACTTGTACAGGCCGTCGGCGGCGAGCAGGGAACCGTCGGGGGTCATGGCCGGACCTCCTCGGCCAGCCGGTCCAGCCGGACGGCGGTCAGTTCGAGCCAGCGCAGATCGGCTTCCAGGTGGAAGAGTGCGTGGTCGCAGATCAGCTGGTCGGCGAGGTCGCCGCGGCGCTTGCGGTCGGTGAGGGCGCGCATGAGCCGCAGGTGCTCGGTCCGCTGGGTGTCCAGCAGGGCCTCGGCGCTGCGGCCGGTGAGCAGGGCCAGGACGACCTTGGTGTAGAGCGTCGACTGGAGGTACGGCTCGGGCTGCTCCGGCCGGGCGAGCCAGGCGTCGACGTCGGTGATCCCGGCCTCGGTGATGGCGTAGCGCTTGCGCTCGGGTCCGCTGCCGCTCTCGATGCCGTCGACCTCCACGAGGCCGTTCTTCAGCAGCCGGGACATGGTCGAGTAGACCTGGCCGTAGTGCAGGGGCCGGTCGTGGCCGAACTTCTCGTCGAACGTGCGCTTGAGGTCGTAGCCGTGGCGGGGGCCGGACTCCAGGAGTCCGAGCAGGGTGTGGCCGATAGACATGCGGAGCACTGTACACGCTGTGTATACATCGGGTTTATATGCGGGTGGAGGCGAGGGCGGAGGGCGAAGACGGGGGACGGCCGACGGCGGGGCCCGGAGCGGGTTCCGTCCGCTCCGGGCCCCGCCGTCGATGGGGTGCGATGCCCCTACTCCCTACTCCCGCTCCCGCTCCGGGGGCTTGGGCGGGCGTCCCCGGCGCGGGATCGGGCGGGCCGTGCCCGGCAAACGGCCCGCCTCCGCCAGCGCCTTGCGCAGCAGGAACTCGATCTGGGCGTTGGCGCTGCGCAGTTCGTCGGAGGCCCAGCGGGCCAGCGCGTCGTGCACCGCGGGGTCCAGCCGCAGCAGCGTCTGCTTGCGCCGCGGCGGTGTCCGGCGTGCCGGGGAGCCGGAGGGCCCGGACGGGTTCGAAGACCGCTCCGGAGGCCCGGGGGAGCCGGCCGGTCCCGGGGGGCCGGGCGGCTCCGAGGGCTCCGGAGGTCCGGGGGTCTCGTCCGTCACTGGTAGAGGGTGCCCGTGTTGAGGACCGGCTGTGCGGCCCGGTCGCCGCACAGCACCACCATCAGATTGCTGACCATGGCCGCATTCCGCTCCGAGTCCAGCTCGACGATGTCCTGTTCGGCGATGCGGGTCAGCGCCATCTCGACCATGCCGACGGCGCCCTCCACGATCTGCTGCCGGGCCGCGACGACCGCGCCCGCCTGCTGGCGCTGGAGCATCGCGGAGGCGATCTCGGGTGCGTACGCGAGATGGCTGAAGCGCGACTCGATGATCCGCACGCCGGCGGCCCGCACCCGGGCGGTGAGCTCCGCGGCCAGCTTCTCGGTGATCTCCTCGGCGTTGCCCCGCAGCGAGAGGCCGTCCTCCTCGTGCGCGTCGTACGGGTACTCGATCGCGATGTGCCGCACGGCCGCCTCGGTCTGGGTGGCGACGAACTCCAGGAAGTCGTCGACCTCGAACAGCGCCTGCGCGGTGTCCTCGACCTTCCAGACGACGATCGCGGCGAGCTCGATCGGATTGCCGTAGGCGTCGTTGACCTTCAGGACCGCGGTCTCGTGGTTGCGCACTCGGGTGGAGATCTTCTGGCTGCTGGTGAGCGGGTTGATCCAGCGCAGTCCGTCGGTGCGGATCGTGCCGACGTACCGGCCGAACAGCTGGATGACCCTTGCCTCGCCCGGTGCGACCATCTTCACGCCCGTCATGCAGAAGAACGAGGCGATGGCGAGCAGGAGTCCGAGGACGATGATCAGGGCCCCCGCGGCGTCGCTCCCGTTCGAGCCGACGACGACGCCGACGATCACGAGGGCGATACCGGCGAACACCCCCAGCACGGTCAGCAGCAGACCGAGTCCACCGGGGATGCTGTGCGCCGTCACCTCCCTCACCTGCGGATCGGGCAGCTGCGGAGCGTCCGGCGCGAGGTCGGTGGCCGGCGCGGACACCGTGTGTCCGGTGCTTCGGTCGGTCATGGGATCCCCCCGTGTCTAGGCATTCAATGTGTGATCAATGTGATAACACATTTTCTGCTTTCGCAACCCTGGGAGCCTCTCGTGAGTCGGTTCCCTAGAGAGCGCGTGCTGATTGTCACGTCCGGAAAAGTCCGCATCGCTTGCTTTCCGTCCGTGTGGACGGTGTTAGCTGAGTCGAGCCGACCGTCCGGTCGAGCGGAGAAACAGGAGCGGAACAGCGATGGGTCGAGCGGATGCGCGACGAGCCCAGCGGCGCGGAGCGCGGCGGGCGCCGAAGAGGAGCGGCATACGCGGACTCTTCACCTGGCGGAAGATGCTGGGCGCCTTCTTCGGGCTCTGCCTGCTGGTCATGGGCGCCTGCGTGGGGCTCTACCTGTACGTGGACATACCCAAGGCCAACGCGCTGGCGGAGCGGCAGAGCAACGTCTACCGCTACAGCGACGGCAGCCTGCTGACCCGTACCGGCGACGGGGTCAACCGTCAGAACGTGGACCTCTCCGAGGTCCCCAAGGACGTGCAGTACACCTTCGTCGCCGCCGAGAACAAGACGTTCTACGACGACCAGGGCATCGACCTGAAGGGCACCACGCGCGGCATCCTGAACACGCTCATGGGCAAGGGCAAGCAGGGCGGCTCGACCATCACCCAGCAGTACGTGAAGAACTACTACCTGTCGCAGGAGCCGACGGTCAGCCGCAAGCTCCAGGAACTGGTGATCGCTCTCAAGATCGACCAGAAGATGGACAAGAAGGACATCCTCGCCGGGTACATCAACACCGCCTTCTACGGGCGCGGCGCCAGCGGCATCCAGGCCGCGGCCCAGGCGTACTACGGGGTCGACGCCAAGGACCTGAACGTCGCCCAGGGTGCCTATCTGGCCTCGCTGCTCCAGGCCCCCAGCCAGTACGACTGGGCGACCGCCACGCCGACCGGCAAGAAGCTCGTCCGGGAGCGCTGGGACTACACGCTCGACAACATGGTCGAGATGCACTGGCTCGACAAGGCGAAGCGCGACACCCTGAAGTTCCCCGTCCCGATGAAGCCCAAGCCCGCCCCCGGCATGGAGGGCCAGACCGGTTACCTGGTCGAGGCCGCCAACCAGGAGCTCGACAAGCAGGGCATCACGGAGGAGGTGCGGCAGGCCGGCGGCTGGACGTTCACCCTCAGCATCGACAAGAAGCGTCAGAAGGAGCTGGAGAAGGCCGTCGACCAGCGGCTGGAGTCCAAGCTCGACCGCAAGGGCAACAAGGTCGACGCGACCGTCCAGGCGGGCGCGACCTCCGTCGACCCGAAGTCCGGCGCGGTCGTCGCCCTCTACGGTGGGGTGGACTACGTCAAGCACTACCGGTCCAACGCCACCCGCCAGGACTACCAGCCCGCCTCCACGTTCAAGCCGCTGGTGTTCGCCTCCGCGCTGGAGAACGGGGCGAAGACCCAGAACGGCGACCTGATCGGCGTCAACACCCGGTACGACGGCACCAGCAAGCGGCCCGTCGTGGGCAGCAGCACCCCGTTCGCCCCGCAGAACGAGGACGACGTCAGCTACGGCGACGTCACCGTGCAGAAGGCCATGAACAAGTCGATCAACTCGGTCTTCGCGCAGATGGTCGTGGACGTCGGCCCGGCGGAGGCGAAGAAGACCGCGCTGGCGCTCGGTGTGCCCGACAAGAACTTCCCCGAGCGCCCCGCCATCACGCTCGGCACGATGAACGCCTCCACCTGGGACATGGCGGGCGTCTACGCCACGCTCGACAACCACGGCAAGAAGGTCAACCCCTTCATCGTGAAGTCCGCCAAGCACAGCAGCCGGACGTACGAGCCGGTCCAGGGCATCGGCGAGCAGGCGATCAGCCGCAAGTCCGCCGACACCGTGACCTCGGTCCTGCGGGGCGTCGTGGACGAGGGCTCCGGTCACGAGGCCAACACCACGGCCTACGACGCGGCGGGCAAGACGGGTACCGCGGAGGAGAACAAGGCCGCCCTGTTCGCGGGCTACACCCCCGAGCTCACCACGGTCGTCGCGCTGTTCGGCGAGAACCCGCAGGGCGGTGCCCAGGTCAGCCTCACCGGCACCGCCAACGCCGGCCGGGCCAACGGTGGCGGCTTCCCGGCGCAGATCTGGGCGGACTACACGCTGGCCGCGCTGAACGGCGGCTCCGACGCGAAGTTCGACCTGGAGGACGTCGAACGCGGCGAGTCGACCGTGCGGCAGACCCCGTCGAACACGCCGTCGGCGCCGGAGAGTCCGACACAGTCGCCGACCCGGGATCCGAACCCGCCGGAGCAGGACCCGAGCCGCACCACGGAGCCGCCGCCGGCCGAGACGCCCGACGTGCCGCCGCCGAGCCAGTCGCCGGAGGTGCCGCCGAGCGAGACCCCGGGCCTGCCGGGCGGTGAGGGCCCGGACCCGGGCCGGCCGGGTGACAACGGCGCCAACAACGTCGTCGGCAACAACCCGCCCGCCCGATGAGCGGGTGAACCGGCCGTGACGGCACGGGGCGGGGGCGGCGCCATCGGGTGCCGCCCCCGCCCCATGCCTTTCTCGTGCCGTGCTCCTTCGTCCGGCGGACGGGGGAATCAGCCGTCGTCGACCTTCTTGGCGACCCGGTCGCCGAGGTCCTTGTCCACGTTGCGCCAGTACTGGAGCGCGCGCTCCAGGACCGGGGCGCTCACGCCCTCCAGCAGATGGCCGGAGATGTTGGACACCAGCCGGTCGCGGGCGGCGTCGTCCAGGACCTTGCGCACCATCGTGCCCGCCTGGCCCCAGTCGTCGTCCTCGCTGTGCAGCTTGTACGCCTCGTGCACCATCTCGCCCGCCGTGGCCCAGCCCGCCGGGTCGCCGAAGCGCTCGGTGTCCGCGGCCGGACCGCCGTACGAGTTCGGCGCGTAGACCGCTCCGGTGCGCGCGGGCTCGTACCGCATGGGGCCGTCCTTCGCGTAGGAGTTGCGGCCGAACCGGGGGCGGTTCGGGGGCAGTTGCGCGTAGTTCGGGCCGATCCGGTAGCGGTGCGTGTCCGGGTACGAGAACAGCCGGCCGAGCAGCATCTTGTCGGGCGACGGACCGATGCCCGGCACCAGGTTCGACGGCTCGAAGGACGCCTGCTCGATGTGGACGAAGAAATCCTCCGGGTTCTCGTTCAGCGTCATCCGGCCGACCTCGATCTCCGGGTAGTCGGCGTGCGGCCAGACCTTCGTGAGGTCGAACGGGTTGAACCGGTAGTCCGGGGCGTCGTCGAACGGCATGATCTGGACGTACAGCGTCCAGCTCGGGTGGTCACCGCGCTTGATCGACTCGTACAGGTCGCGGCGGTGGACGTCGCCGTCGACCCCGGCCATCCGGTCGGCCTCGTCCTGCGTGTAGAAGTCGATGCCCTGGTCGGTCTTGAAGCGGTACTTGACCCAGAACCGCTCGCCGCCCGCGTTCACCCACATATAGGTGTGCGAGCTGTAGCCGTTCATCTGGCGGTAGGTCTTCGGGATGCCCCGGTCGCCCATCAGCCACGTCACCATGTGCGCGGACTCGGGGGAGAGCGTCCAGAAGTCCCACTGCATGTCGTGGTCGCGCACCGCGCTGTCCGGGCGGCGCTTCTGCGAGCGGATGAAGTCCTGGAACTTCATCGGATCGCGTACGAAGAAGATCGGCGTGTTGTTGCCGACCATGTCGTAGTTGCCATGCTCCGTGTAGAACTTCAGGGCGAACCCGCGCGGGTCTCGCCAGGTGTCGGGGGAGCCCTGCTCACCGGCGACCGTGGAGAAGCGGGCGAGCATCGCGGTCCGCTTGCCCGGTTGGAAGAGGTCGGCCTTGGTGAACTGGCTGATGTCGTTGGTCACCTCGAAGAAGCCGTAGGCGCCCGAGCCCTTGGCGTGGACCACCCGCTCGGGGACCCGTTCCCGGTTGAACTGGGCCATCTTCTCGATGAGGTAGTGGTCCTGCAGCAGGATCGGACCGTCGGAGCCCACGGTGAGCGAATGCTCGTCGCTCTCCACCGGGATTCCGGCGTTGTTCGTGGTGTAGGGGGTGTTCCTGGTCTTCGTTTCGTCGGACACGAGCGTCCTCCCGTCGGTGGGGGCTTCGTTCAGGTCGCCTTGTCCACGACTGAAGTCAACTCTGCCGACAGGAGGTCGGCAACATTTCGCTACCGTCCGTGCAGGGCTCTCCGCGCCCGGCCGTCCGCCCGGAACCGCGGGCCGCGCGGCCCGCAGTTCCGGATCGCGTCCTACGGGTTCCGGGCCGGCATCTCGAACCAGACCACCTTGCCGGTCGACAGCCGTGTCGCTCCCCACCGTCTGGCCAGTCGGTTCACCAGGAACAGGCCGCGCCCGCCCTCGTCCATGTCCCGGGCCCGGCGCTGCCGGGGCAACTGCGGGGCGTCGTCCCCGACCTCGCAGCGCAGGAAGTCGGTGCGCAGCAGCCGCAGCGTCACCGGTCGCTCCGCGTAACGGACCGCGTTGGTGACCACCTCGCTGACCAGCAGCTCCACCGACTCGGACAGCTCATCGAGCCCCCACCGGCTCAGCGCCCGCCGGGCCAGCCTGCGGGCCCGTCCCGGGGCGGTCTCCTCCGGTTCCAGGTGCCAGTAGGCGACGTCGCTGGGCGCGATGCCGTCGAACCGGGCGGCGAGCAGCGCGATGTCGTCGTCCCGGTCACCTGGACCGAGCATGTCCAGGACGTCGTCGCACAGCGCCTCCAGCGGCGGCGAGTGGTCCGGGCCGGTCAGCCGGGCGGTGGCGGCGAGCCGTTCGCGCAGCATCTCGATGCCGGTCCAGACGTCCCGCAGCCGGGACTCCACCAGACCGTCCGTGTACAGGAGCAAGGTGGCACCCGCCGGCGCGTCCAGTTCGACCGCCTCGAAGTCCACCCCTCCGACGCCGATCGGGGCGCCGGGCGGCACCTTCAGCACCTCGGCGCGGCCGCCCAGGTGCAGCAGGACGGGCGGCGGATGCCCGGCGTTGGCGATGGTGATGCGGTGCGCGACGGGGTCGTACACCGCGTACATGCAGGTGGCCATGCGGTCGCTGCCGAGGCGCTGCGCCTGTTCGTCGAGGTGGTGCAGCACCTCCTGCGGCGGCAGGTCGAGCTGGGCCAGGGTCTGCGCGGTGGTGCGCAGCTGCCCCATGATCGCCGCGGAGGTCATGGAATGGCCCATGACGTCGCCGACGACCAGGGCGACCCTGCTGCCGGGCAGCGGGATCGCGTCGTACCAGTCGCCGCCGACCCGGGCCGTCTCGGCGGCCGGGAGATAGCGGGAGGCGAGGCGGACGCCGGTCGGCTGCGGCAGCGAGTCGGGCAGCATGGTGCGCTGGAGCTCGTCGGCGATGTACGCCTCGCGCCCGTACAGCACGGCCTTGTCGATGCCGAGCGCGGTGTGCGTGGCGAGCTGGGCCGCGACCAGCAGGTCGTTGGACTCGAAGGCCGGCCGTTCCGCGCCGCGCAGGAAGACGGCGGCGCCGATCACCCGCCGTCGGCCGCGCAGCGGGGCCAGGATCGCACGATGCCCGGTGGGAACGGACCGGTCGGCGCCCAGCAGCTCGGGAAGCGCCGCGCGGGCCGCCGCGGAGTCCCCGAAGACCGGCCGCACCCCGCGCAGCACCTCGGCCAGCGCGCCGCCCGAGCGGACCTCGCACAGCTCGGCCGCGGGCGGCAGATCGCCGTGCGGGTCGACGACCGGCAGGCGCAGCCGCTCGATCTCGGACGGGGTGTCGGTCTCGTCCTCGTGCAGCCGCAGCCGGTCCGAGCGGCGCAGCCGCAGCACGAACGGGGAGACCGGCCGCTCGTCACCGACCGGCAGCGGGTCGCGGAGATAGACCAGTATGGCGTCGGAGAACGTCGGCACGCTGGCCCGGCACAGCCCCAGCACGATCTCGTCGAGGTCGATGCCGCGGGCGATCCGCCGGGTGGCGGCCCCGACGAAACGCAGCCGGTCGCCCTCGCGGCGGGCGGCGGCCTGCGGGTCGGGTCCGGCCGCCGCGGCGGCCACCGGATTCCCGGCCGAGCCCGGTGCGGCGGCCGGGCCGGGGATCGCGGCGGAGGCATGGGAGGCGGCCGGCGCGGCGTCCTGCTGCCGCGGCCGGGTGCGTTCCTGCGGCCGCGCGGCGAGAGGCTGCCGGCCTTCGTGGGAGGTGGGATGCTCCGTCACGCGTGGGATTCCGTCCGTCCGGGCCGGTTGTATGAGGCAATCACCTCGTGGGGCGCTACTTTGCCCCGGCAAGAGCGGCGAAAACAACGGCTGTCACCGGATGCCCCCGAACGAGGGGCCGAAACCGGATACCCGTGGAGTGGTCCGGTGACAACGTTTCCGGCGACGGGGCGGGCGACACCGGGCACGTCTCCACCCCCTCGTAGTGGCTCATACGATTCATACGACTGATGTGGCCCATACAGCTCATGCAGTGCGTGATGCCCGTGCGGTGACTTGTGGTCAGGTCCGGTGCCGCGCGCTCCGGTTGGAGCCGTGCGGCACTTCGGAGGACGATCCTACGGTTGCCCCCCTGGGGTGCGACAAGGGTCTCATGACGCCATGTGCGTGGGGGTACGGTCCCAGTCATCCGGGAGGGCCGGAACCCGCCAGCCCGGATCCGGCCGCCAGTGTTCCCAGCCGTCACGGAACGGCGTGCCCCAGTCCCGGATCACCTCGACGGCGGCCAGACCCGCCTCCCGCACCCGTCGCGCGGTCCCGGGGGCCAGCAGCCCGACCCGCTGCGCCTGGGCGAACTCGTCCTCGTCGCGCCAGACCCAGCTGCGGTCCGGGTAGACGGAGATGTCGAGAAAGTGGTCCTCGGAGTCGATGCCGCCCGCCCAGCGGGTGCGCGGCTCCTCCAGGTTCACGTACCAGCTGCGGAACTGCCAGCCGCCCTCCCAGAACAGCCAGATCGACCAGGGTTCACCCGGACGGGCGAGTTTCAGCACACCATTGCCGAGCCAGGGCGAGCGCGCGGTGGTGCGCGGGGCGGTGTAGCGGGTGGCGAGCGGTTCGTCGTGCACGTCGGTGCCGTCCGTCAGGACCGGCTTCACGCACTCGGTGCCGGGTGCCACCCACACCGCCAGCAGTTCGTCGGTGTCCTGCACGACGGTGACGGGGCGGCAGATGTGGACCGGCCCGGGAACGCGGTCCGTTGCGCCGTCCCCGTTCCCGTCCCGCGGCGGTGGGACGTTGCCGCGGTAGCGCCACAGGATCTGGTCCCCCGGCGCCCAGTGCTCGTTGTATCCGGTGCCTGCCATGGGCAGATCTTAGAGGTGCCGCCCGTCGCCGGCCCTTCTCGAAGACGCGACGGACCCCTTTGCCGCGGACCTCACGGACGGGTCATGCGCAGTACGTCCAGGGCCTCGTCGAGCTGCTCCACCGTCAGGTCGCCCCGCTCGACGTAGCCCGACTCCAGCACCACCTCGCGGATCGTCCGGCGCTCGGCCAGGGACTTCTTGGCGACCTTCGCCGCCTCCTCGTAGCCGATGTACTTGTTGAGCGGGGTGACGACGGACGGCGAGGACTCGGCGTACTCCCTGGCCCGCTCCACGTTCGCGGTGATCCCGTCGACCGTGCGGTCCGCGAGCAGCCGCGAGGCGTTGGCCAGCAGCCGGACCGATTCCAGCAGGTTCTTCGCGATGACCGGGAGCATGACGTTCAGCTCGAAGTTGCCCGCCGCGCCCGCGACGGCGACCGTCGTGTCGTTCCCCGTCACCTGGGCGGCGACCATCAGGACGGCCTCGGGGACGACCGGATTCACCTTCCCCGGCATGATCGACGAACCCGGCTGGAGATCGGGCAGGGCGATCTCGGCGAGGCCGGTGCGCGGCCCGGAGGACATCCAGCGCAGGTCGTTGGAGATCTTGGTGAGCGAGACGGCGATGGTGCGCAGCTGGCCCGAGGTCTCCACGAGGGCGTCCCGCGCCCCCTGCGCCTCGAAGTGGTTGCGGGCCTCGGTGAGCGGCAGCCCGGTGACACGGGCGACCTCGGCGATGACGGCGGCGGAGAAGCCGGGCGGGGTGTTGATGCCGGTGCCGACGGCCGTGCCACCCAGCGGCAGCTCGGCGAGGCGGGGAAGGGAGGCGCGCAGCCGTTCGATCCCGTACCGGATCTGTGCCGCGTAGCCGCCGAACTCCTGTCCCAGGGTGACGGGCGTGGCGTCCATGAGATGGGTGCGCCCCGACTTCACGACCGTCGCGAACTCGGCGGCCTTGCGCTCCAGCGCGGTGGCGAGGTGGTCCAGGGCCGGGACGAGGTCGTGCGTGACGGCGGCGGTCGCGGCGATGTGGATGGAGGAGGGGAAGACGTCGTTGGACGACTGCGAGGCGTTGACGTGGTCGTTCGGATGGACCGGGCGGCCCAGGCGCTCGGTGGCGAGGGTGGCCACGACCTCGTTGGTGTTCATGTTGGACGAGGTGCCGGACCCGGTCTGGAAGACGTCGACCGGGAAATGCGCGTCCCAGCGCCCCTCGGCGACCTCCTCGGCGGCCTCCCGGACGGCCCGGGCGATGTCCGGGTCGAGCACGCCCAGCTCGGCGTTGACCTCGGCGGCGGCCGCCTTGATCCGGGCCAGGGCCTCGATGTGGGCCCGTTCCAGGCGTTGCCCGGAGACCGGGAAGTTCTCCACCGCGCGCTGCGTCTGGGCCCGCCACTTGGCGTCCGCGGGCACCCTCACCTCGCCCATCGAGTCGTGCTCGACGCGGAAGTCGGTGCCGTCGGCGGGGGCCTGCGCGGCCCTCCCCGAGGGGCTTTGCGCGGGCGCCCGCGCGGGGTCCGGTGCCGGGGTCTGTGCGTCGTCCATGAATGCAACCTCCTGAAGAAGGTGAGCACTTATCTTGTTCCGTCTATTCCCAAGACGGCTACCGACCAGTAAATACCCGGGGTAACAACAACCCCCGGGAGGCGCAGTGCAGCGCACCAGACACACACTCCGCCGCATGGTCGCGACCGCCGCGGCCATGGCGGCGGCTTTCGGCGGCCTGGCCGTCGCGGCGGGGCCGGCGGGCGCGGCGGACCGGTCCGCCGCCGGCACCACCGCATCCACCCCCCTCTCCCCGGAACTGGAGGCCGTCCGGGCCGCCGAGGCCGTCAAGCTGTACGGCGACCCGGCCGAGCGCCCCCTCGCCGAGCGCAAGACCGGACTGATCTCGCTCGGCGACAGCGAGATCTCCGGCGAGGGCGTCGGCACGTACGAGTCGGGCACCAACGGCCCCGACAACTGGTGTCACCGCTCGCCCGACTCCGCCATCCACCGCACCGGCATCGCGGCCGACGTCACCTACAACGTCGCCTGCTCGGGCGCGTACACGGGCAACATCGTCATCGGCGGGTCGAAGCAGTACGCCGACGAACTCGTGCAGAGCGACAACCTCGCCGTCAAGGCCCGCAACACCCGTATCAAGATGATCCTGCTGGTCGCCGGGGCCAACGACGACCTCCAGTTCGGCCCGGTCATGACCGACTGCGTCGAGCGCTGGATCCTCTCCAAGGGCACCTGCCAGCCGACGTACGAGGGCGGCTGGCAGCAGCGCGTCGACGGACTCGTCCCCAAGGTCGAGAAGACGGTGCGCGACCTGCGGACCGTCATGTCCGGTGCCGGGTACCGCGACAACGACTACAAGCTCGTGGTCATGGGATACCCGAGCCCGATCGGTCCCGACTTCTACGACAACCCGAACTTCCCCGGCAAGCTGCCCGGCGGCTGCGCGGGTTACGACTCCGACGCCGCCTGGGGCCGCAACGTCGCCGTGCCCGCCTTCGAGCGCGGCATGCGGAAGGTCGCGGCCGACACCGGGGCCGTCTACCTCGACAACTCGCGGCTGTTCCACGGCCACGAGGTGTGCAGCGAGGACACCTGGGCCCGCGGTCTGTACATCGACCTGGGGCACTTCCCGCCGGACGCCAACTCCGTCCGGCAGTCCTTCCACCCGAACGCGCGCGGCCACGCCGCCTTCGCCTCCTGCCTGACCCAGCTCTACGACTCGGGCCTGCGCGAGGCGAGCTGCGCCGATCCGGCCAGCACCGGGAAGCCGGCGCTCCAGCCGGTGGCGTGGGACGACGCCTTCGAGCCCCTCAAGAACCGGGCCACGGGGACCTGCGTGGACGTCCCCGCCTCGGTGACCCGCAACGACACCACGATCGCGGGCTGGGAGTGCCACGGCGGCCGCAACCAGGGCTGGTGGTACGACTCCGGCACGAAGACCCTGCGCACGGAGCTGAGCCACGACCGCTGCCTGGACGTGCCGGCCGCCGACTACAAGGCGGGCGCCCGGCTCATCCTGTGGAACTGCTCGGGCACGGCCAACCAGCGGTTCGTCGAGGAGGCGGGCACCCTGCGCCCGGCCGCCGCGACGGGGCTCTGCCTGACGCTCGCGTCGGCCAGGGACACGCTGCGGCTGCAGAACTGCGACGGGAGCGCGAACCAGCGGTTCGCGTGACGCCGTGACGCGATGACAGCGGCGGGAGGGGTGGGGCGGTCCGGACCGTCCCACCCCTCCCGTGTGCCGACCGGGCGCCGCAGGCCCTTCGGGCCCGTCCCGGGCCTCCGCGCCGGCCGGGGGCCGCGCGGTCGACCGCCGGATGTCAGTCGGATGCCATGAACGCGCCCAGGACGGCGGCCAGATGACCGGGATCGGCGGCCCCGCACAGTTCGCGCGCCGAATGCATGGACAGCCCGGGTACTCCGACGTCGACCGTCGTGACGCCCAGCCGGGCCGCGGTGAGCGGGCCGATGGACGTACCGCACGGCATCGCGTTGTTGGAGACGAACGGCTGCCACGGCGCGCCCGCCCGCTCGCACGCCGCCGCGAACACCGCCATGCCCGTGCTGTCGGTCGCGTACCGCTGGTTGACGTTGACCTTCACCGTCGGGCCGCCGTTGGGCAGCGGCTGATGACCCGGATCGTGCCGTTCCGCGTAGTTGGGGTGTACGGCGTGCGCCATGTCGGAGGACACGCAGAACGCGCCGGACAGGGCCCTGGCCCAGTCCTCCGAGCCGCCGCCGCGCGCGGTGACCGAACGGTTGAGCACCCGCTCCAGAAGCGGGCTCTGCGCGCCCGTCTCCGAACCGCTGCCGACCTCCTCGTGGTCGAACGCGGCCAGGACGGGGATGTACACGGGCTCGTCGGGCGCGGTCGCCGCGGCCGCCAGCGCCGTCACACCGGCGTGCACGGACACCAGGTTGTCCAGCCGCGCCGACACCACGAACTCCCGGTCCGCGCCCAGGTATCCGGGCGGCTGGACGTCGTGGAGCATCAGGTCCCAGCCGAGCACGTCCTCCCGGTCCGCCTCCACGGTCCGCGCGACCCGGCGCAGCAGCGCACCCTCCTCGGGCGCCCCGAGCGCCCACAGCGGGGCGAGATGGCGCTGCCGGTCGAGGGCCAGACCCTCGTTGACCGTGCGGTCCAGGTGGATGGCCAGCTGGGGCACCCGCAGCAGCGGTTCGTCGATCTGGACGAGCCGGGACTCGACCGTGCCGCCGGGCCCGCGCAGCGCCAGCCGCCCCGAGATGCCGAGATCGCGGTCGAGCCAGGTGTTCAACGGGACGCCGCCGTACACCTCCACGGCGACCTGCCGCCAGCCCGCCGTCCCGGTGTCGGGAGTGGGCTTGACCCGCAGGTTGGGCGAGTCGGTGTGCGTGCCGACGATCCGGAAGGGGGTGTGGGCGGGGGCGCCCTCGGGGACGTACCACGCGATCAGGGCACCGCCGCGGGTGACGAAGCAGCCGCCGGTCGTGCCCGTCCAGTCGTCCGTGCCGCGCAGCTCTCGGAAGCCGGCCTTCTCCAGGCGCTGGGCGGCGCAGGCCACCGCGTGATACGGGGAGGGGCTGGCCTTGATGAAGGACAGCAGGTCGTCGGCGTGGCTGCGGTGGGGAAGCGGCGTCATACGGCGTCCGCCTTTCCGGTGTTCGACGGTGAGGTGACAGTGCCCGGGCCGCGTCCGGCCGCTCGGTGCGGGTCGGGTGCGGTCCGGGGTGTGGGGGGTGGCGGCTGGGCTGCTGTTTTCCGGGACTTCTTCCGTTTCCGGGACTTCTTCCGGCTACGGGTTCCCGGCGAGGGCTCCCGGTTCCCCGCGACCGCGGAGCGCCGAGCACGTCGGGGCCCTCGACAACCCACCGCAGGGGCCCGGTACGGCGCAAGTCCCCGGCACGCCCCGCTGCGTGAAAGCGGCGGTGCCGGACCGGCCGCAGGGGAGCCCGGGACCGGGGCGTGCGAGGGCGCGCGGCGCCCGTACGGAGGGGGTTCGAGGGGGGTCCCGAAGGTCGGCGGGGGGCGCGCGTACCGGACGCGCGCCCCGGTGCCGGGCCGGGGGACCGGTCCCGCGTGGACCGCCGCGAAATTGGCTGAAACTTGCCGTACGTAATCGCTGGTGACGCCCACCCGTCATGGCCGGTTCGGGGGGTGGCACGGGACGGCGTCCCGCCGTCGGGCCCTCGTCACATGGGCCGTGTTCCGGCCGCGACCGGGGCCCACGGGTCGGCCCCGGGATCCTCCGGGCCCGCGGAGGGCCGTACGCACGCCGAACGCGTACGCCGGAACGCGCATGCCGGAACGCATGCAGCCGCGCACCCCGGAAAGCGCGCCGCCGCGCCCCCGGTCGTGGGGGCGTGCGCGCTCATGACCGGGGTACGCGGCGGTCGTGCTGCCGTACTTCCGTACCTTCGTGGTTCCGTGCCCGCACGTGGGGACGGCCCCTGTCGCGCGAACGTGGCACTCGGGCTCGTGGTGTCGCGTTCGCGCGACAGGGGCGTGCTCCTCCGCGTCCGGGCGCGTGTTCTTCCCGGGGCGTCAGGCGAGGCCGGGGCCTCGCACCGGAATGCTGGTGAACGTCGGCGCGGCGGCCGGCTCGGTGAAGAAGTCGTTGCCCTTGTCGTCGACGACGATGAACGCGGGGAAGTCCTCGACCTCGATCCGCCACACCGCCTCCATGCCGAGTTCCTCGTACTCGACGACCTCGACCTTCTTGATGCAGTCCTGCGCGAGGCGTGCCGCCGGGCCGCCGATCGAGCCGAGGTAGAAGCCGCCGTGCGCCTCGCAGGCGTCGGTGACCTGCTTGGAGCGGTTGCCCTTGGCGAGCATCACCTTGGAGCCGCCCGCCGCCTGGAACTGCGCGACGTAGCTGTCCATGCGGCCGGCCGTGGTCGGGCCGAAGGAGCCGGACGCGTACCCCTCGGGGGTCTTCGCCGGGCCCGCGTAGTAGACCGGGTGGTCCTTCAGGTACTGCGGCATCTCCTCGCCCGCGTCCAGCCGCTCCTTGATCTTGGCGTGCGCGATGTCGCGGGCCACGACCAGCGGACCGGTCAGCGAAAGCCGGGTCTTGACCGGGTACTTGGTCAGCTCGGCGAGGACCTCGTCCATCGGCCGGTTGAGGTCGATCTTCACGACGTCCCCGGACTCTTCCAGGTGCTCGTCGGTGGTGTCCGGCAGGAAGCGCGCCGGGTCCTTCTCCAGCTGCTCCAGGAAGACCCCCTCGGCGGTGATCTTCGCGACGGCCTGGCGGTCCGCCGAGCAGGACACGGCGATCGCGACCGGCAGCGACGCGCCGTGGCGGGGGAGGCGGACGACGCGTACGTCGTGGCAGAAGTACTTGCCGCCGAACTGGGCGCCGATGCCGATCTTCTGCGTCAGCTCGAAGACCTTCTCCTCCAGCTCCTTGTCCCGGAAGCCGTGGCCGGTGGGGGAGCCCTCGGTGGGCAGCTCGTCCAGGTAGTGCGCGGAGGCGTACTTCGCGGTCTTCAGCGCGAACTCGGCCGACGTGCCGCCGACGACGATCGCCAGGTGGTAGGGCGGGCAGGCGGCCGTGCCCAGTGAACGGATCTTCTCCTCCAGGAACTTCATCATGGAGGTCTCGTTCAGTACGGCCTTCGTCTCCTGGAACAGGAACGACTTGTTGGCCGAGCCGCCGCCCTTCGCCATGAAGAGGAACTTGTACGCGCCGCCGTCGGTGGCGTACAGCTCGATCTGCGCGGGCAGGTTGGAGCCGGTGTTCTTCTCCTCCCACATGGTGAGCGGAGCCATCTGCGAATAGCGGAGGTTGAGCTTGGTGTAGGCGTCGAAGACGCCGCGCGACAGCGCCTCCTCGTCACCGCCCTCGGTGAGCACGTTCTGCCCGCGCTTGCCCATGACGATCGCGGTGCCGGTGTCCTGGCACATCGGCAGGACGCCCGCGGCGGCGATGTTCGCGTTCTTCAGCAGGTCGAGCGCGACGAACTTGTCGTTCGACGACGCCTCGGGGTCGTCCACGATCCGCCGCAGCTGCGCGAGGTGGGCGGGGCGCAGGTAGTGCGAGATGTCGTGCATGGCCTCGGCGGCCAGGGTGCGCAGCGCCTCCGGGGAGACCTTGAGGAACGTACGGCCGTCGGCCTCGAAGGTGGAGACACCCTCGGAGGTCACCAGACGATAGGGCGTGGTGTCCTCTCCCAGGGGGAGCAGATCGGAGTACGCGAACTCTGGCATTACGGCCATTCCTCACTCGGCAGACGGCGGCTGGCCTCCCTCGGGCAGCGCATCCACCAGGGTAGAACCCCGTACGGGCACCGAAGCTGTGAGGTAAGGCTCAGTCCGGGCATCCGCCCGAGGGGGTTCGTCCGGACGCCTGCCCGAGAGGGCTCGTGCGGGTGTCCGTCCGGGAGGGGGCCGGCGCGGACGCGGCGTGGGTGAAACGGCTGTCGGCGGGGACGTCGCGGACGGCGCGCACGCGCTGTGGCCGACCAGGGGTTTCATGGATGTGGGCATGGACGCGACACGGCGGGGCGGAGCAAGGGGTAGTCGCGATCTATCGCGTTTCGGTACGCTGGGGCGGTGGACCTCGAAAAGCACCCCCAGAAGCCCGTAGCCCCGGCCGAGCCGGCCGGTATCCGCGCCTCCGACGCGGACCGTGACCGGATCGCGGACATCCTGCGCGAGGCCATGGCCGAGGGCCGGCTCACCGCCGAGGAACACTCCGAGCGGGTCGACGCGGTGTACCGCGCCAAGACCGTGGGTGAACTCGAACCGCTGGTGCGGGATCTGCCCGCGCCCGGCGGTGCCCGCCCGACCGTCGCCCCCGGCGTCCAGGGCCAGGAGGACGCGGCGGGTCCGGGCGGCCCGGCGGAGAGCCTCGTGGCGATCTTCAGCAGTTCCACCCGCAGGGGGCGCTGGCGGGTCGGCGGCCGTACGAACGCCTTCGCCTTCTTCGGCAGTGTGGAGATCGATCTGACGGAGGCGCTTTTCGGCCAGAGGCTCACGGTGATCAACGCGACCTCCGTCTTCGGCAGCGTCGACATCAGGGTCCCCGAGAACATCTCGCTGCGCGGCGGCGGCACCGGTGTCTTCGGCAGTTTCGAGGTCTCCACGCTGGAATCCGCCGATCCCGAGGCGCCCGTGGTCGTCGTCAACGGATATTCGGTGTTCGGCAGCGTCGACGCCAAGCCCAAGCGCGGGAAGTTCATCGAGGACCTCCAGGACCGGCTGCGCAAGCAGATGCGCAAACACCTGGGCTGAGGCGGCGGCGTGGGCCGTGCGGGAGGGGCCCGTTCGGAATGCCCGGAACTCCTCCCGGGCCCCGGTGCGGCCGCCTCCGAACCACCGCAGGCTGCCTCCAAGGCGCATCCGAGCGGCTCGCAAGGCGTTTCCAAGGCGCCTCCGAACCGGTTCCGGGTCGCCTTCGAGCCGCTTCCGGGCCGTTTCGGCGGCGCTCCGGAACCGAGGTTCGGATCGTCCTCGAAGCGCCTCGGAATCGCCTTCCTATCGCCTTGGAATCGCCTTCGAGATTCAGCCAAATCCCTGACCAGAGGCACTTGTGAGGCCCGGAACCGAGGGCCACTCAGTGCATAGGCGCACGCACAGCGGGTAGGGACTGCTGCATCGTCTTCTCGCTCCGAAGCCGTCGTCAGGAGTAGACCGTGCTGCAACTGCCGCATCAGCCCCTGCAGGTCGCCGCCGTTCCTCCCCAGCGCATTCCCGCTCGGGAGGACCAGGCCGGCCCCTGGCACTCGGAGGCGGTGTGCCGCCGCGACGAGGCCGGGCTGTTCTTCGCTCCGTCGAAGGAGCCGACCGCCGCCAGACTCGCGCGGGAGGAGTCCGCGAAGCGGGTCTGCGCGCGCTGCCCGGTGATGGTCGAGTGCCAGGAGCACGCGCTGATACAGCCGGAGCCGTACGGCGTGTGGGGCGGTCTCACCGCCGCCGAGCGCCGCGTGGTGCTCGCCCGGCGCAGGCGGCGCGAGATGGAGCTGAAGGCGTCGGCGGCGTCCACCGGGACGCCGAACCGCGTCGCCGCGGCGGGCTGACGGGCACACGGCCGTGCAACGCCGGCGAGCGGACGGCCGGGGAGCGAGCCCGTCCACGCGCGCGGGCACCCTCGTGCACGCGAAGAGGCGCCCCACCGCACAGTAGGGGCGCCTCTTCGCGTACGTCCCCTGCGTTCGGGAACGAGCCCACGGGCCGGACCCACCGGGTCCGCGGGGAAGGGGGTTACTTCGCGCGGTCGAAGTCGATCGCGCTGTAGGCGCGGAGCTTCGAGAGCCGGTGCGTCGAGTCGATCTTCCGGATGGTGCCGGACTTGGACCGCATGACGATCGACTCGGTGGTCGCCGTCTCCGCGCGGTACCGCACGCCGCGCATCAGCTCGCCGTCCGTGATGCCGGTCGCGACGAAGAACACGTTGTCGCCGCTGACCAGGTCGTCGGTGGACAGCACCCGGTCCAGGTCGTGCCCGGCGTCCAGGGCGCGCTGCCGCTCGGCCTCGTCCTTCGGCCAGAGCTTGCCCTGGATGACACCGCCGAGGCACTTTATGGCGCACGCCGAGATGATGCCCTCCGGCGTGCCGCCGATGCCCATCAGCAGGTCCACGCCGGTCCCCTCGCGGGCGGCCATGATCGAGCCCGCGACGTCGCCGTCGGAGATGAACTTGATGCGGGCGCCGGTCTCCCGGATCTCCTTGACGATGCCCTCGTGGCGCGGGCGGTCGAGAACGACGACGGTGACGTCCTCGGGGGAGGAGTTCTTCGCCTTCGCGACACGGCGGATGTTCACCGAGACGGGCGCGTTGATGTCGACGAAGTCGGCGGCCTCGGGTCCCGTGACCAGCTTGTCCATGTAGAAGACCGCGGACGGGTCGAACATGGTGCCGCGGTCGGCGGCGGCCAGCACGGCGATCGCGTTCGGCATGCCCTTGGCGTTGAGCGTCGTGCCGTCGATCGGGTCCACCGCGATGTCGACCTCGGGGCCCGTGCCGTCACCGACGCGCTCCCCGTTGAACAGCATGGGGGCTTCGTCCTTCTCGCCCTCGCCGATGACGACGACGCCGTTCATCGACACGGTGGAAACGAGGGTTCGCATGGCCTTCACGGCGGCCCCGTCGGCGCCGATCTTGTCCCCGCGGCCGACCCAGCGCCCCGCCGCCATGGCGGCGGCCTCGGTGACCCGGACCAGCTCCAGGGCGAGGTTGCGGTCGGGGGCCTCCGGGGAGACCTCGAGCTGGGACGGCAGATGATGCTCGGACATCGGAGCGCACCTTTCTGTACGGCGACGACCGGAAGAGGGTGCAATGACTCTATCGTCAGGTCGATAAAATGAGCAGACCGGGTCACTTTTGAGCGCTCGACCCGAGCGACGAGCCCGTCGTCTCTGATGCGACCATGGACCCGTGGCTAGCAAGCGAGGCAAGCAGACGGTGCGGGGGATGTTCCTGTCGATGGCGGTGGCCACCGGCACGGCAGCGCTCGTTTACATCTTCGTTCCGCATGACGAGAACGCCAACCCGGTCAAGGCGATCGACTACCGGGTGGAGCTGGTGACGGCGCGGCGTGCGGCGCCGTACCCGGTGGCCGCCCCGGACGGGCTCGCCAAGGACTGGAAGCCGACCTCGGTCAGCTACGACCGCGAGAACGGCGACAGCTGGCACCTGGGTTTCCTCGACCCGGACGGTAAGTACGTCGCGGTGGAGCAGTCCACCTCCCTGGCGGAGAAGTACGTGACCGAGGTCAGCCAGAACGCCAGGAACACCGGACGCACCCGGCAGGTCGCCGGTGAGACGTGGCAGCACTGGAAGGGCGACAAGTACGACGCCCTCGTGCTCCGGGGCAAGGACGCGACCACGGTGGTGACGGGGTCCGCCCCGACGGAGCGGCTGGCGGAGATGGCCGCCGCGCTCAAGGAGTCCTGACTCGCCGCGATCCCCTGACCCGCCGGATTCCCGACCCGCCGGCTCCCTGATCGGTCAGGATTTCGCACCTGCCGGGATTTCCGGCGCGTCGCCCCCGGGCATCCCGGCGCACGGAGTGCTCGGGGCGCGCCCGGGCCGCGCTCCCGGCCCACGGGGCGCTCAGGGGGCCCCGGGGCGCGTTGCGGCGCATGGAAGAGGCCCCGGATCGGCAGCGAGCGGCGCTGCTCCGGGGCCTTCTTCCTGTCCGCGTCGCGCGATCAGACGGTCGTGACGACCTCGTCGTAGGAGAGGCGCGGCAGACGCGGGAACCAGGCGTCCTCGCCCGGCTTGCCGATGTTGACGACCATCAGCACGTTGTGGTCGCCGTCCAGGAACTCCTTCTCGATGCCCGCGGCGTCGTAGCCGGTCATCGGGCCGGCGGCCAGACCGGCGGCGCGGACGCCCAGGATGAAGTACGCGGCCTGCAGCGAGCCGTTGAGCGCGGCGGACGACTCGCGGACTGGGCGCTCGGAGAAGAAGGCGTCCTTGGCCTGCGGGAAGTGCGGCAGCAGGGCCGGAAGCTCCTCGTGGAACTCGTTGTCCGTGGCCAGGATCGCGACCAGCGGGGCGGTGGAGGTCTTCGGCTGGTTGCCCTCGGCCATGTGCTTCACGAGGCGCGCGCGGGCGTCGTCGGAGCGGACCAGGACGACGCGCAGCGGCGACTGGTTGAACGCGGTGGGGCCGTACTTGACCAGGTCGTAGATCGCCTGGACCTGCTCATCGGTGACCGGCTCGTCGGTGAAGGTGTTGGCGGTACGGGCCTCACGGAAGAGGAGGTCCTGCGCGGCGGGGTCGAGAACGAGGGACATGGTGCGGTAATGCCTTCCGGGTTGTGCGCGTGGTTCGTGCAACGCGGAACACCGTAGGGCAGAAGTGCATTAACTTTCAACTAAACCCGGAGGGGAGTGATCCGTTCCACAGGACACAGGCAACGTCCGTGGGACGGGTCACGGTGTCCGGGCCGGGCAGGGCGGCGTCGGTGCGGGCATCCGGGGGTCCGTGGCGGCCCGGACATCCTCGGTCGGCCCCGGATGTCCTCGGCCGTCGTCGGACACCGGAGCTCAGTCGTCGTCGCCCGCCGCGCCGTCCCGTAGGGGCGTGTCGTCGGTCTGCTGAGGGCCGGTCGGCCCGGCCAGGGCCGCGTCCAGTCGCGCGCGTGCGCCCTCCAGCCAGTGCCGGCACACCTTCGCCAGCTCCTCGCCCCGCTCCCAGAGAGCGAGGGACTCCTCCAGCGTCGTACCGCCCGCCTCCAGGCGGCGTACCACCTCGATCAGCTCGTCACGGGCCTGCTCGTATCCGAGCGTGCCCGTGGCACCGGCCGTCGCGGCCCCGTCGTCCGTCATATGCCCCACCCTACGTTCCGGCCCGCCTCGGGCCTTCGACCTCGTCGTCCGTCATCGCCGCCGTCCGCGCACCGTGCCGAGGGCGTGCGGCGCTCTCCCGCCCGTCGTGGTGCGGGCCCGCGTGGCGTGGTCCCTCGTGGCGTGGCACGGCCGGGGCTCACTCGGCCACCCGCACCGCGAACTCGCCTCCCGACACCCGCGCCCGGAGCACCTCACCCACCGGTCCCGCGTCCTCGGGGGCCCGCACCACGTGGCCGTCCGCACGCTGCAGCACCGCGTATCCGCGCTCCAGGGTCGCCGCGGGGGACAGCGCGACCACACGCGCCCGGGTGTGGGCGAGCTCCGAGTCCGCCCGGTCCAGCAGATGCCCCAGCACCCGTCGGCTCCGTCCGGCCAGGGCGTCGATCTCCGACTCCCGTTCGTCCACCATCCGCTGCGGGTGCTCCATCGACGGTCTGGCCAGCGCGTACGCCAGCCCCCGCTCCTCCCGGTCCAGCAGCCCCCGGACCGACCGCAACGCCCGGTCCCGCAGCTGCCGCACCCGGTCCAGCTCCTCGCCCACATCGGGCACGATCTTCTTCGCCGCGTCCGTCGGCGTCGAGGCGCGCAGGTCCGCGACCAGGTCGAGCAGCGGGGAATCCGGCTCATGACCGATCGCGGACACCACCGGCGTACGGCACGCGGCGACCGTACGGATCAGCTGCTCGTCCGAGAACGGCAACAGGTCCTCCACGCTGCCGCCGCCCCGGGCCACGACGATCACGTCGACATCCGGGAGGTCGTCCAGCTCCTTCACGGCCTGGACCACCTGATTGACCGCGTGCACCCCCTGCACCGCCGTGTTCCGTACCTCGAACCGCACAGCGGGCCAACGACGGCGGGCGTTCTCCAGCACATCGCGCTCGGCAGCGGAGGCCCGCCCGCAGACCAGCCCGATCAGCTGGGGCAGGAACGGCAGCGGCTTCTTCCGGTCGAGCGCGAAGATCCCCTCGGCGGCCAGCGACTTCCTCAGCTGTTCGAGCCTGACCAGCAGCTCACCGACGCCGACCGGCCGTATCTCCGTGGCCCGCAGCGACAGCTGCCCACGGGGCGCGTACCACTCGGGCTTCGCGAGGACGACGACCCGCGCCCCCTCCGTCACCACGTCGGCGATCCGGTCGAAGACCTGGCGGAAGCACGTCACGCCCACCGAGACGTCCCGCGAGGGGTCGCGCAGCGTCAGGAAGACCACACCGGCGCCGGGCCGCCGTGACAGCTGGGTGATCTGTCCTTCGACCCAGACCGCCCCGAGCCGGTCGATCCAGCCACCGATGAGCCGCGACACCTCGCCGACGGGCAGCGGAGCTTCGGCGGACGTTTGGAGAGCCATGCGAGTGAGCGTATCCGCCGGCGCCGACAATCGGCCGCCCGCGAACCGGCCACGCCGTCACCGTCCCCCACCTCGCCCCCGCTCCGCCCGGGTGCCGCACCGCGCGTCCGCCGGAACGCACAGCCGTGGGGGCGCACATCCGCCGGGACGTACAGGCGTTGGGAGCGGGGCGTACGGCTCCGTCACGCCGGTCGCCGCCCCCACTGCACCGCCAGCACCACCAACCCCACTCCCAGCCAGCACACCCCCACCACCTGGGCGCTCGCGGTCGCCGCCCTGATCACCGCGAGCAGCACCCCCGCACCCACCACCGGCACCAGCACATGCCGCCACCAGCTCGGCGGCCCCGCCATCCGGCGTACGGCGAACCAGCCGACCACCGACGCGTGCAGCAGGACGAACGCCGTCAGCGCCCCGATGTCGACGACCGACACCAGATGGTCGAGACCGTCGGGGCGCCGGGCCGCCCACACGGCGGCCACCAGCGTGATCGCAGCCGCCAGCAGGATCGCGAACCGCGGTACTCCCGACCGCGGATCGACCCTGGACAGCAGCGACGGCAGCCGCCGCTCCCTGGCCATCGCGAACACCAGACGTCCCGCGGCCGCCTGCCCCGCCAGCGCCGCGAAGGCCGCTCCGACCGCCTTGCTGATCGCCACCAGATCGTGCAGCCAGGTCCCGACCGACGCGTCCACCGTGTCGTAGAACGCCGATCCCTGCGCGGCCGGATCGCTGGCCAGTTCCGCCGACGTCATCGGCTCCAGCAGCGCCGCCAGGTACCCCTGCGCCACGAACAGCGTGCCCGCGAGCACCAGGCAGAACAGCACCGCCCGCGCCACCTTCGCCGAGCCGCCCGTCACCTCCTCGGCGAACGAGGCGATCGCGTCGAAGCCCAGGTACGACAGCACCGCGACCGACACCGCGCCCAGCACCGCCGACAGGGCGAAACCGGAGTCGCCCGTGAACGGGGTCAGCCACCCGCGCTGCGCCCCGCTCCGCAGGAGCACCGCCACCGCCGACACCAGGAACACCAGCAGTACCGAGATCTCCATCATCAGGACCGCGAACCCGACCCGGGCGGCGGCCCGTACGCCCCACAGATTGAGCAGCGTGGTCACGACGACGGCGAGCGCCGTCCACACCCATCGCGACACCGACGGCACGAGCGCGTTCAGCGCGATCCCGGAGAAGAGGTAGGCGACGGCCGGGATCAGGAGGTAGTCGAGCATCGCCATCCACCCCGCGACGAACCCCGCTCCCTCCCCGAGCCCCTTGCGCGCGTAGGCGAAGACCGAACCCGCCAGCGGGGCGACGCGCACCATCTGGGCGTAGCTGAAGGCCGTGAACGCCATCACGACCGTCGCCGCGACGTAGACCAGCGCGACCGCGCCGCCCGATTTCGCGTCGAGCGTCCCGAACACCCCGACGGGCGCCATCGGCGCGATGAAGAGGAGCCCGTAGACCACCAGATCCCGGAATCCGAGCGTCCGCCGCAGTCGGCCCGGCTCCTGGTGCGCGCCCTTCACCTCAGTGCCGACGCCGCCGCTGCCCCCGCCGTCGCCGCTGCCGCCTCCGGTCCCCGACATGAGCCCTCCGTCGATCGCGTACGCACCAGATCGCGTACGCATCAGTCTGGCGACCCCGTCGATCTTCCGCCCGTCCGGCGCGGCCTTACGATGGGGCCCATGACTGCTCCGACACCCCGCCGCGTCCTGCTCGCCGCTCCCCGTGGCTACTGCGCGGGCGTGGACCGTGCCGTGATCGCCGTGGAGAAGGCCCTGGAGCAGTACGGCTCCCCGGTCTACGTACGCCACGAGATCGTCCACAACAAGTACGTCGTACAGACCCTGGAGAAGAAGGGCGCGATCTTCGTCGAGGAGACGGCGGAGGTCCCCGAGGGCTCGATCGTGATGTTCTCCGCGCACGGTGTCGCGCCGACCGTGCACCAGGAGGCGGCCGAGCGGAAGCTCGCCACGATCGACGCGACCTGCCCCCTGGTCACCAAGGTCCACAAGGAGGCCGTCCGCTTCGCGCAGCAGGACTTCGACATCCTCCTGATCGGCCACGAGGGCCACGAGGAGGTCATCGGCACCTCCGGCGAGGCCCCCGACCACATCACGCTGGTCGACGGCCCCGAGGACGTCGCGAACGTCGAGGTGCGCGACCCGTCGAAGGTCGTGTGGCTCTCCCAGACCACGCTGTCCGTCGACGAGACGATGGAGACGGTCGGCGCGCTCAAGGAGAAGTTCCCGCTCCTGATCTCGCCGCCCAGCGACGACATCTGCTACGCCACGCAGAACCGGCAGACCGCGGTGAAGCAGATGGGCGCGGACGCCGACCTCGTGATCGTCGTCGGCTCCAAGAACTCCTCGAACTCGGTCCGCCTAGTCGAGGTCGCCCTCGGCGCCGGTGCCGGCGACGCCCACCTGGTCGACTTCGCCGACGAGATCGACGAGGCGTGGCTGGAGGGCGTCTCCACGGTCGGCGTCACCTCGGGCGCGTCCGTTCCCGAGGTGCTGGTCGACGGCGTCCTGGAGTGGCTGTCGCGGCGCGGCTTCGAGGACGTGGAGATCGTGAAGGCGGCCGAGGAGTCCATCACGTTCTCGCTGCCGAAGGAACTCCGCCGCGACCTGCGGGCCGAGGCCGCCGAGCTGGTCGAGGGGAAGTAGCTCCGACCGGAGCCGGGAGCCGGCGAAGCCACCGAAGCGGCGGAACGACCGATGCGGTCGGACCCGCCGAAGCGCTGGAGCCACCGAAGCGCTGGAGCCACCGAAGCGCTGGAGCCACCGACGAGGACGGGTTCGCAGAAGCGCTCGGAACCGCCGGAACCGCCGGAGCCGCTACAGCCGCCCTGCGTCTGTAGCGGCTCCGGCGGTTCCGCGCTCCGGGAAGTGGGCCGGGCCGCCTGCCCGTACCGTGGATTCCATGGAGATCTTCGGCGTGGACATCGGCGGATCCGGGATCAAGGGCGCTCCCGTTGACCTGGAGCGCGGAGACCTGGCGCAGGAGCGCTACAAAGTACTCACACCGCACCCGGCCACGCCCAAGGACGTGGCCGACCACGTGGCCGAGGTGGTCGGCCACTTCGACTGGTCGGGGCCGGTGGGCATCACGTTCCCCGGCGTCGTCACCGACGGGTGCACCCGCTCTGCGGCCAACGTCGACAAGAGCTGGATCGACGCGGAGGCCCGCCGGATCCTGAGCGACCGGCTCGGCCTGCCCGTCACCCTCCTGAACGACGCCGACGCCGCGGGCATCGCGGAGATGGCGTTCGGCGCGGGGCGGGGCCGCAGGGGAACCGTGATCATGCTGACGTTCGGTACGGGGATCGGCAGCGCCCTGTTCACCGACGGCAGGCTCGTCCCCAACACGGAGCTGGGCCACTTGGAGCTGGAGGGCCGCGACGCGGAGACGCACGCCTCCACCAAGGCCAAGGAGGACGAGGACCTCGGCTGGCACCACTGGGCGCGCAGGGTGCAGAAGTACCTGATGCACGTGGAGATGCTGTTCTCGCCCGAGCTCTTCATCATCGGCGGCGGGGTCAGCCGCAAGGCCGACAAGTTCCTGCCGCTGGTCGAACACGTCCGGGCCGAGATGGTGCCGGCGGAGCTGCAGAACAACGCGGGCATCGTGGGCGCGGCGATGGCGGCGTCGGACAGGACGTAGATTGGGCTGGGCGTAGATCGGGCTGGGCGTAGATCGGACAGGGCATATGTCGGACAGGGCGTAGAGGCGCGGAAGCCGGAAGGGCAGCGGGGGGCGGGCGAGGGGCCGGGCGTACGGTGCCCGCCCGCCGGGCGGCCGTGCACGAGCCGTGAGCCGTACGCAAGCGCCCCCGCAGGCGTACACCCTGTGTGCATACGCCCCGGCGAGGAGCGCGCACCGACCTCCGAGCGCGCCCCCCGAGCCCGGCTCGGGAGCTCCGCCCCGGCCTCGGGGGCCCGAGGTCCCGGCCCCGGCAACGGCCTGAGGGACTCCGCACCGGCCAGGGGCGTGGTCAGCGCCGGGGGCGGCGCGTCTCCCTCGGGTCGCGGGGCGCCTGCGCGGCGGACATCTCCCGGCGCTGCCGTTGCCGCAGGCGCATCATCCGTACCTTCCGCACGGTCGCGATGAGCCCGGCGACGAGCGTGCCGCCGTACAACCAGCCCGCGTGCACGGCGAGGGCGGTGACGAGCGCCATGGTCTGACCGGCGAAACCTCCGTCACCGCCGGAGATCGGGATGATCCCGACGGCGAACGCGATCGGCACGATGATCGGGGCGGTCACCAGGTCGGCGGGCCGCACCCACAGCGCGGTCAGCGCGCTGACCGGCAGGAACAGCACGCCGTACACGGTCGCCGAGCCGTCGAACAGCAGCGAGTCGAGGCACGCCAGCACGAACATGACGGCGGCGGCGAAGAGACCCGCGCCGATGCCGGTCAGCCGGGGATTGGGCAGCCTGCGGAGCGCGAGAACGACGGGCGGCACCGGCCGGGACCGGCCACCCGGCTTCGCGTCCACCACCCGGTAGACGGATTCGGCTTCGTCGATGGTGCCCTGCGGGGACAGCGGGGCCTGCTGGGACCGGCCGCGCTGCGGGCGCTGCGGGGGACGTGTTCTGGGCTGCTCCACCGTGACAACGTAGGTCGCCGGACGGCAGGAAGCGGGTGCGGGACACGCGCTTTGGGTGACGTCGGGGGTGAGTTCGATGCCACACGGCCGAACGGGAACCGGGCCGCTCTTGACCGAACCGGGCCCGCTCCCGGCCCGAACGGCCGGCTTCGCGCCGGCTTCCCGCCGGTTTCGCATCGGATTCCACGGCCCTCGGAACGCGGGGCCGCGCCTACGGGAGGTCCTGGGCGGTCGGTGCCTGCGGGGGACCGCTGCCGGGGCCCCTGGACCGTGCCCACCGGAGCCCGGCCGTCTGTGCCCGCAGGGCCCCGGCGCCGCCCGGCCGTCCGTACCCGCCGGGACCCTTGGGTTGTGCCCGTCGGAGCCCGGCCGTCTGTGCCCGCAGGGCCCCCGGGGCCGCCCGGCCGTCCGTACCCGCCGAGACGCCGACCCGTGACCGACGGGCCCCGGAGACCGGGCTGGGCCCGCAGGAGCCTCGGGCCGTGCCTGCCGGAGCCCGGTTGCCGGACCGGCCGCTCGCCCCCGCCCGTAAACTGGAGAATCGGCCCACCCGGGCCGAGGCCACCCCGCCCTCCCATCCTTCAGGAAGTCGCCAACGTGTCGCTCACGATCGGAATCGTCGGTCTGCCGAATGTCGGCAAGTCGACCCTGTTCAACGCCCTGACCAAGAACGACGTGCTGGCGGCCAACTACCCGTTCGCCACGATCGAGCCCAACGTCGGTGTCGTCGGCGTCCCCGACGCGCGTCTGAACAAGCTGGCGGAGATCTTCGGCTCCCAGCGGCTGCTGCCCGCGACGGTCGACTTCGTCGACATCGCCGGCATCGTCCGCGGCGCCTCGGAGGGCGAGGGCCTGGGCAACAAGTTCCTCGCGAACATCCGTGAGTCTGACGCGATCTGCCAGGTCATCCGCGCCTTCAAGGACGAGAACGTCGTCCACGTCGACGGCAAGGTCTCGCCGAAGGACGACATCGAGACGATCAACACCGAGCTGATCCTCGCCGACCTCCAGTCCATCGAGAAGGCCGTGCCGCGCCTCACGAAGGAGTCCCGCCTCCAGAAGGACAAGGTCGCGGTCCTCGCCGCGGTCGAGGAGGCCCAGAAGATCCTGGAGTCCGGCCAGACCCTGTTCGCCGAGGGCATCACGGCGGGCACCGAGAAGGGCAGGCTCCTCCACGAGCTGCACCTGCTCACGACCAAGCCCTTCCTCTACGTCTTCAACGTCGACGAGGAGGAGCTGGTCGACGAGGACTTCAAGAACGAGCAGCGCGCCCTGGTCGCCCCCGCCGAGGCGATCTTCCTCAACGCCAAGATCGAGTCCGAGCTGATCGAGCTCGACGACGACGAGGCCCTGGAACTCCTCCAGTCCATGGGCCAGGACGAGCCCGGCCTCGCCACCCTCGGCCGCGTCGGCTTCGACACCCTGGGGCTCCAGACCTACCTGACGGCGGGCCCCAAGGAGGCCAGGGCCTGGACGATCAAGAAGGGCGCCACCGCCCCCGAGGCGGCCGGTGTGATCCACACCGACTTCCAGAAGGGCTTCATCAAGGCGGAGATCGTCTCCTTCGAGGACCTCGTCGAAACCGGCTCGGTCGCCGAGGCCCGCGCCAAGGGCAAGGCCCGCATGGAGGGCAAGGACTACGTGATGCAGGACGGCGATGTGGTGGAGTTCCGCTTCAACGTGTAGCGGCTGACATAACACCACGTCGCTGATCTGGCAAACATGCAGGTCATGGAGGGTTCGGTTCTCCGGAGTCGGGCCCTTCGTTTCTTCCCGTGCTGGGATGGTGCTGGGATAGCTAACCCCTCGTCACCTGTCGTCATCCCTGGTCATCCTTACTGTGCTGGGATCGTGCTGGGACACGGGTCGACTACGGTGCTGGGACTGCATCCATATCCCTCCGCCCGACCCGACTCGTCCACCACGTGGGCCCTTGCCCTGGGTCTTACCTCAGGCAAGGGCAGAGGCAAGGGCAACGGGTGGCGTCCGAGTCCGGACGGTGAGTCTGTGCGGCTCTGGTAGGCCCTGATCTTGAAAGCCAGTTACCGCTGAAGCTCCCGGGATACCCTGACGGGCGGTCGGACTTGCGGTAGTCAAGCGCTACGCTTCGGGCATCTTCGCCCGATACGTGCAGAATGGAGTCTCACTGTGGCCCAGCAGGAAGCGTCTGAGCAGCTGGAACTGCTGCCGGATGCGGCCGGAGGGCTCACGCTCAGTGAGCTGGAGTCGCATTTGCTTGGCGCTGCCCATCTCTTGCGGGGGCTGGTCGATCAGGCAGATTTCAAGAGCTACATCTTCCCGCTGCTCTTCTATAAGCGTCTGTGCGATGTATATGGCGAGGAGTTCGACGACGCTCTCGCGCATTCCGATGGCGACCGTGACTTCGCGGCCAAGGCGGATCAGCACCGTTTCGTCATCCCGGAGGGGCATCGCTGGGACGATGTCGTAGCGGCACCTGATACGAAGCTCGGCTGTGCGCTGCTTGACGCGCTCCGCGCGATCGAGAAGGCCAACCCGGACACACTCGATGGAATCTTCGGTGACACACCGTGGACCAATCGTGACCGCATCCCGCCCCACGTACTGCGGGCGCTCCTCAACCACTTCTCCGCACGTTTCCTCGGCGACGCGCATGCAGACGCGGATCTTCTTGGGCAGGCGTACGAGTACCTGATCAAGAAGTTCGCGGATCTGTCTAACAAGAAGGCCGGCGAGTTCTATACGCCTCGCGCCGTGGTCGAGCTGCTGGTCAACATCCTCGCCCCGGAACCGGGCGAGACCGTGTACGACCCGGCATGCGGCACCGGGGGGATGTTGATCGAGGTCACCCACCACTTCGCTCGAAAGGGAGTGGCTCCCCAGCTGCTGTGGGGCAAGATCTTCGGCCAGGAGAAGAACCTCACGACTTCGGGCATTGCCCGCATGAACCTCATCCTGCACGGGATCGATGATTTCCGGGTGGAGCGCGGGGACACCTTGCGCGAGCCCCGCTTCTTTGCCTCGGATGGAGGTCTGCGGACTTTTGACTGCGTGATCGCGAACCCGCCGTTCTCGCTGGCCGCGTGGGGCGAGACGGGATGGGCTAGGGACCCCTACGGGCGCGGTGCGACTGGAGTGCCCCCGCGCAGCACGGCCGACTGGGCCTGGGTCCAGCACATGCTCGCCTCAATCCAGCCCGACACCGGCCGGGCGGTTGTCGTCCTGCCGCAGGGCATCCTCTTCCGGGATGGCACCGAAGCCCGTATCCGCAGGAAGATCATCGAGTCGGATGCGATCGAGGCAGTCATTGGACTGGGGGAACGCCTCTTCTACGGCGCGCCCCTGGCCGCCTGTGTCCTCGTGCTGCGCGCGCAGAAGCCGAAGGAGCGACGAGGGAAGATCCTCTTCATCGACGCTTCCGACCAGCTGCGCAAGGGGCGCAACCAGAACGTGCTGGAGGCCGAGCACGTCTCCCGCATCCTGGGCTGGTATCGCGCCTTCGCGGACATCAAGGAGCGCAGCCGCCTGGTCGACCTCCCGGAGATCGAGAGGAACGACGGCAGCCTCAACATCCCGCTCTACGTCGGAAAGGACCGCGCGGCCGAATTGCCCCCGTTGAGCGAGGCCGTCACCGCCCTGGAAAGCGCCCTGATGGACGCTGCGGTGGCGGAGAACGAACTGCGTAGCCGGCTCAAGGAATGGAGGCTCCTCGGATGAGCGGCGTCAGAGGTGCTGCGGATGTGCTGCACGGTACGGATGTAGCAGCGGGGCAGTTGGACCAGCGGGAGCTGGAGAACTATCTGTGGGGAGCGGCGGTCCGGCTGCGGGGACTCATCGACGCGGGTGACTACAAGCAGTTCATCTTCCCGCTGCTCTTCTTCAAGCGGATCTGTGACGTGCACGACGAGGAGCGCGAGCAGGCCCTCGGCGATTACGACGGGGACGCGGAGCTGGTGGCGAAGGAGGAGAACTACCAGTTCCAGATTCCTGACGGTCACCACTGGGCAGACGTCCGGGAGGCCCGTTCCGGGCTCGGCTCGGCGCTCGCTCAGGCCATGAAGGCCATCGAGAAGGCCAACCCGGAGCAGCTCTGGGGAGTCTTTGGGGATGCTCAGTGGACGAACACTGAACGACTCTCGGACGCCACACTTCGTGACCTTCTGGAACACTTCTCCACCCAGGTGCTCTCCCTGGCCCGGGTCCCGGAGGACGAACTCGGCCGAGGGTATGAGTACCTAATCAAGAAGTTTGCGGACGACTCCGGGCATACGGCTCAAGAGTTCTACACGAACCGGACGCTGGTCCGGCTCATGACCCGGATGCTCGAACCAGAGCCCGGGGAGACGGTCTACGATCCTACGTGCGGCACGGGCGGCATGCTGGTCACTGCGGCGGCTGAGTTGAAGCGCCAGGGGAAGGACCATCGCCAGCTCACCCTGTACGGGCAGGAGTTCAACGTGATGACCTCCTCGATCGCCCGCATGAACCTCTATCTGCATGGCATTGAGAACTTCCGCATCGAGCGCGGTGACACACTCGCCGTACCCTTGTTCTTCGAAGGCGACCAGCTGAAACGCTTCGACGTGGTGCTCGCCAACCCCCCGTATTCGATCAAGCAGTGGAACCGCCCGCTCTTTGCCAAGGACCCCTACCAGCGCAATATGTGGGGTGTGCCTCCCCAGGGGAGAGCGGACTACGCGTTCTTCCAGCACATCGCCGCCTCGCTGAACTCCGACACGGGCCGGTGCGCCATCTTGTTCCCTCACGGCGTGCTCTTCCGGGAGGACGAGCGGGCTATGCGGGAGAAACTGATCGAGTCCGATCTCCTGGAGTGTGTGCTGGGACTCGGGCCGGGGCTCTTCTATAACTCGCCGATGGAGGCGTGCGTGGTGGTGCTGCGCACCCGGAAGCGGCCTGAGCGTGAGGGGAAGGTCCTCTTCGTCAACGCGGCGCACCTGCTGGACCGGGTGCGAGGTCAGTCATTCCTGAGCGAGGAGCACATCGCGCAGATTCTCCGGGCCTACACGAGCGACGAAGCGATCGACGGGCTCTCGCGCTGGGTGACAGCGGACGAGATTGAGCAACACAGGACCAGCCTGTCCCTGGGCCTCTACTTCGGCCGGGAAGCGAGGGGCGAAGGCCGGGAGACCCGGGAGGAGCTTGCCATCGATCTTGAAAGCTGGGGATCCCGCTCCCAGGAGGCAAGGGTACGTGCCGCCGCTCTGCTCAAGATCCTTGGGGGAACGCCGTGACTACACACAGCGATTGGCAGACCGTCAGATTTTCTGACATTGCAGACAATTCAGGTGAAAGGGTAGATGACCCTAGTACGTCCGGCGCATCCCGCTATGTGGGCTTGGAACACGTGGATAGTGGTGAATTGACGGTGACTAGGTGGTCTGATCCCAGTGTGGTGACGGCCACGAAGCTGCGGTTCCTGGCGGGAGACGTCATCTTCGGCAGACGTCGCGTGTATCAGCGTAAGGCGGCAGTGGCCGAGTTCGACGGGATTTGCTCCGCGCACGCGTTGGTCCTGCGAGCACGGAGGGAGTATGTGGCCCCGGAGTTTTTGCCAGCCTTCCTGCACTCGGACACGTTCGTCGACCGAGCCGTGGCAATCTCTGTCGGCTCTTTGTCACCGACGATCAACTGGAAAACTCTCGCGCGGCAGGAATTCTCCCTCCCGCCGCTCTCGGAGCAACGAAAAATCGCTGATCTCATCTGGTCGTTCGAGCGCACCGCGCAGGCGAAGGCCACCGCGCTGGAGGCCGCACGGCAGGCTGAGCTCACGGCACTGGCGGAGCTGTACGACGAGCCGGGGTGGCCGGTGCGCCGAGTTGGCGAGGCGGGGGAAGTACAGCTGGGCATGAAGCGTGAGCCCAAGGTGCACCAGGGTACGGATCTGCGTCCCTACCTCCGTGTCGCAAACGTCGGGGACGATGAGCTGTTCCTGGATGACGTGCTGGAGATGAACTTCGCCCCCCCCGCTTTCGCCAAGTATGCGCTCCGGCCGAAGGACGTGCTGCTCAACGAAGGGCAAAGCCTTGAGTATGTAGGCCGCGCAGCGATGTACCGCGGGGAGATCGAGGACTGCTGTTTCCAGATGACGCTGCTGCGTTTTCGTGCGGGCGTTGATGTGCTACCAGAGTTCGCTCTCGGCTGGTTCCGCCGCTGCCAGCGCCTGGGGGCATTTGCCCGGGTGGCTAAGCGCACCACGTCGATGGCCCACCTCCCTGCCGGCCTTCTCTCGGCCCAGCCGATCCCCGTCCCCCCTCTCTCCATCCAACAACGTGTGGTCGAGCGGCTCGAAGCCGCCCGCGCACTGCGCACCACCCTCGCCGAGGACCTGACACAGACGCGTAATCTGATGCAACGCACCTTGAACGTGCTGTTGCAGGGCCCTGGCGCGTCGGCGGAAACAACGACGGCGGCGGCGCTCGGCTGCAGCGCGTGAGATGTGGAGTGAGGGACGACTGAGGGTGAGCGAGGGGCGGGGGATGTTCAGCGAGAAGGCCACGGCTCAGGCATTCGTAACCGACCGGCTCACTGCCCTGCCGGAGCTCGCGTGGGTTCAGCAGGACACTCAGCCGGACCGGGTCGAGCAGGATGTCCTCGTCGAGTCCGAGCTGCGCGACGCCCTGGTCCGTCTCAACCCGGCCATTTCGGCCGATCCCGAGCTCGCCGACGAGGTGCTGTACCAGCTCACCGCGCTGATCCGGTCGGCGCGTGGTGAAGGCGTGGTCAAGGCCAACGAGAACTTCCGCTCCTGGTTGCTCGGCGAGAAGTCGATGCCCTTCGGGCCGGACCACGAGTATGTATCCGTCCAGCTAGTCGACTTCGATGACCCCACCCGCAACCGCTACCACCTCAGCACAGAGGTTGCCTTCTGCCGAGGTGCCACCCGGCGCCGTTTCGATCATGTGCTGTGGGTCAACGGGATTCCCCTGGTCGTGGGTGAGGCGAAGTCCGCCACACGTGCTGGCATAACCTGGGCCGACGGGGCGCTCCAACTCGACGGTTACCAGGACGATGTACCGGAGTTCTTCGTCCCCAACGCCCTGTGTTTCGCCATCGACGGACGCGATCTGCGCTACGGCAGCCTCCGGCTACCCCTTCACCTGTGGAGCCCGTGGTGGTCCCCGGGGTTGCGGAAGCAGCATCCCGAGCCCGGCCCCGACTACCTCCGTCAGGCCGTGGACGGTCTGCTGAGTCCGTCGACGGTTCTGGACATCATCCGGAACTTCACGGTCTACAGCACTGACGACCGTCACCGGAAGATCAAGAACATCTGCCGCTATCAGCAGTACGAGGCCGGCAGGCGGATGGCCGACCGTGCCGCCGCCGCGGCGCACGACCCGGACGCGCCCCGGCAGGGACTCGTGTGGCACTTCCAGGGTTCTGGCAAGTCTCTGCTGATGGTGTTCACAGCTCAGGCGCTGCGCACCGATCCGCGCACTGGTGCGCCCACGGTGCTGATAGTGGTGGACCGGCTGGACCTCGACACCCAGATCACTTCCACCTTCGGTGCCTCGGACATCCCGAACGTGGTCACGGCGGGCTCCGGTGACAATCTCGGGGAGATGCTCGCGACGGGCCAGCGGAAGATCATTGTCACCACGGTCCAGAAGTTCAAGAACCTGGACCGCGTCCTGTCCGCACGACGTGACATCGTCTGCCTCGTCGATGAAGCGCATCGCACCCAGGACCGGGATCTGGGGCAGCGAATGCGCGAAGCCCTGCCCAACGCGGTCTTCTTCGGTCTGACCGGCACCCCAATCAACCGAACCGACGTCAACACCTTCAAGACGTTCGGTAACGAGGAGGACGAGGGCCGCTATCTCTCGCAGTACACTCAGGCAGATTCACTGCGTGACGGGACGACGCTCCCGCTGCATTTCGAGCCGCGTGACGCGCGCTTCCAGATCGACGGCGATGTCATTGATGCCGAGTTCAAGAAGCTCGCCGAGCGTCTGTCCCCACGCGAGAAGGCCGCTGTGACCCATCGGGCCGCTCGTATGGGGTGGTTGATCAAGGCCGACGGGCGCATTCGCATGGTGTGCGAGGACATCGCACGTCACTTCAGGGAGAAGGTGGAGCCCGAGGGCTTCAAGGCGCAGGTTGTCGTCTTCGACCAGGAAGCGTGCGTCCTGTACAAGAAGGAACTGGACGCGCTGCTGGGACCGGAGACCAGCGAGGTCGTGATGTCCACCCAGGGGCAACCTGAGGAGACCCAGGAGCGCTTCGGGCGGGACAAGGACGAGGAGGCGGCGCTGCTGGATCGCTTTCGCGCCCCGGACGATCCGCTGAAGATCCTCATCGTGACGGCGAAACTCCTCACCGGTTTCGACGCCCCAATCGCCCAGACGATGTACCTGGACAAGGTCATGCATGACCACACGTTGCTCCAGGCCGTCTGCCGGGTGAACCGCCCGTACCGTCGGCCGGGGAGCGATCAGGCGAAGTCGCACGGTCTGATCGTGGACTACCTCGGTGTCTTCGCCCGCCTCGGGCAGGCAATGCGATTCGATGAGCGGGCTGTCGAGCGTGCGGTTACCAGCATCAAGGAGCTGTGGGATCAGTTCCCCGGTGCCCTTCGTAAGTGCCTGGACTTCTTCCCTGGCGTTGACCGTGCCGAGGACGGTTACGAGGCCCTCTTCGCGGCTCAGGACAAGCTGCCCGACGACGGGACACGACAGGCGTTCGCAGAGGCGTTCGCCCGATTGTCCCGGCTGTGGGAGGCGCTAGCCCCGGATGAGCGGCTGAGCGAGCACGTCGCTGACTACCGCTGGCTTGCGAAGGTGCACCACTCCGTACGGCCCAGCAACGCCACGAGCCCTCTGCTGTGGCGGGTGCTCGGCCCTAAAACGCGCGAGCTGGTCAACGCCCACATCCACGCGGACGTGCCACCCCAACGGCTCGAGACGCTCGTCATCGACGCCAAAATGGCCGAGTACCTGCAGCGCGTCCCCGACCGGGGGATCCGGCAGCTTGAGCCCCAGCTTCAGGACAGGCTTGGCCGTCGCCGTGGTGAACCGCGCTTCGACTCCCTGGCGCAGAAGCTGGAGCGACTGCGTCAGCAGTACGAGGCGGGTCAGCTTGTGAGCCGTGAGTATCTCTATCAGTTGCTGGGCCTGGCGGAACAGACCGCGCGGGCAGAGGCTCAGACAGAGGCTGATGAGAAGGAGCAGAATCCTAGGGAACAGGGCAAGCACGCTCTCACTCGGCTGTTTGAATCGTCCCGTCCGGAGGGCACACCTGTGGCGGTGGCGAAGCTCGTGGAGGAGATCGACAGCATCGTCGACGCGGTGAGGTTCCCGGGGTGGCAGCACACTGCGGGCGGTGAGCGCGAGGTGAAGAAAGCTCTGCGCCGCACACTGGTCCGCTACCAGCTGCAACGGGACGAAGAGCTGTTCCAGAAGGCGTACGACTACATCCGGCAGTACTACTGAGGCGGCCCTCGGATCATGACCCACCGGATGTCAGTGCTCGGCCGTATCGTGCCATCAGGCATGGACTTCACCCGCGCCTTCCAGGCCGGCACCCAGCCCAGACGCGAGAGGAGGCGACCGTCATGACCCCAGCTCACGACCTGCGCGTGTCGGCAACCCGGCCAACCGTCGTGACTGTGCGCGAGGCGCTCGCCCAGCTCCGCGACGGAAGTCTGCGCCAGCCCTCCGAGCCGTCCAGTAGCGCAGAGTGGTCTGACCACCGTAAGCACGTGCTCCTCGACTCCGTGCTGCGCGGCTGGCCCATCGGCACGCTACTCGTCGCGCGTGAAGCGGACGGATCACGAGTCCTGCTCGACGGTCAGCGACGCCTGGCAGCGCTAGAGGAATTCGTACGCGGTGACCTACTGGTCGACGGCCGACTCACCCCTCCGGCTCGTGCCTTGCGGGAATCCGACGGAAAGACATACAACGCTCTGCCGCAGGGGCTGCGCACTGCCATCGACGACTACCCCTTGGTGCTCCTGGAGCTCGACGAACTGCCACCTGCCGAGTTGCGAACCGCGGTGCTGCGGCTCAATTCCGAAGCCGGACTGACCGCAGCAGGACGCAAACTCGTCGAATCGGGTTCGTTCGGCGAGCAAGTCCGGGTCCTCGTGGCCTCGGCGGCTGACTGGGGCCTGGGGGAAGAACGCATCGGCTTCGGGAACGTTGGCCTGGCCTACGAGGACGTGATCAGCAGAGTGCTGGTCGCCGTAGAGGCAGGCAGCATCCGGGCTGCGGCAGTCGGCAGCGAACAACTGAATCACCGGCTGCGCTCCGGTGACGCGGTGGCCGACCGCACCCGAGACGCGGTGGCTGACGCACTCAAGGGACTGTTGTCTCTGCCCGCACTCGACATGCCGGCCGTTCGGTTCACCAAACCGACTCTACTGAGCTGGATGCTGGTGATGGTCCGGGCCCGGCGTGCGTTCGGCCCTGGCGCCGAACATCACCTCGGGTTTCTCCTCGAATGGCTGGAGCCGGAACGTCGGAGGCGAGCCGCGGAGCTCGGGCCAGGAGCTACTCCACCACTCAGGACCGACTTCCGTGAACTGCCGTACGATGCCTTGCTAGAGCGGTTCAACGAAGTGGCCGCGGTGGGCGCGCACACACCCGAGTCGACGGTGTTGCGGGATGCCATCGGCTGGCTGTTTCTTGTAGCGACAGGCGGCGCCCCGTCGCGCCGGACTTCCCCCGTGCCGGACGTGCTGCGCATGTACGCGGCGCTGACCGGCGCAGATGACGCACCGTTCACAGAAGACAGGATCGATCAAGTGCTGTGGGAAGACGGGGTGCTGAAGTCCTGGGGGGAGTGGAGTTGAGCCGGGACGCAGAGGATGAGGAGGTCCTCCGCCGGGCCCAGATCAACAACCACTACCGCAAACTGGCCAGTGGCCAGGTGCGTTCACCCCTGCGCAGGGTCGAGATCGACGGGCACGCGCACCTCGGCTCGCTCACTGCTGAGATGGCGCCGGGCATCACCCTCCTGTGCGGGGTGAGTGGCGCCGGCAAGACGCAGTTCCTGCGAACGCTTGCACGCCATCTGCGGCCGCAAGCCCCGTCGGACAGCGCGCCGCACCCCACTGCCGTACGGCTGACAGGCCAGTCACGGCACCAGAAGAGCGACCGCAACGAACCGGCGACGGGCGACGTGGAACTCGCCGACGCCAAAGCCCCGTGTGTGTACATCGACACTGCACGGGAGTGCTTCGATGTGCTGACCCAAGTGAGCCGAGTTCCGGCACACGAGCTCGAAAGCGAGCGCGCCACGGCCGAGAAGGCCCCCCGCAGCGCCTGGTTCGACCATGCACTGGGCACCATCATGGGACGCCCCTACGACCTGGTCACCCACCAGGAGCTGGATCGCCGCTCCCCTGCCTCCGGCGAGTCACCCACGTGGTTCTACTACGAGCTCGGCCGTCACGGGGGCACCTACGGGCCTGAACAGATGAGCCTCGGGGAGCTCGCTTCCTGCGTCATCCTGCGTGCCTTGCGTGGGGTGGGGCGGGGCAGCATCGTGCTGCTCGACGAGCCCGAGAACTTTCTCTCGCCCCGCGCTCGCGAACGGCTGCTCGACATCATCGTCGCTCGTGCGGTCAAAATGGAGCTGTCGGTCGTCCTCGCCTCGCACTCTCCGGAGTTCGCCTACCGCCTGCCCAGCACTTCCCTCCGCACACTCGAGCGCGGTGCGGGCGCCGCGGCTCAGGCGACCATCTCCGCTGGCGCCATTCCTGCTCAGGTCAGCCGGAAGCTGGGCATGGCTCCGCGGACCGAGGCAGTGCTGCTGGTCGAGGACCGTTTCGCCCGGCTGATGCTGGAGGAACTGCTCCGATGCCACCTACCGGAGCTGGCCCCGCATCTGTGCGTGCAGGACGTGCGCGGCGCCGACACCGTCGCAACCGTCGCTCGCGTCCTCGGACCGACCAGACCGGCCGTGGCCTTTCTCGGCGTGCTGGACGGAGACACACGTTCCGAACCAGGCCGTCAGGGAGAGTGGTTGGAGTACCTGCCGGGCCATCACGATCCCGAGGCGGTCGTCATCCAGTTGCTCCAGACACGTACGGGGGCAGCGGCGAAAGAGCTGGGCGTGACAGAGAACACCCTGAAGTACGCCCTGGAAGAAGCACACGTCTCCAACATTCACGACCAACCTGCAGTCGTGAGCGAACACACAGGTGTGGACGAGGTACGGCTGATTTCCTTCGCGGTGCGGAGGATCCGCTCTGTGCCAGCCTTCCGCAAGGATACTGACCGGCTCATAGAACGCATTCGCACTCTCTTGACGCCTTCACCTTGAGCCCGGCCAGCCATGAGCAGCACGGACCACGAAGGCCCAGACGTATGGCGTACAGGACTTTCAGGCACGCACTGGCAGCACAGTATGTTGCGCCCACGACCCTCGTCGGCCTGCACTTCGGCCAACTGAGGTAGCAACACCGGATCTCCCCCTTACTCTCCGGTGAGTGGTGTGGAGTTCGTCCGGCCGGCCCATGTTGCTGCGCAGTGAGGCAAGCCTTGACATCTCTGGTTAGGAGTGCGGATGGCAGGCACAGCAGGGGAATTGAGGAGAGCGATCAGGCTGCCCAGACGTCGCGGAGAAGTCCTCGGACATCGCACATCGCTGCCGCTGGCATGTAGCGTTGGCGATTCTGGGCCCTCTCGTGCGTTGTCGTGAATCCCGTGCTGGGATGGTGCTGGGATGCGCCCACATACCCGCAGGTCAGAGCCTTGTCGTGGAGTTCCGCTTCAACGTATGAGCGGATGAAGTGACACCACATGGGCTGGCCTGGCAAACATGCAGGTCAGATAGGGGTCGACTCTTTAGGGAGCCGGCCCCTCGCCGGTTTGCGTGCCGGGCGGGTGCTGGATTTCCATGACGCCTGGTCACCTGGGCATGGGCTGGAAGGCGGCGCCGAGAGGCGTTGGCGGCTGACGGGACGCGTACGCGGAACCGCTCCGGTGTGTCGGCGCTCTCCATGACGACCTGGGGAGCGATGGGGAGTGGATCAGGGAGCGTCGTCATGCGGCTTCGATCGCAAGGCGGAGGAGGGGGTCGATGCGGCGCATCGACAACCGACGACAACGCCGCAAGCGGAGTCGCAGGGCGGCGCGAGCCCGCTCCCTATCGGTCCCCAGGTCGTAAGGTCTCCGAGACCCTAGTCGGCAAGTGGTTCGAGCATCGGTTGGAAGGAGGAGTCCTCCTCGTCGGAGACGTACGGGAGGAAGCCGTCGGGAACGGTGCGGGTGGCAGTGGTGAGGAGGCGGGCCAGGACTTCCTGCTCGGTGGCCGGGGGGAGACGAAGGGCGGCGAGCAGTCGGTCGCGGACGGTGGGGTGGTCCGGGTGGTCGTCGAGGTAGTCGGCGTTGAGAGCAGGAGGGCGGAAGCCGGCCAGGGCGTCGTGCCAGGACGGGAGGACGATGGCGAGGGTGAGGGCCTCGGCCAGGGACTCGGCGATCAAGGATGCCTGGCCCTCGGAATCGGTGTAGAGGACGGGGCGGGGGCCGTCGGGGACGGCCGGGCCGCAGAGGTAGTGGGTGCCGCCCGCGTTGCAGCCGGCGACGGGCTCCACCGGCAGGCTGTTGGGCAGGGCGATCGGCTCGATCGGGTCGGTGCGGGCGAGGTCGAACTCGCCGTCGCAGGCCAGATAGGAGGCGACCTCGGGGTGCGCGGTGATCCTGCGGAGCAGGGCGGCGTCCGAGAGAGCGGCCGGGTTGAGGGCCGCGGTGATCGCAGGAGTGAGGGGGAGTCCGGCGAGGACGTGGCGGACGGCGTCGAGGGGAATGGGACGTTCGTAGTAATCCTCGAAGTGGTCCTGGACGGTCTCGGGGGAGCGGTCGGTGAGGAGGCGAAAGAGGAAGCCGGAGCCGTCCGGGTCTTCGCTGCCCGGTGGGAAGGCGATGGCCGAGCCGGTGCGCCAGACAGTGTCGCCGGTTTCCCGCCATAGACAGGCGGTGACGCGAGGGGTGTCGATGCCCTCGTCGCGGAAGGCGGGTTCGTTCAGGAGCGGACTCAGCGCGGCAGGTACTTCGTCGATGACGCCGGGCCAGACCTGCTCGTCGTCCGTTCCGTACGGGCTCATCTCCGACTCGTGGTCGAAGCCGCGTATGAGCGCGCCGGCCGGGGTGAAGAGGACGGAGAAGTCGTCTCCCGAGCCGTTCTTCATCAGGGCTGCCTCTTCACCAGGGCCCCAGGCCGTGTCGAAGGTGTAGCAGCAGAACCGCGGATCGTCGCCGATCGTGGCGTCCAGGATGGCCAACGCGCGAAGATGAGCGCGGAGTTCGACGGCGTCTGGGAGGCGGGCGGCGGTCTCGTGCACAGTGCTCATGGCGCCATGCAAGCATCCGCCACCGACAACTCGGCACGGCCTGGCCCGGACCGTCGTGCGCGCAGCCCCCTAGAGGACGTTCCGCTTCAACGTGTGACCTGTCCGGCACGAGGCCGTCCGACCCTGGACGAAGCGGGTCCGGCGGGCTTTGCCGTGTCGCTGAGGGGAACCAGGGCCTGGACCCACCGGCCCCAGAGGCCGTCGGGTCGGATGAAGCGGACGGCGTGGTGGGTGCCGTGGCGGGCGTCGAGGCGGGGGAGGGCGTCGAGGGCGCCGGGCTGGTGGAGCGAGGCCACCCGGGGCGGGGCAGGGGCGGTTGTTGAGGTATGCAGGGTCTGCCTCGTGCGCCGGGTGTACACGACGCCGACGGAGGGATCCGCGCAAGCGCCGTCCTCATGGCTGTCTTGCCGTCAGTTCCCGTACACCCGGCGGTTTTTCCTGGTCCGGTGCGGTGACCGTCAGGCGTACCAGGCGGGCCGTCGCGCCCGGGTGGTACGGGTGCCAGACGGTGCCGGTCGTCGAGGTCTCCAGGCGGTACGGGATGGAGCGCGCGTCCGTCCATTCCGGGTGGACGGAGGTCACCGGGGCGGTGCGTCCCAGGTCGACCGTCAGTGAGCCCGTCGCGCCGTCCGGGGACCAGGAGGTGGCCGGGCTGCCGTCGACGGCGGCCACCGCGTACAGGCCGGGGGACTCGGAGGTCGCCGTCACCGGGCGGCAGCGGGCTGCGTCCGTGGTGGCGGCGAGGTCGGGGCGGCGGGTGGGGAGGGCGAGGGCGCCGGTGAGGAGGCGGGGGCCGGTGGGGGTGTGGACGGTGAACGGGGCGCCGGAGGTCAGCCGGACCGTGGTCGTCAGGGGGCCGATCGCGACGTCGAAGACGCGGCCCCGGTAGCGCAGGCCCGTCAGCGTGACGCCGCGGCCGAGCTGCGGGGGCAGCAGGGGGTCGAGCCGCACCCCGTCCTCGCGCAGCCGAAGTCCCGTCAGCCCGTGGGTGAAGACCTGGAGGAAGCCGCCCTTCCCGGTGAGGAAGTCCTCGGCGGGGGCCCCGGCCAGCGGGTCCTGGGCGCCTGCTTTCGCCCCCCGTGCCTCGCTGAACAGGGCGTACGGGCCGCGCATGAACGGGCGCACGGACCGCTGGAGGTAGGTGTACGTCGCGCAGCCGGCCTCCCCGATCGTGGCCGCGTCGATCGCGTGGACCGAGTCCGTCATGGCCGGACCGTCCGGGTCGGTGCGGGTGGCGTAGTAGTCGAGCGTGGCCGCGGCGGCGCCCGGCTCCATCGGCCACTCCAGCGGGTGGAGCAGCAGCACCGCGTCGGCCTGCTTGATCGTCGAGCCGTTGTAGCCCGCGTACTGGAGGAACAGCTTGCGCGCCGGGTCGTACGGGATGCGCAGTCCGTCCGCGACCCGTGTCCACTCGGCCGGTGCGGGGTGTCCGAGCAGGCGCGCGGCGCGGGCGGCGTCGCGCAGGGCGGTGGTGGCGACGGCGTTGGTGAAGACCCCGTCGGTGACGCCGTTGCTGTACTCGTCGGGGCCCGCGACGTCCTTGAGCGAATAGCTGCCGTCGCCGTTTCGGGTGGCCCGGGAGGTCCAGAACTCGGCGATACCTCGGAGCAGCGGCCAGCCGTGCCCGGACAGCCAGGCGCGGTCCCCGGTCGCCAGGTAGTACTGCCAGACGGCGAGCGAGACATCGCCCTGGAGGTGGATCTGAGTGAGGCAGTGCGGGGGGTCCCAGCTGTGGCACTCCTTCCACAGGTCGCCCCGGCTCGCGCTCGTCCACGGGTAGAACAGGCCCCGGTACCCGAGCTTGCGGGCGTTGGCGCGGGCGGCGGCGCGGGTACGGTAGCGGTACTCCACGATCGAACGGGCCGCTTCGGGACGGGTGACCAGCAGCCCGGGGTACATCCAGATCTCGGCGTCCCAGAAGATCAGGCCGGCATAGTCGTCGCTGGTCAGCCCGGTCGGGGCGATGCTGTCGCGGGAACCGGAACGGGTAGCGGTGAGCAGGCCGTACTGCGCGGATCGCAGCCATTTCCGCAGCTCGGGGCTGTCCGGTACGGAGATGTCGGCCGCCCAGGCCCTGCGCCAGGCAGCGGCGTCCGCGGCGAGCACGTCCGTCCAGCCGCGCCGGGCCGCGCGCGTCGACGCCGCGCGGGCGGTGGTGCGCGGGTCGGACGAGGTGAGCGCGGTGTCGACGCCGACGTACTTCTCGAAGGTGTACGTGCGCCCGGCGCGCACCTGGCGCGTGCTCGTCCGGTGCGCGCCGGTTGGAGAGGTGCCGGCCTGTCGGCTGCCGGTCTGTGGAGTGTCTGTCCGCGCGGTGCCGGACCCGTGCGTCGTGCCCGGTCCGGAGGTGAGCAGGGTCTGGGCGATCGCGCCCGCCGTTCTGGTCCCCCGGGTGCGGAACGTGCCGTCGGGCCCCAGGTCGATGCGGCGTGCGCCTCGCGGGTCCAGCCGGGCGGTGACGGTCGCGGTGCCGTTCCAGCGCGGGGTCATGCGCAGCCGTACGGCGCCGGTGTGTGCGTCGGACCGGTCGGCGAGCACTTCGTACGTGAGGTCCGTCGCGCGTCCGTCGGCCGTGGTCCAGCGCATCGACGTGCGCACCAGACCGCAGCGGAGGAACAGCGTCTGGCGGTAGCGCGAGATCCGGGCCGGTGGCGTGTCGGAGCCGTAGGTCTCGTCGCCGACGCGTACGTCGAGGGTGGTCCAGCTCGGCAGGGCGGCGATCACCTCGCGGCCGGCGGCGAGGTTCTTGTCGCGTCCGTACAGGCCGGAGACGAAGGCGCCGTCGTAGCGCGGGGTGAACAGCGGCCAGCCGGTCTTCTTGCCCGTCGCCGCGTATCCCGCGCCTGCGGCGGCCACCCGGTGGCCCAGGTAGCCGTTGCCGACGTACGGGGTGTAGCTGCCGGCCTCGCCGAAACGGGTTGAGGACAGGGCCCAGGCGGGGTCGGCGTCGCGGCCGCAGTCGGTGGGCGCGGGCGAGCGGGGCACGGCCGCGTAGGAGGCGGGCGGCGGCGGTGCGATCAGGACACCCGCGACCAGGGACGTCAGGGAGGCCAGGGACGTGAGGAGACAGATGCGAGAGAGGCTCACCGTACGAACGTAGGGAAGCGCGCGCCGGGCGCAGGGGCACGGCGCGCGGCGCACGGGTGAACGCCGGGCCGGGCGCCTCGTCCCGGTGAGAGCTTCGTCCTGGTGGAGTTTCGTCCCGGTGAGCGCTCTGCCCCCGTGCCCCGTGCCTCCGTGTCGCCTTGCCCCTGTGTCCCGTGCCCCGTGTCGCCTTGCCCCCGTGCCCCGTGCCCCCGTGTTCGGCTCCGGTCTCAGGGGGCGAGGCCCGTCTTGAGGCCCGCGCCGCACAGCGGTACGACGATTTCGAGGTCCGCCCGGCCGCCGACCGCCGCCCAGCAGGCGACGCCCGTCGTCTCCACGTAGAAACCTCTTGCGGCCAGGTCCAGTTGGGCCGCACGGATCTGGGCCTCGGTCACCGTGAGGAAGGTGCCGCCCGATGCGCGCACCGCCGCCAGGACGGCGCGGGCGCGCGGCGGGCAGGGGATGGCGATGCCCTCCGCGAGGGTCGGCGAAGTCGGCACGGGCGTGCCGGTCGAGGTGCAGAGGAGGTCGTCGGAGCCCGCGTGGAAGGCGGTCGCCAGCGGCGACACGGCTTCGGCCTGGACGGCGATCAGCGCGGGGCGTTCGTCGATCAGTCCCTGGGCATGGAGTTCGGCGGTGGCGAGGGCGGCCCCGAGGAGAAGGGTGCCGTTGCCGACCGGTACGGCGATGGCGTCCGGCAGACGGCCGCCGAGGTCCTCCCACAGTTCGTACACATAGGTCTTCGTGCCGTGCAGGAAGTACGGGTTGAAGACGTGAGAGGCGTAGAAGGTGCCGGGGGTGTAGGCGGCGGCTCGGGCCGCCCGCGCGGTGGCCTCGCGGTCGCCGGGGACGATCTCCAAGTGGGCGCCGTGCGCGCGGATCTGCTCGGTCTTCTTCGGTGACGTGCCCTCGGGGACGTACACCGTGGAGGGGAGCGAGGCGCGGGCGCAGTACGCGGCGACGGCCGTGCCCGCGTTGCCGCTGCTGTCCGTGACGACCCGTTCGGGTGTCAGACGCCGGGCGAGTTCGGCGAGCATCACCGCGCCGCGGTCCTTGAAGGAGAGCGTCGGCATCAGGTAGTCGAGCTTGGCCGAGACCGTACCGGTGAGCGGGACGAGCGGGGTGCGGCCCTCGCCGAGGCTGGTCGTGGGAGAGGCGAGGGGCAGCACCTCTTCGTAACGCCAGAGTGAATTGACGCGGCCGACCAGGGAGTTGAGGGACAGCGGTCCGGCAGGCTCGAAGTCGAGGTCCCAGGGGCCGCCGCAGAGGGGGCAACACCAGGTCAGGGAGGTCGTGTCGGCGCGGGTGCCGTCCCGCGGACAGAGATAGGAAGCCATGCCTGCCAGCGTGTCAGGTGTATGGCGGCTGAATGGCGAAGGTATGGCATGCGTCAACGCACCCTTGTGCGAATCTCAAGGATCGGTCAATCTTTCGCTGTCGGCCGGGATTTGGACGGCGCGGAACCCGAAGCGTCGGCTTGTCATGCCCATGCTATTCGAGCTCCGTCCGGCTCGGTCCGCCCGGCCCCGCTCCACCTTCACCTCCATGACCCCTGGACCCCGCACCAGTGCACCGCGATCGAGGAGGAACCCTCAGATGTCAGTGATGCGTCACACCCCCCACGCCCGGCGAAGAGCCGCTGCCGTGAGCGTCATAGCCGGTGCGGCCCTCGCGCTCTCCACCGCGGCGGCGTTCCCCGCCACCGCGGCCGGTCCGGCGGCGGAAGGCCGGATCGAGAACGCGGGCGCCCCGGGCGCCATCAGCGGCAGCTACATCGTCACACTCGACGAGTCGGCGGCCGACGCGGGATCGGCGAAGGGCAGGGCCCTCGCCAGGGAGTACGGCGCGAAGATCAAGCGGACCTACCACGCGGCCCTCAACGGCTACTCGGTGGAGCTCTCGGAGGACCGGGCGAAGAAGCTCGCCGCGGACCCGGCCGTCGAGTCCGTCGTGCAGAACCGGACCTTCAGGATCACCGGCACGCAGCCCTCGCCGCCCTCGTGGGGGCTGGACCGGATCGACCAGAAGAACCTTCCGCTGAACCAGAGTTACACCTATCCGGACAAGGCCGGTGAGGGTGTCACCGCCTACATCATCGACACCGGTGTCCGGATCACCCACAACGACTTCGGCGGCCGGGCCTCGTACGGCTACGACGCCATCGACAACGACAACACCGCGCAGGACGGCCATGGTCACGGCACGCACGTGGCCGCCACCGTCGCCGGCTCGTCGTACGGCGTGGCCAAGAAGGCGAAGGTCGTCGGCGTCCGCGTGCTCGACAACAGCGGCTCCGGCACGACGGATCAAGTCGTCGCGGGCATCGACTGGGTGACGGCGAACGCCGTCAAGCCGGCCGTCGCCAACATGAGCCTGGGCGGCGGGGCGGACTCCGTGCTCGATGCCGCCGTGCGCAAGTCCATCGCGTCCGGCGTGACCTACGCGGTGGCCGCGGGCAACGAGTCGACCGACGCCTCCACCAGGTCTCCCGCGCGGGTCACCGAGGCCATCACGGTCGGCTCCACGACCAGCACGGATGCCCGCTCCAGCTTCTCCAACTACGGCAGTGTGCTGGACATCTTCGCCCCGGGATCGTCGATCACCTCGGCGTGGAACACCAGTGACAGCGCCACCAACACGATCTCCGGCACCTCGATGGCGACCCCGCACGTCGCGGGTGCGGCCGCCCTCTACCTGGCCGACCACCCGGCCGAGAGCCCCGCACAGGTCTCCGCCGGACTGGTCGCCGCGGCGAGCACCGGAGTGGTGACGAGTCCGGGCACGGGCTCCCCGAACCGACTGCTGAACGTCGGCAGCGGCACCACGACCCCGCCGGGACCGAAGTTCGAGAACGCGACGGCGTACACCATCCGCGACAACTCCACCGTCGAGTCGCCCATCACGGTCTCCGGTGTCAGCGGGAACGCTCCGGCCACGCTGGGTGTGCCCGTCAACATCACGCACACCTGGATCGGCGACCTGAAGATCGACCTGGTCGCGCCCGATGGTTCGGTCTACAACCTGAAGGCGAGCGGAACGGGCGGCAGCAGCGACGACGTGGTCACCACCTACTCGGTGGACGCCTCGTCCGAGGTGGCCAACGGCACCTGGAAGCTGCGCGTCACCGACAACGCGGCTGGCGACACCGGGCGGATCAACTCCTGGGGTCTGCAGTTCTGATGACGCCCCGTCGGGCGGACCGTGCGGCTTCCCGGGTGGTCCGCCCGACGGATCGTTCGACGCTTCGCTCGACGACCCGGTCGATGCCCTGCTCGGCGGATGGCTCGCCGGATCGCCTCGTCGGCCGTCGGGCCACGGAGGCGTGAGCAGGGTCGGGGAGGGACGAGGGGCGGTCGCTGTCGAGGCCGCCCCTCGCCCCTTGCGCGGATGCATGATGTACGGACGCATGTACGGTTTATCCCTGCGCGCGGAGCGTGTCATGCGCGCCACTCCGATGGATCATCACTTCGAGTGAATCTCTGGCCTTTGCTTGCGATAGGCAACCGACCGTTGTCAGTCTGTTGCAGACCGTCAACCTGTTGGGAGAGGCCTGTGACTTTCGGTGAGCAGCCCGCCTATTTGCGTGTTGCGAGCGATCTGCGGGAGAAGATCGTCAATGGTTCGCTGCCGCCGCGTACGCGCCTGCCGTCCCAGGCCCGTATCCGCGAGGAATACGGGGTGTCGGACACGGTCGCGCTGGAGGCGCGCAAGGTGCTGATGGCCGAGGGGCTGGTCGAGGGTCGCTCCGGTTCTGGTACGTATGTGCGAGAGCGGCCGGTTCCGCGCCGGATCGCCCGTTCGGGGTACCGGCCCGTTTCGGGGGCCAGTTCGTTCCGTCAGGAACAGACGGCGGACGGCGCGCGAGGTACGTGGGAGTCCCGCAGTGAGCAGGAAGAGGCGACCGGTCCCGTCGCCGAGCGGCTGGACATCGAGCCCGGCGACCGTGTGATGCGCACGAGTTACACCTTCCGCGAGGCGGGAGAGCCGATGATGCTCTCCACGTCCTGGGAGCCGCTCGCGCTGACGGGGCGTACGCCCGTGATGCTGCCGGAGGAAGGGCCGTTGGGCGGCTGCGGGGTGGTCGAGCGGATGGCCGCGATCGACGTCGTCGTGGACAACGTGGTCGAACAGGTCGGTGCGCGCCCGGGGCTGGCGGAGGAGCTCCTGGCGCTCGGCGGTGTTCCGGGCCATGTCGTGATGGTGATCGAGCGTACGTTCTACGCGTCGGGGCGCCCGGTCGAGACGGCGGACGTGGTGGTGCCCGCCGACCGCTTCCGGATCGCCTACCACCTCCCGGTCAGGTGAGCGGCGCGCGGAGGCTGCTGCCGCTCGCCGGGCCGCCGCAGGGCCGGGTTCCTTGACCGGCGGGCGGCCGCCGCCGGTCTTGCCCGCCATGCCCTGGAAAGCATGTGGGGCGGCCGAGGAGACGCACGGCCGGCCGATGTCGTCGTGGGGGGCGCATCCGAGGGGATGCGCCCCTCTTGCATGGCCGGATCGGTATCTCTTTGTGTAATTACGTATCCGTTCAGTAAAGGTCTGGCGTAGGGTCCGGCATATGCGTACTGCGGTTTCCTGGGGATTCTTAAACGAGCCGTTGAAGACGTGCGAGCCGTTCGGGGGAGGGGCGCGATGCTTGGAAGGGGCACGATGACCGACAGCGGTGCCGAGCTCCCTTGGCTGGTGATACGGCAGGACGACAACGGCAATCGCTATCGCGTCGGCAGATACGCCACACGCGGCGAGGCCCAGGAGATGGCCGACAAGCTGGAGATCCACGGCCACAAGCAGCTCTATTGGGTGGAGCGAGCCGACCGGCGCACGCGGCCGTGACGTGCCGGGCCCGGGAAGGCGCCGATCTCTGGCGTGACGGGGCCGGGGCGCCGTCGGGCCGTGGCGATGTACCCGCCCGGGACGCCGACCGGCCGTGGTGATGTGCCGGCCGGGACGCGGGCCGAGGGCGGTCGAGCGCCGGGTGCGGCGCGGGACCGTGCGCGGGGGTGGCGGGGTGTGGTGCGGGGCATCCGTGGGCGCACTTTCCCGCGCCTTGTCCGGGCCCTCGGCGTTACGCTCCGGCTCATGAACAATCGTGTGGTGGCGGCCGGAGCCGTCTTCGACCGGGGTCGACTGCTGGCCGCGCGCCGCAGCGCCCCGCCCGAGCTGGCCGGCCGCTGGGAGCTGCCGGGCGGGAAGCTGGAGCCGGGAGAGACCGGTGAGCAGGCGCTCGTACGGGAACTCCGGGAGGAGCTCGGCGTGGAAGCGTGTCCACTGGAGCGCGTCCCCGGTGAGTGGCCGCTGAAGCCGGGGTATGTGCTCAGGGTGTGGACGGTGCGGTTGGTGTCCGGTGTGCCCGAGCCGCTCGAGGACCATGACGAACTGTGCTGGCTCGGGCCCGACGAGATCTACTCGGTCGACTGGCTGGATCAGGACCTGCCCGCCGTCGCGGCAGCGGTGCGATGGCTGCCCGACGGCGCCCCCGTCGATGTGCCGGGTGGCGCCCCCGCCGACATCTGAGATCGCGCCGCGCCCGGCGCCGGGGCCCGGACCCCGGCCCCTGGGCACCGGCACGGCGCCGGGAGTGGTGCGAGCCGGTGGGTACGGCGTGCGCCGCTGACGCGGAGTCGGGCAGCGGCCGGCGCCGGTTCCCGCCGTTCCGGCGCGCGGTGCTCTCCCTGTGCGCCCCTCTCTCTGCGTACATCTGTTCGCGTGCGGGGTCATACACCCGTACGCCCCACGTGTCGATCCCGGCGATAGTTCGTTCCGAATATCGGGTATGAGCTGATTATCCCGTGTAAGCAGGGCGTACCCGTTGCTGGTCTTGGGAAGTGATCGGCGTGATCGACACCGAAGGCGACTGCGCCGAGTGGACCTTTCCCGCTGTGCCCGGCGTGGTGCGCACCGCGCGGCAAGCCGTCCATGAGGCGTTGCGCGGCTGGGGGCTCGACGCGGCTGTCGGGGATGTGACGGTCTTGCTGGTCAGCGAGTTGGTCACGAACTCCTTGCAGTACACATCGGGTCCCATCGGGGTACGGTTGCAGCGCCCCCATCCCAACGGTGACGCGGCCTCCGCCCACCCCGGCCTGCTCGTGGAGGTCTCCGATCCGCTTCCGGATCCGCCCACCGAACGCGCCGCGGGGCCCGATGACGAGGGCGGCAGGGGGCTGCAACTGGTGGCGTGCTCCGCTCGTCGCTGGGGGACCAGGCGTGGAAAGACCGGCAAGACCGTGTGGTTCGAGCTGGCGCTGCCTGGTTAGGAGTGGGGTGGGACGACGCGCACGGCGATCACCTGGTCGAGCAGAACCTGTCCGAAACGGACTGAGACCGTGCTGTGATCGTGAACGCCGTGTCGGTCGGGGCCGGAGTGCTGAATACTGCGGTCAGGGCCGGTCCGGTGTGTGAGCTGGAGGGGACGGTCGCGTGAGCGAAATACCTGGGACGGCGGGCGGCATCGTGTGGCAGAACAGTCCGCCCGGCTCGATCTATGACTACATCAGAGTCGCCTCCTTCTCGATCGGCGCCGATGGCCTGATCGAGCAGTGGAGCCGACGGGCCGCGGGCTTGTTCGGCATCGCCGCGGATGTCGCCGTGGGCATGGACCCGGTCGAGGCGTTCATGCCCGCCGAGCTGCGGCGGGACGGTCACCGCCGGGTCGGCGAGATCCTCGACGGCAGGGAGTGGACGGGCCTCGTCCCGTTCCGGATACCGGGGGAGCGGGGCGTCCGCGGGCTCGCCGAGCTCTATGTGATGCCGAGCGAGACCAAGACCGGGGAACGGGCCGCGCTCTGCATCGTCGTGGACGTCCGCGCCCTGCGCCGCATCGAGACGGACCTCGCCGCGTCACAGGCCATTTTCGGCCAATCTCCTTTCGGCTTCGTGCTGTTCGGTACGGACCTCGCGGTGGTGCGCGCCAACGAGCGTTTCGCCACCGTCTTCGGCGGCAGGGCCGAGGACCACCGCGGGCGCACCGTCGACGACTACCTCTCCCGCACCGAGGCGGACCGTCTCACCGCCACCCTGAAGCGGGTGCTGGAGACCGGTACGTCCGTCACCGACCTCCAGCTCGTCGGGCACGCCCCCGGCGACCCGGAGCGCCGGTACTGGTCCATGAACCTCTACCGCGTCCACAGCGGTTCGGGCCGGCCCGTCGGCATCGCCGGACTGGCGACGGATGTGACGGGGCGTCATATCGCTGCCCGGGAAGCGGCCAGCGCCCGCCGCAACCTCGCCCTGCTCAACGAGGCCAGCGCCCGCATCGGCAACTCCCTCGACCTGGAGACCACCGCCCGCGAACTCCTCGACGTCGCCGTGCCCGGCTTCTGCGACCTCGCCTCCGTCGACCTCTACCAGGGGCTGCTCACCGGTGACGACGCGCCGCCCGGGAGCTGGGACTCGCTCCGCCAGGAGTCCGTCGGCGGCTCCGCCGAGCTGCGCCGGGTCGCCTTCGCCAGTGCCGTGTCGGACGCCCTGCCCGCCACGTCGGCGGACCGGACCGCACCCGCCCCCGGAGACGGCCCGCCCGCGCTCGGAGCCGTGCACCGGTTCCCGTACCACTCGCCCTGTGCCATCGCGCTGCGCACCGGGCACGTGGAGGACGTCCCCGGCGACGACCGCGGCTTCGTCCAGTCGACCCTGGCCGTGCCGATGGTCGCCCACGACACGGTGGTCGGACTCGTCCAGTTCTCCCGCACCAAGGGCAGCGAGCCCTTCGGCGAACGGGACCGTGGCCTGGCCATCGAACTCGCCGCCCGTGCCGCTGTCTGTATCGACAACGCCCGTCTCTACCGGCGCGAGCACGAGCGGGCGTTGATCCTCCAGCGCAGCCTGCTGCCGCCCGGTGACCCCGAGGCCGCCGGTCTCGACATCGCCTGCCGGTACCTCCCCGGCAACACCGCCACCGAGGTGGGCGGCGACTGGTTCGACGTGATCGAACTCCCCGGCCATCGCACCGCCCTCGTCGTCGGCGACGTCATGGGACGTGGCCTGCGCGCCGCCGTGGCCATGGGCGAACTGCGCACCGCCGTACGGACCCTGGCCCTGCTCGACCTGGAGCCGGCCGAGGTGCTCGCCGCGCTCGACGAGGTCGCGCGGGGGCTCGGCACCCCCGGCCGCGCCACCGGCGCCTTCCCCGGGGGTTCCGGCGGAGGAGCCCAGTGGCCCTCCCGGGCCGCCCACAAGTCCCGTGAGGCGGACCTCTCCGAGGTGTACCTGGCCACGTGCGTGTACGCGGTCTACGACCCGGTCACCCGACGGTGCACCTTCGCCAACGCCGGTCACCTCCCCCCGGCGGTGGTCGAACCGGGCCAACGAGCCGTCATGCTCGACGTCCCGCCCGGGATGCCGCTCGGCGTCGGCGGTGAACCCTTCGAGGAGGTCGAGGTGGAACTGAAGGAGGGCGCCCTGCTCGCCCTCTACACGGACGGTCTCGTCGAGTCCCGCGACCATCCGCTCGACGAGGGGCTCAAGGCCCTGCGCGAGGCGCTCGTCGCGCCGCGGCGGCCGCTGGAGGACGTCTGCGACCACGTCCTGGCCACGCTCGACACCCGGCACGGCGAGGACGACATCGCCCTGCTCATGGCACGCATCCGGGGACTTCCGGTCGACGCCGTCGGCGACTGGCGGCTGCCCCGCGAGCCGCGCTCCGTCGGCCGCGCCCGCGAACTGGCCCGTGAACAGCTGCTCGCCTGGGACCTCGGCGAACTGGTGGACACCACCGAGCTGCTGGTTAGCGAACTGGTCACCAACGCCCTGCGGTACGGCGAGGGCGAGATCCGGATCCGCCTGCTGCTCGACCGCACGCTCGTGTGCGAGGTGTGGGACGCGGGCCTGGTCCAGCCGCGACGGCGGCGGGCCCGCGACACCGACGAGGGCGGGCGCGGGTTGCAGCTGGTCGGGATGCTGAGCACGGGCTGGGGGTCCAGGCGGACGCCGCGTGGCAAGACCGTCTGGTTCGAGCTGGCACTGCCCGACGGGGTACCGGCCGCCGAGCCCACGCTGGAACAACTGCTCAGCATGTACTGAACCGGGCGGGAGGGGACTTTCGAAGCATGCCCTACGCCCCCTCGTACGGCCGTCGGCGGGTTGCCGTCCCGGGGGTGGTACGGGTGGCGGTGCGCCGCCGACGCCGGACGTGCGTGAAGGCGGCGGTCGCCGCGGTGCCGGCGAGGACGGCCAGCGGCACGATCAGGTCCACGGCACCCGCCCCGCCGTAGTCGCCGGTCCCGGGTCCCGGGGCGGTGGGGACGGTGGCGTGAGCCGTCCGGAGGAGGGCCGGGAAGCACCCCGCCGACAGCACGGTGAGCGGGGCTCCGTCCGGCCCGGACCCTCTGGGCCAGGCGGATCGCCCGGACCGGGCGGACCATCCGGACCGGGAGGGTATTCGGATACGGCTCGCGAGTGACGTCACCTTTGTGAGGCTATGTCCACAGTCGGCGGCCCGCGACCGGGCGAATGGCGCCGCCCGTGACCGCGCGGACGGCGCCCCCGCGACCGTGCGGTCACGGGCGGCGCCGCCCCGCGTGCGGTCAGATGGAGAAGCGCTCCTTGGCGAGCAGCGGACGCACCCGCGACCGGAAGCCACCCGTACGGAACGGCCTCTGCAGCAGACCCGGCCGCAGTGCCTGGGCCAGTGCGGCGGCGATCATCCCCTGGTCGAGGGCGAGCATGTAGTCGCTGACCCGCCCGGTGCTCACGTTGACGGAGTCCCGGAACCCGTATCCGGCGTGGTAGGCGCCGAAGTCGCGGTCGAGCGCGCGCAGGTTGGCGATCGCCTCGGCCGGCGCGTGGGGCAGGGCGAGGAACGAGGCGTGCGGGGTGACCACACCGTTCGTGAACGCCGACGGGGGCGGCAGCGGGGCGCCGTCCGTCGTGTACGTGCGGTCGGTGTTGGAGGCGTACCCGTCCACCTGCATGCCGAGCGCGTCGACGCCGTACTCCTGGTACCCGCCCTCGGGGATGTTGGCGGGGGAGAAGCCCCAGTACCCGTACCGGGCCTCCTCCATGCCGTGTTCGATCTGGCCCCGTACGTAACGCCGGTGCGTGAGGCCCCAGGAACGCGGCGACCACTCCGCCTCCGGCACGAACAGTGGCACCATCAGCGCCTCGAACATGGAACCGCCCCAGCTGGGAACGATCTTGCGGCCCCGGTGGGTGTAGTGCCCCTGCCAGACGCGTACGCCGTCCATGGCGACGTAGGCGCCCTGCGGGTGCTGTTCCTGCTCGTGCTCGGGGAGCATGGTGCGCAGCAGGTGCCAGTAGTGGTCGGCGGGCAGCGAGCCGTCCGCGATGCCGAGGTAACTGGCCATGCGCGGCTCGGTGTTGAGCGCGCCGTAGTGGTGGCCGGTGGGTTCCCCGGTGTCGGTCCAGAAGCCGCCGCGCAGCTGCCCGGGGCCGGCGACGGGGTCGGCCGGGTCGTACGGGGTGTAGTAGTACGACCAGTCCGCGGTGGCCAGGATGCGGCCGATGCGGGGGCGCAGGGCGGGCGCGGCATCGGCGGCGATCCGCAGACCGGTGACCAGCCAGGCGTTGTCGACGGACGACAGGAACGGGCGCACCGGGTCGTCGGTGCCGGGCCATTCGGTGATGACCGAACCGTCGTGCGCGTCGTACCAGTTGAGCCAGAAGCCGTGGTGGCGCTCCAGCTTCTCGACGGCCCGGACGGCGCGCTCCAGGCGGCGTTCCATCGTGGAGCCGTCGATGACGCCGAGCCCGGCCGCGGCGACGGTCGACCAGAGGCCGCAGCCGATGTTGGTCGGGGAGGTCTGGCGCGACTGGACGGGTGCGCCGGGGCCGCTGACGTCGATCTTGTCGACGGCGAGACCGAAGTCGGTCGTCATCGCTTCCATGGAGCGGTACGTGTCGCGGAACCAGCGCCGCAGCAGCGACGCGTTCGAGCCGTGCGCGAGCCGGGCGGCGCCGGTGGCACCGGTGGCACCGGTGGCACCGATGGTGTTCGCGGCGGGTACGGCGCTCGCGGAAGGTACGGACACCGCGCCGAGCGACAGGGCGGCTGCCCCCGTTCCCGCGGCGGTGAGAAACGTGCGACGGTCCATCGGAATCCTTCGAAGAAGAGCCACCGACTGTGGACGGTGGGCGGATTTCGTTCGTCGGTCGTGCTGAGGCGCGGGGCGCCGTGGTGCGTACGGCACCCGTGCGGGCGACGCGCGTCGGCGGGGCTGGACACGCGCGTCGCCCGCACGGGCGGGGTCGTACGGGAACCGGGCGGTCGTCAGGTGCCTCCGGGTTCCCGTACGGGCGGGAGCGTCGTCGGATCGCTCCCGGTCTCGGGCCGACAACGGCCGGTGGGCCGAGGTCGGCCGGGGCCGAGACGGGTCGGCGGGACCCGTGGTCAGTCGGCGAGGCGCGGCAGGGCGCGCGTGCGGCCCATCTCGCCCAGCCAGCGGGCGGACGGCTTGGGCAGCCGCTCGAAGGTCTCCGGGTCCCAGCCGATCAGGCCGAAGGTCGGCTTGTAGGAGCCCCACTCGTAGTTGTCGAGCGCGCTCCACGCCAGGTAGCCCTGGATGTTCAGGCCGTCCTCCAGGCCGCGGGCGACCTCGTTCAGCGCGCCGGCGTAGTAGTCGGTCCGGCGGCTGTCGTCGTCGGTCGCGATGCCGTTCTCGGTGACGATCAGCGGCATGTCCTTGCCGATGACCTCGGCGGTGTGGCGCAGCGCGTGCCCGACGGCGGACGGGTAGTACTCCCACTGGGTGAGGGTGCGCTCGGCGTCGTCCGGCGTCGGGATCGGGCCCTCGGGGCCGATCTTGGTCCGGGTGTAGGACTGCACGCCGATCCAGTCGTCGCCGCGGGCGGCCTCGATGAAGACGTCCTCGCGGGGGTGCCGGTAGGCCGCGGTGACCTCCTCGGCGCCGGGCAGGGCCTGGTAGACCTGGTTGGCGATGGTCCAGCCGACCTGGATGTCGGAGTTGATCGCCCGGACCTCCTTGACTGCCGCGTGGTGGGCGGCGATGACGGCCTCGGTGGTCTCGTCGTCGGGGGTCGGCAGGCCTGCGGGCGGGAAGCTGTTGTCGCCGCGCTTGGCCTGGCCCGCCATGACGGCGATCATGTTCGGTTCGTTGATGGTGCAGACGTGCGTGACGCCCTCGGCGATCACCGGTGCGCAGGCCGCGACGTAACGGGCGAAGAGTTCGACCGCGCCCTCGGCGGTCCAGCCGCCGCGCGCCTCGAACCACTGCGGCACCGTGAAGTGGTGCAGCGTGATCATGGGGCGCAGGCCGCGTTCGACGGCGCCCTCGACCATGCGGCGGTAGTGGGCGAGTTCGGCGCGGGAGAAGCGGCCCTCGGCGGGCTCGATGCGCGCCCACTCGATGGAGAACCGGTAGTCGGTGAAGCCCAGGGCGGCCAGCACGTCCATGTCCTCGCGCCAGCGGTGGTAGCTGTCGCAGGCGTCCAGGCTGGGCTCCTGGATGTGGGTGCCCGCGGCGTGTTCCTTGACCCACCAGTCGCAGTTGGTGTTGTTGCCCTCGATCTGGTGGGCGGCGGTGGAGGCGCCCCACAGGAAGCCTTCGGGGAACGGGACCTGGGTGTGAGTCATCGCGGAATGTCCTTCTGGTGCGTGAAAGGGGTGTGGCCGACGCGGGGTGTGGGGTGCGCGGCCTCGTACGTTTCGGTGGGGCGGTGGTCTCGGGCGGGCGGGCCGGTGCTGCGGCCCGGTCCGTTGAGCCGGTCCCATGAACCGGCGCATGGGATCGGCCGCCCGGGCAGGCCCGCCGGGGCGACCTCCCCGAGGCGGTCCTCGCAACGGTCCTCGAAGCGGCCCTCGGAGAGGCGGGCCGTTACTTCATGCCCGCCGTGGCGATGCCCTGGGTGAAGTGCCGCTGGAGCGCGATGAAGACGACCAGGACCGGCAGCACGATCAGGAACGAGCCGGCCATCAGCATGCCGTTGGAGCCGCCCGCCTTGTTGGGATCGGTGGCGAAGGTGGCCAGCGCGACCGGGAGGGTGTACTTGTCGGGGTCGTTGGTCGCGATGAGCGGCCAGACGAAGTTGTTCCAGGAGCCCAGGAACGTGAAGATCGAGAGCGTCGCCAGGGCGGGCTTCACCAGCGGCATGACGATCCGCCAGAAGATGTACCACTCTCCGGCGCCGTCCATCCGGGCCGCTTCCAGCAGCTCGTCCGGGATCGACTGCATGAACTGCCGCATCAGGAAGACCCCGAACGCCCCGGCGGCGAACGGCAGCACCAGACCGGCGTACGAGTCGATCAGCTGGAGCTTGCTCATCAGCACGAACAGCGGCAGCAGCATCAGGTTGCCGGGCACCATCAGCGCGCCGAGGACCAGCCCGAAGATCTTGTTGCGTCCGGCGAAGTTCAGCTTGGCCAGGGCGTACCCGAGCATCGAGCAGAACACCAGGTTCGAGACGGTGACCAGCACCGCCACGATCACCGAGTTCATGAAGTACAGCGGCAGATCGAGCTTGTCGAGCAGGTTCCGGAAGTTGTCCAGGGTCCACTCGGTCGGGAGCCATACCGGCGGGCTGGCCGTCAGGTCCTGCTGTGTCTTGAAGGCGGAGACCGCCATCCAGAGGAACGGCGCCGACATGACCAGCAGGCCGGCGGAGAGCAGGACGTAGACGAGGACGCGCCCGGGGCCTCCGGCCCGGTCCTTGCCGGCCGACCGCCGCGAGCCCCCGGACCTCGACGGCAGCGGCGCCCCGGACTTCTTCTCCGGCGCCGTCGGAACGGCGCCCGGTGCACTGGTGGCGCTCATTTCGTGTTGTCCTTCAGCAGTCGGAGCTGCAGCACCGTGATGCCCATGATCACTACGAAGAGGACATACGCCATGGCGCTCGCATAGCCCATGTGGAAGAAGTTGAAGCCCTCGCGGTACATGTTCAGCGAGACGGTGAGAGTGGAGTCCGAGGGGCCGCCCTGGGTCATCACGAACGGTTCCTCGAAGACGTTGAGGTAGCCGATGGTGGTGATCACCGTGGCGTAGAGCAGTGTGGGCCGCAGCAGGGGCACGGTGATGCCCTTGAACTCCTGCCACACACCGGCCCCGTCCAGCCGCGCGGCCTCCCGCACCTCGGTGGGGATGGCCTGGAGACCGGCGATGAAGAGCACCATGACCGTACCGAGGTTGCGCCAGACCGCCATGGCGATCATCGAGGGCATGGCGAGCGTCTCGGAGCCCAGGAAGTCGGGCGCGGTGAGACCCACCTCGGAGAAGAGGCCCGCGACGAGTCCGTCGGTCGGGTCGAGCACGAACCGCCAGACCACGGCGACCGCGACGATGGTGGTGACCACCGGGGCGTAGAAGCCGACGCGGAAGAAGGTCCGGGCCCGGTCGATGCCGTTGTTCAGCAGTACGGCGACGATCAGCCCCAGGAAGATGGTCAGGGGGACCCCGATCACCACGAAGTACGCCGTGTTGAACAGCGACTTGAGGAACTTGTCGTCGCCGAACAGCTTGACGTAGTTGTCGAAGCCGATGAACTCCGCGTCCAACGGGTGCGTGACGTTGCGCAGCCCGAAGTCCGTGAAGCTCATCGCCAGCGTCGCCAGGATCGGGAACGCCATGAAGACGAGGAACAGGATCAGGAAGGGCGTGGAGAACAGCCAGCCGGCCAGGTTCTGCACGCTCATCGACCGTTTCCTGCCGCCCCTGCGACCCGCGGGCCCGGTGGCCGGGGCCGCGGAGGTCCCCGGCCCGGCCTGCACCGTGGCCGACTCCGCGGCCTTTGAGGTCATGGTGCGCATGACTCCTACTTCACGAGACCTTGATTACTTCAGAAGACCTTCGATTTCGGACTGAGCCGTCTTCAGCGCGTCCTCGGCGGACGCCTTGCCCTGGGTGACCTTGCCGATGGCCTGGTCGACCTTGTCGGTGATCTCGGTCCAGTTGGACAGCGAGGGGGAGGCCTTCGCGGTGTCCATCTGCTTCTTGAAGACCTGGAGGGTGGCGTCGTCGGCGAGGTCGCCGGAGGTCCAGGCGGAGGTGTTGGCCGGCAGGTCCTTGGTGCGCTTGTACCAGTCGGCCTGGCCCTTGGTGTCGGTCAGGTACTTGATGAACTCCGTGGCGGCGGCCTTGTGCTCGCTGTCCTTGGAGATCACCAGGGACGAACCGCCGGCCATGGAGACGGAGGACTTGTCGGCGGGCACGTTCGCCACCGCCCACTTGCCCTTGATCTGCGGCTGGCTCTCGTTCAGCAGGGTGACGTGCCAGGGGCCTCCGAAGAACATCGGGACACGGCCGTTGCCGAAGTCCTTCACCACGTCGTAGCCGGGCTGGACGGACTTGTTGGACAGGCCCTTGTCGAAGTAGGAGCCGTACTCCTTGAGCGCCTTGACGGCCTCGGGGCTGTCGATGACGGCCTTGCCCTTGGCGTCGACGATCTCGCCGCCGGCGGAGTAGAGGAAGGAGTAGAAGTTCTGCACCGTGTCCAGGCCGCTCGGCTGGATGGACAGGCCCCACTTGGTCCCGGCCTTCTTCTGGTAGGCCGTGGCGAGGTCCTGCATCTCCTTCCAGTTGGTCGGAGCCTTGGTGACACCGGCCTTCTCGGCCAGGTCGGTGCGGTAGTAGAGGACGCGGGTGTCGACGTACCACGGCACGCCGTACGCCTGGCCGTCCACCTCGCCCTGCTTCCAGCCGGACGGGAAGAAGTCCTTCTCGTCGAACTTCTTGGTGTCCACCGGCTCCAGGACGCCGAGTTCGGCGAACTCGCCCATGTAACTGCCGCCCATCTGCGCCACGTCCGGCAGGGTGCCGGCGGCAGCGGCGGAGACCAGCTTCTGGTGGGCGACGTCCCAGCCGACCGGGGTGACCTTCACGGTCACGTTCGGGTTGGCCTTGGTGTACTCCTTGGCCACATCCGTGAGCTTCTCGCCCTCGGCGCCCATGGCCCAGACGGTGATCGTCTGCTTCTCGTCCGCCGCGACGCCGTCGCCACCGGAACTGCCGCACGCGGTGACACCGAAGGTGAGCGCGGCGGCGACGGCGATCCCGATCGAGACGGTTCTCGTGGTGCGGGGCATGGAGGGCTCCTCCTTGAGCAATCCGGATGTATGCGCTGCCTGTAAGCGCATACATCACTCTGCGGCAGGAATTCGGAATTCCGCAAGAGGGTGCTAGGTCACACTCGTGCAACGCGCCGGACACCTGGACGTTCGACTTGGCACGTTAGATGCACTGTTTGTGGAATTGGTAATGATGTGACCGATTGGCGGATGAATATGACGGGTTGCGTATAAGAGGTCACGGATTGTGCGGGGGTGCGGGATGGCGGCTTCGATACTGTCGCGACCATGACTTCGTTCGAACACGATTTCCCCTTCGATCCGTCCTACGGGCGCACGCTCGACGACCTGCTCCGCGTCCCCGCCCCCGCCACCGCCCCGGACGACTTCGACGCCTTCTGGCGGGCCCGATACGCGCAGGCGCGCGCGGTCGCCACGGAGCCGGAGCTGGGGCCGCTGGAGGAGGAACGCGACGGCGTACGGATCCACGGGGTGACGTTCACGTCGGTGGGCGGGGTGCGGCTCGGCGGCTGGGTCGCGCTGCCCGCCGAGGGGGCGTCGGCGGAGTACGGATTCGTCATCGGGCACGGATACGGCGGCCGCGAGGAGCCCGGCCCCGACGTGCCGCTGCCGCTGCCCCGGTCGGCGGCGATCCTGCCGTGCGTACGGGGTCTGCCCACGCGCGGTCTGCGGGAGGGCGTACCGGACACCTCCGCCCGGCACGTCCTGCACGGCATCGCCTCGCGCGACACCTACGTCATAGGCGACTGCGTGGCGGACCTGTGGTGCGCCGCGTCGGCGCTGAACGAACTGGTCCCGGAGACGGACCCCCGGGCGGGCGGCCCGCGGCTCGGCTACCTCGGCGAGAGCTTCGGCGGCGGGCTCGGCGCACTGGCCCTGCCGTGGGACGAGCGGTTCGGCGCCGGGCAGTTGACGGTGCCCACCTTCGGCAACCACCCGCTGCGGCTCACCCTGCCCTGCGCGGGGAGCGGGGAGGCGGTGCGCGGACACCACCGCACGCACCCGGAGGTCACCGAGGTGCTGCGGTACTTCGACGCCGCCACGGCCGCGACCCGGCTGGAGCTGCCGGTGCTGGTGGCAGCGGCGCTCTTCGACCCGTCGGTGCCGCCGCCGGGACAGTTCGCCGTGTACAACGCCCTGCCCGGTGAGCGCGAACTCCAGGTGCTGAGCGCGGGGCACTTCGAGCACCCGGGGCGGGCGGCGGAGACGGAGGAGCTGAACGCGGCCCGGCGGCGGTTCTTCGGGGCGCACCTGAAGGCGTGACGGCGGCGGGCGGGTCCGGTGAGGCTCCTCCGGCGACTCGCTCCGGCCGGCGCGGCCGGTGGGCGCGTTCCGGCGGTCCCGGCCGGGCCGGGAAGGCGGGGTCGGGCCGTGGGTGGGGTCGGCGGGTCGGTCCGGGGCGATTTCCCGCGGGCCGGTCCCGGCGGACAGCGTTCGTGGTCCCGGCGGACGCCGTTCGTGCGGGCGCGCGCCGCTCCGGGTGACGCGGCCCGCACGTCGTACTCGTGCGGGCGGGTGCGGGTGCCGGTACTGGTTCCGGTGCTCGTTCCGGTCAGGCGCAGCCGCAGCTTGCGCGGCGGACCACGGACACCGGCAGCATCAGCGACACCGGCTCCCGCCCGCTGTCGCCCAGTCGCTGCACCAGCAACTCGACCGCCTGCTCGCCGAGTTGGCGGATCGGCTGGCGCACGGTCGTCAGCGAAGGGCGGACGATCCGGCTCAGCGGAATCCCGTCGAACCCGGTCACCGCGACATCCTCCGGCACCCGCACCCCGCGCCGCTCCAGCGCTCGCAGCGCGCCCACCGCCATCTGGTCGTTGGCGAACAGCATGGCCTCGGGCCGTTCGCCCTCCCGGTCCAACAGCGCCTCGGCGGTCCGCGCGCCCTCCGCCTGCGTCATGATCTCTGCCCGCAGGTCCGGCGTGTCCGGCACCGGCAGCCCGGCGTCGCGGCACGCCTCCCGGAAGCCGTGGAACCTCGCCTCGGCGTCCGGTGACTCGACCTCGCCACCGACGAAGGCGAGCCTGCGCAGCCCGTGCTCCTCGATCAGGTGGCGGGCCAGTTCGCGCTCCCCGTCGGCGTTCGCGACGACGACGTGGTCGAGATGGTCGATCTCGCGCGGCCCGGCGAGCATCACCACCGGCAGCCGCCGCGAGATCACTTCGAGGTCCTCGGTCGGTACGGTCCGTGCCAGCACGGCGAACCCGTCGACCCGGCCCGCCACCTTCGCGACGCTCTCCGGCCCGCCCTCCAGCGACGCGGCGATCAGCAGCGCGTATCCGTGCCGGCGCGCCGCCCGCTCCATGCCGCGGATGATCTGGTCGGAGTAGAGCATCACCGCGTCGTCGGCGTCGCTGTCCGCCTCCGCGTCGGCCTCGGCGTCGGGGTCGGCCATGTCGGGGAAGCAGAGACCGAGCACGCCGGTGGTCCGGCTGGCCAGACCGCGGGCGTTCCCGCTGGGTACGTAACCGAGCTGGCGGGCCGCTTCGAGGACCCGCTCACGGGTCTGGGCGCGTACCGAATCGGGGGTGCGGTAGACCCGCGAGACCGTGGCAATGGAGACGCCCGACCGCTCGGCGACGTCATACACCGTTGGGGCGCTCACTCGATCGTCCGTCCGTCCGTTCCTCTCGCGCCCGCACGTCCCTGCCGCCGCACGTGCCGACCCTCGTTTGAAAGCGCATTCACCCTAGATCGCTGGTCACGCAAGGGGCAAGAGCATCCCAATAATTGACAGGCAGCCTTGCAAGGTGGCCTGTGCATCTTTACGTTGGCGTCATGCCGGAACCGACTGGGAACCCGCCCGCCGAACTGCCTGCCACATCGTCCCCGGAGCCGGAGCAGGTCGCGCTGCGACTGAGTGCCGCGCTCGGCCGGCTGCTGCGACGGTTGCGCACCACGTCGTCGGAGAGCCTGCTGACGCCGACGCAGAGATCGGTGCTCGCCCGGCTGGACCGGGAGGGGCCGACGACCACGGCCGCGCTGGCCCGTGCCGAGTACGTGCGTCCGCAGTCCATGCGGCTCACCGTCGGCGCGCTGGAGAGCCGGGGGCTCGTCGAGCGGGCGCCGGATCCGGCCGACGGCCGCAAGTCGGTCGTGTCGATCACGCGGACCGGACTGGAAGTGCTGACCGCGGTCCGGACCGCCAAGAACGACTGGCTCGCCGAGGCACTCGCCGCCGAACTCGACGACGAGGAGCGTCGCACGGTCGCCGAGGCCGCGGAGCTGCTCGACCGGCTGGCCGGGGCGTGAGCGGGGCCCGCCGAGGAGGACGCCCCGGAACGGTCCGCCGCGCCGCCGCGCCCGTCGTGGGCCGTACGGTCGCCGCCTGCCGCCCCTCGCGCGTCGACCTCCGGAAACGTCGACGCCCCGCGAACCGGCAAGACCGACAACCGGCAACACCGAGAACCGGTGAACCGGTGAACCGACAAAACCGCGAACCGCAGGAGCACCCCGCGCCATGACCGCCACCACCCTGGACCCGAACACCGCCCTGATCGTCGTCGACCTCCAGAAGGGCACCGTCACCCGGCCCACCGTCCACCCCGCCGCCGACGTCGTCGCCCGGTCCGCGACCCTGGCCGACGCCTTCCGGGCCAAGGGCCTCCCGGTCGTCCTGGTCCATGTCGTCGACGGGGCCCCGGGGCGCACCGAGGGGCCCGCGAGTTCCGGGGAGATGTCGGCCGACTGGGCGGACATCGTGCCCGAACTGGGGCCGCGCGAGGGCGACATCGTCGTCACCAAGCGCACCTGGGGTGCGTTCCACGGCACCGACCTCGACCTGAGGCTGCGTCGCCGGGGCGTCACCCAGGTCGTCCTGACCGGTGTGGCGACCAGCATCGGCGTCGAGTCCACGGCCCGCGCCGCCCACGAGCACGGCTACCACGTCACCGTGGCCACGGACGCGGTCACCGACCTGGACGCCGACGCCCACCGCAACAGCGTCGAGCGGATCTTCCCGCGCCTGGGCGAGACGGACACGACGGACGCGATCGTCGGACTGCTCGGCGGCTGACGGCCGCAGGCGCACGGAACGAGGGCCGTGGGAACCGCGGAACACGGGGGCGTGGAGCACGGGACGCGGAGCATGACATGTGAGCCCCGGGTGCGCGGGCGCGTGCGGCTCCTCGGTATTGCGCTGCGCGGGTGAGCTTCGGGGAGCCCCCGCCGTGTCTGCGCCGCCTCACGCGCGTGTGCGCTTTCAGTGGATGAGCGAACCAGTGTGATCAACTGCATATGCCATCCAAAACGCACAAATCCGGCCCGTCTCGGTGCGGGTGGGTCGGGCCGGACCCGGAGGTATCAGCCATGTCCCACGTCGGCGTCCCGTGGGGGACGGCCCGTAAGCGCCGTTCGCTCGCGCTCCTCACGACGGGCGTGCTGACGCTCCCCGTACTGGCCGGCTGCACCGCCGACGACAGCGGAGCGGCGACGGCCGCCGCCGCTCCCCAGGACATCGCGGTCGCGGGCCGGGGCTCGGTCGCCGCCGGGGGGACGGTCCACTGGGCGATCGACTCCGTGCCCGCCACCCTCAACGCGTTCCAGGCCGACGCCGACGGCTCCACCACCCGCATCACCGGCGCCGTGCTGCCGACCCTGTTCCCGCTGGACGCCCGGGGCAGGCCGCAGCTCAACCCGGACTACCTGGAGTCCGCGAAGGTGATCGAGCGCGAGCCCCGGCAGGTGGTGCGCTACAAGCTCGACCAGAAGGCGGTGTGGAGCAACGGCCGGAAGATCGGGGCGCCCGACTTCGTCGCCCAGTGGCAGGCGCTGAGCGGCAGGAACTCGGCGTACTGGACCGCGCGCAACGCCGGGTACGACCGCATCGCGAAGATCGAGCGGGGCGCCGACGACCTGGAGGTCCGGGTCACCTTCACCAAGCCGTACGCGGACTGGCGCTCGCTGTTCTCCCCGCTGTACCCGAAGGAAGTGACCGGCGCCCCGAACAGCTTCAACGACGGCGCGCGGACCGCCCTGGCGGTCACGGCCGGGCCGTTCCGGCTGAGCGGTGTGGACAAGAAGGCGGGCGAGGTCACCCTCGTCCGTGAGCCGCGCTGGTGGGGGAAGCCGGCCAAGCTCGAATCACTCGTCTTCCGCGCCGTCGCGCCGAAGGACCGTGTCCAGGCCCTGACGGAGCACAAGGTCGAGGTCGCCGACATCGACGCCGGCACGGCCAACCGGGTCGCCTCCGCGGCCCGCGGCAACGGTCCGAACGGACAGCCCCTCGCCCACGGGCCCGGGGCCGCGGACGATCCGGCCGCCGCGATGCGTTCCTGGGCCATGGCGCACGGCTCGAACGAGACGGAGGCGGCCGCCGCGCGAGCGGCCAGGGAGAAGGCCCGCGCCGCCGCGGAGGCGTACACGGCCGAGCAGGACGCGCTGCGCTCGTACGCGGTCCGCAAGTCGCTGGAGCCCGCGTACACCCAGCTCGCGCTCAACGGCGGGTCCGGGCCGCTCTCCGACGAGCGGGTGCGGCGCGCGGTCGCCCGGGCCCTGAACCGGCAGGAACTCGTCGACACCGTGCTCAAGCCGCTCGGCCTGCCCGCCGTGCCGCTCGGCAGCCATGTCGCCCTGGCGGGACAGCCCGGGTACCAGGACGGCAGCGGCGCGCTCGGCGGCGAGGACAAGGAAGAGGCGCGGGCCCTGCTGGCCGACGCGGGCTGGACCCGCGAGGGCGCGATCAAGAAGCCGGGCAGTGCGAAGGCGGGCAGCGAGGCCGAGAAGAAGAACGACAAGGACGACAAGGACGGCAAGAACGGCCAGAGCAGTAACCAGGGCAGCAACCGGAGCAGCAGCGAGGGCGCGAACGGCGACGACGGCGGGAACGGCGGCCGCGGCGACGGTCTGGACATCGTGGGGGACGACGGCAAACCCGGTGACGCGGACGGAACCACCACCGGCCTGCGGATCCTCGCTCCCGCCCCTGCCGCAGCGGCCCACCGCGCCGCCCTCCTGCGGCAGGCCGGGCACCTGGCCGGAACCGGCATCCCCGGGGACGCCACCGCCACGCTCGCCGCCCAGGACCAGCGGCCCGGCGGCGCGGCCGGAGCCTATGCCCCCGCCGGGACCGCCGCCCCGGCCCCGGAGACCGGACGCGGTCCGCTCGGCAAGGACGGCCAGCCGCTGAACCTGCGCTTCGTCCTGCCGTCCGGGCCCGGTTCGGAGCCGCTGCGCGCGGTCGGCGGCAAGATCTCGGCGATGCTCGACTCGATCGGCATCGGCACGTCGATCACCAGGGTCTCCGACGACAGCTACTTCCGGGACCACATCGCCGCCGGCGACTACGACCTGGCGCTCTACTCCTGGCCCGCCACCGCCTACCCGGCGACCGACAACCGTCCGATCTACGCCAAGCCGGTGCCCGCCGGTGACGGTTCGCTGGTGGTCGAGCAGAACTACACCCGCGTCGGCACGGATCACATCGACCAGCTGTTCGACAAGGCGGTCTCCGAGCTCGACGAGGGGGCGGCCCGGGACCTGATGAACCAGGCGGACGCCAGGATCTGGGCCGCCGCGGGCTCGATCCCCCTCTACCAGAGGCCGCAGCTCGTGGCTGCCGACAAGCGACTGGTGAACGTCGGGGCCTTCGGCTTCGGGACACCCCACTACCAGGACATCGGCTTCAAGCGCCCGCAGCCCGCAGGGCCCCCGGCGCAACGCAAGCAGTAGCCGCAAGCACCGACCACGGCCACACCGTGCCGGGGCGCGGGACGTACGAGGACCGGCCACGAGACATCCAAGGACCCGGCCGTGAGACGTACGAGGACAAGACGTACAAGCGATGAAGGAGCAGCAGGTCAGAGCGGCGCCGGAAGCTCAGAACCAGCTCAAGTCCCTTGCCCGCCCGGCTTCCCGGCGGGCAAGGTCGTGAGCACCCGCTGACCCGGGTGGCCGCTCACTCCCCCCACCTCCGGGCCTCGTCCCGGAGTCCAGCCGCTGCGGAGCCCCACCTCCCGAGCCGCTCAAGTCCCGTGTCAGACGTCCCACCGGGGACCGTGGCCGTGTCCTTCGGTGAAATCCGTCGGAAGACATGGCCACGGTGATGCGAACGAGCACCGCGCCGCGTCGCGGTGAGCGCGTACGCCGACGGGGACGACGGGAGCGGGCGGCCGAGACCGATCAGGGCCGCGGCGGGCGCGGATCCGCCGCGGCCCGGCGGGCGGGACCCCGGGCCCCGGGCCCGTCCGGAGCCCGCCGCGACCTCCTTTCCGGGGCGGTGGGAATTCGCCGGGGAAGCCGCTACGGCGTCGGCCCTTTACGATGGTGGGTAGCCGTGGCGCGTACGCCCGGCGGGCGTACGAGGACCCGAGAGCGACTGAGACGCCTGATCCCACGATCCGAGAGAAGCTCAAGCCACACATGCCCACGCGCCATGACATCCGTAACGTAGCCATCGTCGCCCACGTCGACCATGGCAAGACCACCATCGTCGACGGCATGCTCAAGCAGGCCGGTGCCTTCGGCGCGCACCAGCTCGACTCCGTGGACGACCGCGTCATGGACTCGAACGACCTGGAGCGTGAGAAGGGCATCACGATCCTCGCCAAGAACACGGCAGTGAAGTACCACCCCAAGGACGGCGGGGACCCGATCACGATCAACATCATCGACACCCCCGGCCACGCCGACTTCGGTGGCGAGGTCGAGCGCGGCCTGTCGATGGTCGACGGCGTGGTGCTGCTGGTGGACTCCTCCGAGGGCCCGCTCCCGCAGACGCGCTTCGTGCTGCGCAAGGCCCTCCAGGCCCGGCTCCCCGTCATCCTGTGCATCAACAAGACGGACCGTCCCGACTCCCGCATCGACGAGGTCGTGAACGAGGCGTACGACCTCTTCCTCGACCTGGACGCGGACGAGGACCAGATCGAGTTCCCGATCGTCTACGCCTGCGGCCGTGACGGCATCGCCTCGCTGACCAAGCCGGAGGACGGCACCGTCCCGGCCGACTCGACCAGCCTGGAGCCGTTCTTCTCGACGATCCTCCAGCACATCCCGGCCCCGCAGTACGACGACGAGGCCCCGCTGCAGGCCCACGTCACCAACCTGGACGCGGACAACTTCCTCGGCCGTATCGCGCTGCTCCGCGTCGAGCAGGGCGAGCTGCGCAAGGGTCAGACGGTCGCCTGGATCAAGCGCGACGGCTCGGTCCAGAACGTCCGCATCAGCGAGCTGATGATGACCGAGGCGCTCACCCGCAAGCCGGCCGAGGTGGCGGGCCCCGGTGACATCTGCGCCGTCGCCGGTATCCCCGACATCATGATCGGCGAGACCCTGGCCGACCCGGAGAACCCGATCGCGCTGCCGCTGATCACGGTCGACGAGCCGGCGATCTCCATGGTGATCGGTACGAACACCTCGCCGCTGGTCGGCCGCGGTGGCACCGGCAAGGGCGCGGACGCCAAGTCCGCCGTCAAGGACCGCAAGGTCACCGCACGCCAGGTGAAGGACCGCCTGGACCGCGAGCTGATCGGTAACGTCTCGCTCCGCGTCCTCGACACCGAGCGCCCGGACGCCTGGGAGGTCCAGGGCCGTGGTGAGCTCGCGCTCGCCATCCTGGTCGAGCAGATGCGTCGCGAGGGCTTCGAGCTCACCATCGGCAAGCCGCAGGTCGTCACCAAGGACGTCGACGGCAAGGTCCACGAGCCGGTCGAGCGCATGACGGTCGACGTGCCCGAAGAGCACATGGGCGCCGTCACCCAGCTCATGGGTGTCCGCAAGGGCCGCATGGACAACATGTCGAACCACGGCTCTGGCTGGGTCCGCATGGAGTTCGTCGTCCCGTCCCGCGGCCTGATCGGCTTCCGCACGGAGTTCCTGACCCAGACCCGCGGCACGGGCATCGCCCACTCGATCCACGAGGGCCACGAGCCCTGGTTCGGCCCGCTGCAGACCCGCAACAACGGCTCCCTGGTCGCCGACCGCGCCGGTGCGGTCACCGCCTTCGCGATGACCAACCTCCAGGAGCGCGGCGTGCTGTTCACCGAGCCCGGCACCGAGGTGTACGAGGGCATGATCGTCGGCGAGAACTCGCGCTCCGACGACATGGACGTGAACATCACCAAGGAGAAGAAGCTCACGAACATGCGGTCCTCGTCGGCCGACTCGTTCGAGGCGATCGTCCCGCCGCGCAAGCTCTCGCTGGAGCAGTCGCTGGAGTTCTGCCGCGACGACGAGTGCGTCGAGGTGACCCCGGAGGCCGTCCGCATCCGCAAGGTCAACCTGGACGCACGCGAGCGCGCCCGCACCGCCTCGCGCGCCAAGCGCTGACGCCCGGCCAGTACCTTCGGCCTCCGTCAGTCCCTTTTCGGCCCGGCCCCTCCGCACCGTGTGCGGAGGGGCCGGGCCCTTTTACGGTCTCTCCCTGGTGCTCGCACCCTCAGCCGTCGCTCTGCTGCCCTCGTCGGCATCATGTGTGCGATCGGGAACTCAGACTCAACGACACCCGCCTCATTGCGCGATCCGTCAGTTCGTTGCTGAAGCACATGGGACCTCTTTAAAAAGCTTGTGAACAGGGAGAGTTGAGTGACAGAATCACCTGTGTCGCACCGCTTGGTGTCGGCACGGGGTTGCGATGCGGATGGCAAGTGATTCGCATGCGCAAGCAGATGGGGGGCGCATGTCGTGCGGCCGTGCCGTCTGCGGAATGAAATGGGGGACGACCTTGAGGATGCGTTTCGCTTCGGCGACTGCCGCGATGGCGCTGGCCGCTTCGGCGCTGGTGATCGTGCCGGTGACCAGCGCGAGCGCGGCACCGCTGATCTGTGATCCCGGCACCCGCTCGGTCACCTGGGTCACTACGAGCCACAGCCGTGTACTCACGCACCAGGTCAAGGGATACGAGAAGGAGTATTCGTCCGGCAGCCGGACGGTCACCAAGACGCTCTCGCACGAGAAGACGCTCAGCTCGGGCTGGTCCATCGGCGGCGGTTCGACCGCAGGTCTGTCGGTGGGCAAGGTGCTGGCGAGTCTCGACGCGAACGTCGAGGGGTCCTACAACCACTCGAAGGGCAAGACGACCACCAAGAGCGTCAGCATCACGGACACGCTCACCAAGAAGGGCCGCTACTGGTTCTACGTGGGTCGGCTCAAGGCGTCCGGGTACTGGCAGGCGTACCGCTGCGACCGGGGCACGAAGTGGGTCAAGCAGGCCCACGGGCAGGCGAAGAGCTATGGCGCCATGGTCGATGGCGCGACCCGCTGCGGTGAGAAGGTCAGCAAGAAGAGCATCGCCGCCGTGGTGCACAAGAAGTACTGCTGACCCGTCGGAAGCGCGGCTGAACCCGCCGGAAGTTCCGTCCGCCGCGGCGACGTGGCGGACCGGACTTCCGGCGCCTCGCCGTTGGCGTCCGCGCGGCCCGCGGGGTGTCGACGCGGACACCGCGGCCGGGGCGGGGTGAGAGGAAGCGCAATCCTTTGCGGACGTTCAACCCGTTTTCTTCGATTGGATGTCCGGTTATCGGGCGTCGCTCTCCGGAACATGTATTAACGGTCCGTTTCGGGGGTGTCTGTCTAGGATCGCTTTGTCCGTATTTCGGGTCTACGCGTGCGGTTGATGTTGCCAAAACGAGACCCTTTAGGTGTGGTTTACGGCCCAGCCGTCCTTAATAGTTGGCTCGATGAGCTCGGGTCAATGGGTCACGCACTGTGGGGAGTGCCGACTCACGAGCACACTCGGGGCACTGAACGATCGCCGTCAGGGGTGTCGGTGTATCACTCCAGTGCCCTTCTTGTAGTCAAAAGTGGACTCATGAGGAGGAAACCCATGCGTGGTGCCAAGAGCGCCAAGTGGGTCGCGGGAGCGGCAATCATCGCCCTGGCCGCGACCGCCTGTGGCGGCGGGGACGGCGACAAGAAGGAGAGCGCCGGTAAGGGGGGCAATGGCGGCACGTTCCGGCTCGGCATCACCGAGCCCGTTTCCATCGACCCGGTGAACGCCCAGGAGTCCGAGGGCATGCTCGTCACCCGGGCCATCTTCACCCAGCTGTACGACGTGGCCACGGACGGCAAGCTCATCCCGAAGCTCGCCGAGTCCGGCACGTCCGAGGACGGCAAGACCTGGACGTTCAAGATCAAGGCCGGCACGAAGTTCACCAACGGTGAGACCGTCGACGCCGAGTCGTTCATCCGCGGCTGGACCCGTGTCGCCTCGAAGGCGTCGGCCTCCGACGTCTCGTACCACATGGCTGGCATCAAGGGCTACGAGGACCTCAAGGGCGGCAAGACCGACAAGTTCGCCGGTCTGTCCGCTCCGGACGCCAACACCCTCAAGGTCGAACTGGCCGAGGTCGACTTCGAGTTCGACAAGAAGACCGCCCACGCGGCCTTCAGCCCGGTCCCGAAGGTCGCCGGTGCCGGTGACAACAAGAAGTACAACGACGCCCCGATCGGCAACGGCCCCTTCAAGATGGAGGGCAGCTGGGAGCACAACAAGTCGATCACGCTCGCCCGCAACGACGACTACGGCCTGAACAAGGCCAAGCTGGACAAGGTCGAGCTCAAGATCCTGAACCCGGCCAACAGCTCCCAGCTCGAGTACACGGGCTTCCAGTCGGGTCAGTTCGACTTCGCGCGTATGCCCACGCCGCAGCTCTCGGTTGCCAAGGCCAAGTACGAGCCGCAGGGCCAGTGGTACTCGGCCGAGTTCTCCGGCATCAACTACCTGGTCGTGTTCAACGAGAACAAGCCGCTGAACAACGCCGACGCGCGCAAGGCGATCTCGTACGCGATCGACCGCGAGGCCATCGCCAAGTCCGTCTTCCAGGGCATGCAGAAGCCGGCCACCGCGTTCCTGCCGCCGTCCTTCGCCGACACCTACCAGGCCGGCGTCTGCACCTCCTGCGTCAAGCAGGACAAGGCCAAGGCCAAGGAGCTCGCCGAGAAGGGCGGCCTGAAGTCGGGCACGACCATCCACTTCGGCTACAACACCGGTGCCGGCCACGAGGAGTGGGTCCAGGCCATCGCGGCGCAGCTGAAGGATGTCCTCGGCCTCAACGTCAAGCTGGACGGCAAGCCGTTCAAGGAGGCCCTGGCCGCGCAGCAGGAGAAGAAGGCCGACGGTCTGTGGCGTTCGGCGTGGACCGCCGACTACCCGACCGCGGACAACTTCCTCGCCCCGCTGCTGAGCACCGCCGGTATCGGTGAGGACCCGTCGACCGGCAAGGCGCAGGGCGACAACCGTGGCCGCTACTCGAACCCCGCGTTCGACAAGCTGCTCGACCAGGCCCGTTCCGAGAAGGACGCCGCCAAGCGCGCCGACCTGTACAAGCAGGCCGAGAAGATCGCGCTCGACGAGGACCAGGGTGTCATCCCGCTCTGGCAGCGTTCGCAGTACCGTCTGGTGAACACCAAGAAGTTCGGCAACTTCAAGATGAACTTCTTCGAGGACCCGGACCTCGCGGAGATCACGCTCAAGTAAGAGCCTTCTTCAACAGGTAGGCGAAGGCCGTGGAGTCGGAGTAACTTCTTCGGCTTCCACGGCCTTCGCCCAGTACCGGGCGCACCCCTCTGACGGCGCCCGGCGGCGGCCGCTCTCCCGATCGGATGATGCCGCCCATCCCCACACTCAGTATGTGAAGGAGGCATCGTGGGCAGATATGTGATCCGTCGGCTCGGGCAGATGATCGTCGTCCTCTTCGGTGCGACCATTGTTCTCTTCTGCTGTCTGTTCATCCTGCCCGGCGACCCCGTGGGTTCGCTCGGCGGCGACAAGGCCCGTGATCCGGCCGTCGTGGCCGAGCTCCGGGAGCGTTATGGACTCAACGACCCATTGCCGGTCCAGTACGGGCACTTCGTCCAGAACCTGGCCAAGGGCGACCTCGGTGAGGACTTCACCCAGCGCCGCCCGGTGACCGAGATCCTGAAGCCGAAGCTCGCGAACACCGCCGAGCTGGCCGTCGCGGCCATCGTCATCGACATCGCGATCGGCGTCTTCGCGGGTCTGATCGCCGCATTGTTCAGATATTCATTCTGGGACGTGTTGATCACACTGCTGACCACGTTGGCCGTCGGATTCCCATCCTTCATCATCGGCATGGTCCTGCAGAAGTTCTTCGTGGTGGACCTCCAGTGGTTCCCGCTGATCTCCGACGGCTCCTTCAATTCCCTGGTCCTGCCTGCCTTCACGCTCGCGATCCTCGACGCGGCACTGGTGGCGAGACTCATGCGCGGCACCATGCTGGAGGTGCTGCGGGCCGACTACGTCAAGACGGCCGTCGCCAAGGGCCTGCCCCGGCGCACGGTTCTCGTCAAGCACGTGATGCGCAACTCGATCATCCCGGTCGTCACCTACCTGGGCATCTCCTTCGGCAGCCTGCTCGGTGGTGCGCTCATCACCGAGGCGATCTTCAACTGGGACGGTATCGGGCTCGCCCTGGTGCAGGCGGTCCAGCAGCAGAACAACCCGATCATCATCGGCGTGGTGACCTTCGGCGTCGCCGTGTTCGTCCTGCTCAACCTGATCGTCGACCTCTTGTACGCGGTCCTCGACCCGCGCATCCGTCTCGCCTGATCCCAGGCAGCCCGTTCTAGGAGTCACACCCATGACTGAGCTCACCAAGAGCACAGCGGAGGCGGGGACCGCTCAGAAGGCGGCCGCTCCGGCCGAGGCCGAGCCGGCGATCGCCCGCGTCACCCAGTGGGGCGAGATCCGCCACCGCTTCATGGCCAACAAGCTGGCCGTGGTCGGCCTGGTGCTGGTCGTCCTGCTGTTCCTGACCGCCGCGCTGGCGCCGCTGCTGGCGCCGTACGACCCGCTGGCGCAGAACCTCAACAACACCCTCCAGGCGCCGGGCGGCGACCACATCCTCGGTACCGACGCGCTCGGTCGCGACCAGCTGTCGCGCATCATCTACGGCGCCCGCATCGCCGTCATCATCGGTCTGGCCTCGATCTTCCTGGCCTGCCTCATCGGCATCGTCATCGGTTCCCTCGCCGGCTACTTCGGCAAGGCCACCGACTCGGTGCTCATGCGCATCGCGGACGTCTTCTTCGCCTTCCCGCTGCTGATCGGTGCCATCGTCATCATCATCGCGATGGGCCGCGGCGTCGCCCCGGTGATCATCTCGCTGGCGGTCTTCTCCTGGCCGACCGTCTCCCGACTGCTGCGCAGCTCGATCCTGTCGGTCCGTGAGGCGGACTACGTGCTCGCCGCCCGCGCGCTGGGCGCCAGCACCTCGCGGATCATCATCCGGCACATCATCCCCAACTCGATCGCCGCCGTGATGGCGTACGCCGCCTTCAGCGTCGGCAGCGCGATCGTGGCCGAGGCCGCACTGTCCTTCCTGGGCGTCGGCGTCAGCCCCGAGGTCGCCGAGTGGGGCAACATGCTGTCGGCCGCCAAGGACTTCCTCGGTGTGAAGGACTACCTCTGGGTGTATCCCTCCATCGCGATCGTCCTGACCGTCCTTGGTTTCGTTTTCGTCGGTGACGGGCTGCGCGACGCCCTTGACCCGAAGCTGCGCTGAGAGGGCGGCACCACGACATGACTACTTCACACGTCACCGCGGAGGCGCCGGGCAGGCGCTCCGGCGACGCCGACACGCCCGTCCTCGAAGTGCGCGACCTGCACGTCGAGTTCAAGACCCGCGAAGGCATCGTCAAGGCCGTCAACGGCGTCAACTACAGCGTCCGTGCCGGTGAGACGCTCGCCGTGCTCGGCGAGTCCGGCTCCGGCAAGTCCGTGACCGCGCAGGCGATCATGGGCATCCTCGACTCGCCCCCCGGACGGGTCGCCAAGGGCGAGATCCTCTTCCAGGGGCAGGACATCCTCCAGCTCCCGGAGAACGAGCGGCGCAAGCTGCGCGGCCCGAAGATGGCGATGATCTTCCAGGACGCGCTCTCCGCGCTGAACCCGGTCTACTCGGTCGGCAACCAGCTCGGCGAGATGTTCCGGGTCCACCAGGGCATGTCCAAGAAGGACGCCAAGGCCAAGGCCATCGAGCTGATGGACCGGGTGAAGATCCCGGCCGCCAGCAGCCGGGTCAACGACTACCCGCACCAGTTCTCCGGCGGTATGCGCCAGCGCATCATGATCGCCATGGCGCTGGCCCTGGAGCCCGACCTGATCATCGCGGACGAGCCCACCACGGCGCTCGACGTGACGGTCCAGGCGCAGGTCATGGACCTGCTGGCGGAGCTGCAGCGCGAGTACAACATGGGCCTGATCCTGATCACCCACGACCTCGGCGTGGTCGCCGACGTCGCGGACAAGATCGCGGTCATGTACGCGGGCCGGATCGTCGAGCAGTCCCCGATCCACGAGCTGTACAAGCGCCCGGCGCACCCGTACACCCGCGGCCTGCTCGACTCGATCCCGCGCCTGGACCAGAAGGGCCACGAGCTCTTCGCGATCAAGGGCCTGCCGCCCAACCTGCTGAAGGCGCCTTCCGGTTGCGCCTTCAACCCGCGCTGCCCCAAGGCGCAGGACATCTGCCGCACCGACGTCCCGGCCCTGCTGCCGGTGACCGAGACGGACGGCACCGAGCTGGTCGGCCGCAGCAGCGCCTGCCACTTCTGGAAGGAGCAGATCCATGGCTGAGGACAGCAAGAAGACCGACGCCGTGGACGCCACCCCCAACGTCACCGAGGTGGACACGGCCGACGTCGCCACGGAGGCCGAGGCGGTCGCCGCCCTCGACGCCAAGGTGGACCGGGGCGAGCCGATCCTCCAGGTGCGCAACCTGGTCAAGCACTTCCCGCTGACCCAGGGCATCCTGTTCAAGAAGCAGATCGGCGCGGTCAAGGCGGTCGACGGGGTCTCCTTCGACCTGTACCAGGGCGAGACGCTCGGCATCGTGGGCGAGTCCGGCTGTGGCAAGTCCACGGTCGCCAAGCTCCTGATGCTCCTGGAGACCGCCACCTCCGGCGAGATCTTCTACAAGGGCCAGGACATCACCAAGCTGTCCGGCAAGGCCCTCAAGGCCGTCCGCCGGAACATCCAGATGGTGTTCCAGGACCCGTACACCTCGCTCAACCCCCGTATGACGGTGGGCGACATCATCGGCGAGACGTACGAGATCCACCCCGAGGTGGCGCCGAAGGGCGACCGCCGCCGCAAGGTCCAGGAGCTCCTGGACGTGGTGGGCCTGAACCCGGAGTACATCAACCGCTACCCGCACCAGTTCTCCGGCGGTCAGCGCCAGCGCATCGGCATCGCCCGCGGTCTCGCGCTCAACCCGGAGATCATCATCTGCGACGAGCCGGTCTCCGCGCTCGACGTGTCGGTGCAGGCGCAGGTCATCAACCTGATGGAGAAGCTCCAGGACGAGTTCAACCTCTCGTACCTCTTCATCGCGCACGACCTGTCGATCGTCCGGCACATCTCCGACCGCGTCGGTGTGATGTACCTGGGCAGGATGGCCGAGATCGGCACGGACGAGCAGATCTACGACCACCCGACGCACCCGTACACGCAGGCGCTGCTGTCGGCGGTCCCGGTGCCGGACCCGGAGGCCCGCGAGAACCGCGAGCGGATCATCCTCACCGGCGACGTGCCGTCCCCGGCGAACCCGCCGTCCGGCTGCCGCTTCCGCACCCGTTGCTGGAAGGCGCAGGACAAGTGCGCCGCCGAGACGCCGCTGCTGGCGGTGCCCGAGCGCTTCAAGTCCTCGGACTCACCGACCGCGCACGAGTCGGCCTGCCACTTCGCCGAGGAGAAGGACGTCGTCGGCGCGGCTTCGTGAACCGGCGCGTGCCACGGCACGTATGACGCGACGTGTGTGACACGGACGGCCCGGAACCCTTGGGGTTCCGGGCCGTCCGTCGTGTCCGGCCGTCCCGGCCGTCGAGTCGGCGTCCGGCCGCACGGCCGCACGGACACTCACCGCGGTGCCCGACGCTCCGTCACCCTCCGCTCGTTCGACGGTGCGTCGACACGTCCGCCCTGCGGATCACCTGTACTGGATGCCCCACAGGTTGTTGCTCTTGTGGCACGGGGCTTGAGTGACTGTCGAGGTTCGGTGGTCGGGCGCGGACGTGATCGTTTCCTTGTCGCGGGAAGATGCCGGTCCGGTATCGCGCGCCCGTCCGGCGGTGCCTGCCCGTCGGTGGCGCGGGCCGTCCGGTGAGTACCCGCTCGGTGCCGCGTGCGCGCTCGGTGGTGCACCCGCCGCGGCGGGTGCGGCGCTTCCGGGTGGCGCCCCGGGCGGGGGATGGGGCTCCCGCGTGGCGTCAGCCGTCAGATCGCCGCCCAGGGGCCCCTGGACCCCCGTGGGGCGGGCCCGCCCGGATCCCCGTCGGAGAGGTGACGGGTGCACACGTACGGCCGCGGACAAGGTGCGTGGGTCGTGACGGGAGGTGATATTCGACTGGAGGTGACGCCGAGTGAGGTTTCGGTGACACGAAGTGATGCGACCGGGCACGAGGAGGAGGCACTCCATGCGCGGAGCCACACGGGCCGGGTGGATCGCCTGCGCGGCGGTCGTCGCCCTGACGGCGACGTCATGCGGAGGCGGCGAGGAGCTCCGCGGCGGTCCCGACGGAATCGTGAGGTCCTCCTGGGGCGACCCGCAGAACCCGCTGGAACCGGCGAACACCAACGAGGTGCAGGGCGGCAAGGTCCTCGACATGATCTTCCGTGGGCTCAAGCGCTACGACCCGAGGACCGGTGCCGCCACCGACATGCTGGCCGAGCGGATCGGGACCGAGGACAACCAGAACTTCACGGTCACCGTGAAGGACGGCTGGACGTTCAGCAACGGCGAGAAGGTCACCGCGAGGTCCTTCGTGGACGCCTGGAACTACGGCGCCCAGCTGAAGAACAACCAGAAGAACGCCTACTTCTTCGGCTACATCGACGGATACGCCAAGGTCCACCCGGCCGCCGGCCCCGCCACCGCGAAGACGCTCTCCGGCCTCCGGGTCGTCGACGACCGCACCTTCACGGTCAGGCTGTCGCAGAAGTTCTCCCTCTGGCCCGACACCCTCGGCTATCCCGCCTTCGCCCCGCTGCCCCGGGCCTTCTTCACCGACCACGCCGGCTGGCTGGCCAAGCCCGTCGGCAACGGTCCGTACATCGTCGACTCGTACACCCAGGGCGCCGCCATGAGTCTGCGCAGACGGGACGCGTACCCCGGCCCCGACAAGGCGCGCAACGGCGGCATCGACCTCCAGGTCTACACCGACAGCAACACCGCCTACACCGACCTGATGGCCGGGAACCTCGACCTCGTCGACGACGTGCCCGCCGCACAGCTGAAGAACGTCGAGGCGGACCTCGGCCCCCGCTACATCAACACCCCGGCGGGCATCATCCAGACCCTCGCCTTCCCCTTCTACGACCGGAAATGGGCCGCACCGGAGGCCGCCAAGGTCCGTCAGGGCCTGTCCATGGCCATCAACCGGGAGCAGATCACCCACCAGATCTTCCGGGAGACCCGCACCCCCGCCTCCGACTGGACCTCCCCGGTCCTCGGCGCGCACGGCGGCTTCCAGGAAGGGCTGTGCGGCGCGCCCTGCGAGTTCGACGCGGCCCGGGCCAAGAAGCTGATCCAGGAGGGCGGCGGCATCCCGGGAGGCCGGCTCACGATCACGTACAACGCCGACACCGGTTCCCACAAGGAGTGGGTGGACGCCGTCTGCAACAGCATCAACCGGGTGATGGACGACAACAAGGCGTGCGTCGGCACCCCGGTCGGCACGTTCGCCGACTTCCGCGCACAGGTGTCCCGGCAGCGGCTCACCGGCGCCTGGCGGGCGGGCTGGCAGATGGACTACCCGCTGATCCAGAACTTCCTCCAGCCGTTGTACTACACCGACGCCTCGTCCAACGACGGCAAGTGGAGCAGCAAGAAGTTCGACGGCCTGGTCGACCGGGCCAACGCCGAGTCCGACCGGGCCAGGGCCGTCTCGACGTTCCAGGACGCCGAGAGGGTCCTGGCCGAGCAGATGCCCGTCATCCCGCTCTGGTACCAGAACGGCAGCGCGGGCTACTCGGAGCGGGTGAGCGACGTGGCGCTGAACCAGTTCAGCGTCCCGGTGTACGAGGGGATCCGGGTCAAGTGATCCGCCGGGACCGGCATCCGGCCGAGCACCGTCGCCCCCGGCCACCGGGAACCGCCCCCCGGCCCTCCGGAACCCGCGACCCCCGGGAGCCCTGATGGGACGCTATGTGATCCGGCGGCTGCTGCAGATGGTCCCGGTCTTCCTCGGCACCACGCTGCTCATCTTCCTCATGGTGAACGTGATGGGCGACCCCATCGCGGGCCTCTGCGGCGAGCGCCGGTGCGACCCGGCCACCGCCGCCCGGCTCCGCTCGGAGTTCGGCCTCGACAAGCCCGTGTGGCAGCAGTACGCGACGTACATGGGCAACGTCTTCACCGGCGACTTCGGTACCGCGTTCAACGGGCAGAAGGTCACCGAGCTGATGGCCAGGGCCTTCCCCGTCACGATCCGGCTCACCGTCGTCGCGATCGTCTTCGAGATCGTCATCGGCATCAGCCTCGGCGTCGTCACCGGACTGCGCCGCGGACACCCCGTCGACACCACCGGCCTCGTCCTGACCCTGATCGTCATCTCCGTCCCGACGTTCGTCACCGGCCTGCTGCTGCAACTCCTCCTGGGCGTCCAATGGGGCGTCATCAAGCCCTCCGTCCCGCCGGGGGCGCCCGTCGACGCGCTCATCGTCCCCGGGCTGGTCCTCGCCTCGGTCTCCCTCGCGTACGTCACCCGGCTCACCCGGACCTCGATCGTGGAGAACGCCCGCGCCGACTACGTCCGCACCGCCGTCGCCAAGGGGCTTCCCCGGCGCCGCGTCGTCGTCCGGCACCTGCTGCGCAACTCGCTGATCCCCGTCGTCACGTTCATCGGCACGGACATCGGCGCCCTCATGGGCGGCGCGATCGTCACCGAACGGATCTTCAACATCCATGGCGTCGGCTACCAGCTCTACCAGGGCATCCTGCGCCAGAACTCCCAGACCGTCGTCGGTTTCGTCACCGTCCTGGTCCTCGTCTTCCTGGCGGCCAACCTGCTCGTCGACCTGCTGTACGCCGTACTCGACCCGAGGATCCGCTATGCCTGAGCAGCAGACACCGGACGAGGCGATCTCACCGGGCGGCGCGGGCGGAGCGACGGGCCTCGCCCTGGAGGAGGGCACGACCCTCGAAAGGGCGCCCGGCGGCCCCGGGGGCACCGGACCCACCGGTAAACCGCGCAGCCTGTGGTCCGACGCCCGGCGGGACCTGTGCCGCGACCCGGTCTTCCTCGTCTCCGCCCTGATCATCCTCTTCCTGGTGGTCATCTCGATCCGGCCGTCGCTGATCGCCGGCCAGGACCCCCTCGACTGCGACCTCGCCCTGGCCCAGGACGGCCCCCGCCCCGGGCACCCCTTCGGCTTCGACGGACAGGGCTGCGACGTCTACACCCGTACCGTCCACGGAGCCAGGAACTCGGTGACGGTCGGCATCTGCGCCACCCTCGGCGTCGCCCTGTTCGGCGGACTCCTCGGCGGTCTGGCGGGGTACTTCGGCGGCTGGTGGGACGCCGTCCTCTCGCGCGTCACCGACGTCTTCTTCGGCATCCCCGTGGTTCTCGGCGGGCTGGTCTTCCTCTCCGTCGTCACCAGCTCCACCGTGTGGCCCGTGATCGGCTTCATCGTGCTGCTGGGCTGGCCGCAGATCGCCCGCATCGCCCGGGGCGCCGTGATCACCGCCAAACAGAACGACTACGTGCAGGCGGCCCGGGCGCTCGGCGCCTCCCACACCCGGATGCTGCTGCGCCACATCGCCCCGAACGCCGTCGCGCCGGTGATCGTCGTCGCGACCATCGCGCTCGGTACGTACATCGCGCTGGAGGCGACCCTGTCGTTCCTCGGCGTCGGGCTGAGGCCGCCCGCCGTCTCCTGGGGCATCGACCTCTCCGCCGCCTCCCCGTACATCCGCAACGCCCCGCACATGCTGCTCTGGCCCGCCGGGGCCCTGGCGGTCACGGTGCTCGCCTTCATCATGCTCGGCGACGCGGTGCGCGACGCCCTCGACCCCAAGCTGCGCTGAGGAGCCCGCCATGCTGCTCGAAGTGCGCGATCTGTACGTGGAGTTCCGCACCCGCGACGGTGTCGCCAAAGCCGTCAACGGAGTCACCTGTGCCGTGGACGCGGGCGAGACACTGGCCGTGCTCGGCGAGTCCGGCTCCGGCAAGTCCGTCACCGCCCAGGCCGTCATGGGCATCCTCGACACGCCCCCGGGACGGATCGGCGGCGGCGAGATCCTCTTCAAGGGCCGCGACCTGCTGGGGATGGGCAGGGAGGAGCGCAGGAGGATCCGCGGCCAGGAGATCGCCATGATCTTCCAGGACGCGCTCTCCTCCCTCAACCCCGTGCTCAGCGTGGGGGAACAGCTCGGTGAGATGTTCGTCGTCCACCGGGGGATGTCCCGCAAGGACGCCCGGACGAAGGCGGTCGAGCTCATGGACCGGGTCCGCATCCCGGCGGCGGGGCAGCGCGTCCGCGACTACCCGCACCAGTTCTCCGGCGGCATGCGCCAGCGCATCATGATCGCCATGGCGCTGGCGCTGGAACCCTCGCTGATCATCGCGGACGAGCCCACCACGGCGCTCGACGTGACGGTCCAGGCGCAGGTCATGGACCTGCTGGCGGAGCTCCGGCGCGAGTACGACATGGGCCTGATCCTGATCAGCCACGACCTCGGCGTGGTCGCCGACGTCGCGGACCGGATCGCCGTGATGTACGCGGGCCGCATCGTCGAATCGGCCCCCGTCCACGACATCTACCGGGCCCCGGCCCACCCGTACACCAAGGGCCTGCTCCGGTCCATCCCGCGCCTGGACCAGAAGGGCCGGGAGCTGTACGCGATCAAGGGCCTGCCGCCCAGCCTGCTGCGCGTCCCGCCCGGTTGCGCCTTCCATCCGCGCTGCCCGCTGGCCCGGGACGTCTGCCGGGGCGAGGTGCCACCGCTGTTCCAGGTGGCCGAGGACCGCGAGAGCGCCTGCTACTTCTGGGAGGAGGCGCTCGATGCGCGCTGATCACGCGACGCCCGCCGACCGGGGGAGCGGCCCCTCCCCGGGAAACGGCCCTTCCGGGGAGAGCGACCGCGGCGAACCGATCCTCCAGGTCCGCGACCTGGTCAAGCACTATCCGTTGACCCGGGGCGTGCTGTTCAGGAAGCAGATCGGCGCGGTCAAGGCCGTCGACGGCGTCTCCTTCGACCTGGCGGCCGGGGAGACGCTCGGCATCGTGGGGGAATCGGGCTGCGGCAAGTCGACCGTGGCCCGGATGCTGGTGCATCTGGAGCGGCCGACGGCCGGTGCGATCAGGTACAAGGGCGAGGACATCACCAGGCTGTCGGGGCGCGCGCTGAAGGCGGTGCGCCGCAACATCCAGATGGTGTTCCAGGACCCGTACACCTCGCTGAACCCGCGCATGACCGTCGGCGGCATCATCGGGGAGCCGTACGAGATCCACCCCGAGGTGGCGCCGAAGGGCGACCGCCGCCGCAGGGTGCGGGAACTGCTGGACGTGGTGGGCCTGAACCCGGAGTACGTCAACCGCTACCCGCACCAGTTCTCCGGCGGTCAGCGTCAGCGCATCGGCATCGCCCGCGGACTGGCCCTGAACCCGGAGATCATCGTCGCCGACGAGCCCGTCTCCGCCCTCGACGTCTCCGTCCAGGCACAGGTCGTCAACCTGCTGGACCGGCTCCAGAGGGAGTTCGGGCTGAGCTACGTCTTCATCGCGCACGACCTGTCGATCGTCCGGCACATCTCCGACCGGGTGGGCGTGATGTACCTGGGCCGGATCGTGGAGACCGGCACCGACGAGCAGATCTACGACCACCCCACCCACCCGTACACCCAGGCGCTGCTGTCCGCCGTGCCGGTGCCGGACCCGACGGTCCGCGCGCGGCGGGAGCGGATCGTCCTGCACGGGGACGTCCCCTCGCCCGCCGATCCGCCCTCCGGCTGCCGCTTCCGGACCCGTTGCTGGAAGGCGCGGGAGAGGTGCGCCCGGGAGGTGCCGTTGCTGGCGGTCCCGGAGGTCTTCCGGGGGACGGACGGCCCGGCGGAGCACCCCTCGGCCTGCCACTTCGCGGAGGAGAAGCGGGTGGTGGCACCGGGTGGACCGGACGAGGAGGGCGGGGAGGGCGGACCGGGCGGACCGGACAGGCAGGGCGGGCAGGGTGGACCGGGCGAGGAGGGCGGGGAGGGCGGGACATCGGCTTCCGGGAGCGGCCGGTCGGCCTGACCGCGAGGCGTACGGACGGGGCCCGGCGGCGGGACGCGGCGGCGGGGCCGGGGCTTCCGTAACGCGTGGGCAACGCGGCCGTCGCGCCTCCGACACACGGCTGCGGCAGCATGGGCGGAGCACGGCCGTGCGGGCGCCGTGGACCGGTCGGGGCGCCAACTCCCCCCGGCCGGTCGCCCGTTGATCGTCCGGTTGCCCGTTCGCACAACACCCCGGCGATCCCCTTGCCCGGTGCCGGGGGACGGTGGAGTATCGCTCGGGTGATACTCACACGGGGGGCAAGGATCACGGGCGCCGTTCTCTGCGCCGTGCTCGCGGTGATCGTCGCGGGCTGGATCGTACGGGACCTGGGCGCGGTCGACGAACCGGGCCATTTGCTGCGGTACTGGACCGGCTACGAGGACGCACGCCTGCCGGAGATGCCCACCACCTCGATCGACGACCTGGTCCTGTTCGTGGTGTATCTCGTCGTCGCCCTCACGGTCGTGCGGGTCTCGGTGGCCGCCTCCGCGCTGGTCGCGACCGGGGTCCTCACGCTCGCCCTCCGGCTCCCGGGACTCTGGAACATCGGGACGTCCCCCATGGACGGCATGTTCTCCGACGAACTGCGCACCCGCGCTCTGATCTGCGCCTTCGTGGCCATCGGGGTGGCGGTCGCACTCGTCATCACGGCGGGCGCCGGGCGCCGCCCGCCGGCCGACTTCTCCGAACGGGTCCCGATCCGGCCGGGCCAGGGCGCGGGCGTGCTCACCTTCCTGCTGCTGGGAGCCTCGGCGGCGACCATCGCCGCGTGGGAGATCCGGACGGTGGTGCGGCTTCCCGAGATCTTCCCCGACTGGTACCTGGGCGGGGAACAGGCCTCGCACGGGCTGATCGACCCCCCGCTGGGCTGGGCCGGCGCCGTCGTCGTGCTGCTCTGCCTGTTCGCGGGCGGGAGCGCGCTCGGCCGCGCCGCGTACGCCCGGCCGTTCGGCCTGATCGCGGCCGGGTTACTGCTGCCGGGCGCGGCGGGTGCGTTGATCCGCTCCCTGGACCAGGGCGTGCTGGGTTACTTCGGCGAACTGCCCATCGAGAATCAACTCCTCGTGCTGAGCTGGACCTTCGAAGCGATCGCCGCTCTGGTCGTGCTCATCGCGCTGGCCGTCCGGGGCCCGGCCGGCCACCTCGCCCAGCCGTATCAGGGGTACGACCCGGGCTACGAGCAGGGCTACGGGTACGGCCCGGTCCCGGGCCCCGGACCTGGGCCCGGACAGGGCTACGGCCACTCCGGCTCCGGCCCGGGCCCCTTCGGGGCACCGCCCCCGCCGCCGCCCGACCAGCCGCCGCCCCTTCCTCCTCATCGGCCGCCGCCTCCGCCGTCCCAGCCGCCGCCGGGCTGGTGACGATCCGATGAAACATCGGAGGACGTCCGGTGCGGAGCCGGTGAAAGGTCGAAGGCGGGCCGGTGAAGGTTCGGAGGCGGGTCGGTGCGAGGGCGGTGAACGGCGGAACGGCCGCCGGGCACCCCGGCGGGGTGCCCGGCCGGTTCGGACCTGTCGGGTGACCTCCGACCGGGCGGCCACACCCTGGCACACACGCTTCCGGCGTTGCCGGGATGTCCTGTCGGCTCCCCTACGAGGACATTCCGGCGCCCTGGAATCGCACACACCGTGCCGCGCCCGCTTTCGGGTCGAAGCCACCCGGCAGACCCTCAGCCGCGCATCCCCAACGACCGCTTCAGGAAGTCCACTTGGAGCAGGAGCAGGTTCTCCGCCACCTGTTCCTGCGGCGTCATGTGCGTCACCCCGCTGAGCGGCAGCACCTCGTGCGGGCGCCCCGCCGCCAGCAGGGCGGACGACAGCCTGAGCGAGTGCGCGACCACCACGTTGTCGTCCGCCAGACCGTGGACGATCATCATCGGGCGTACCTGCTCCGCCGCCTCCGAGAGCCCCTCGTCCGTCAGCAGCGAGGTGTGCGCGTACACCTCCGGCTGCTCGGCCGGGTCACCGAGATAGCGCTCCGTGTAGTGGGTGTCGTAGAGCCGCAGGTCGGTCACGGGTGCGCCGACCACCGCCGCGTGGAAGACGTCCGGCCGCCGCAGCACCGCGAGCGCCGACAGATATCCGCCGAACGACCAGCCGCGGATCGCAACCCTGCCGAGGTCCAGGGGATAATTTTCGGCCAATGCGTGAAGCGCCTCGACCTGGTCGTCCAGGGGGAGGGCGAGGTCGTCCTTGACGGCCTTCTCCCAGGCCGGTGAACGGCCCGGGGTGCCCCGTCCGTCCGCGACGACCACGGCGAAGCCCTGATCGGCGAACCACTGCGAGGTCAGGTGCGCATGGTGCGCGGCGAGCACCCGGCGGGCATGCGGTCCGCCGTACGGATCCATCAGCACCGGAAGCGGGCCGTCCGATTCCTTGTAGTCCCGGGGGAGCAGCACGGCGCACGGAATCCGCCGTGCGCCCCCCTCGGTGAACTGCACCCGCGGCGAAAGCACCGGTTCCTGGGCGAAGTTCGCGATGGTGGCGATCCGCTTGCCGTCGCGGAGCACCTCGGCGCGCACCCCCGGCCACTGGAGCGACTGGGAGGCCAGCACCGTCACGTCGCCCGCGCGGACGGCCGAATGGACCCCGGCCTCTTCGGAGATCCGTTCGACGCCCAGCTCGTTGACCCGGTACACATGGGTCTCGCCGATCTCCGCTTCCGCGGCCTCCTCGCCCGCCGACGCCGACACCAGAATGTCCGAATCGCCGATGTCCAGGACCGCCCGGAGCTGCAATTGGGCGCCGGTCAGCAGTCGGTCGCCGACCGCGAGCACGCGCGCCCCGCCCTCGTCGGCGATCCGCACCAGACGCCCGTCCGGTGCCCAGGCGGGTACCCCGGGGAAGATTTCCAGCCAGATCGGATCCTCGTCGACGTGCACAGTCCGCGTGGCGCCGGTCTCCGTGTCCACCGCGAGATGGAGCTGACTGCGCTGGTCACGGGCCTGCACCAGGAGCAGCGGAGCCCCCGCCGACGACCAGTGCACCTGGGCGAGGTACGGATAGCGCGCACGGTCCCAGACCACCTCGGTACGGCCGCCGTCCAGATCGGTCAGGAAGAGGCCCACCTCGGCGTTGGGCGTCCCCGCCGCCGGGTAGGCGACCTCGGCGGGCGTGCGGTCCGGGTGCGCGGGGTCGGCGATCCACCACCGCCGCACGGGGCTGTCGTCGACCCGGGCGACCAGCAGCCGGTCCGAGTCCGGCGACCACCAGAAGCCCCGCGAACGCTGCATCTCCTCGGCGGCGATGAACTCCGCCAGGCCGTACGTGACGTTCCCCGACTCCGGTTCCGCGAGCGCCCGGTCCCCGTCGCCCTCGGCGCCCACGACGCGGAGCGCGCCCTTGGCCACGTAGGCGATGTGCCGCCCGTCCGGCGACGGCCGCGGGTCGATCACCGGGCCCGGTACCGGCAGCGCGCGCGCCGTGCCCGCCCGCAACTCCGCGACGTACACCTTCCCGGAGAGGGCGAACGCGGCCAACTCGGCCGCCGCGTCGACCGCGTAGCCGACGATCCCCGAGGAGCCCTCGCGGCTCCGCTCGCGCCGGGCGCGCTCCTGGGCCGACAGCCGTTCCGCGGAACCGCCCAGCAGGGCCTCGGGATCGGCGACGACCCGTTCCGTCGGAGTGCCGCCCTCGGGCAGGTCCAGCACCCACAGCCGGCCCGACCGTTCCGTTCCGGAAGCTGACCGAAGAAAGACCACCCGCTTCCCGTCGGGTGAGATGGTGAACGCGCGCGGAGCGCCCAGACTGAAGCGCATGGTCCTGGCGTGCTGGCGAGGAAATGAGATCTGCTGCGAAGTCATGGCCCGAACCTAGTCCCCGATCCACTGCCCAGTCCCCGATCCACCGGTTGTGCGCCCCTCGTGCTGCCGTGCCCCGATCAATGCGGTGGCACGGATAGTTATGATCCGTAGCGCTCGGTGGGTATGAACCTGCTGGCTCCACGTGTGCTGCCCGTCCCGACCGTACTGATGGAGGTGAACCGCCGTGGCACTCTCGATTTCGGCGGTGGTGCTGCTGGCGATCGTCGTCTTCCTGCTGATCCGGAAATCCGGACTGAAGGCCGGACATGCGGTGGTCTGCGCGCTGCTCGGTTTCTATCTCGCCAGCTCGTCCATCGCGCCCAGCATCGCCAACCTGACCACGAACGTGGCAGGGATGATCGGCAGTCTCAAGTTCTGAGGCACGGCCTCCGGAACGCGGGTTCCGGGGCACGGCGTCCGATCCCGAGACACCACTTCTGAGGCACGGTTCCGAGACAGCGGCTCCCGAGTACGGCCCATGAGGCACGGCTCGGCGGCGCGTCCCGGTTCGGCGGCACGGTGGTCCGACGGCACAGCGGTCCGACAGCCATGTGCAGGCGCGGTCGGCTCTCCAGGCGCTCGGCTCGTAGGGTGGTCCCCATGACGGACCACCCCGCCCGGCGCCTGCTTCTGGTGCACGCGCACCCCGACGACGAGTCGATCAACAACGGCGCCACCATGGCCAAGTACGTGGCCGAGGGCGCCCTGGTCACCCTGGTGACCTGCACGCTCGGCGAGGAGGGCGAGGTCATCCCGCCCGCCCTCGCCCATCTCGCGGCGGACCGGGACGACACTCTCGGCCCCCACCGCCGGGGCGAACTCTCCGCGGCCATGAGGGAACTCGGCGTCACCGACCACCGCTTCCTCGGCGGCCCCGGCCGCTACCGCGACTCCGGGATGATGGGCGCCGAGCAGAACGACCGCCCCGGATCCTTCTGGTCCGCGGACGTGGACGAGGCCGCGGCCCACCTCGTGACGGTGATCCGCTCGGTGCGCCCGCAGGTCCTCGTCGCCTACGACCCCGACGGCGGATACGGGCACCCCGACCACATCCAGGCACACCGCGTCGCGATGCGCGCGGCGGAGCTGGCCGCCGACCCGGCCCACGACCCAGCGACCGCCCCGCACACCATCGCCAAGACCTACTGGAACCGGGTGCCGCGCACGGTCGTCGAGGAGGGCTTCGCGCGCCTGCGCGAGACGGCACCGGACGCCTTCCCGGGCATCGCCGCCGTGGAGGACGTGCCGGGCGTGGTCGACGACGCCGGGATCACCACGCGGATCGACGGCTCGGCCCACGCGGCGGCCAAGCGCGCGGCGATGCGCGCGCACGCCACGCAGATCGTCGTGGACGGCGACTTCTTCGCCCTCTCCAACGACCTCGGCCAGCCCGTTCTCACCACCGAGTACTACGAGTTGGTGCGCGGTGTCCCCGGAGCCCCGCGGGGCGAGCGCGAGGACGACCTGTTCGCCGGTCTGCCGGACGCGGAGTCGGACGTATGTGCGGGCACCGGACCCGGAGCGGGCTCGGAAGCGGGCGTGGGCTCGGGGACGGGAGCGGGACGATGAGCGACGGCAGGCAGCGCGCCGCGCGCTCCGGGGTGCCTTCCCGGGACGTTCCGGCCACCGGACTGGCCGCGCCCCTCAACCCCGGCCGGATCGCCGGTTACGTGGGCCTCGCGGTCCTCGGCGCGCTCGTCGGGATCGCCGGTTCACTCGTCCAGGCGGCCTGGTTCCCCGGCGGGCTGCTGCTCGCCCTGGCGGCCTGTGCCGGGCTGTTCCGCGGCGGGCGGCGCCTCCACGGCACCCAGCTCGGCGCCCTGGCCCCCGCGGCGGGCTGGCTGATTTCGATCGTGTTTCTGCTCGGCGGGCGGCCGGAGGGCGACTATGTCTTCGGCGACGCGGTGGGGCTCGCCCTCTTCCTGCTGGGCGGGATGGTCGTCGCCGTGATCTGTGCCACCATGTCGCGGTCGCCCCATCCGGGAGCCGACAGCGGCCGACCTGGCAAGTAATGTGCCACGGCCGACCCCGTAATGCCCTTGGCCCGTCAGGGGGTCACGCGGTCGTTTCCCCCGGTCGAGGGTGTCTGTCGGCGCTGGCCAGTATGGTGGTTCGCGCGCCGAGCCGTCCCCCGGCCCGCGGCAGGGGGGAAGTACGGGCGGCGGAGCCAATCGGGAGAACCTGCTTTGAGTCGTGAAACTGACAGTTCGTCCTCCGGGACCCAGGGGCGCGGAGGAGCCGCGTACCCCTCGGGGACGCCGCCGTACGGATCCCGCCAGTATCCGTCGCCGCACCCCTCGCAGGACGCCCAGGACGGGGCTCCGGAGCCCGCGGGCCGGAAGCGGCCCGAGGAGCCGCGGACCGAGACGACGCTGACGACGCGTATCCGGATCAACATTCCGGGCTCGCGTCCCATCCCGCCCGTCGTGATGCGCACGCCCGTGAACGAGGGCGACGCCTCCGACATGGAGCGCACCAGCAGCATCCCGCGCCCCGGTTCGCCCGCGGACGCGCCGGACGCCGTGCCCGACGCCGAAGCGGCGTCCGCCGCCGCGCCCTCGGAACCGGCCTCCGACAAGCCGGCCGCCAGGGAGAAGAGCAGCAGCGACTGGTTCGCGCCGCGCAAGCAGCCCGTGAACACCTCGGTCACCGGCCCGAAGACCCCGGTCACCGGTGGCGCGCCCGGCGCCCCGGCCGGTGACCCGACGGGCGGCGCGGACGCCCGGGAGGGGGCCGCGGCCACCCCGCCGCGTGTCGAGCCGCCGTACTTCTCCGACGGTCCGCAGCACACCCCCGCCCCCGGGGGGCCCCGCCCCGGCGGCAGCGCGCTCGACGAGTTCGGTGTCCGGGCTCCCGAGGGCCCGGCGGCGGGCCCGGTCGGCCTCACCGCGGGCCCGGTCGGCGGCGCCTCGCCCCTGATCCCGAACACCGCCACGAGCACCGGCACCGGTGGCGGCGCGGTGCCGCGGCTGTCCGACGACACGGCGGAGCTGACGCCCCAGTTCGCCGCCGCGGCGCGTACCGGATCCGACGGCAACGTCTCCGGTGACACGCTCACCAGCGGCATTCCGGTCATCACGCCGGAGTCGCGCCCGGCGTCCTCGTTCCCGAGCGCGGGCGGGCCCGGCGGGCTCTCCGCCCGGCGCGCCGACGCGGCGCCCCGGGTCGAGGACGGGGCGATGGGCACGGGTCCGCTGGGCTCGGGCGGCTCCGCCGCCCCGACGCCCGTTCCTCCCGCCGGTTCCGCCCCGGCGTCCGCGCCCGCGAAGAAGAAGGGCCGCTCCAAGCTGGTGCTGCTCGGCGCGGGCGTCGTCGGTCTGGCCGCCGTCGCGTACGGCGCCGGGCTGCTGATGAACCACTCCGACGTCCCGAAGGGCACCACCGTCCTCGGCGTGGACATCGGCGGCGGCACCAAGGAGGAGGCCGTCGCGAAGCTGGACGCCGCCCTCGGCAAGCGTGCCGTGGCGCCCCTTCAGCTGTCCGTGGACGGCAAGAAGACCGAACTCGTGCCGGACAAGGCCGGACTCGCCCTGGACAGCCAGGAGACCGTGCGCGCCGCCGCCGGCAGCGACTACAACCCGATGTCCGTCATCGGCTCCCTCTTCGGCCAGAAGCGCGTCGTCGACCCGGTGATCCCGGTCGACGAGGAGAAGCTGGGCGTCGCGCTGACGGACCTGGCGGGCGTCTCCGGCTCGGCGAGCGACGGCACGATCAAGTTCGAGCCCAACAAGGCCATCGCCGTACCCGGCAAGGCGGGCAAGGGGCTGGACGTCAACCAGTCGATGATCTCGGTGCGTGACGCGTACCGGGCCCAGGTGCAGACCGGCAAGGCGTCCACGGTCCAACTGCCCGTCACCAGCCGCGAACCCACCATCACCCAGGCCGAACTGGACCGGGCGATGAAGGAGTTCGCGCAGCCCGCGATGTCCGGCCTGATCACGATCAAGGCAGGGCCGAAGCAGATCCAGTTCGGTCCCGCCAGGTCGCTGCCGCAGATCCTCTCGATGGTGCCGGTGGAAGGAAAGCTGGTCCAGCACTACGACAAGAAGGCCATCGACACCCTGTGCGACGGCGTCTTCGACGGCATCATGATCACCAAGGGCGACGGCAAGAAGCACCAGTTGAACGCCGACGACGTGGCGGCGGCCATGCAGAGCGCGCTGCTCGGCAAGACCCCCGCCGAGCGCACCGCCACGATCAGCCTCGACGGCAACGGCTGACCGTCCCGCCCCGGCGGCTCGTGTACGCCCCGGGAGCCCACACCCGCACCCGCCCCCGGCCGGACCCCGGCCGGGGACGGGTCCCGTATCCGCCGTCATGTGTCCGGCATGAGATGCCGAGCCGCGCGAGGCACGTGCGACGGTCGCCCGACTCGCCGCCAGCGAGGAACGGTTGAGGCTCGCCCGGGATCTGCACGACCTGCTCGACCACTCGCTCGCGCCGGTCGCGTTCAGGCGCGAACCAGTGCGCTTCTTGGCAACGTTCGCCGCGTCGCGCCGCCCGGCACTTCCCCGATCTCTCGGCTGCGTTCGAGCAAGGAGCCCCCATCGCTCGCGGCGTTGGCCGAAAACCCACGCAGCCCTTCCCCGAGCAGGGGAGACCCCATCCGCCAGCTTCCGGCCGCCTCGCGATTGCGCGCACCGGACTGGCGGTGGCGGCGGCGGTGGCAACGCTGGCAGCAGGGGCGGCGGCGGTGGCGTGCTTACCAAGGTGTGCAACGGGTCGTGCGGTACCGCGGTAAAGCCTCCGAAGCCCCCGATCGACCAGAACCCCAACAATGGTTTGAACCCGATTCCGGCGCCCAAGCTGCCGCCTGCCGCGCCGATCTGGACAACCGCTATTTGGACAGCCGGTCAGAGCGTCACGATGACCCTGAGCGCAAAGGAGATAATAAAAAAGCTGACACTCGATATCTTCACACCGATTGTTATCGACTCGCTCGAGCTCTTCCAGCCGAGTCCCGCTGATCACGCCGGTGGAAAGAATCGGGGCCGCACGCGAGACGACGACAAGTGCGATGACGGTCCGGGGTACAGCCTGACCGGGCATGCCGTGTACCTGCCTCGTGAGAGGTACTACGACGCGTTCGAAAAAAGCGATCAGTGCCGTGCGGTCGGTGTGTACGGGATGCTCGACAAAACTGACTTCAATCCGGATCGCAAGGCGCCGGGGACGAACACGAACGGAACCACCCAGCCTCCTGGGATGCGGGAGATCAGAAGTCAGGGACATATGCCGGCCAACGGTCAACTGATACCGGCGGCAGCCAAGGGCTCGGGTATCGATCTCAGGAATTTGGTGGCCGAGTACGAAAAGACCAACACTCCTTACCTGAGTACTGGGGTAGAAAGAGATATTCGCCAAGCCATCAAGGCCGGCAAGCACGTACAGTTGTCGGTAACCCCGCGCTATGGCAATGTTGAGTCCGGTGTGCCGACGGCGATTGAGTACAACTATGCGATTCTGGAGGACAGAGTGCTGAAGCACTGTGTGGTTTACCAGTCGCCCACGGGCGGCACTGTGACGGGTAGTGCGACATGTCCGAAGATGGGTAGGCCGTGATGACCTCTGAAGCGCTGACGTCGACTCTGGCCATGTTGGGTCGGCCATCCGCTCGTTATGAAGCTGGTGGCTGGCGAGAGCTTGAAAGCGAACTGGGTTTCGAACTCCCCTGCGACTACAAGACGATCATCGACGCGTACGCGCCGGTCTGTCTGAATGAGCACATCTATCTTCACCATCCATCCGCGCCGCGCTGGAATCTCCGAAATTGGATCAGAGAAACCGTTGTGGCGTGGTCGGAAGTGGACTGGGATGTCGAAATATCCGGGGACCCGCGGAGTGTTCTGGGGTTGGCTGAGATGTCTTTCGGGACGCGGCATGGGCTGACTCCTCTTCTCGGAACGGACCGGGGGGAGACAGTATTCCTGGCGCAGGACCGCGACGGGGCTTCGCGCATCTTGGTGGAGAACGGTGAGGAAGAGTTCTTCGGGCCGTTCGTTACCTTCGCCGATTGGCTGCATGGATATCTGACCGGAATGGACGTGGTCGGCCCGGGAAGCGGCATCTTCTACCCCGGGCCGGTTAAATTTACGAGTTTGCCCATGACGGCGGAGGATGCTGAAGACGTCTGGTACGGGCCCGATCGTGGGATGTGAGAACTTCCCTATTTCGGTTCGGAGAGGCTGTGGCTCGAGCATATGGTGCTCCGACCGAGAAGGTTCGCCGGGTTGCCGGAGGGGGATGGCGTGCGACGAAGATCCGCCCAGTGGAATCTTGATTCCAGGCACGGATGTCGGAGGGCGGCGATGGAACACCCGCGGATTCGCCTCGGTAACGATGATGTCTGGCTGGAGCTTGCTCGGGCCGGTGCGGACAGTTGGCAGATCACGGCGGACTGGTGCTCCTGGCTGACAGCTGACTTCACTGCGGATCTCGGCACTGCGGAGGTCGTGGACTTCGTGGCGCGGATGCTCTCTTGCCTGCGCGCGCCGTCGGGTGCGCGCTTTTCGGCGGCGGTGACTCCCGGTCGGAACAATCCGCTGACATTGAAGGCGGAGCCAGTCGGGGACGGTTTCGCCTTTTTCGTGCGCCTGACTCCCAATGGCGACGACGACGTGTGTCATTTGCAGATGGAGATCGATCCGATCGCCACGGTGGAACTTCGTGAGACATTCAGTGCGTTGCATGCGGCGCTGGTGGTCTGACCGCCTGGAGCGTGCATCAATCAGGTCCATGGCCTGAACCTCGGGTAGTCCACTTCGCCCCCTACCTCCCGGCCCACTCCGTGAGGCAGGTGGGCCGGGCCGGTCACCGCCGGGCGGAGTGACCGGACAGCCCCGCGCGTACGGCGGCGACGCCCCGCGCCGTGGCTGCCACGTACTGATCCTGCTGAGATGCCTTGTCCTGGCACGAGCCGCAGCATTCCTCGTCCCCCACAGGGAGGAAGAGGAAGGGCTGCGTGTGGGCACCGGCACATTCCCGCATCAATGACAGGCGGGGCGGGGACGCGGACACGGCGGGCCGGACGGGCGTTGCGGGCGTCCTCGCGGGCCTCGGGTCGCAGAGTACGTACCGCAGAAGGCCGCCGGGCCGGTGGATGATCCGGTCCATTCCCGGCAGGCTGCGGCGGACCGCCGCGCGTACGTCGTCGGCCGTGTGACCCATGTCCAGCCACTGCGCGGCGAGCGCGGCGAGCTGGGGGAGCATGCCGCGCGGGACGTTCAGGCGGGGGTCGAGGGCGGTGATGCTGTCGACCAGCTCCTGTGCCGCGTCAGGCGCTTGCCGCACCTCGGTCCGCGTCTCCGCCCCCGCCTCGGCCTCGGCGGCCGGGAACCGGGCCGGGGCCGGGGGATGGTTGGAGGTCTTCCCTTCGGGGGTCTTTTCGGGATGACGACCGGTGACCCGGCCCTCCGGCCGACCGGCGGTCGGGCAGGCGGCCGTCGGACACCCGTCGCGCATGGCGACCGCCTCCTCGGCGGTCAGTGGCACCGACGACACCAGTTGCACGGTGGTCCAGAGCCCCCGCAGCCCCTGCCGTCGCCACTCGTGCACGTAACCCTCCTCCTTGAGCTGCGACTTGGCCCGGTTGAAGGCGCCCTTCTTGATCCCGGCGCGCGCGGCCGTACGGGAAAGGGACTCGTCGGCGTCCTCGGGGAGGGAGAGTTGCCAGGTGAGGATCCGAACGGCGTCGGACGACAGCCGGGGATGGCGCAGAATCTCGTTCGACACCTGGGAGAAGAAACGTGCAGGCGCGATAACATGCCGAAGCATCGTGGTGCTCCTTGACTCTTAAAGCACTGACGGTGAAGGCCCTCTGCGCTGGCTGCTACCGGCGGGGAGGGCCGCTTTTTTCGTCACCGTACAGCAACGGCCGTGCACGCATGGTCACTTCGCCAGGCGCCCGACGCTCCCTCCGTAGGCGTTCGACCTGGGCGTCGTCGCCATGACCGCACCATTCACTCTATGTAGGTGATTCACGTCACAGGGTGAGCTTTTTGTGGTTACGCTCGCCATGGGTCGGAGGGGGACGACGCGTTTCGTACGCAAGGGAGTTGGCAATGGCGATCGAGGACAATCCCGTGACGCGCGTCTCGTACGGCAAGGAGCTGCGCATCCGCAGAGAGGCCGCCGGGTTGACGCAGGAGGAGCTGAGCCGCCGCGCGATCCTGACCGCGTCGCACATCTCGCACATGGAGAAGGGGAGGCGCAGGCCCGCGCTGGAGGACGCGCAGCGTCTGGACGAAGTGCTGGGAACGGGCGGCATCTTCGAACGTTTCCTGCCCATGCTGGACGGTCGCAAGGTCGCCGAACACTTCGAGGCGGCGGCCGAGTTGGAGCAGAAGGCGATCGTGATCCGGTTCTACGGCCCCAAGTTGGTGCCCGGGATTCTTCAGACCGAGCCGTACGCATACGAGGTGCTCAGCTCGGGCTTCCCCACCAAGAGCGACGAGAAGCGGGACGAGCTGCTGGCCTCGCGGCTCGAACGGGCCCGCATTCTCGACACCTTCGGTTCGCCCGTGGTGTGGGTGCTGCTCGACGAGGCGGTGCTGCGGCGCCCGATCGGTGGTCCCGCCGTGATGGCCGAGCAGTTGCGTCACCTCGTGGAGGTGGGGGAGAGCCGGCGAATCCGGCTTCATGTCCTGCCGTTCGCGGTCGGCTACCACGCGCTGATGGAGGGCATGGTTTCCCTGATGTGGTTCAAGGGCCTGCCGCCGGTGGCCTATGCCGAAGGTCTCAAGTCGGGGCGGGTCTGGGAGATTCCGTCGGTAGTGCGTGACTGTCAGGTGGCCTACGATCACGCACTGGGGGACGCGCTCTCGCACCGCAAGTCTTCGTACAGCGGCGGCACCAGCGGTGACTGCCTTGAAGTGAACGATGCCTGTGCTGCCTGTGTCCCCGTGCGGGACAGCAAGAACCCGCAGGGTCCGGCCGTTGTCTTCTCGGCTTCGGCGTGGACGCCCTTCGTCGCGGCGGTCAGGGGCGACGGCGGCGGTCTGCGGTACTGAGGACGATGTGATGTACGGCGGTGGCGGTCAACTGTCGCCGTACGCAAGGGCCCCGCCCGGTCCTCGTACGCCTTTCCGGGGTGTACGGGGCCGGGCGGGAGTCGTCGAGGGCCCGCGGCCGTCAGCCCTTCTTGGACGAGTCGAGGTGGGCGAACACCACCACGTTGTCCTCGTAGTCCTTGGCCTTCTTGTTGTACACGCCGCCGCAGGTGATCAGGCGGAGCTGGGCGGAGGGGGTGTCGCCGTAGACCCGGTCGTCCGGGAACTTCGCCTTCTTGAACGTCTCGACGGAGTCCACCTTGAACCTGGCCACGGACTTGTCGGCGCGGGTGATGTCGACCGTGGACCCCGGCTTGAGGAACCGAAGCTGGAGGAAGACGGCGGGTCCGGTCTTCGTGTCGACATGACCCGCCACGATCGCGGTACCGCGTTCGCCGGGCGTGACGCCGTCCTTGAACCAGCCGACCAGGTTGCTGTCGTTCGGAGGCGGCGGGTTCAGCCGGCGGTCGGTGCCGAGGGCCAGTTCGGTGAACGGCGCGTTGACCGCGAGGGACGGGACGCGCAGCCGCGTCGGGACCGAGCGCAGCATGGCCGGGCCGTCGCCCTGGGGAGCGGGGAGCGGCGGCGCGTGCGAGCCGAGCACCTCCTCGGGCGGGGCCGGCATCGCGGGCGCGATGGCGGCGGTGGGAGGGGGCGGCACCTTGCCGTCGGCCACGTCACCGAAGGAGTTGTAGATCATGATGGCGCCGAGCCCGGCCGCCATGGCGGGCCACAGCAGGTGGTGGCGTGATCGGGAGGCGTGGGCCTTGCGGTCGGAGGTGGAACCGGGTGGCTGCGGGGCGGCCATGGGAGTGCGCCTTTCGCTTGCAAGGAGCGGGGGCGGGGAACGGGGGCGAGCGGAGGGGCGGAAACGAAGTCGCCGCGGCCGTCGCCCCGAGGGGTGACGGCCGCGACAACATGAGCGCCCGTTTGACGGGTAGTGGGTCGGGCTGTGGCCAACCCGGTCAGGCGACCGCGTCACCCGCCGACCGACGACGGCGCAGCTTGTACGCGCCGACGCCGAGGCCGCCGAGCAGCAGCGCCGAACCGGCGGCCAGGCTGCTGCCGGTCATCGCCGTCCCGCCGCCACCGGTGTTGACGCCACCGCGCGGACGGCCCTCGTCGTCACCACGCCCGGAGTCGTCGCCGCCGCGACCGCCTTCGTCGCCGCCTCGGCCACCTTCGTCGCCGCCGCGACCGCCCTCGTCGCCGCCTCGGCCACCCTCGTCCTCGGTGGTCACCTGGGCCATGAAGCCGCCACCAGTGTCCATGCCACCGCGGGGCTTGCCGCCTTCGTCGCCGCCGCGACCGCCTTCGTCGCCGCCGCGACCGCCTTCGTCGCCGCCGCGACCGCCTTCGTCGCCGCCGCGACCGCCTTCGTCGCCGCCGCGACCGCCTTCGTCGC